>NZ_BIFW01000002.1 GCF_003967595.1 Companilactobacillus musae | reverse complement strand
CAATTTCTTCCGCTTAGCTACGCATTGCAAACTATTCGCAAAGTAGGCGAATAATTCACAACGCTAGGCTAATGCTCAGAAACTCGCAGGCTTGTTCCACTCTCTATAGATTTTCATCCATATTAAATGTAAGTTTTGAAAGGTTGATACCCTTTGTATAAAGTTCACCAAATAGTTTGTGAGCTTTATCTTGCATTTCTCTAACAACTTTTTGGTTTCTGTCAGTTAGGAATTCAACTAATTCTTCACCTGAATAGTTAGCAGCAAGTTTGTCAGTTTCAGCGACAGCCATACGAAGGTCTTGACGAACTTCTGTTAAGTAGTCAACGTCATCTTGGATAAATTCACTGTAATTTGATTCAACAAGTACTGATAGGGCATTGTACATCCAATAAGCGTCCTTGAAATTGAAATCAAGTGAAGCATCGTTATATGAAGGATCTGTTTCATTCATATTTGTATAGAATGGGATGTATGGTGCAAATGTTGGGAATCCAATACATAGCCACATGATAGCTGCGTATTCTTCAGGAACGTCATTTCTGATTTGAAGAACGTGTGAGTTTTGAGTTCTGTTCAAACCAATTGGACGGTAACGGTGTTTGTCTTCGTCTGAAGCATATGGGCTATATGGATCATATGGTGTTTCGTTGTAATGAGAACCTAGAACGTATTCAATATCGTCAACAGAAATTTTGTGATCTGTCTTCATGATGAATGGTAGTTCACCATCTTCCGGATCTTGTTCGATTTCTGGGTTGAAGAATTTTTGACCGAACCAAACACGAGGAGTGTTGTAGTGACGGTCTTTTAAGTTATCTGTACCGAAGATATGTCTGAAGTTCCAGCCAGTTTTGTCAGTGTTCAAGTGGTTCTTTTCAACAAATTCTTGGATTCCTTCTGACCACATAAATTCATCAGGGTTATTGAAATCTACTTGTTGAATTGAAACACGGTTAGCACAAACAGCATAACTATCATCAGGGATTCTTTGAGCTACCCAGTGGTGTCCAGTAACAATTTCCATGTACCAAACATCGTCTTTGTCACTGAATAGAACTGAGTTACCAGCAGGTGAACCAAATTTCTTGATAAGTTCACCGGTACGTTCAACAGCACCTTTGGCTGAATCAACGTAAGGAAGAACCATACGAACGATAACGTCTTCGTCCATACCATCTTTAACTAGTGGGTCAAATGCCAAAGCACGTTCGTTACCATAGGTACTTTCTGTGGCTGACATAGCGACATTCTTACCATTAATACCACTTTCGTCATAGTAACCAAACTTCTTGTAGTCTACATTAGGAACAGCAGGCCATTTGTAGCCATTTTCGGGAACTTCAGATTCAAAGCCATTTAACCATGACTTAACCTTACGGCCCTTTTCACCTTTAACGGCAGGGTTCAATACGAAACTATGTGGAGCAACGGCAAAGAATGTATCGTCATTTCTGGCAATCATTGTTGAGCCATCTAAACTGGCGTTTTTACCAACTAAAATAGTAGTACAAGCGTCATCCAAATGATTTTTCTTCATCTTGAAAATTCCTCCTATCTATCTGGATACCATTTTAGCATATCTAAAGTTGAGATTTATCTAAACTTGACCATTAATACTTTTCTGAAATAATGCTATAATTTTCTAAATAAATAGGAGGGCAATAATGGATCTTGATACAAAAAACCAGAGCGATTCTTTCTTAAAGAATTTGCTATTAGGATTTCAACATTTATTGGCCATGTATTCCGGGGATATTTTGATTCCAATTTTAATTGGAGCATCACTTGGATTCACAGCTAAAGAAATGACTTACTTAATCTCAGTAGATATTTTTATGTGTGGGGTAGCTACACTCCTACAGATTAAGCGAACACCACTGACTGGGATAGGTTTGCCAGTTGTTTTAGGATCAGCCGTCGAATATGTAACGCCGTTACAAAATATAGGGCATCATTTTGGGATTGCTTATATGTATGGTGCTATTATCGTAGCGGGTATCTTTATTATGTTAATTTCAAAGATATTTGCTAAATTAAAGCGATTCTTTCCACCAGTTGTTACTGGTTCATTAATTACATTGATTGGCTTTACTTTGATACCAGTCGCATTTCAAAATATCGGTGGTGGCAATGTTGCTGCTAAAGGTTTTGGTAGTCCGACTAATTTAATTTTAGGCTTTGCTACGGCATTAATAATTGTTGTCGTAAGTATTTGGGGCCGTGGATTTATTCAACAGATTGCTGTCTTGATCGGTATCGTCGCTGGATACTTATTAGGTATTGGTATGGGACAAATCGGTTTCAGTAGCGTTAGCTCTGCTCACTGGTTCCAAATTCCGCGTCCATTTTACTTTGCAACGCCAAAGTTTGAATGGTCATCAATTTTGGTTATGTTATTAGCTGCTTTGACTTGTATGATTGAATCAACCGGTGTTTATTATGCATTAGCCGAACTTACTAAACGTGATCTAGATGAGAATGATTTACAAAGAGGTTATGCATCTGAAGGATTGGCTGCCATTTTAGGCGGTATCTTCAATACATTCCCATATTCAACTTTCTCACAAAATGTTGCCGTTGTTCAATTGTCAGGAATTAAGAAAAATAAGCCAGTTTATTTCTCAGCGTTTCTTTTGATTATCTTAGGATTGATTCCTAAGGTTGGAGCAATTGCTGAATTGATTCCTAATGCAGTTTTAGGTGGTGCCATGTTGATTATGTTCGGTACTGTCGGAATTGAAGGAATTAAGATGTTATCTAAAGTAGAAATGAATAATAATAATATTATGATTATGGCAGTTTCTATCAGTTTGGGATTAGGTGTGACAGTTCAACCAACTCTCTTGCACTTCTTGCCTTCTACTTTACAAACTATTTTAAATAATGGATTAGTAGTTGGAAGTTTCTCAGCAATCATTTTGAATTTACTATTAAATTCTAATAAAAAGACTGCCTAGAAACTTTCAAACCCTGGTCATATTTTCATCACATTTGGTACGTATACTTATCGATAAATTAGATAAGCATACGTATTTTTTTAGATAAAGGAGTGAAAAATATGACTAACTATAAATATATAAGTGTTGTTATCAATAAGTTTGATCTACCATTTGAAATCAAACTAGCAACACCTGATTCTGAAAGAATTGATCAATTAAAAGTGGATAAAACAGTAGCCGCAATTTCTGAAAATCTTAAGGAGTATGATGATATTTTTTCGTTAGAAAATAATGATTCAACTTTGGCTAGGTTTCAAGATGGAGAAGAAGCAGTTTTGATGCAGTCTAAAGATTTTGAAGAAGTATACGAGCAAACTATCACAGCAGAACAGATGACCCATCACTATTTCAGTTCTTACTTTAATGGCAAATATGATCCGATTGGTTTATTGAATGGTTGGATGATCGACAAGATATTTAATCGTTATCTTTTATCATTATTAAATGATGATGGAATTGATGGAGTTTCGTTAAGATCTGGTGATGATGTCCGTTTAGCTAGTCGTCCTAATATTGACTTCAGATGGCGTATTGCAGTTAAAGATCCCAAGAATTTAGATATCCTTTTAGCAACTTACTTTTTGAAGAATGGAGCTATCTCAACTTCTAATAAAATGCGAAGCTTGCGTAAAGAAAAGAGCGATATAGAGCAGGTGACAGTTGTTAGCAATAATGCATTGGATGCTAATATTTGGTCCTCAGCCGGTATTTCTGCAGGCACCAATAAGTTTCCAGAATTCATTTCAAAATACCATTTGACGGGAATGATCGTTGATAAAAGTTTAGGTATGGAGAACTTTCGTGACGGATTTTCAGATCGAATAGCAGTAAAAAAATGAGATACATAACACCGTTATGTATCTCATTTTTTTGTCAAAATTTCTAATTTTAGTCATAAATTATTCAAAAGTCGACCGTATACTTTTAAATATATTCAGAATTGAATGAATCGAGGTAGTACTTAATGCAAACAAAAAAATATAATTATTTAACTAATCAAATTAATCAAATGAATATGAGCTTTTTAATTAAACTAGCAACACTAACTAATAATTCAACTATGATGGAGCTTCTAAAAATAACTTCTGAACGGATAGATAAGCGGCTAACCGAAATAGATCGCGAATTCTCGGCTTTTAATTATGATTCATTGGTTTCTAAATTTCAAAGAGGCGATATAACGCCGTTGACTTCTTCGAATGATTTTAAAACAATCTATAATTCGGCTATTTTGGCTGAACAAATGACTAATGGCGTTTATAAACCTTATTTTGCCGGTAAATTTGATCCTTCTGAAATAGTAAAAAGTTGGGCCATTGAACAAGTCTTTGATCAAAATCTCAAACCACTTTTGAATAATCCAGAAATAGTAGGAATTTATTTAGAGAGTGAAGGTAGAATTAAATTTTCTACTAAGCAGAATTCAGATTTTTGTTGGAATATTGATATTAAATCGCCTTCTGAAGAGATGAATTCATTAACGACATATTATCTAAAGAATGGTGCAGTTTCGACCACCAACAGCACAGATCTAGGTAACAGTTTAAAATCTAATCGTAGCGACATATTACAGACGACTGTTATTCGAAATAGTCTGGTTGAATCAACTATTTGGTCGTTAGTGGGTAATTTAGTTAGTGAGACAGAATTTATGTCGTTTATTGCACATTACAATTTAACTGGTATTTTGATTGATAAACAGAATGAAGTTTTGAACTATAATCTAGGTTCAGTGATAACCCGTAAAGAAACTACAATTGAAAGATAAAAAAATAAGAGCAGTGTCTATTGAAAGGTATTCAAGGTAGTAAAACCTGAATTTCTTAATAGATACTGTTCTTATTTTTATTTAGTCATCCCAGACATCAACATCATCTTTATAACCGTCAGGATTGCCACTCCAGAAGAAGTCGCCATACCAAAGACTTCTCTTGTCGTCATCAAATCCATTGATTTCTTTCATGTCAGCATCGCTTAATTCAAAATCATAAACATCTGCATTTTGTACGATTCTTTCTTCATGAACTGACTTAGGAATAGTAATGATTCCATTTTGAAGATCCCAACGTAAGATTACTTGGGCAACTGACTTATTGTATTTGTCGGCAATTTTCTTAAGTCTTGAGTCACCGAGAACTGAACCACCACCAAGTGGAGACCAAGCTTCTAGATAAATATTGTTTTCATCACAGAAGTTTTTGATGTCAACTTCTTGGCAAAGTGGGTGATATTCCATTTGATTAACAGCTGGTTTGATTGAACCGTTTTTGAGAATATCCTTTAGTCTTTCAATATTGAAGTTAGAAACACCGATGGCACGTGCTTTACCTTCTTTATAAATAGTCTCCAAAGCACGCCAAGTATCCATGTATGTTTCTGTTACTGGCCAGTGAATCAAGAGAAGATCTACATAGTCTGTTTGCAATCTCTTTAGTTGACCTTCAAAGTTATCAAGCGTTGATTGATATCCTTGGTCACCACTGAAGATTTTGGTTGTGAGGAAGATATCTTCACGTTTGAGGCCATTGTCAGCAAAGCCTTTTTGAAGACCTTCACCAACACCAGCTTCATTACCATATTGCTTAGCAGTATCAATAGCTTTATAGCCATGTTTTAATGCCCATTGGACAGCTTGAGAAGCGCCAGAGTTGTTGACCTTCCAAACGCCCATACCCAATTGAGGCATTTTAACACCATTGTTCAAAGTTACAGTAGAATCTAGTTTTAAATTCATAATATTCCTCCTACAATTATAATTTTAACGCAAAAGTAAATTTGGTACTGAAAAATAGCCCTTTCTTTAGGGAGGAGAATTAAAGAATGCCGTCTTCCGCAGAAATTTTGCTCCAGACTAAGGTGCTGATTTCTATTTTTGTCATTTAAAATTCTCGTATAAAATCGAAAAAATAATAATACTAGTCCGGAGCAACAAAGAAAATGGGCTCAGTAGTGAAATTCTACTTAGTGTTTTACCACTTAGTAGAAGGCCGAGATTTGAAACAATTGTGAACTTCAATTGTTTCAAATTCGTGCCCACTACGTTCCAGCCCAATTTTCTTTGTTGTGGAGGACGGCATCCTTCAACTATATAACCAAAATAAAAAGCATTTATAAGAAAAAGATTTCCCATAAATACTTTTAAATTATTATTTAGTTTTCTTATCTCTAGCCCATTTGTCCTTATCTTCGTTCCAATTTTCTGATAAAGCGTGCTTTGGCAAAATTAGGTTAAGGATGATACCAACAACAGTTGCTACACCAACACCAGTGAATTGGAAGGAACCGACTTGAAGGTAAGCATTACCGATACCGATAACTAGGATTACTGAGGCAATCATTAAATTGCGTTTTTCATTGAAGTCAACTTTGTTATCTACTAGGATTCTTAAGCCACTAGATGAAATAACACCGAAGAGGACAAAACTGATACCACCGATAACTGGACCGGGAACAGTTTGGATAAGGGCACTTAATTTACCGACGAAACCAAAGAGGGCGGCAAAGACAGCTGCACCGATAACAACGTAGACACTGAAAATCTTGTTAACGGCCATGACACCAATATTTTCACCATATGATGTAATAGGAGGACCGCCAAGGAAGGCTGCAACGATCGATGCAGTACCGTCACCAGCCAAAGTCTTATGTAAGCCAGGGTCTTTGAAGAAATCACGATTAGTTAATTCGTCAAGAACCATAATGTGGCCTAAGTGTTCGGCCATAGTTACAAAGGCAATCGGCGCGAAACTTAGAATTGCTCCCCAATATATTTGTTTGGGCATGTAGTTAACAAACATCAAATCAAAAGCAGGTAATTTGAACCATGGTGTGGAAATTACTTTAGAAAAATCAACGATACCAAGAGCAACGGAAAGAATATAACCACCGATGATACCAAGTAAGATAGCAATATTACTCCAGAAACCTCTTAAATACATATTAAGAATTACGGTTAAGAATAAGGTAAACATAGCAACACCGAAGTATTTAAGATCATAATGTGAGCCATTCATCATAGCATTATTAGCTGCACTTCCAGCAACAGACATACCAATAACAATTACGATAGGTCCGACAACAATTGGTGGTAAAGCCTTGTCGATCCAAGCGGAACCAGCGAAACCAACAATTACTGAAACAATTAAGTAAACTAAACCGACGGCAATGGTACCTTGAGCAACCCCGGCATAACCAACGGTTTTCATTAACGCAACCATTGGCACAATGAATGAGAAACTAGAACTCATGTAAGCTGGAATTTTACGGTGAGTAATAAGAATATGAATAATGGTACCAACACCAGAACTGAATAACGCGATACTAGGATCAAGTCCTACTAGTAACGGTACTAAAACGGTGGCACCAAACATTGAGAATAAGTGCTGTAAGGAAAGGAAAGCCCAACTACTTAAAGGTGGCTTTTCGTAAACGTCCAAAACTGCATCTGGATTGCGATACTCTTTACTATTTGGATCCAAAGAAAACATCTCCCCTAATTGTTCTTTTGCAAAAAAATAGTCCTCTATCCCGTGTATGCGAAATAGAAGACTGAACGTGTTTCCTTATTAGCCTCACGGGACCAATATTTAAAGGACTATATTTGATTGCTTTCACTATAATTGAGTTGCAAAGCAAAGTCAATAATGAAATACTAAAAGATGTATTTTAAAGCGCTAACAAAGAGGAGAATCTTATGGTCGAATTATATATTGTAAGACATGGCGAAACGGATACTAACTATGAGGGACGTATCAATGGTATGTCTACTGATAAGCCGCTTAACGCTAATGGAATTAAGCAAGTTGAAGAATTAGAGAAGCATATTGATATCAATAAATTTGATGAAATTTATTCAAGTCCGATGAAACGCGCTATGCAAACTGCTGAGATATTAAATCAAGGTACTCATGAAATTAAACAAGATAAACGCCTCTGTGAAGCCGATTATGGTTCATGGGATGGTGTTAAAGAAAGTGAACTTCGTCAACAATATCCAGACGCTTTTGATGAGAACCATTATTTACTACCTAATTATACTAAGTATGCTAAAGACGGTGAAGAATACGTAGACGTATACAAGCGTGTCGAAGAATTTATGGACGATATGGCTAAAAAGGGTAACAAGAAGATCATGGTAGTCTGCCATGGCTTCGTTAGTCGTTCATTTTTGAAAGTTGTAACTGGTGCCAAGGATATTTCTGGCATTATTCAACCAGATAACGCAGGTGTTTCTAAATTTGTTATTTCTGATAGTGGAGTTAAATATCTATACTATTATGGTCGTAAAAACGACATCAATTAGAGGTAAGCTATGGGACTGACTAATAAAGTACCAGAAAAAGATGTTCAAAAGACATTCAACAAGATTGCTGGAAGTTATGATAAATTGAATTCAATTATGAGTTTAGGAACTCATCAAAAGTGGCGTCAAAAGGCTACCGAGAAGATTGATGTTGCTCCTAGAAAAATATTGGATCTTTGTTGTGGAACGGCAGATTGGACAATTATGTTGGCTCAAAGATATCCTCATTCTCAAATTGTAGGGATGGACTTCAGTCAGGAAATGTTAAAGGTTGCTCAACAAAAAGTGGGTAGATCTGAAGCTATTAATATTGTCTTGGAATCAGGTAATGCTATGAATTTGCGCTACGCTGATAATAGTTTTGATGTTGTGACGATTGGTTTTGGTTTACGAAATGTGCCAGATGCCAATCAAGTTTTGCAAGAAATATATCGAGTACTAAAGCCTGATGGACAATTAATATGTCTAGAAGCTTTTAAAGTTGAAACCCCAATCGTTAAATTAGGTTGGAAAGTTTACTTCAACCATTTAATGCCCTTAATGGGAAAGGTATTTGCTAAAAGTCAATCAGAGTATCAATATTTGGATGATTCGGTTAATAAATTTGTCAGTATTAAACGATTAGCTCAAATGATGCAAAACGTCGGTTTTAAGGACATTGAAGTAACAGATTTGATGTTAAAGGCCGCTGCTATTCATGCAGCTAGAAAATAGGACAATAAAAAAGAACACCCGGGGAAGGTGTTCTTTTAATTTTTAGGGGATTAAATATATATGTTATAGGGGGGATGAGATGAGATTTCTTATCTCTCATCTACAAGTAATACTATACTTAATAAGTGTGAACCAATTATTTTGAAAATGTGAAGAAATTGTGAATTTTGATTTTTTTCAATAATTTTTTTAATATATCTAAATGTAGCAAGCTAACAATTAAATCAGGAGTGATATTTATGTCAAATATTAGAGATGTTGCAAAGCTTTCGGGACATTCAGTATCGACCGTGTCTCGAGTGATCAATAATCAAAGTTATGTTGCTAAAGATACTAAAAAAGATATTCTCGATGCTATGGAAGAATTAGATTATCATCCTAATGATGTTGCTAGAGCCTTGAGTACTGGCAAAACCTACACTGTTGGGGTGGTATTGCCATACATTAATATACCTTATTTTCAAAAATTGATTTCCGCTATAACTAAAGCGGCATTCAAAGAGGATTATCAAGTGACCCTTTTGCCATCAGATTATAATGAAGAAAGTGAAATAAAGTATTTAGAAATGCTAAAACATCGAGCTTTTGATGGATTGATTTTTACATCACGAGCTATTTCTTTTGAAAAAATCCTTGAATATCGTCAGTATGGAAATATTACTTGTTGTGAAGATACATTTGATTATCCAATTTCTTGTGCGTATACAGACCGTGAAGAATCCTATAACAAAGTCTTTGATTTATTACGCAGATTAAAGTTTAAGCATATCGGCGTTACACTCAGTCGAAGTGAAAAATATAGTCAATCTACTAAGAAAACCAAGACTTCATATAAAAAAATATTTGGTCATGAAGTAACGACACAGCATCTTTATATGGGAGCTCAAGATTTTAGCGATGGTATGAAAGCGGCTAAATATTTGGTTGAACGTGATTCAGATTTACAAGTTATTTTTGCTAATAGTGATCAAGTAGCAGCGGGTATTATTCGTCAATTAATGGTGATGAAACTTGATATACCAGTGATTGGACAAGAAAATTTGGATTATAGTCGTTTGATGAACTTCTCTACAATTGATCATAAGTTAACAGAAATAGGTGAGTATGCTTTTTGGACGATATTTGAGAAAGAAATTGTTAAAAAGAGTATTCCTTCAGAATTTATATTACGAGGCACTTTAATTAAAGATTAATAACAAAAAAGGACATCCTTGGGGAAGGATGTCCTTTTTAAGGGGATTGAATATTGTTTTAGGGGGGATGAGAAAAGAGTAGTTATCTCTAATCTACAGTTCATATTTATTACAGGCTTATCATGTTAAGTTATGGTAATTAAATTTTAATTTCTAAGAAGATTGGATAGCCCAAAGTCGATAAGTCTTTTTAAATTTTATAAATTCTTTTGTCCTTTTGTAGCAATTGAATTGCTACATCCCATGAGAGTAGAAATCTTCCACTCTGCATCTCTTAGTATAGCTTATTTTTATAAGAACTACTACCGACAGATGCTTAAAAACATAAAAAAACACCTCGGGGAAAGGTGTTTTTATTTAGGGGATTAAATATATATGTTATAGGGGGTGAGAAAAGGGATTTATTACGTCTCTCATCTACAAGTAATATATTACTTAATCTTTATGAATTATATATTTGTAAAATGTGAAGATTTTATGAATATTAAAAAATTTGGGGGATTGAAGGGTGTCGTCCTCTGCAACAAAAAAAATTGGGCTGGAACGTAGTGGGCACGAATTTGAACCAATTGAAGTGCATAATTGTTTCAAATATCGGCCTTTTTCTAAGTGACTTTGTCACTAAGAAAAATTTCACGGACGACGATATCCTTCAGCTAGCTTAGTTGATATAAAAAAATCCACTACCCCACAAGGGATAATGGATATCTGAAAGTCTTGTTTAATTAGTTGATATCAACATGATGTCCAGTGTCGGTCTTCTTTTCCAATTTAGGAAGATCAATTTGAAGAACACCTTTATCATATGTAGCTTTGATGTTTTCTGTATCAACTGCTGGTAAGTGATATTGTCTCATAAAGCGACCGCTTGAACGCTCACTCATAATCATGTCACCTTTTTCATCATTGTGATCGTTGAAACTATCACGATGACCACTAATGGTTAAAACATCATTATCATAATTAATGTCGATGTCTTTCTTGTCAAATGCTGGCATATCCACATGAACTTCGTAATTTTTATCAGTTTCCTTAATATCTGTTTTTAGTGTTGAATCTTCTGGGAAATTGTTGTCAAATATGGATGGTAAATTGTTCATCCAAGAATCACCGTTGAACCAATTTCTCATTAAATTATTACGATCCATAATTTCGTTTGCCATACTTTGTTACTTCCTTTCCCTTTATTACAAGTACATTATAAGACCCATTTTTGGTAAAATTCAAGAAATTAGCACTCTATATTTCAGAGTGCTAATTTTGGCAAAAAAGAAGTAAAAAATAGACTAATTGATGTGATACAATTAAATTGAAAAAAGAGGTTAGTTCAATGTCTAAACTGATTTTGAGACGTATTTATGATAAAGATTTGCCAGAAGGATATCGTGTTTTAGTAGACCGACTTTGGCCTAGGGGTATGTCAAAAGTCAGAGCTGCTTTGGATCTTTGGGCAAAGCAAATTGCTCCCAGTCCGGAATTGAGAAAATGGTTCGGACATGATCCTGAAAAATACACTGAGTTCAAAAGCAAGTATCTATCTGAAATTGAAGATAATCCATATACGAATGAATTTTTAGAAAAGATTCGAAAAGCTTTGGAAAAACAAGATGTTCTTATCTTGTATAGTGCCAAAGATCAAGAACACAACGATGCAGTAGTCCTAATGGAATATCTAAATTCAAAGATTTAAATATTGTAGATTGGTTGGCTAGTAATTATGGAAGAGTTTGATTTACAGTCTTTGTTGTCTAGTAATGATAAAATGCTTATTCACCTGTTGCAGTCCTACGCAGAAACAAATGAAATTGCAGTTTTTGTTTTGGGAAACGATGATCATTTGCAAGAGGGTATATTTGGTATTTTGTCAGAAAGTAGTGCTTTGGCAAAGATGAATAAAAAAGCTGACTTGTCCAAATTGAGCGTCAATAAATATAAGTATAATCTTGAATATGCGGATGCACCTTTGAGAATTGCGGCTATCAATCAGAGGGTTGGTAAAATTTGTGTGGCTTTGGATGTTGATGGTGGGCCAAGTTCTGAACATTTAGTGATTATGCAAAAATTGCAAAAGCAAGTGGCCTATCTTAAACTTTTGATTGAGAATGTTTCAAAAATTATCATTCAAATTCGAGGTATAGATAATTTTATAATTAAATATGCTTTGGACGTTAATGATGCAATTGACGAACTAGAGGACAGTGAGGGCAAAGCTTTGCAACAAATAAAGGTGATGTCAACTGCCAATAGTTCGATTATTTCAGCAATCGAATACATTGATGGCAATTTGGATAAGCGTTTAACCCTTGATCAAGTATCTAGTAAAGTTTATCTCTCTGATTATTATTTCAGTAAATTATTTAAACGGGAAACAGGTTTGAGTTTTTCAGTTTATTTAAACGCTCGTAAGATTCAGAAGGCGATGATTCTTTTAAGGGAATCAGATAAAAGTGTTAAGGAAATATCTGATGAACTTGGATTTACGAGATTGAGTTATTTCAGTCAAACCTTTAAAAAGTATACTGGTATTGCACCTACAAAATATCGTACTGAGGATAATCATAATAAAATTATTTAGCAATCTTCTTGATTAATAAAAGAAGATTGCTTTTTTTATGAAAAATATTGTAGTAAGATTTAAACTTAATGTAATTCATCTTTACGCATTTTTAAGGAGAGATATTTATGAAAAATGTCTTTAAAAAGGAGTCAGTTGGAACCTTTCTAAAAGCTGACTCCAGATTAACCAAAAGTTTAGGAGCTAGGGATTTATTGTCCTTAGGTATTGGAGCGGTTATTGGAACTGGTATTTTTATTTTACCTGGACATGAAGCGGCTTTGCACGCCGGACCTGCAGTTACGATTGCCTTTTTGATAGCGGCGATTGTGTCAGGCTTCGTTGGTATGGCATATGCGGAATTTTCATCTGCCATGCCAGTTGCTGGTTCAGCATATTCATTTGGTGCAGTAATTTATGGTGAAATTATTGGCTGGATTTTAGGTTGGGCCTTGATTTTGGAGTACTTTTTGACTGTGTCTGCTGAAGCGGTCGGTTTTGCCTCGTACTTTAATAACAATATCTTAGGTGCTTTTGGAGTTCATATGCCTAAGTTTTTAGCAGCAGGTCCTTTGGAAGGTGGGGGAATAAATTTGTCCGCTACCTTAATCGTTTTGTTAATTGCAGCGATTATTTTACAAGGTGCTAGTTTATCTAAAAAAGTTGAAAATGTTGCAGTTTTGATTAAAGTTGCAATTATTATTTTATTTATCGTTGTCGGGGCTTTTTATATTAAAACAAGTAATTATGTGCCATTTTATCCTAAACAATTCCATACAGAACCATTTGGAATGGGTGGGATTTCAACCGCTACGGCAACTGTATTCTTTGCCTTTGTAGGGTTTGATGCTTTGGCTGCCAATTCAGCAGAAACTATTAATCCTAAGCGTGATGTCGTTCGTGGAGTTTTGGGAACTGTTGTGGTTGCAGTTATTCTATATGTTGGTTTTTCATTTGTTTTAACAGGTATTGTTAATTATAAAGACTTAAATGTTGATGATCCTGCAGCTTATGCATTGAAAGTAGTACATCTAGATACTTGGAATAAGCTGATTACTATTGGAGCACTGGTTGGTATCTTTACATCGTTATTGACAATGTTCTTCGGTGGTTCGCGTTTGGTTTATGCGCTAGGTCGTGATGGACTGTTGCCAGAAAAAATGGGTGAAGTTGATACAAAGTTCTCAGTACCAAAGAATGCTATTTGGGTAGCAACCGTTGTTCAAGCTGTTTTTGCTGGATTAGTACCATTAACTGAATTAACATCATTGATCAATGCAGGTACATTATTAGCCTTCGTATTTATATCATTTGGAATTATTCCTTTACGTAAAAGAAAAGATATTCCTAATGATGGCTTTAAAATGCCTTGGTATCCGGTTTTACCAATCTTAGCTGGACTAGCAAGTATTTACTTCTTGCTTATGTTACCAACGATTTCTAAAATCAGTGTTGGAATTTGGATCTCAATTGGTATCGTAGTCTACTTTGTTTATGGTTTGAAACATTCTAAATTACAAAATAAACAATAAAAATATAAAAAATAACATCTACCAAGTGGTTTATAAGGTTACTTGATAGATGTTATTTTTTTAGTTTTTCTTTTTACTTTTAGGAGCTCGGTTATTGTTGATTTGATGAATTATCAAGGTAATAACGATAGCAGCAATCAAGACGCCGACAAAGACCATATTAGGAATTTCGATGTCGATAGCTGGAATCGATAAGAACAACTTAATTGAAATGAAAAGAATCAAGAAGTAAGCCATTCCGTTTAATTCCGGAATCTTCTTCATTAGTCCCATGATAAGCTCGGCAATACCTCTCATAGCTAAAATGCCAATCATTCCACCGATCAGAACAATAACAGGATTGCTGGAGACAGCTAGGGAAGCTAAGACAGAATCAATTGAGAAGACGATATCCATTAATTCAATCGAGATAACAACTTGCCAGAATCTAGAAATATGTAAATGCTTTTCAAGAGCATTTTCTTTTTTAGGCTCAGTGGGAACTTGAACATTCTTATTTCTATTAAAGAAGAAATGCTTTAAGAAAAGATAGAACAAGTAGCCAGCACCAAAGACCTTGATCCACCAGAAGTTTATTAGGTAAACTCCGATACCGATGACCAAGAATCTAAAAATGTAAGCACCGAAAAGTCCATAGAATAATGACTTCTCTTGTTCAACCTTGTTGGGTAGTGATTGTGTTTGAGCAGCTAAAACAACAGCGTTATCAACCGACAACATACATTCCATGACTACCAAAGATAAAATAATTAACCAATCTTCCCCCGATTCAATAACCGTTGCCCAGTTATGAAGATCAAAGAATGGACCGTACATATTTACTAGTGCATTCAATCAATATTCCTTGCTTTCTATTTAATTTCTTAGGGTAAATAATACCAGATTAAGTTATTACTTTACAATCGGTTTATATAAAATCAAAAGATACTGTCAATGAATTTAGTGAAATGAATGATAGCCAATATTGAAACCAATGAGAAAGTTATTAACTTTGGGAATTAAACTTAATATGAAAAAAATTATCAACCAGAAAATTGCTTTATGTGTAATTACTTGACGAATATTTTTCCAGTTGATATTTGACATTAACATTATAAATGATATAACGATTCCCAAAGTTAGTAACATTTTGATTGTTAAATTATTATAGAGTCCCGTATATTTTAGTAGGAACCAAAGTGAAATTCCTACAGCAAAACTGCCAATTATAGAGTAAATTAAGTTGTTTATGCCTTTGCTATTTTCTAATTTGTTCATTAAATCATCATCCCCCTTAATTAATTCATCAAGAGAAATATTAAAAATCCTACTAATTGCCATAATATTACTGAAACTAGGCAAAGATGCACCATTTTCCCATTTTGAAATAGATTGACGAGAAATATGTAACTTTTTAGCCAAACTATCTTGAGACATATCGTGAATTTTTCTTTGCTTTTGTAATTGATCTCCAATTTTCATTTTGATATCCTCCTGATTGATTCCAATTCTACGGGTAAGACGTTTTTCCCAACAGTACTTAATGGTTGCGATTGAGAGGTAAAGCAAATGGCAACTCATTTTTTCGTTATGCTTTCGTTATAAATAATAACAAAAAAACTCCAACATTTTCATGTCAGAGTTAAGTGTATTTTAAGCCGTAGGAACAAATGTAGTATAGATCAACCAGATGTTTAGAATTGTTAAGACAACCGCAACAAAGTAGCCGATATATTCAACGAATTTGTTATTAGCGAATTCACCCATGAGTTTTTTATTACTTGTAAACTTGATCAATGGGAAAATTGAGAATGGTAACGCAACACTCAAGAATACTTGTGAGAATGTCAAAAGTGATTCGATTTTAGCTTCATTACCGTTGTAAATAATAGCAAAGGTAATAACTGGAATGATGGACATCAAACGAGTAATTACACGTCTTGCCCAAAGTTTCATCTTCATGTGGACGAAACCTTCCATAACGATCTGACCAGATAGTGTACCAGTAATAGTTGAGTTTTGACCTGAAGCTAACAAAGCAATAGCGAACAGAATACTCAAGACAGGACTGGCAACAGCTCCGGCAACTTTAGGATCTTGCAAAGCATTAAATAGATCTACGAAACGTCCTAAATCACTGTTTGTGCCATAGAATAAAGCAGCACCTAGAAGTAATAGTAAAGTATTAACAACAAAAGCTAATGTTAATTGGATATTTGAATCCCAAGTTGAGAAACGAACGGCTTGGTGAACACTCTTAGGGTCTTCACGGTCGTATTTTCTAGCTTGAGAAATTGATGAATGCAAGTAAAGATTATGAGGCATAACTGTTGCACCAACAATACCAAGTGATAAGTAAAGCATACTTTGGTTTTGAAGAATTTGAGGTTCTGGTACGAACCCAACCATCATTTGACCCATATCGGGCTTAGCTAGGATAACTTCGTATAAGAAAACAAATAGAATAACCATAATAAGTGTCGCTACAATGGCTTCGATCTTTCTGAAACCTAGTTTCATTAAGACTAGTAATAACAGAACATCAAAGGCTGTAATGATAACACCCCAGAGGACTGGAATATTGAAAAGCAATTTCAAGGCAATCGCGGAACCAATGATCTCCGCAATATCAGTTGCCATAATAGCAAGTTCGGTAATTATCCAGAGAATAAAACCTCCAACTTTGGAAGTACGATCTCTTGTTAATTGTGCCAAATCCCTTCCGGTCACAATCCCTAGTTTAGCCGCCATGTATTGCAAAAGCATCGCAATCAAACTAGAAATCAAGATAACAGATAGTAATTTGTATTTGAATTGAGCACCACCAGCAATTGATGTTACCCAGTTACCTGGATCCATGTAACCCACGGCAACTAAAGCTCCCGGGCCACTGTATGCTAATAGGGTTTTAAAGAAACCTGCGTCAGTAGGAACTTCAACGGTGTCATTAATTTCTTCCAAGGAAGGGCCGTTAGCATAATGAATTAGGCTCTCGTGTTTTTTATTTTTTTCACTCAAGCTTATATCCCCCTTTTTTAATCTCAAGATATAATATCATGTTAGAGAGCAACTTTAAAGTAAATAAACAATAAAATTAAGGTAACCTAACAAAAAATCTTCAATTATTGACGTTGTAAGCATCTTCAATCCTGAAAGATTAATTTATTTATGTTAGATTAATATTATTCACAAAAATTTTTAAGTAGAAGATATACCGCCTGTAAAGCTTGTCAGCATGTAATTGATATGCAAGTACGATACAATGTAGGTAGTAAATTAAATAGTAGAAAAGGGATAGAGTTATATGAGCGTAATATTACTAATAGTTGATGTTATCTTCTTTATTGGTGCTGTTTTTAATGTCTATTGGCAATCACAAATTGAAATAAGATCGATTTATAAAATTTCATCATTGATCTTTGCGGCGTTTATTGGCGCTTGGTTGTTAGTTTCACCAACTGGTCAATTGTCATACATCATCATGGTGGCTCTATTCATGTTGTTAAATATTATGAATGGCGTTGGTGGCGTTGGCGAAAAGAAAATCGTTTTAAACGGTTTTTATTCAGGTGTTCTCGATTATGCTCAAGTAGTTCACGTAACCTTGATTCCCATTGAAATTCCAGGACGTAAACCTAAAGTAGCAGTTATCTTCAACACAAAACGACCACAACAAGTTGAGATGAATTTTAATATCTCCTATAAAGAAATGGAAAAGTACTTACAAAAGAAATTGTCTAATGATGCTTCAGTTGAAGTTGGACAAATATAATTAGTAAAAAAAAAGTTTGAGAATTTTTATTCTCAAACTCTTTTTTGTTATTAATAACCATATGGAATATAAGTTAATTTAATTCTCTTTTTTTTCTGTTAAGGCCAAATAAATAGCTGCCAAGCCAAGTATTAAACCGATAATATTTATTAATCCATTAAATGAGAAAAAACTATCTTTAAATATATTGATTGCTTCGTAACATAAAGATAGTCCAACCCAGAATCCTAATTTTTTGTAAAACTTTTTGTTTATTTTTATTGTCATAAGTTTTTTCATACTAGATCCCATTACATGTTATTTTCCTAAGCTATTTTGTATAAGATGAGTATTATGCCTAACATCTATTCTGATTCTATAAACAGATGCATACTAAACATTCACCATCACTGAAACTTTTGAGATATTTGTCAGTTTCCCTTGCTTAAGTTTCCCATAAATATTTTATTATTTACCTCTTTCGTTGTCAAAGCTCCCTCGAATCTAAATTAATCTTAATAAGAAAAATTTGCATTTGTTGTTAATAATGTGAAGATGAAAGAATAGATGTATTAGTGAGAGTCAGTAAAAATATTTATATACTGCACAACAACAATTAATTAATAGGAGATTAACCGTGATGACTGAATTACTAATTATCGCTGCATGGATTGGCGTATGGATCATTACATCGTTATTTTTAACAGTACTAGTAGAAGTATATTATCTATTAACTCCAAACCAAGAATATATTAAACATCCCAACTTTCTTAAACAATGGTTAAAAATATTACTCATTATTCCCCTGTTTATGCCTTAATTGCATGAATATGATCATAAATCCCACCATTGGGGATATTTTTACAAATTAAAGTTACCTTCCCACTAGAATATACTTGAAAGGGGATGTTATTTTGACGAATAAAGGTTTATTTGAATTGATTGATGAGGCATATCAAGAGGACTTGTCCAATCAGCCTAAAGAGTACAAAAAAGGATTATTAGAGTGTGCTCAAGAGTTAAAAAGTGGAGCAAGTGAGCTAGATGTTTGTTTAAAAATTTATAAGCTCTATCATGATAACTTCATCGTTCCAATGACGTTGCCCAAAAATAATCGAGTGTTATATCAATTTGTAAAAGATAAGCTGAATAATTTGGATCAAAAGACGATGCGAGATGTGAATTTAGGATATGGACTTGGAGCAACTCATTTTACATTTGGTCCGTTGAATTAAAAATAGTGGTGATGAAAAATGAACTACCATTGATCTGAGCCCTTAAGTTTGGACACTTAATTATGCTGCTTTTAGAACGGAAAAATCATTTGTTATTTATTCTGGAGAGATTCTAGAAAATCTGTAAATCGAAAAATAATACGTTTATATGTAAAAATCAACGTTTATATTTTTTATATAGATAAATTTGTTTGAAATAGTATAATATCCAAAGTGGTATTTGATGAGTGAATATATTAATTTGAAGTATAGTCAATATAGTGATTTTTTATTATAGATTATTAGGGGAGATAATATTATGAAAAAGAATATTTCAGAAAAAGAACTATCAACAATATCAGGTGGAAAAGCTAGAATGTTAATGGGCGCGATGACTTCAAAGGGCATAATTAGAAACGTCATAAAATGGATTAAACATTAAAAATGATTAGTGTATCCATACCTATTGAATTTTTTGTGGATTCAATGATAATTTTTTTTATATTAATAATATTCCGATATTTGGATACAGAGAGAATTTCGTTAATAAAAATATATAAAGATATATTATGTTCCTTATTATTAGGTGGATTAGGGATTTTATTTGAAGATTTTATTTTTTTAATTTTTATAATATTTTTTGTAACCAAAGAAATGATTCATCAACATAGGGTTAACCCCTACAAAGGTAGGTTGACGTCTTTATTGATTGCATTTGTTATAGAAATTGCATTGTTATTAGTCTGTAATCTTTTCGGAAAAATGGTATATTTTATTCCATTAAAAGCAGATATTTTGGGAGTTAATGATGAATATGCCATAGTTTCATGCTTGTTGAATTTATTGTTGGTATTCTTGAGTATCAAACTTTTAAAAAATAAAAATGTAAAAATAAGAGAAATTAAAAAAGAAATTGATTACTTGTCATTGAATGATCAATTATTTTTTCTGGTTTCTTTTATTTTTGTAACTTTTATAATCATATTATTTGTTGGAGATATTGAAGGAATTACGGCACTTATTAGTGGCGTAATAGCCGTTTCATATATTTCTTTTTTGGGTTTTGCTATTTACCAAATGTTCAATATGATTAAGGCATATTCTGCTCGTGAAAAGATGGCTAATGAATTAGAACAAAATAGACAATTAAACGAATATCTGAAAAATATTCAAGAACAATATGATGATCTAAGACGATTCAAACATGACTTTAAAAATATTGTTTTGTCAATGAGCGTGAAATCATCTGAAAAAACTAATAAGGATTATGAGGAACTATATCAGGAATTAACTCAACAAAAAGAATTCACATCTGATTTAGATGGGAAAATTGTGTCAGAATATAAGAAAATATCCAATGAACCACTTCGAGGACTTATTATTCAAAAGTTCTTTAAGGCAAAATCTAATGGAATTAAATTGAATATTGAAGTTACAGATAATTATGTTGAATTTGATAATGATGTATTGAATATTGTGAGGATAGTTGGAATATTACTTGATAATGCAATTGAAGAGACTAGTAATGGTTCGAATAGAGATGTTGATTTAGCTTTTATTAAAAATGATGATGTCATGGAAATATCAATTGAAAATCCATTAAACCACACTGTAGATGTAAAAAGTATCTTTAAAAAAGGATATTCAACCAAAGGCTCTGGACATGGAACAGGCTTGGCTAATGTATCTGAACTGATTGATAAAGATGGTAATTTGTATCTAGATACTGAGGTTATTGGAGATAGATTAAGAATTACATTGATAGTTCTCAAAGGTAGGTAAAAATGTTTTCAGTTTATTTGTTAGAAGACAATGATAATCAAAGAAAGTACTATAAGGAAATTGTAGATAATACGATAATGATCAATGATTATTCAATAAAAGTAGTCGAGGCTAGTAATACAAAGTCATTCTATGACTCTTTTTCTAAGGAGCAATTTGGTTTGTTCTTTTTAGATATGGAGATGGATGGTGATGTTAAAGCGGGGTTGAAGGTGGCCGAGTTTGTTAGACATAATATGCCTGATGCTAGAATTGTTTTTGTGACGACTCATGAGGAATTAGCATTTTTAACACTAGAAAGAAAAATATCTCCTTTAGATTATGTATTGAAAGATAATGATTCCAAAGAAATAAAAGAAAAAATCATTAAGGATATTGAATTAACCGAACAATATTATCAGGATTCTATTTATGAAAAAGAAATGACGTTTGGATATAAGATTGGGTCAAAATATTTCTCTGTTCCTATGAAAGAATTAATTTTATTATACACAGAAAAAGAATCTCCTGGGCGCGTTCATTTAGAGTCGGATAATCGGGAAATGTCATTTCCAGGTAATCTGAATTCACTTGAAAATAAGTATAGTAATTTATTGCGAGTGGATAAGAGTTCATTAGTTAATGTTGATAGAATAAATTCATACGATATACATAAAAGAACTTTATATCTAGATAATGATGTTCAGTGTGATGTTTCTATTAGAAAATCTTCAGCTGTTAGTAAGTTATTTAAGTAAATGATGGGCATATATCTTTCGTTAATGTGATAAATCCAACGTTAATATATTATTGAAAACGGTTAACAAAATACTGATTATACTTATGGTGTACTAGGAAGAAATCATATGGAGAGCATGTGAGAAAGGCTTTCTGGTATAAAGTAGGTGATGATATTGGGAGTCTTGGTTGAGCTTATTCAATGTATATCAAATAGTGAAGGAAGTGACGTCTGATGATGATGTATCCGTATTTGAAATTGGGTCCCAGAGATGGAGTCTTGTTGATTTCGGCCTTTATTATGTTAGCCTTAACACTAATTTTTAAATGGTCAGTATGGGAATTTTTGTTTGCTTTTGTTGCAGTCATAATTGCGTTTATAGCAGGAAGAATGAAACCAGATAAGAAGAACGTGCTTGCTTTCTTGAAAAGATAGCTTGAATTGGAGTAGGATACCTTGAATTTCTGTAGATTCCAAATACATTCTTAACCATTAAAATTTTAAGTTTATTATTGATAAGGACAGAGGAATTTTTAATTTGTCTCAAGTAGCCAGAAGCAAATCGCAACAGCTTTGGTTAAAATGACAATAAGAAATTCTATCTATTAATTCCAAAGCAAAAGTATGTTAAATATCCTAGTTTTTTTAAACAATGGTTGAAAATATTACTCGTTATTCCTTTGTTTATGCCCTAATTGGATAAAGTAAAAAATGGACCACTAACAACACAATGTTAGTGGTCCATTTCAATTTTAAATTTTTAATCTAATTCCATACCTTCACGACGTTGCTCGCGTTTTCGTAACCATGGCATAACGAAGCCTAGTCCGAATAATACGATAACAGTAATGAAGTTTAGTAGTAATTGATGATTGAAAGCTCCGGTACCGAACTTAGCTTCTTGAGGAATGAATCCTAAAGTAGCACAGATAAAGGTAAAGGCTAGACACCAACCACCGACGATCAGAGCACCAGTTTTATTTTTGATAAAGGTGTAATCAGAGTGGAACTTGTCTTGGTGCATTCTCATTGCCACGAAGGCGAAGAATACCCAACAAGTCTTATATGGTGAAATAATTCCGTTAATGTTTAGTAACCAGTTATAAATTGTATTGATATTTGGCAAAGTACCTGTCAAAAGAAGTAAGAATAAACTCAAACCAGTAGTCATTGTGTAACTGTGAATAGGACGACCATTCTTGTTTTTCTTAGTTAACCACTTAGGCATGAATTTGTCGGCAACATCACCGGCAAAAACACGACTTGAAGCATCAAGCAGAACAGCTAATTGTGCCATCATAAAGATTGCTTGAACGACAGCGAAGATGTACATCAATAATTTACCTACGCCTAAACTAGTACCTAATAGTTGGAAAGCGTAGTAAGGTCCGTTCATCTTGAAGTCATGTGGAATATGATTGGCATTGAAGAACATTGCCAAGGCTAATGTACCAAAGATGGTCAAGAAACCGGTCATGATAGCAAGAAGCCACATAGCTTTAGGAAATTCATGCTTAGGATCACGCATTTGAACGACGTAAGGTGCAGCTAATTCAGCACCAGACATAGCGAAGATTAAAAGTCCGGTAGTTGAGAAGTATTTCAAGCTAAACGATGGTTTGAAAGCTCCCCAGTTGAATGGTTGTGTAGCGATATGATGACCATGCAAAACAGCGTAACCTGCTAGAAGAACAAAGAGGAACGACATGATGAACATGGCACCCCCACCGATAAGTGAAAGGATTTCTAATGAATTCTTGATAACATTTTCTAATAAGATGAAAAGTAAGATGATGATAAAAGTTAGAATACCGAACCAGAAAGTCGACATTCTTTTGTCCAAAGTATTGTTACCTAAAAACATCCAACTGAATGAAACGATAACAGAGTTAGAAACGTCCACGATGTAAGGCACACTTTGAACCCAATACATCCATGAAGTCCAATAACCTAGGGTGTCGTTACTACTGTGACGAACCCAAGAAGCAAGCCCCCCGGCTTGATTGTCAAAAGTTAAACTCATTTGACTAGAAATTAAAGCATAAGGAATGACGTAGGCAAAAAGTAAGAAGATCCATGAGATAACCACGGATAATCCTTGGTTTTGAAAAGGATAGAAGATATTTTCAAAACTGATGATAGTAACGAAGTCGATCAAGGCAATGACCGGCCAACTTAGATAATGCTTTTTATTTGGTTCTAATGTTTCCAATTTTATTTTCCCCCGAATTGTCTAAAAGTCTTGTTATAAAAGGCTTTAGAACTTAGGAGGCTTCAGTGTAAGCAGAGAACTATTCATTTTCACTTGTTTATACCCTCGATACGTATATATAATCAATGCTGTAATATTTTTTCATAATTAATATTGCGAAAATATAAAAAATATCCTCAAACAATTTTAGGGATTTATATATCATTTGCAATAGTTTTTATGAAAAAAGTTAAAAAATAGGGGGAAAATATGAATTTTCTGAAAATTGCCATTGGCGATGATGTGAAAATGAGTGGATCATCTAACTGGGAAACAGTTCCGTTTACAGCTAAGAGTGATCTTGCCGAATTAGCAGCCATCGTCTTAAACGAACATGATGCAACAGCCATCAAAATAGCTGAAAATCTACAAGAAACATCAGGTCTTGGCATCCCTATTATCAAAACAAATTCTACTGCCGATGTGACTTCTGAAGCAATTGATTCTGCCAATAAATATCAAGAAAAAATGGTTCCAGGTTTTTTGACTGATTTGGTTAATTTTGCAGAAGATCGACCAATTAGTTTTACCACTCCAGGACACCACAACGGTCAGTACTACGAAAAACATCCAGCTGGAGTAGTCTTTAACCGTTTCTTTGGAAAGAATCTGATGTTTGCGGATACTAGCGATACAGTTGATGAATTAGGCGATACCATGACCCATGGTGGTACACCTTTGACCGCTGAGCAAAAAGCTGCTGAAACATACAATGCTGATAAAGTTTACTTCTGTACAAATGGAACTACTAGTTCCAATTCAATCTGTGCCAGTGCCTTGTTATCAAAAGATGACTTAGTTCTCTTTGACCGTAATAATCATAAGTCACTTTATAATAGTGCTTTAGTAATGAGTGGGGCAAAACCAGTTTACATTCCGACTGACAGAAATCCTTTAGGATTAATTGGTGAAATGAATCCTGAAGCACTAGATGAAACTAATATTCGAGCTGAAATAGTCAAAATTGACCCTGAGAAGGCGAAAGCTAAGCGTCCATTTAGATTAGCTATCCTACAATTAGAAACGTATGATGGGGTCTTTTATGACGCTCAATGGATCATTAATAAGATTGGTAAACTTTGTGATTATATATTATTCGATTGTGCTTGGGGTGGATTTGAGCAATTCGTACCAATCATGAAACATTTATCACCATTGTCGTTAGAGTATGGACCAGAAGATCCTGGTATTTTAGTGACACAATCGTTACATAAACAACAAGCTGGACTAGCTCAAACCTCACAGATTCTAAAAAAAGATGCTCACATAAAAGGACAAGCCCGTTACGTTGATCATAAGCATTTTAATAATGCCTATTTGAAATTCGTTACCTCAAGTTATTCTTATCCTATCTATGCCTCATTAACAGTTAATGCTTATCTAACTGCCGGTCAAGGTAACAGGAATTGGTGGGATGATACTTTGAGAATGGGAATTGAATGGCGTAAGCAGTTATTAAAGAAGTCAAAATTGTTTAGACCATTAGTTCCCGATAATTATGCCGAAATCAGTACGGATGAATTAGCTACCAATAGTAAGTACTGGGAGTTGAATCCGCAAGATAATTGGCATGGATTTAATGAAATAGCTCAAGGACAAGCAATGATTGATCCACTAAAAATAACCGTTATAACGCCTGGAATTGATGTAAGAAATGCTAAATACCAAGCAAATGGAATTCCTGGGCCGGTCGTGGCAGAATTTTTAATGGAAAAAAGAATTATTCGTGCAAAAGATGATTTGAATTCACTTTTGTTCCTATTAACACCAGGCGATACTAAGGAAGAATTAGATACTTTGTTAGATGCTTTCTTAGAATTTGAACAATTCTATTTTGAAGATGCACCATTAACCAAAGTTTTGCCTAAGTTAGCCAAACTTTATCCAGACCGTTATCAAGGTTATACATTGAAACAATTGTGCCAAGAAATGCACGAGTATTATCGCCAGAACAAGACCTTCACCTTACAAAAAGAATTATTTGCTAAACCAGATATGCAAAATTACACCATGACACCCGAATCCGCAGACCAATTATTCATGAAGAATCAGAGTGAACTAGTTGATTTGAAAGATATTAAGGGACGAGTAGCAGTAGAAGGGGCCTTGCCATACCCACCCGGAGTATTCATCGTCGCTCCCGGAGAAAAATGGGGCGATATCGACCAGAAGTACTTTGAAGTTCTAGTCGGCGCAATCGAGAGATTTCCAGGCTTCGTACCAGAAATTCAAGGTGTTTATTGGAATAAGAATACAGACGGTACTATCTCCGTTCAAGCAGAAGTATTAAAGAAATAATTTTTTAAACCTAGATTGTTATTGGATTTAATGAGTTAATTTAAATAGAAACAAATTTAATAATTCAAATTAAAAGTAAAATAAAATATTACGAATACACTAGTCTGGAACAACAAAGAAAATGGGCTCAGTAGTGAAATTCTACTTAGCTCACGTAGTGAGGTTAGTAGAAGGCCGAGATTTGAAACAATTGTGAACTTCAATTGGTTCAAATTCGTGCCCACTACGTTCCAGCCCAATTTTCTTTGTTGTGGAGGACGGCAGCCTAAAGGCAAAAAAAGGAGTTTATTTATGTCATTATCATGGACAGATGATTTACCAGAAGATTTAAAAACAAAAGTTGCTAAAGTAGAAAAACTAATTCAACCACGTTTAGAAGAAATTGATCAACAAGTGCTTTATAACCAACAACGTGTCTTGAACTTGTTTAGAAAACATCGAGTAGGTGAAGAAGACCTAGTACCATCAACCGGCTATGGTTATGATGATATCGGTCGCGATAAGATCGAAGCCATTTATGCCGACTACTTTAAAGTGGATGATGCTTTAGTTCGTCCTCAATTTGCTTCAGGTACACATGCAATTTCGACAGCCCTATTCAGTATGTTGCGCCCTGGAAATACGCTTTATTATTTAACTGGAACACCATACGATACAATTCAAGAAGTTATTGGCTTAGCAGGTAATAAGCGTGGCAATATGAAGGAGTATGGTATTAACTTTTCTACAACGGAATTATTAGATGATGGTTCAGTTGATTATGAGAACGCGGAAAAAACATTGAAGGCTGACGATAACATCAAAGTAGTTGCTATTCAACGCTCAAGAGGTTACGCAGTTCGTGACAGTTTTACAGTTGATAAGATTGCTAAAATGATCAAATTCGTTAAATCAATTCGTCCTGACGTTAATGTTTTTATTGATAATTGTTACGGCGAATTTTCAGAAAAAGAGGAGCCTACTTTCTATGGCGCTGATATTATGGCAGGATCTTTGTATAAGAACGCTGGTGCTGGAATTGTTAAGAGTGGTGCCTATATTGTTGGACGAGAAGATTTAGTTGATGGTGCTGGTTCACGTTTGACAGTTCCTGGTGCTGGTAAAGGTGAAGGAGCTACTTGGGGTTACTTACGTGACTTTTATCAAGGATTTTTCATGGCAGCACACACGACAGGTGAAGCTTTAAAGGGAATGGTCTTTACCTCAGCTCTTTGTGAAGAAATGGGAATGAACGTTTCACCAAAATGGGATGCACCAAGAACCGATATTGTTCAAACAGTTTCCTTTGGTGATCCTGAACCTATGGTTAAATTCTGTGCCGCTATTCAACATTATTCACCAATGAATTCATTTGTTGATCCAATTCCTAGTCATCAAGATGGTTATGAGGATGATGTTGTTATGGCGTCAGGTAGTTTCGTCGAGGGATCAACGATTGAACTGTCATCAGATGGTCCTATCAGACCCCCATATTCACTATATATTCAGGGTGGTTTGTCATATGCGCATGTTCAAATTGCGATTACACAAGCTGTTAATGAAACATTTTATAAATAAATCTATAAAAAAGGTTATCTTATTTGGTCTAATTAGATTAAATAAGATAACTTTTTTATTTTGTAATATAACTAAGATTGGGCAAACGTAGCTGATAATCTTTGAAAAAATCACTGTTTAATTTGCCAAATTCGTCGATCAGGGCATGCAGTTCTTCGGCTTGTTTGGAAGTGAATTTGAAGTCATGTTCAACAGCATTTTTTAATTGCATATAAGTTGGTTTCTTAGTGAAAGTATGTAAATTGTTGAATAAGCGCATCGCATAATTGTCAGAAACAAAGGTTGGGCGATGGAAGTAGTAAAGTAATAAAACATCGGCGGTTTCATTTCCAATTCCTTTAAGAGCCAATAACTTTTTTCGTAATAAGTTTGTTGGTAACTTTGACCATTCGGAAAAATTATCTCGGTAGGCTGTTAATATTGATCGAAGGTAGATAGCTTTGTTGTGGAAGAAGCCACTCGGTTGGATCAAAGCTTCTAATTCCTCTTTAGAGAGATTAAGTATTTTATCAATATCAAAATTAGTAATTTGTTTGAGATTAGTTAAAGAACGATCGACATTTTTCCAATTGGTATTTTGAATTAATATCATACCAGTTAACATTTCTTCAGTACTTTCAGCTGGCCACCAATTCTGTTCACCCAGTTGTTTTGATAATATTTTTAATAAATCATAAATTGTAATCTGTTTGTACAAAATGATCCCCCCTGACTGCAATTATCTAATAGAAATGATCAAAAGTCGTGAATTTTTTCTTGGAGACGTTTTCATGGAGCTTTTGTTTTATTTCAGAAAATTATTTGTGATAACATAATATACGCTGATTAATTATGGGGGTGTAATTATGTTGGGTATTATTTTTGTTATAGGGTCAATTGCCTCCTTAATCTTAGAGAAATATGTTTTAGCAAATAATTCATATGTATGGTTGGGAGCAATTGAACCAATAATTTCCATCGTATTTATAATTAGTTTAATGTTGGCTGATTATATGAAATTCGATGTATTAGACATCACCTTAGCAATTCTTTATGTTTCATTAAGCTTTCTTTTCTGGGGACAGGGGAACGATTTATATCGTCAAAGAGTTGTTAAACGAATATATGAATAAAAAGGAACAGGCTCTATTGAGAGATTCAGGTATATTTTACATACCTCGAATGCTTTTCAATAGAGCCTGTTTTTTTCTAATAGTTAGATACTAATGCTGAAATAATTGAAGCAAAGAATAATACATAAAGTATGACACCGGCGATTGAAATAATAAATTGTACTAAACCAGCGCGATTCCATGTTGCTTGAACAGCTTTAAAAGTTTCAACGTCTTTATAATTACCCTTTTGCCAAGCCCAAGAATTCCCTTTGAAGCCAACCACAAAGATCCAAACGATGTTGAATAGTGGGATTAAGCAAAGCAATGGTAAGTAAGTTTTATTACCGATTCCCCAAAAAATATTGTACATAAAGGCACCCCAATTCCAGCCTTTAACTTCGTTAGGTACTTGTGTTCCATTTTCGTCCATAATAATAAATTCCTCCCTAAATGAATAAAAATAAAGTATATCGTAATACTTATAGCTAAGCCAGTAATAATAAAACTCACCTCGATGATAAAAAAGATTATCTTCAAGATGAGTTTTATTTTTTATATAATTCGATTTTGAAATGGATTATAAGATTGGCGACAATAGACGTGAGAAACGTTGTTTGAAGTGAAGCCACATTCCTTGTTCTTTAATCATTTCCGGAGTTAGTAGAAGTGAGTCCTTCATATCGTTTTCAAAAGAACGAGCAATTTGGTGAGAAACTTTAGCGTCATAAATGAAGGCGTTAGCTTCAAAGTTTAATGAGTAACTTCTAAAGTCATGATTCATTGAACCGACAGAAGAAATTTTACCGTCAAAGACAGAAGTTTTGGCGTGTAAAAATCCTTTTTGGTAGCTATAAATCTTAATTCCGTAAGTTGTTAAGAGGTTAGCATAATATTGTGTAGCCCGATAAATGAAAGGATGATCCGGCATACATGGGATCATGATTCGAACATCTACTCCAGAGCGAGCAGCAATAGTTAAAGCTGTAAACATCGCGTCATCTGGAACAAGATAAGGTGATTGAATCCAAACACTCTTCTTAGCACTGACAATCATATCAATGAAACCGTCTTTTAGGATTTCATCACGACTATCAGGTCCATCAGAAACAATTTGAATTGGCAAATTAGCGTCTGAATTGAACTTATCTGATGGGAAGTATTTTTCCAAAAAGGCTAGAGGTTCTGCATTTCGATCCAAAGAAGCATTCCAGTCACGGAAGAATCTTTCTTGCAATAGCAAGGTTGCAGCGCCAAAAATTCTAGAATGGGTATCGCGCCAATAACCAAATTTATCTGTTACGTTAACGTACTGATCTCCGACGTTAAAGCCACCGATCCAACCAGTAGTACCGTCGATTACAACGATTTTACGGTGCAAGTGATAGTTTAAACGTGTTTTAGCGATAACGTTTTTAGAAGTGATGAAAGGAAGAACTTCACCACCAGCAGCTTGAAACTCTTTGAAATAACGAGGTTTAGTACCACCTGATCCCCATGGATCGTATAGTAAACGAACCTCCAGACCTTCTTTAGCCTTTTGAGTTAATAGTTTTAGAAATTTGTCCCCAATATCACTTTTGATGAAAGCATAGTATTCGACATGAACTGTTTCTTTAGCCTGACGAATATCTTCAAACATCTTTTTGAATTTTTCTTGTCCATCAAAGAATAATTCAATTTCGTTGTGACGTGTTAAAGGAGCCTCCTCGGTCTCATTGAAAAAACGAATGATATGGTCAGCATATCGTGTTTCATCGTATCGTGAGGCGTTTTGAGGACGCTTTTGAGCAGCGATGGCCATTCTCTTCAGCTGACTTAAACTGTAATGCTCTTGCTTACTGATATTGAAAATCTTCTCTTGAGCAATTCCACGTCCTAAAAAGGCGTAGATTAGAAAACCAACAATCGGCAAGAGAACCAAAACCAAAATCCAAGCCCAGGTGGTGACAATATTACGTGGCCTATGGAAAACAGTGATAAGTGCTGAGATTGTATTGACTACTAAAATAATGAGAATTAGCCAGATGATCCAAACATCAATCATAAAATAAATTCCCCTCTATTATTCTTATTAGAAAGTTTACTTCAAAATTCTAATAAAATCTAATTATACAAGCAACTTCTAAGTCTTTTTTTGATAGGATACCATCGTCTACAAAGGTTTTACTTCTAAACAACGTGATCCGTTAGTTAAAATTGCAGTATAAAAAAACAGTTCCGATTAAGAATTCAAGGTATGTAACTGCCTGAATTACTTAATTGGAACTGTTTTATTTTTAATTTCTCTAATTACGATCGTTACCAAAAATAATAATTAAACGTAATAGTTGTAAAGCAGTTGATATTGCCGCAGCTACATAAGTTAAAGCAGCTGAGAATAGGACTTGTTTTACCATTGGGACTTCATCGTTATCAAGGATATCACCAGAGCTAAGTATCTTGATGGCACGTCCAGAAGCATTAAATTCAACTGGCAAAGTAACAACTTGGAATAAAACAACTAAGGCAAATAGCCAAATTCCGATGGTGATCAAAGTATGGTTCATTCCTAGAAGTACACCGACAAGTATCAAAGGAATTGAAGCATTTGATCCTAGATTTACAGCAGGGACCAAACTAGCTCTAATACGCATGGGTACATATCCTTTTTGATCTTGAATAGCATGTCCGCATTCGTGGGCAGCAACTCCAATTGCAGCAACTGAAGTAGAATCATAAGTTGATTCTGAAAGATTCAATGTCTTATTACCAGGATTGTAATTATCAGTTAAATTACCACTGACTTTGTTGATTTGAATATCTTGAAGTCCAGCTTTATCCAAAATAAATCTAGCGGCATCAGCGCCACTTTTACCGTGGTGACTAGTAAACTGATCATATTTTTTAAAATTATGATTTACGTACCATGATGCCCACAGACTGATAACTAAACCAATAATTATCAAGAGATAGCTGGGACCAAAACCGTAACCATATCCATACATAAATGTTAACTCCTCTTTAGTAGATTATTATGAGAAATATTATATCCATTATTTGTGAAGTTTTCTTGAACTATGTGGTCTAATTGATTAATTTCAATAGTTTGTAGTGAGATCTGATCTTTAAGAAAAACAAGTAATCTATTTGAAATCTCTAACTTTTCATCAGCGGAAAGATTCTTGAAAGTTATCATCAAAGCAGCTTGATGTTTTGTTAAATCAAGATCACTAAGACTTATCAGAGCAACTATTTGAGAAGTATGCTTTCTTTGAATTAACCAATAGATCCCGTCGTTTCGCATGATAGTTTTAGCGGTGTTAGAAATATATTGAGTTGTTGGATCAATGTCTTCATCTAGGAATTCACTGACTTCTTTTAAATTAAAGTGTGTAGGAAAGTCCCAAAAGAATTTTTCAGTGATAAAAGGTCGATAAGATTTCATTTTTATGTCTGTCATTAAAGTTCTCTCTCCCTCTTTATGAATAAAATTATTCGATGATCATACTCTTCTTGGCACTCTTGTGTAGTTTATGCATAAATGGTTTGAGCTTTTCAGTTGTCAAAAGACCTAGTAGATAGAAGACTACACCAAAGGCTACCAATATAATAATATCTTTTGTGGCGTTAGGCCAATATATTCCACCAACAGCCTCACGAATCAGATTTACTGCATAAGTAAACGGTAGGTATGGATTGATGAAACGGAAGAAACCGTCAGATAGAACAACAGGGAAGTTACCACCAGCACCAGAAATTGATAGAACTAAAATGATAATCCCTAATCCTTTACCAACAGTACCAAACATTTGGACCAGTGAGTATAGGATAGAAATAAAGACGAAACTTACCAGCATACAAAAGACAATTAACCAAACCTTTTCCTTTGTATAAGCATGCAGAATAAATAAATTACCAAGTGCAGCTGAAATTGCTTGTAATTGATTTAGGAAACCAAAAGTTAAATAACGACCGTTGAATCTTTGTTTGAAACTGTAACGGTATTTCTGACGGTCGTTCAACTTGAAGTGAACTGTGAAGACACTGGATAGCAACAAAGCACCAACCCAAATACATAAGGCTAAGTAGAATGGAGCACTGGCAGAACCATAGTTAGGGACATCATAAAGGTTCTCTTGCTTCAATTTAACTGGGTTAGAGAAGAAGTCAGATTCCTTATTGGCATCTGATTTCATTAACTTAATAATGGCGCCTAAGTCGACATCTTTTTTACCCTTTTTGAGTAATGTGGCTGAATGGTGAATGTCTTTCTTCAATTGAGGCCAATCGTTTTCAGCAAAGTCATTGGCCGTTGAAAGTGCTTGTTCAAGTTCAGGTGTCTTAGAATTAACCAAGTTCAAAGTTGTAGTCAATTCATTTTCGATCTGTGGCAGTTGATATTGAACAAAGAAAGTAGCTGTAGATAGTTTCTTCTTCAAAGTAGGATAGTCATTGTTGTAGAAATCATTGACTAAGTTGATACCAGTTGTGATATTACCCATATTTCCGTTTAACAATTGGTTGGCATCGTGAATTTCGTTACCAACAGCAGGTAATTGCTTTTGGTATTTTTGAAGATAAGTTAGGGCAGTTTCTAGCACACCTTTAGTGTTATTTAATAGTCCTGGGATAGCAGGGATGATATTGTTGTTGACTTGGCTAAGAGTTGCACTGGCATCTTTTAGGAAAGTACTAATATCGTTAACACTATTTGAAACGCTATCCATAATATTTAGATCCTTGATAGCAGAAACTCCGTCAGCAATTTTATCGGATTGTGATTGTAGATCAGCAATCTTACTTTGAAGTTGACTAGTATCGAGGTCGTCATAATTATTTACAATATCATTAGCCTTGTCAGCTAGAGCTTGATTCAATGAGGCTAAGTCATTTAAATGTTGAATAGGTGTATCAAAAATCGTTGTCTTGTCATGACCAAGTTGGTCAGCTAAATCATTGTAGAAGTTTTGTAGATCAGTCAATGATGAAGCAATTTGTTGACTGACTTTAGCTAATTGTGTCGCGTCGTCAGCAACATTTTGAAGGACGGTCTTTAGTTGTTCCTTTAGTTCTTGGTTCTTAGGATCGTTCTTAATTTTATCAATTAAGGTATTAGCATTACCAAGTGAGGTACTGATTTGTTTGGCAATGTTATAAACCATCGATAAACCAGTATCAACAGTTGTTTTGATGACTGGTAAAGCTTGTTGGATTTTTGGAATCAATTCATTATTGGCTGTATTAGTTGCGTTTTCAGCATCTTCACCCAGCTTTTGAATATCAGGCATAACATTTTGAACTTTGTCAACAACTTGAATACCATTTTCTACTTGGGTGATACTAGTACCCATTAGATCAGAAATTTTACCAAAATCATTGTCAATTTCATTGATCTGAGAACCGGCACTTTGAATCTCGGGGATTTTTCCTTGAAGATCCTTGGCAGCAGTCCCCCCAGCATCGGCTAGTGGTAAGAAATTATTTAAGTTAACTAATTTTTGGGCATCTTGATTTAATAATGGAAGGTAACCATACATATCATTAGCTTGTTGTAACTTTTGATTCAAGTTAGGAACGATCGTGTTGGCTTTTTGAACTTTGTCCATAATATCTTGTAGTTCGGGCAAGTTATCGTCAGTCGTTACCAATAGTGAAGATAATCTTCTTAGCATTGGTAGGTTATGCTGAATGTCTGCTCCGGACTTGTTTAAAGCCTTAGTGATAGTTTTACTGATTGTACCAATAAATTCATCGGAAATCGTTCCTTGCAACGTTGTCGCCCCGGTTTCGGTCAATTTCGGGGCAATCGCATTTATTTTCTGGTTAACTGAGAAAACTAAAGTTGGTTTCTTAATCTTACCAGATAAGAAACTAACGATATCCTTTGAAAAGTTTTTTGGAACGTAAATACCAGCATAATAAGAACCATCTTTAACACCTTGGTCAAGTTGCTTTTTGGAATCAACGAATGTCCATCCCAATTTATGATTCTTTTTTAAGTTGTCGATCAATTGATCACCGATCTCGATTTTTTGACCCTCAAGTTTAACAGGTTGATCATCTGAATAAACGGCAACTTTTAGATCACTGGTATTTGAATAAGGATCCCATAGGGCCCATACGTTAAACCAGCAATATAAACATGGCAAAATTATCATAGCTAGCATCAATAAGGTTGCGGGTTTTGATTGCAAAGTTCTTTTTATATCTAATCTGAATAGCTCCCAAGCTTTGATAGAAATCCCCTCCAAATCTCTCTTAAAAACTGAATGGCGCAAGACCATTATATAACGTTACGATAACGGATTGTAGTAAATGAATCCGTTGACTGTATCTAAAATCTCAGAATCATCATGTAGCATAGAATGTTCAGCATTGGAGCCTCTGATTAAATATTCAGTATATTCTTTAACTTTTGGTCTAAGAACGTAGGAAATAGATTTTGCTGACGTAACGGAGATATACTTATCACTATTTGAGTGATCACCAACGTTACCAAAAATATTTAAAACACGTAGATCATCCGAAATGTTGTTTCTATTAATAAAAATTCTAAAATAAGTTGGACTCATAAAAGCAGGGCGTCCGTTGGGTTTAAGCAGGTTGATGTTGGGAAGATCACCGAGACCAATAATCCCATTGAAAGGACCTGCAATGAGTACTAATTTTTTTAGTCGTGGCATATAAGGACGCATTTTTTCCCTTAGATTGACTAAAACTAAGGCTACAGCACCTAAAGAGTGACCAATAGCGTCATATGTAGTAAATTCATGTTTTAAGCGTAAATCAAATAGAAGTTTCACTAACCAATATTCCATTTGGTTACTGCCAACCCATTTGTTCTGGAAAACAACTTGAACAATGGGATGTTCGTCCGCAGTCCAAGTTCCTTCATATGTAACTTTCCCTCGCCAATTAATATTAGCTTTTAAAAATTGGTCTTTATTTTTACCGTTACATTCTAGCGCTGATTCAATCATTTTTTGCGTTGTATAATCGCCACCACGGAAACCATGGATATATAGAATCGGCCATTGCCCATTTTTCATAAATTCACCCCAACAACATATTATTATATAATTATTATTGATAAATTTTAACTAAATGAGGTATGACAATTGCAAAAATATTACGCAGTAAGACGTGGCAAGAAGCCAGGTATCTATTTAACTTGGCCAGAATGCAAGGCACAAGTAGATGGATTTGCCGGCGCTCGCTATAAAAGTTTCACTGATAGAGCCCAAGCAGAAGCGTTTTTAGATGGTAAAGATTCTTATAGTAAACCCGCTAACAAAACAACTTCTAAACCAAAAGTATCCAATATTAATGATTTTGATGTCGTTGTTTATACTGATGGTGGCTCTAGAAATCACGGTAATTTTAAGGGCGGTCATGTTAAAACATCTGATAAGGCTGCTTGGGCCTACCATATTAGTAATAATGGTCAGACATATGAAGGAACTGATGGAGAATTTGGGGCGACTAATAACCGCATGGAGATAATGGCCCTAATTCAAAGTATTATTCGATTAAATGAACTAAAAATCAATCAACAAAATACGATATTTGTCTTAGATTCTCAATATGTTCTGAATGCAATTACTAAAAATTGGTTGACAGGTTGGAAGAAACGTGGCTATAAAAAGGCTGATGGCAGCGTTCCGGTCAATGTTGAACTATGGAAGCAATTGGATAAATTATTGCCAACCGTTCCTAAAAAAACTTTTGAGTGGACTAAAGGTCACGCTACTAATGTGGGAAATAATCGAGTTGATGAACTTTTGAATGAAACTATGGATAAGATGTAGTTTTTTGAAGGATGCCGTCCTCCACAACAAAGAAAATTGAGCTGGAACGTAGCGGGCACGACTTGGAGCCACTTGGCGTTGCCAAGTGTCTTCAAGCTCGGCCTTTTTCTAAGTGACTTCGTCACTAAGAAAAATTTCGCTACTGAGCCCATTTTCTTTGTTGCTCCGGACTAGTGTATTGATTTACTAATTAGGTAATTTCACGGACGACGGCATCCTTCACACAAACTAGTTAGTATTAATTGTAACCAACTTTGAACAAGAACCGACTTTTTAGGGATTTTCGTATCTTCAAAAAATATAATATGATACTCTTTTGCCGTAAAAAATAATTAAGGCATTAAAAGTGTCCAATACAGTGATTGCGTTAGATAAATTTGAAGAAATGAGATAATTGTATATGGCAAAAAAATCTTTAATCAAAAATCTTCTTTTAGTTTTATTCATTGAGAAAACCTTTGAAGTTGGGTTCATTAATGTTTTAAAAATATTAAATATCTCATATGGTTTGTACGCTATCATTATGGACAAAATATTGTTTCTGATTTTACTTTTTACTTTAAACAAGAAACTAACAAAACAACACATTCAGTTTTCAATTAAATTGGATAGGCATAAAAGTAATAACATGATCATGATTATTGTTGTGTTGTTGCTAATTGGCCTAACACATATTGATAGATTCTTATACGCCTTCACGATTGGATTAGTAGCCTGCTTAACTGAAGAATATCTTATGCGTGGAATTGTATTGAGTTCCTTACTCCATATTTTTCAAGACCTTAAAAATAAATATGCCCGAATACTATTACCGGTTTCGATATCTAGCATTTTATTTGGCACTGAGCATTTCATTAATCTGTATTCACAAAGTTTTGATATGACTGTGGGACAAGTTATGATGACAACAGCAATTGGATTTATGTTTTCGGGTGCTTTTTTACGGACCAAAAATCTTCTATATCCGATGCTTTGTCATTTTATTCTCGATTATCTAGTTATTATCGTCTATGGTATCTCTCAAAATTCCAATGCAACAATAAATAATATGATTTTACCTTCATTGATATATTTATTTGTCAGTTTTATTATCATATTCCCTGTTTTTGATCAAAGGCAAGATACTGTTAGATGAATTCAGAATTTAGTATTTCCACACTAGGATTGAATAAAATCTAAGCTTTCAAGCAATCTAGGTAATTATAAAAAAATAACAAAAATAACCGCATGACCATAATAGTCATGCGGTTATTTTTGTTATTCGAGAATTGGGCGATATTTTTTTAGTTAAACAAACCGCTAAAGAATGAAACGATACTGTCCCAAATTCTTTGTAAGAAATTACGATTTTCTTGAGTATTTAAGTTGTTGAAAACATTTTTAGCTTTACTCATGATATCGCTACTTAATTTTGAGGCTTGTTCTTTAAAGTTAGAATTCTTTAAAGCACCCGAATCTCTAATTTGAACCATTAAGTTAATGATTTGTTGTTTTTGGTTATTGTTAACGATATTTTGAAGATTATTCTTTTGCAAGTTGTTGTTAACGATAGTTGTGATTTGGTTAACGGTAATGTTGTCACCTTTTTGAGCAATATCTGATTTCATACCGGCAACGGCATTGTTTAATTGCTTATCAGAATAACCATCTGTTCCCTTATTAGCATCAGTGATACCACTTAAAACGTTCATTTCTTTTTGAGCAGCGTTGACTTGGCTTTGGTTCAAGTTGTCACCACTATTGGCATAGGCTGCATAGATACCAGCTAAGGCACCAGAACCGTCAATTGGAGTAGCTGATGTTACATAGATGTTGGCATCACTGATACCAGCAGTAACAGCAGCGTTTCTGTATTGGTCAGCAGTAATGGTAGTTATATTGTTTTTACCATTATAGTCAACGATCTTAACGTTGATACCTGAACCTGATGAAGTTTTTTGAATCAAAGCGGATGACCAGACACCTGAATTGCTAGTGAATGAACTACCACTTGGATTCAAATATTTAACCAAGGTATCACCAGTAACAGTAATTGTTTTATAGTTACTGTCATTGATTTGTGAAGATAAGGCACTGATTGTACCTTGGCGTTGATCTGATGTTAACGAAGTTCCTAAAGTCATAACTGGTTGGTCGCTTAGATCATCAGCTTTGACGTTTTGTGCTGAGAAGATTCCCAGCGTGATTACAGATAATAAACCTAATAAAATAATATTTAATTTTTTCAAGGCTATATCCTCCTTAATGCTAATTAAACCAAAAATGTGTGAAAAATTCGAGAAGTTGGCTAAATTTTTTAAAAACTTAAAATCTCAAATGGTTTTTTCATAAGTATTGTGCTATTCTGTAGGTTCTAGGATTACGCTTAAGTAATAAATAAAAAAGGATTAGGTGAAAACACAATGAAAATTGTCGTTCTTTCAGGTGGAAGAAGTACAGAAAGAAATGTTTCTTTATCTTCCGGAGTTAAAATCACCAACGCACTACGTAGCAAGGGCTATGAAGTCGCATACGTTGATTCATTTTTAGGTAAGGATGTCGATGAAGATAAGATCGATGATCTTTTTACAACAGAACCAGAAAGTGAAAGTAAATTAGTCATTGATGATGAAGTTTTGACTGATGAAAAAATCAATGCACTTCGTAAAGATGGAACAAAAGGTCTTCTTGGTAGAAATGTTTTGAAGATATGTCAACACGCCGATATTGTCTACATGGGACTTCACGGTGAAGATGGTGAAAATGGTAAGATGCAAGCTGTTTTTGATGTCTTTGATATTAGATATACAGGTAGTGGCACACTTGCATCAGGTTTAGCTATGGATAAGAAATATTCTAAAGAAATTTTTGTTCAAAATAATATTCCTACAGCTAAATATACAACTACTAAGACTGCTAAGATCTTGTCAGAAGATATTCCGTTCAATTATCCAATGGTCGTAAAACCATCTAATGGTGGTTCAAGTGTTGGTACACATATCGTTGAAAGTGCTACTGAATTGAGAGAATCGGTAGCCGATGCTTTGAGATTTGATGATGAAGTTTTAATTGAAGAATATATCAAGGGTCGTGAGTTCTCAGTAGCTATTGTTGACGGTCTAGTACTTCCCGCAGTTGAAGTAACAGTGGATACAGGTTGGTATGATTTCCAGCATAAATTCCAAGCTAATAATGTTACTCATTTCATCACACCACCAAACAATTTGGATGATGAAATTCATAGCAATATGCAAGCTTTGACTAAGAAGACGTTTGAAGCTTTAGGAATGAGTAATTATGGACGTGTTGATTTCTTGATGCGTGGCGATGATTTGTATGTTATGGAAGCAAATACTTTGCCCGGTATGACACCATTGTCATTAATGCCAAGAGAAGCTGAAGCAGCAGGTATCTCATATCCTGATTTATGCGAAAAAATTATTAAGAGTAAAGTTAAGTATTACGAAGATAGAAAATAAAAAAGTTGATCCCATGATAGGGGTCAACTTTTTTATATAAGAGAACGAAATAAACTAGAAAATTGTGTAATTTTGAATGCATAATTAATTGGAAGAAACTGGCTTGTGTAGCTCACTTTGAGTATCATGGTATATGGAACTTAATTAAAATATTTGACTGTGAGGAATATATTTTATGACAAGAAAGATCGGAATCATTGGAATGGGAAATGTAGGAGCTGCTTGTGCGCATTATATTGTTTCTAGTGGCTTTGTCGATGATTTAGTTTTAATTGATAAGAATGAAAAGAAAGTTAAGTCAGATGCTCTAGATTTTGAAGATGCCATGGCTAATTTACCTTTCCACACTAATATTTATGTAAATGATTACTCTCAATTGGATGATGCTGACATTATTATTTCGGCTGTTGGTCATATTAGTTTAATCGGTGGAGATCATCCTAATCGTTTTGGTGAGTTGAAACCAACAGGTGATTCAGTGACTGATGTGGCAAATAAAATTAAGGAAACAAAGTTTCATGGAATTATGGTAGTTATTAGTAATCCTAACGACGTAATGACTTCGATGTATCAGCAAATCCTTGATTTTCCTAAAGAGCGTGTGATTGGAACAGGAACATTGCTTGATTCAGCCAGAATGAAACGTGCTGTCGGAAAAGCATTTGGCGTTGATCCTAGATCTGTTTCGGGCTATAACTTGGGTGAACATGGGAATTCACAATTTACGGCTTGGTCAACTGTTAAAGTAATGGATCAACCGGTAGAAGAGTTAGCTAAAAAGTCAGGACTAAATTTGGATCAAATCAACGAAGATGTTCGTATGGGCGGATTTACGGTCTTTGATGGTAAAGGTTATACCAACTATGGAATTTCAACTGCAGCTGTAAGATTGTCTTTGGCAATCTTGAACGATGCTAGAATCGAATTACCGGTTTCTAATTATCGTGAAGAATATGGCGTTTATCTATCTTATCCGGCTATTGTCGGGCGTGATGGTATTTTGAAACAGTTACAACTAGATTTGCCACAAGAAGAATTGGATAAATTACACTATTCAGCTGATTATATTAAAAAGAATCTTAAAAATTAGGAAAATAGCTCATTTTTAATTAGAAATGGGCTATTTTTGTACTTAAAAATCATTTATTTGATATTGTTAATTATTTTTTAATAAAATTAGAGTATAATGGCAATTAAATTAATTTTGAATTGAGAGGTAATTTGTAATGACAAGAAAAGTAGCAATTATTGGAACAGGTAATGTAGGAGCAGCTTGTGCGCATTATATCGTATCAAGTGGTTTTGTTGACGATTTGGTATTGATCGATATTAATGAAAAGAAAGTTAGGTCCGATGCTTTGGACTTTGAAGATGCTATGGCTAATTTGCCATTCCATACAAATATTTTTGTTAATGATTACTCTCAATTAGATGATACAGATGTTATTATTTCAGCCGTTGGTAATATTAAGCTGCAAGATCGTGTAAAGCCGGATCGATTTGCTGAATTAGATTTTACAAGTAATGCAGTTACAGATGTTGCCGAAAAGATTAAACAAACCAAGTTTGATGGCAAAATTGTGGTAATCAGTAATCCTAATGATGTAATGGTTTCAATTTATCAAGAGGTAACAGGATTGCCTAAGAAACATGTAATGGGAACTGGAACATTGTTGGATTCAGCCAGAATGAAACGTGCCGTTGGAGCAGCCTTGAATGTGGACCCTCGTTCAGTCCAAGGATACAATTTGGGCGAACATGGAAATTCTCAATTTACAGCTTGGTCAACAGTAAAAGTTTTGGATCATTCAATTGCTGAACTAGCAGAGAAGGATGGTTTGGATCTAGATAAGTTGAACGAGGATATCCGTATGGGTGGTTTTACAGTCTTCAGTGGTAAGAAATACACTAATTATGGAATTTCAACTGCAGCTGTTAAATTAACAATGGCAATTCTAAATGATTCATATATTGAATTGCCAGTATCTAATTACCGTGAAGAGTATGGTGTTTACTTATCATACCCAGCTATTATTGGACGTGATGGAATTGTTAAGCAAATCCAATTAGACTTACCTCAAGAAGAGTTAGATAAATTACAATATTCAGCTGATTATATTAAAAGTAAATTGCCAGAAGGAATTAAGTAATATAATAGAAGAATTTTATCAATAGAACGTAGACATAACGCTACGTTCTTTTTTATTGCTTACTTTAATATCAAAGTTAATTGGCAATAACTAACACATTATGAAAAAAAGAATATACATATGAAAAATTGGTCTGACCAATTTCTAACTGGTATCTTCTTTTAGTGGTATTAAAAAAAGTACCACTTTAGTTTCATATCTTCACAAGCCTTGATAGAACTGATTTTGCCGGATAAACCACCATGTAAGCGGTCTATCCCGGTTGTTGTTTATTCTCCTGTAACCGGATACAATGGTCTTGTGGTTGATACCAGAAAGGATTCGATTCGTATGAAAATTACTCTTCAAGAACAGTTAATCAACTTGCTGACTAATTACATTCAAACTTTACCAGCCAATGCTAAATTACCTTCCGAAAGGGAAATAGCAGAAAGATATGAATTATCTAGAACAACTGTTAGGGCTGCCCTAATGGAACTGGAAGTTACAGGGATGATTCGTCGTGTTCATGGTAAGGGAACTTTTGTTAATAGAGTTGATCTGAATAGTGATTTGAATAGTAGTTACAGTTTCAACAAGCAGATGATTTCACTGGGGAAAAAACCACAAACCAAAATTCTTAGTTTTGAACGAAAGGAGGCTAATGCTTACTTCGCTAAGAACTTGGAAACTGAAGTGGGTAGTCAAATTATTAAGATAAAGCGACTTCGATATGCGGATGGGATTCCTGTCATGTTGGAAAGAACTTACTTACCGGCTGACCATTTTAGTTTAATGACTGAATCGATGTTGAATAACCGCTCATTATATTCGGTTTTCTCAGAAGAGTTCAACGAGCAAGTTTATTACGCTGATGAGTATTTCTTAGCTGGCATTACAAGTGCCAACGATAGTAAATATCTCAAGATCAAAGAAGGCGCGCCTTGTTTGAATCTCAGACGACAGACTTATGATCCACATAATCAAATAATTGAATTTACTTTGAGTGTTGCAAGAAGTGATCAATTTGCATATCACATTCGACACGATATTAGTAATAAATCCTAAGGAAGAGTAGTTAATATTTGGAGGTATAAAGATATGGGTATTATTGCAGTAAGAATTGACGAAAGATTAATTCACGGACAAGTGGCTAACTTATGGACAACTAAATTACAAGCATCAAGAATTATGGTAGTTGATAACGAAATTATAAAGAGCGATATTCAAAAAACAGCCCTTAAATTAGCTAAACCAGCTGGGGTAAATCTAAGTATTTTAGGTACAAAGAAATCTTCAGCAAATATCTTAGCCGGCAAGTATGAGTCACAAAGAGTATTTCTAGTTGTTAAGAAGCCTGCTACATTGGTAGAAATGGCTGAAAATGGTGTTAAATTCGACACAATCAATGTTGGTAACATGTCTCAAAAAGATGATTCACAACACTTAACACAATCAATTAATGTAACTGACGATGATTACGATGCATTCCACAAGCTCCTCGATGCAGGTATCAATGTTACAGCTCAAATGGTTCCAAGTGACCCAATCAAAGACTTTGCAGGTATCTTGAAAGACTACAAAAAATAAAAATTAAATGTGGGGGATAGAGCTATGAGTTTTACAATTGTTCAAATATTGCTTTTAACGGCATATTCCATGTATAACATCTATGATGAATTACAAATGAATTCATCATTGAGTCAACCCGTTTGGGCCGGAATGATTTCTGGTTTGATCATGGGTGATATGAAGACAGGTCTAGTTATTGGTGCTGCTCTTCAATTAACAGTTCTAGGTGTTGGTACTTTCGGTGGTGCTTCAAAAATCGATGCCAACTCAGGTACTGTTTTAGCTACAGCATTTTCAATCGGAACAGGAATGAAAGCTGCTACAGCTATTGCTGCTATCGGTGTTCCTGTTGCTGCGCTTCTAACTTCATTTGATATTCTAGCTAGATTTGCTAACACATATTTCCAACACAAAGTTGATAAGGATATTGAAAACTTCAACTACAAAGGTATTGAAAGACATACAATCATGGGTGCTTTGCCATGGTGCTTGTCACGTGGTATTCCAGTATTCTTAGCTTTGGCTCTAGGTCAAGGTGTTGTTAAGACAATGGTTACATATCTAAATGGTGATTTAGCATGGCTAAACACTGGTCTACAAACAGCCGGTGCTACACTTCCAGCTGTAGGTTTCGCTATCTTGCTTCACTACTTACCAGTTAAGAAACACATCGCTTACTTGATTCTTGGTTTCACAATTACAGCATTGCTTTCAACAGTATTTACAAATATCCAAGCACTTGGTACAGGTTTAGGTGCTGCAAGTAAAGCATTTACAACAACATTTAACGCTCTTCCAATGTTAGCTATTGCTCTAATCGGTGGTGCCTTTGCCATTCTTGAATACAAGAAGTCAATGGCTAAAATAACTGCTGCTCCAGCTACTAACGCTGCAAACAGTTCTGACGATGAAGATGAAGAGGACGATGAAATTGAAGACGCTAATGGGGAGGTAGACGGTGATGAAGAAGAATAACGAAGCACAACCAGGTTATCAATTAACTAAAAAAGATTACAACCAAATCAACAAACGTAGTTTGTTCGGTTTCCAAATGGGTTGGAATTATGAAAGAATGCAAGGTTCAGGTTATTTGTACACAATCTTGCCTCAACTAAGAAAAATTTATGGTGATGGTACTCCAGAGCTAAAAGAAGCTATGAAGACTCATAACCAATTCTTCAACACAAGTAATTTCTTTAACACAATTATCACAGGTATCGATCTTGCCATTGAAGGTAAGAAAGGTGCTGATTCACTAGATACTGTTGCTGGTATTAAGACAGGTCTTATGGGACCATTCGCCGCTATTGGTGATTCACTTTTCGCCGCTTTGGTTCCAACTATCATGGGTGCTATTGCTGCAACAATGGCCGCTCAGGGTAACCCACTTGGATTATTCCTATGGTTAGCAGTAAACATTGCTATCATGGTTTTCCGTTGGAAACAACTACACTTTGCTTATAAGACAGGTACAAAACTTGTTTCTGAAATGCAAGGTCAATTAAATGCTTTAACAGATGCTGCTACATTGCTTGGTGTCTTCATTGTTGGTGCTTTGATTGCAAGTATGATCAATATTCAAGTTCCACTTGTTGCTCATTTAGGTAAAGTTTCTCTAAGTGTTCAAAGCAACATTGATATGATTCTTCCAAAACTTGTTCCAGCCTGTGTCGTAGGTCTTGTTTACTGGTTACTCGGTAAGAAGGGTATGACATCAACAAAAGTTATCTTTATCGTTATTATTTTTGCTATTGCTCTATCAGCAATTGGTGTACTTGGCAAAATCTAGGAGGATTTAAATTATGGCATTAATCTTGATGAGTCATGGAAATATGGCAATCGAAACATTAAAATCAGCAGAATTAATTATTGGAGAACTACCTGAAACAGTAGCCCTAGGTTTACAAAAATCAGATGGTCCGGAAGATTTAAAAGCTAAAGCCGAAACAGAAATTAAAAAGTATTATGGAAAAGAACCTGTTTATTTGATCGTTGATTTACTTGGTGGAACACCAGGAAATGTAGCTGTCAATTTGACACAAACTTATCCTGAAATGCATGTTATTTCTGGTTTGAATTTACCAATGGTTATTAATTACGCTAATCAAAAGTTTATTGGTTCTGATATCAAAGTTGAAGACTTAATGAAGGAAGCTAAAGATGGCATTGTTGATGTTAACGCCTTTTTAAGTCAAGATTCTGATGAGGATGATGAAGAGGATGAGTAATCCTTACCGTTATACATTAAGATTAGCAATTGATAAAACTATATATGATGCTGATAAGAAACAGAGATTGATTGATTTTGTCAAAAAAGCTCATATTTCTGATGTTGCCTTTTTCATCAATCAAGAAGAATTATCAGATGCTCATATAACTCCCACAAAAGCTAAAGAATTAATCGCCAGTGTTGATGAGGTCAGTCAACCATTAAAAGAACTTGGCATTACAATCAGCTTGAATCCATGGACAACCATGAATCATTCTGATCGTGGTATTCATATCAATCCAGAACTTGATATCAAACCAATGGTTAACTACCAAGGTACTAAAAGTATTTCAATGGCTTGTCCTGGGTATGCTGGATGGGCTGATTATATCAGTGATATTTATGCTATTTGGGCAAGCATTCATCCTAATGAATTATGGCTAGAAGATGACTTCCGTCATTATAAGAATGCACCCTTCAAATTGGGGTGTTTCTGTGAAGATCACATGAAACGCTATAACGATATTTTAAGTATGAATCTATCACGTCAGGAATTCGTTGAGAGAATGTTTACTGGTGGTGAAAACAAGTATCGTAACGCATATTTACAAGTTGCACGGGCAGAGATTTTACATGTAGCACATATGATTGAACAGAAGGTTCATGAAATTTCTCCAACTACTACTTTAGGTTTAATGAGTTCTTGGCCAGAAGTTCACGCTCTAGAAGGACGTGATTGGCAAAGATTGCTCGATGAACTTAGTGGGGAGAATACTCCAGCAGTTTCACGTCCGCATTTACCAGCATATAACGAAGTTAGTCCTCAACAATATGCTAGAGATTTTGAGAAATATACAGTGGCTACAAGAACTGAAATTGGTCCTAATCATAAGATCTATCCAGAAATGGAAAGCTTCTTGTACTCACCATATGCGAAATCCACTAAATTTACCCAATTCCAATTGGATACAACAAGCTTAGTTCATGCTAATGGTGTTTTATTGAACATGTTCAGTATGATGGGCGATGGAATCAATCCGACTTATCATTATGATGAGCTATTGAATCATGATAAGGAATATTTAGATTTCTTATTTGAAAATGGGATTGATATCGAACACCGCGGCGGTGTAGTCGTCCCAATGAACCAAGATGTTGCTAAGACAAAGATTGATGAAGAGGGAACTTTAGAAGGTTTAATGGCTTCTCAAACACAATGGTTAGAATTGCTTTCTACAATGGGAATTGCAACGCAACCACTTAATTATATTGATCAGGAAATCAAAAATAAGTGTGTAGCCATTACCGGAAACTTCCTAAATACTTTGTCAGATGAACAGATTACAAAAGTATTAACCCGTAATTTTGTCCTTTTGGACGGGGATGCCTTGGTTATTTTGAATAATCGTCATCTATTGAATTTAATAAATGCAACGAATGTTGAAGTAATCAAGAATCGCTCTGGAAAACAATCATTTGAACAGTTTGATGGAGAAACGATTTCTGGTATCAACAATCCAAGATTAACTATGTTAACTCATACCGGCAATTATGTAAAAGTCGATTATAAAACTCCAGTTCATGTACATTCTTCAGCTTATGATCGTTTTGAGAATCAATTGGGACCTGTAACTGTCAGTGATGATAAATTTTACATTTTACCTATGACGGATTCTCCAAAATACGGTTGGCAAGCTCAATATACTGATATTCGTGAAGGAGATTTAAAGCATTTCTTTGAAGAACAGTTAAGCGTTCCACATTTAGTCAACATGTACAATTGCAAGATGGTCATTGACGAAAATCAATCTAAAATGATTATCAGCAATTGGTCGATTGATGACATTGACGGAATTAATTTCTTCTTAAAAGACCGAAATGTTAAGAAAGTTTCAATCACGTATCGTGATTCGAACAATCAATTACAAAACGAAGTCTTAGACGCAACACTTGATTCAAAAGGAATCTATCACGTTGACTTCACTGTTAAGGAATTAGCAGTTATTCACGTTCAATTCTTAGATTAAAAATAAATAGAGAAGGGATTCAATATCATGTTTACTAAAACAGACCAAGAACTAGAAAAAATGGGTGCTAAAATTACAACCCGTGAAATTCAACAACAACCAGATCTATGGCAAGAGGCATTTCAAAACTACACTAATAAAAAATCAGAGATTGATAACTTTCTTGATAAAGTAACTTCGACATATCCAAACCAAAAGATCAGAGTTATCTTTACTGGTGCTGGTACTTCAGCATATGTAGGAGATACGCTTAGACCATATTTAAATCGAGTTGGCGATACATCACACTTTGTTTTTGAAAGTATTCCTACAACTGATATTGTTTCTGCTCCATTAGATAATCTAAGAAGTGAAGATCCAACAATTTTAGTATCATTCGCTAGAAGTGGTAACAGTCCTGAAAGTGTTGCTACTGTAGATTTGGCAGAAAAAATCGTTAAGAATTTATATCAAATCACAATCACTTGTGCTCCTGAAGGTCATCTAGCTAAAAAGGCTGAAAATGAAGATGCTAATTTATTACTTCTTCAACCAGCACTTTCAAACGATAAGGGATTCGCCATGACCGGAAGCTTCTCTTGCATGACCTTAACAGCGGCTTTGATTTTTGATACAAATGCTGAAGATAAAAAAGCTGCTTGGGTTGATACTATGATTAAAATGGGTCGCGAGGTCATCAGTCGTGAAGATGAAATTCAAGCATATGCTGACTTAGACTACGATCGTATTACATATTTAGGCAGTGGTTCACTATCAGGCTTAACTCGTGAAGCTCAATTGAAAGTTCTAGAATTAACAGCTGGAGCTTTGACAACAATCTTTGATTCGTCAATGGGCTTCCGTCATGGTCCTAAGTCATATGTTAACGGCAAGACAATTGTCTTTGACTTCATGAGCAATGATAAGTACACACGTCAATATGATGTAGATATTTTGGAAGAAATTAAAGATGATGAAATTTGTAAAGATGTCGTTGGTGTTGGTACATCAGATGACAATGATTTCTCAGGCCACAATTTCTTCATTAAAGCTGGAGACAAAGATCTTCCAGAAATCTACCAAGCATTGCCAGACGTAGTATTTGCACAAACATTTGCTTTGATGAATTCAATTAAAGTTAACAACACACCTGATACACCATCAGCAAGCGGTACAGTTAACCGAGTTGTTAAAGGTGTAACAATTCACGATTACGAATAAATCATGAAATTAAAAGGTTGAAACATTAATTTGTTTCAGCTTTTTATTTGGAAGTATTTTATGCTTGCCGCCTTCCGTAAAAGCGTTGATTGGGCTGGAACGTGGTGGACACAGATTTGAGCTAATTGAAGTACGCAATTATCTCAAATACTGACCTTTTCCTAAGCCAGCATAAATCGCTGACTAAGGAAAATTTCACCACTGAGCCCATCAACGCTTTTACTCCAGGCTAATGTTTCTTTGCTTCAATACTAAATTAATATTGGTAAGTGATGGAGTAGTAATATAGTTATGGACGATGGTAGATAAAGACATCTATTTTAAAATCAAAGGAGAGCAATAATGTCATATTATATTCATGCTAAAAAATTCTTTTTAAAAAATACTACTGAAAATGGTGGCTATCTAGAAGTTACTGATGATGGTAAATTTGGAAAATTCTATCATGCTGATGAAGAAAAACCAGCTGGTAAGATTGTTGATTATTCTGATAAGTTTATCGCTCCAGGTCTTGTAGATACACATATCCATGGTCTTGTTGGTCACGATGTTATGGATGATGACTTTGATAAATTGAATGAAATGTCAGAAGGATTGCTTAAAGCGGGTGTAACTTCATGGTTACCAACAACTTTGACAGCTTCTCATGATCAATTATTGAGTATTTGTCACACGATTGGTGATAACTACAAGAAGATTACTGGTGCTAAGGTTCAAGGTATTCACTTTGAAGGACCTTTCTATACTGAAAAACACAAGGGTGCTCAAAATCCTAAGTACTTCAGAGATCCTGATGTTGAAGAATTTAAAGACTGGCAAGATGCTGCTCATGGCATGATTAGAAAGATTTCTATTGCTCCTGAAAGAAAGGGTTCAGTTGAATTTACTAAAGCTGTGGCATCTGATAAAGTTGCGGTATATCTTGGACACAGTGACGCTACTTTTGAACAAGCTAAGGCCTGTGTTGAAGCTGGTGCTACTGGATTTACACATACATATAACGGTATGAGTGGCTTGAACCACAGATTGCCTGGTATGGTCGGCGCTGCTCTTTCGATGCACTTGGTTGATGACGAGTTGATTTGTGATGGTCACCACGTTAATCCATATGCTGCTAGAATCGTTATCGAAAAGAAAACTCCAGAACATGTTGCTTTGATTACTGACTGTATGCGTGCTGGATTGATGCCAGATGGTGACTATGTACTTGGTGAATTACCAGTCGTAGTTGCTAATGGAACTGCTAAATTAAAGGCAGCTCCACACAGTTTGGCTGGTTCAATCTTGATGCTAAATGAAGCTATTAAGAACGTTGTTGACTGGAACATTGCTACTGATGAACAAGCCGTTGAAATGGCAAGTTATACAGCTGCTAAGAGTTCAAAGGTTCTTGATAAATGTGGTATCATCGCCAGTGGTCGTGATGCTGACTTTATCGTTCTTGATGATGATATGACATTGTCAGAAACATATCTTGATGGTGTTTCACGTTACCAAGCATAGAGAAAAGAGAGCGGAACAAAGGGCGCCAGCTAACCGGAAGAAGTTGCCCTTGAGTAGCTCGTTTCAGAGCCACTGCATAATATATAAAGGGTTTTGAAAGAAAATTAGAAAAGACCAGTAACTCTACTTAATTTAGAGTTACTGGTCTTTTGCTTTTTTTCGTGTATCTGGTTCAGGATCAAATACCACGCTGTTCGAGATGTAACCGATTACAGCCGTGGTTTTAAAGCTATACTTAAACTATATAAAAAATAATATAGAGATGGTGAATTAAGAATGGCACAAAAAGCAGACGTTATCGAGGCAATGAAAGAATTAAGTACAGCGCTTGACAAGTATCACCCTAATACAGAAACAACCCATTATGTAAAAAAAACTATGGTAGAACTACAAAAAAGTGAAGCAGTCGACTTTATCGGTGGTTTTTCATACTTTTTAACCAAGTCGTCTATGTTAAGAACTTCCGAAGGAATTGAGTTGAATGATATTGAGAGAAAACTTTGGCACAAGTTGGCTTCTTACAAAGACGTGGGGTATAAACTATTTCCCGGTATTGGAATGTAATTGAATTAATTTAATTGTCTACGTGGTATAGACCGATAAAGAATGGTATAATGAAACCGTTAAAATTAGTAAGGAGACTAGACAATGTCATATTACATTCAAGCTAAAAAATTCTTTTTGAAAAATACTACTGAAAACGGTGGCTACCTAGAAGTTACTGATGATGGTAAGTTCGGTAAATTCTATCATGCTGACGAAGAAAAACCAGCTGGTAAGATTGTTGATTATTCAGACAAATTCATTGCTCCAGGTCTTGTTGATACACATATTCATGGTCTTGTGGGTCATGATGTTATGGATGATGATTTCGATAAATTAAATGAAATGTCAGAAGGTCTATTAAAGGCTGGTGTTACATCATGGTTGCCAACAACTTTGACTGCTTCACATGACCAACTAAAGCATATTTGCCAAACAATTGGTGATAATTACAAGAAGGCTACTGGTGCTAAGATTCAAGGTATTCATTTTGAAGGACCTTTCTATACAGAAAAACACAAAGGTGCTCAAAATCCTAAGTACTTTAGAGATCCAGATGCTGAAGAGTTTGAAGACTGGCAAGAAGCTGCTCATGGTATGATCAAGAAAATTTCTATTGCTCCTGAAAGAAAAGGTTCAGTTGAATTTACTAAGGCTGTTGCTTCAGATGATGTTGCCGTATACCTTGGACACAGTGATGCTACCTTCGAACAAGCTAAGGCCTGTGTTGAAGCTGGTGCTACTGGATTTACACACACATACAATGGTATGAGTGGCCTAAATCACCGTCTACCAGGTATGGTTGGTGCTGCTCTTTCAATGCACTTGGTTGATGATGAGTTGATCTGTGATGGTCATCATGTTAACCCATTTGCAGCAAGAATCGTTGTTGAAAAGAAGGGTGCAGAACATGTTGCCTTAATTACTGATTGTATGCGTGCTGGATTGATGCCAGACGGTGACTACGTACTTGGTGAATTGCCTGTTGTAGTTGCTGATGGAACAGCTAGATTAAAGGATGAAACACATAACCTTGCTGGTTCAATTCTTATGCTTAACGAAGCTATCAAGAATGTTGTTGACTGGAACATTGCTACTGATGAAGAAGCTGTTGAAATGGCAAGTTACACAGCTGCTAAGAGTTCAAAAGTTGCAGACAAGTGTGGTATTATTGCTGACGGTCGTGATGCTGACTTTATCGTTTTGGATGACGATATGACATTGTCAGAAACATATCTTGATGGTGTTTCACGCTACCAAGCTTAATTAATAACATGAACCGATAATAAAACGTTGAAAACGTGATAAAATCGAGATTACATTTTGTATTCTCGGTTTTTTTGTTACTTGTAGAATGATGTATACTCTTACTATTGGAGGATTACGATGGATAAAAAAATTATTGCTCATAGAGGAATACCAACATTGGCACCGGAAAATACAATGGCAGCTTTTAATGTCGTTGTTAATCATGATGTTAAATGGATTGAAACTGATCTAAGTATCACTAAAGACGAAAAGGTTTTTGTGATTCATGATGATAAATTAGACCGTACGACTAATCAATCTGGTTCGATCGAAACAATTAATAGCTCTGATGTGGAAAATGCTGACGCCGGCTATTGGTTTGCAGAGAAATTCCGTGGTGAAAAAGTACCAACATTGGATCAGTTGATTGACTTTCTTAATATCCACAAAATTAATGCCAATATTGAACTTAAAGGTGTTGTTGGGGACAATGCTAACTATTTGGCAGATCGTTTAGTTGCAGAATTTGCTAAGGCTTTGGATAGACTAGATGATCATGTTGAATTGATTATTTCTAGTTTTAATCCGATTATGTTAGAAAAAATGTATAAGTTAAAACCTGATTTGAAATATGCCGTATTGTTCAGTCGCGCAACATTAGGGGATGACTGGAATCTTGTTATGCAAGCTTGTCATGCTAAAATCGTTCATCCTGATAGTTCAGGTCTGACTGAAAATAAAGTAAAGCAAATGAAAGATTATGGTTATGAAATCAATGTTTGGACAGTTGATGATATCAATCGAGCTCAAGAATTATTGAAGTGGGGCGTTGATGGAATTATCACTAATATTGCTGATAGAATGAGCTTTTTAGAAAAATAACAACAAAAATGGCCTCGGGGTTCAGAACTAGCTGAACTATCCCGGGGTCTTTTTGTCTAGACTAATTTGTGTTTTCGGAGGATTCATTATGAAATCTAATAGCTTACTGATTTTTAAAGGGAGCAGAAGCTTACTCCAAATACGATGTTTAAGAATTAACATTGATTGATATTGCAAAATCTTAATTTAACTTTGATTTTGCCTCATCTCGATTCAACCCAAATTTTTAGAACTAATCCCATTCATTACAACTACCGCAATTACGATCTTTTTAAATCGGTGACATTTTGGTAGATGCAAGCTCACTTTCGTGAGACTTCGAAGAATAGGAACAACCCTTTACTTCATTTCTATTCTTCTTATTTATAAGTATAAACACTTTGATTGGTTATCCAACAAAAGGCTTACGTATCATACTCTATGTATAATTGGTCTATGGGGCATCTTCGATGATCCAACTGAGATTTGCATTATATTGACCGGCGATAAAATTAGTATCATCAACATGAAGCAGTAAACCCTCATCTTTATTCCAATGAATAGATTTTAGAGTTTGATTCTTTTGGGAATATTCGATCAGAATTTTATTATTGATATTTTGGGGGAGCAATTTATCTAACTTGTAGAACTGTAAAGTAGCCACAAGAAGACTGCCATTCTTGGAATTTGAGAGTGATCCTGGCTGTTTTAAAAATATTCGAATAGGATTCTTTTTACGTCGTTGATCATCAATATGGACGATTTCATTGGGCGAATTGGTATCATTAGTCCGGAATTTAAGAACATCTTTTTCAAAAGAATAAATAGACTCAAATTGAATATCTTTGAAATGAGGGGTGATCTTGTTGGAGACGTAATGCAATTCTAGTGGATTGCCGATACTTTGATAAAGATGACCGTCAGAATCTGTACCCGTAAAAGAAGGGGTAGAGTGAAAATCTAATTGATTATTTATTCCATGAGTCAAAGTTTCTATTTGGACATTTTTTTGTTTGCCAATTTTTAAATTACCGACAGGTATTTCAATCAATTGGTTGTTATTGTCGATATTAGAATTAATTTTATACTCGTGTTCGTCCAATTGTTTGCCGTCAATAATGATTTTCATTACCTCAGTTTTTAAGCTTAGGTAAAAAGATAATTTATTATTAAATAAATCTCGCTGTCCATTGTTGTTCAAGTTCATTACATAGTTGATAGTATCCCCGTTAACGACATTGAATAAAGCAGTACTAGAATCTTGTCCATCATTAAAAGATATATTTTGAAGTTTACCATTTAATACTACATTTGGATCTAGTGTTGGTAATACGGATAATTTTCCAACACTAGTTTTGAGAGTTTTATCTCGTAATTTTATAATTGCATAATATTCATCGCCGTTATCTTTTTCAGAAACGGGACCGGTTATGTAAATAAATGGATCTACTGGGGTCATCAATTTAGTATCGTGACCCTGTGGATCTTTTTTGTGCCATTCAACGGTTAAATGATCGGTATTGTCTCTAATTGCGTCATCAAATCCTTGAATGGTAAAAGTGGCATTTTCGCCAGCTCGGGCTTTTTGATCGTAGAGTCCACCACCAACATTCATTAATTTGGTGTCGCTGAATACGGAACCATCTTTGTTAGTAATAGTTGCCTTGATAAAAAAACTACCTTCTTTTCCGGATACGGAAGTGATTTTTCCATCTTGATCAATAGTCGCTAAATTTGTGTTACTGATAGACCAAATAACTTTTTCAGTGGCATCTGAGGGTGTTAATTCGGCATGGGCATAAGCCGTCATCTTGTCGAAATTATTATCGGAATTATAAATATAATCATTGTCGACATTTATTTTGATTGATTTAGCTGGAATGTCATTAGGAATTACATGGACGGCGGCAGAATTAGAGAAAAAACTATCATCGCTAAAAATACCGCTGTATAAATCGTGAATCTGATAGTAGCTTGTTCCGACCTTGCTAGTGTCGATATTTAAGGATGGGTTAGTTGCTCCTTTGATCAGTGACCAATTCTTATTAGGCTTCTTTTCAAACCATGAGTGTTCAAGGGGTTCAAAAGGATGTTCAAAGGTACTTACTTGGGATCTAACCGAATGGGTTTCTAATTTCAATGGATCACCAACTTTGACGTAGTAATCGGAATTTAAATTAACATTGAAGCCTCCAGTAACCCAAACTCCGAAACGGACAGGATGAAGCGAAGGTTTCTTGAAGTAAATATTACCAGGATTCGTTTCAGTACCTGCGTCCGCCAAAATAATCTCAGTTTGATTACCTGCAATGCATAAAATTGAAAAGATAAATATGGGTAAGATAAAAATTGCTGTCTTTTTAGAAATAAGATAGTTATTCATAATTTTACGCTTCCTAGTTGTCTATACCATTAGTAAGTATATAGGACATACTTGAAGTAAGAAAGCAAATTTTACGATTTATTTTTTTATAAAATGCACAATTATATAAATACAATTATGAAAGAAGTTTTAAGAAAAAATTTGAAGTATAACTGTTTTTATTGATGAACATTAAGACAATAAAAAAATCCCCATATGGTAACCATCAAAGATGGTTAACTACATGGGGATTGAGTTTAACTTTCTAAATTCTAACTTTGGGACGGAGAGCGTATGCCATAACAAGTGAAATAATTGAAGTTATTAATAGAACATAGAAGCTAGTTCCAAATGATCCACTAGTTGTCACAGCAACTTGTCCGGTAATTGATGATGAATTTACCAATCCGGCATATAAAACGCCATATAAAGCGGCGTAGAGAACGGTAGGAAGTAGAGTAAAGATTCTAACCAATCTGATACTACCACGTGATCTGAAACAACCAGCAATCAAGGCAATAACTGGAGATAAGAAACAAATCAAACGAATAGCTGAGAAACCATTTGTAATCCAAGTAGGCTGAGCGGCCGCTAAATTAGCAGTGTAATTGGCGGCATTAGCAATTGTACTTGAAAGAGATAGTCCATCTAGAAATGGTCCACTAACAGAAGCGATAAAACCAACAATTGACGAAACAATAATGATTTTTTGAGTTGTCGTCTTTTTATTTGGTCTCAAACGATCAGCTGCTGTTTGATATTTTTCAGGTTTTTGTTTTTTAGGCTTAGAAGCATAAGTTTCAGTTTGTTCAGGAGCATTATTATTATCAGAACTCTTTTTCAAAGAAGTTTCCTTCTTTAGAGCTTTGTTAGCACCTACTTCATTACCGTGGCGTAATTGAGATAGCAAGAACCAAAGAATGATGAGAATTGCTAAAGCAATGAAACCATAGTTTCTTTTAACAACTAAGAGAATGGCAACAATAATGACGGCGAAAATACTAACATAAGCATTATTTTTCGCAAACTTAATCATATTGTGAATGAAACCATCGTTAGGGTCGACAGCTTCGGCCTTTTTCTTTGCTTCAGCAGCTCGGCGTTCACTCTCAGTTGGTGCAAAAGGATCTTTGATAGGGTCCTTGATTGAATCTTTGAAGTTGTGTTCTTGAGTATTAGTATCCTGAGCTTTTTTATATGGCTTTTGAGAGATTGGATTGAAATCATTTTTACTGTAGATTTGTGTCTTATCATCTAAAGGTTCATCAGCACTTGATTTGCTAAAAGATGAACGGTTCGATGAGCTCTCAAAAGTTTTCATTTCAGGTTCTGGATCAGGACGTTGAACTGTTTGTTTGGTCTTTTCTTGAGGATGGTCAAAAGAGCCATACTCGCGTTGTTGAGCAGGAGCTTGTTTTAGAACTGGCTTTTCTTCAGTTTTTGAAGTGTCCTCTTGATTCAGTTCATTTTCAATTTCAGATAGTGAGCGTATAGCGTCATCATCTTTTTTTTCTATTGTATCTTTGTTAGTTTTCTTTTTTAGGGCATAGCCGCAGTTATCACAAAATTTTTGATCTGGATCGACTTTATGGCCACAATTTGGACAAAACATTTTTCGCATTCCTCCATTATGTTGACAAAATAAGTATACAAGACAACCCCTATCATAGGAAGACATTCAGTGAAAGTTCACAGAAATGTCACATGTTGTATATATCCGAAACTCAATTATACAAAAGATTCTTAGACTTTGCTTAAAAAGATAATATTACAGTTTATGAAAACGATACCAAAAACTATTGACAAATACTTAATGACTTTGTATTATGTATTTGTGGAAACGATTTCATAATCAAAAAGGAGGAATAGATTTGGCGACGATATCAGATGTAGCTAAACTAGCTGGACTTTCAGTTTCAACAGTTTCACGAGTTATTAATAATAGTCCACATGTTTCAGTTAAAAAGAGAAGTTTAGTTGAATCTGCTATGGATCAATTAGGATATGTTCCTTTACCAGCGGCTCGACAACTAAGAGGGTCGAAAACCAATACAATGGCAGTTACCATTCCTAGAATAGTTAATCCGTTCTTCTCTTATTTGGTTGATGCGATTGAACAGCGATTGGATGAAGCCGGTTATAGTACTTTAATTGTTCAGACTTTTAGTCGACCGGAAGAAGAATTAACAGCACTGAACTTATTAAAAAACCAGCAAGTAGATGGAGTGATTCTTTGTTCTATTGAAAATCCATGGTCTGTAATTGGTAATTATACTAAGTATGGAAAAATTGTTTTAGTTAATGAATATTTGAAAGATGATATCAAAGTGCCAACTATTAGAGCCAATCAGTACGATGGCTTTTACAGGGCAACGAATTTCTTATTTGAAAAAGGATATAAAAAAATTGCTTATGCGACTGGTCGAAAGTCGATAACTTTTGTGAAAAGAGGTGAGAATTTTGATGCTGATCGTTTTGCTGGCTTCCAAGATTCTTTAAACGAGCATGGCTCAGGATTTAGTCATGATTGGTTATTCACTAGTGCTCATACGGCAGAAGATGGTAAAACGATTTTAAAACAGATAATGTCATTGCAAGATAAACCAGATGTCATTATTGCAGGTAGTGATGAGGTAGCAATGGGTATATTGCAAGAAGCGGAAGTGGAAAAAGTTAAAGTTCCAGAAGAATTAGGAGTTTTGGGAGTTGATGATCAACCGGTTTCTGCTAGTTTGCGAGTACCACTGACTACGATTAAGCAACCAGTCAATGAGATGGGGCAAGAGGCCGCCAAAGCTATGTTAAAACTTATGGCTGGAGAAACTATTTCAAAAGAAGAAATACTTAAATTAAAGATTATCGAAAGAGCATCTGTATAGAAGCTCTTTTTAAAAAAGAAAATTTGGTATCGATACCAAAATGGAGGAATTTTATTATGACAGTAGTTTTAGCAAGAATTGACCAACGTTTAATTCACGGATTGATTGTTAATCAATGGGCACAAGCCTTAAAGGTAAAACGTTTCATGGTAGTAGATGACGAGTTAAGTACTAATGAAGCCATTAAAGTAAGTATGAGAATGTCTAAGCCAGCCGGCACAGGAATGTCAATTATTGATACACAGAAGGCTATTACTAATTTCAATGCTGGAAAATATGATGCACAAAGAGTTTTTGTTTTAGTTAAAGAACCCGAAACGTTAATTAAGCTAATTGAAGGTGGAGTGGATATTCCTAAAGTGGATTTGGGAATTATCTTTAATGAAGATGGTCGTAAACCGGTATCTAAATTTGTTGCCTTAAACGATAAGGAACGCCAAGATCTACAGACAATTCAATCTAAAGATATTCCATTAGTTATTCAATATGTTCCAACAGACAATGAAGAAACATTCAATGCTTAAAGGAGACTGTAAATCATGTCAGGAATTAATCTTATTCAAGATATACTTATTGTTATTTTAGCGGCATATATGACTATTGATCAAAATGGTTTAGTAATTATGTCATGGTTCCCAGTGATTGTTGGTACGATAACGGGAATAATTATGGGAGATATGACAACAGCCTTAACTATTGCTGGTACCTTTCAATTGATGATGTTAGGAGTTGCTGCTCTAGGTGGTGCATCTGCTCCTAATTATGGATTAGCTACAATTGTTGGTATTTTCGTAGCTGTTAGAACAGGAACTGGTATTAAGTCAGCCATTGCGGTTGGTTTGCCAGTGGGACTATTGGCAATTCAATTAGAAGTTGTTGCTAGAATTATTGTTAATTTTCTTGCACATAGAATGCAAACAGATGTTAAGAATCATGATTTTAAAAAGATGCAACACGAAGCTTGGTGGGGTCCAGCATTGTTCAGCTTACAAACTGGATTACCTGCGATATTGATTGTTTTCTTTGGACCAGATGTAGTTAAATTCATTCTTCATGTTGTACCTAGCTGGGTAACAGATGGCTTGACCGTTGCCGGAGGAATGTTACCAGTTGTTGGTGTTGGAATGTTGTTAAGATACATGCCAGTTAAAAAATTTCTTAGTTATATAATTGTTGGATTTGTTTTAGCGGCCTACTTAAAGGTCGGAGTTTTAGGTGTAGCTTTAATTGGTTTTGCTGCTGCATATTGGTACTTCATTAGTGAATCAAAGAAAGTTAAAGAAGCTGCCATAACAACAAATGTACCAAGTGATGATGAAGGAGACGATTACGATGAGTGATGAAAAAAAGACTAAATTAACTAAAAAAGATCGTCGACATGCTGCGGTTCGTTATAATTTTATGGCATGTAATATTTTTAATTACGAATCACAAATGGGACCAGCAGTTGCTTGGGCATTGGCACCAGCTTTGAGAAAAATTTATCCCAACGATGACGAATATCAAATGGCATTGGAAAATCATTTCAATTATTACAATTCAACAACTGTTATGTCGTCATTGATTTTGGGTGCTTCTCTAGCTATGGAAGAGCGTGATGGAATTGGTGCTAAAGATGCTGTCCAATCACTAAAGACCAGTTTGATGGGACCATTAGCCGGAGTTGGTGATACTTTAGTTTGGGTCCTATGGCCAACCATTATGGGTTCAATTTCTGGATATATGGCCTTACAAGGAAATCCATTAGGAGCTATCGTTTGGTTTATTGCCAATATAATCTTTTGGTTCGTAAAACTAAAAATGTTCGATGTAGGTTTCACTTCGGGAACTAAGTTAATTACTTCTTTAGGTGAAAGATTAAATATCTTTACAGAATCAGCATCTATTGTTGGTTTGAGTGTTGTTGGTGCGTTGGTTGCAACTGTTGTAAAAATTTCAATGCCAGTTGTATTCCAATTTGGAAAAGTTAAGTTGAATTTACAAACGGGTGTATTTGATAAAATCATGCCAGCATTATTGCCCGCTTTATTGACGCTTCTTATTTATCATTTATTAGGAAATAAAAAATGGACACCAACTAGAATTATTTTATTAGTTATTGCGATTTCATTAATCGGTACATTCTTTGGAATCTTTAAAGCATAGGAGAATTTAAAATGGCAAGAAAAATTATTTTAGCATCACATCATAAATTAGCTACGGGATTAGCCGATACTTTGAATTTTATTTCAAATAATGCCGCTGATGTAACTGACTTGTCAGCTTATATGGATAATCAGCCAGTTGATAAGCAAGTTAAAGAATTAATGAGTGGTATTTCTGATGATACAGAAGTTATTATTTTGACTGATATGCTAGCAGGAAGTGTTAATCAACAATTCTTTAATTACCGAAATCGTCCACATACTCATATTATTAGTGGTATGAACTTGCCATTAGCATTGGCAATTGCACTGGAACCACAAGATCATGAGATAACATCAGATAGAATGGAAGAATTAGTTAAAGAAGCTAAGGATGCCATCGTGTATGTTAATGAAATGAAGGTGGAAGTAGATGACGACGATGAATGATTCAGAGTGGTGGCGTAAGAGTGTTGTCTATCAAGTTTATCCAAAAAGTTTCAATGATAGCAATGATGATGGTATTGGTGATATTCCAGGGATTACGGAAAAATTAGACTATTTAAAAGAATTAGGTGTCGATATTATTTGGTTAAATCCGATATATAAGTCGCCACAAGTGGATAATGGATATGATATAAGTAATTATCGTGAAATATATTCAAAATTTGGAACTATGTCTGATTTTCAAACGTTGTTAAAGGAAACTCATAAAAGAAAAATGCGTTTGATTTTGGATTTGGTGGTCAACCACACTTCGAGTGAACACCCTTGGTTTAAAGCCGCAAAGAGTAGTAAAGATGATCCACATCATGATTACTATATTTGGAAAGACGGCGATGGTAAGAAGTTACCTAATAATTGGGGCTCATCCTTCGGTGGTCCAACATGGGAGTATGTTGACAAATTAGGACAATATTATTTACATTTATTTGCCAAACAACAACCAGATTTAAATTGGGAAAATCCTCGAGTAAGACAGGAAGTGTATAATATTATGCGCTTCTGGTTAGAAAAAGGTGTCGATGGTTTTAGAATGGATGTAATAAGTCTTTTGTCTAAAGATCCAGCCTATCCAGATGGTCCAGTAATTCAAAATAAAGCATATGGTAGTTACTATAAAGGAGCCGCTAATGGTCCCAAGATTCATGATTACTTGCAAGAGATGAATCGTGAGGTTTTGAGTAAATATGATATCGTGACTGTTGGTGAAACTCCACATACAGGTATTGATGATGCTGTAAAGTACACTGATGCAAAGCGTCATGAGTTAAATATGGTTTTTCATTTCGATCATATGCATTTGGATTATGACGAAAATGGTAAATTCTCAACTAAACGTTTTAAGTTGTCTGAATTGAAAGAAGTCTTTACCAGATGGCAAAATGGTATGGCTCAACATAACGGTTGGAACAGTTTGTATTGGAGTAATCACGATCAGGCTCGTCCAGTAACTAGATTCGGTGCTGATGATAGTGAATGGCGTACACAATCTGCCAAAATGTTAGGTACTGTTTTACACATGCAACAAGGAACACCTTTTGTTTATCAAGGTGAAGAATTGGGTATGACCAACACTAGATTTACTTCGATTGAAGATTATCAAGATATTGAAACCAAGAATATTTATCATGACTTTATGGAAAATAAAAAATTAGGTTCTGATTATACGATGAAATCAATCTATTTAAAGTCACGTGATAATGCTAGAACGCCAATGCCTTGGTCTCAAGCTGAGAATGCTGGTTTTACCAAAGGAACTCCATGGATAAAGTTAAATCCTAACTACAAAGAAATAAATGTTCAGGATACCTTGAGAGATAAAAACTCTGTCTTCTACTATTATCAAAAATTAATTAGTTTGAGACATACACTACCAATCATTACGAATGGTAAATATGTTTTGTTAGATAAGGATAATGAAAGTACTTATTCTTACTTACGCGAGAGCGATAAACAAGTATTGTTTGTTGCTGGGAATTTTACTGCAGATAAACAGATTGTTCAAGTTCCTAGTTCATTAAGGGAAAAAGATAGTCAGTTGATTATTAGCAATTATGAAACTGTTGAAAATAATAATTCTACTCAAATAGAATTGCCTCCATATGGAGCAGCTGTTTACTTATATGATAAAAAATAAAAAGCTTACCGAAAGGTAAGCTTTTTGAGTACAAAAAACCTCACTCATTGGGATATGGGTGAGGAAAACGACTGTTGGTTTTGTATTAGTCAAAACTTTTAGGTTTGGAAATGTTGCAAATTAGTAAGTGCGGGAAGGCACTGGCTGGATTTTTGTAAGAGGTGAGGTTCGTCCTTCCCGCAAAACAAGTATAACTAAAGTAAAACTGATAATGCCAACCTAGTTTGATATAAAGAGATATTAAACTGGTGATTATTCAGTATAAATGGCCTTGAGTTTATTCAATTTGTTCTTATCAATTCCTAAAGCAACGTTTAAGTAATTTTCAAAGCTTCCATAGTAATGATCGATTGCTTTAAATACCGAAGTGATACTATCTAAATCACCTTGAGTCATATTCATGCGATTAATATCTTGGTTACCATCTTTGTCGTTTAAGGTTTTCTCAATGGTATCGGTATTTTCATACATCAGATTAGTTAACAAATAGTCTTTGGTGATGATTTCATCATCTACACCTAAAGCTTTGAGAATCAATAGAGCCCCAATACCAGTTCGATCTTTACCAGCGGCACAGTGGAATAGTAACGATTGTTGATCTTGGTCATTGTTCAATAATAAATCAAAAAAGATTTTATAAGCTTGTTGTCCATGAGTATCAAGAACCACACTTTGGTAAATCATTCCTAAATAGGAATAACCATTTTGATTAATAATACCGGCTAGTTTGTCGCCATTGCCTTTGAGCGGATAAACGGGATCTGAATAAATTTTATAAAAATCAGAAGTAGTATCGGCCCAAGTCTGTTGTTCGCTGTTAGAACGGAAATCAACGACATAACGTAAACCATAATTTTTAAGGTAGCTTAAAGAATTGCCTGTTAAGTTACTTATATCCCCTGAACGTAAGAGTTTATTATATTTAATTGTTGTTCCATCCTTAGTGGGATATCCACCAAGTTCACGTAAATTTATTGCACCTTCGAGATTTAATATGCGTTTCATTTTTTGTCCTCCCCGGGTCGTTGCGTATTTTAGGTCATTAGAAGTAAAATAATAATTAAGGTGATTTATGGTGAAAAATAAACTTTCAATTATTATGACAGCTTATAACGTAGCTGATTATATTTCTAGCACGATTGATTCAGTGATTGCTCAAACTAATCAAGATTTCAATTTAATTATTGTGGACGATTGCTCTACAGATCAAACCCAGAAGATAATCCGTTCTTATGAAAAGAACTATGATTGGATCTCTGTTATTTGCCACGAACAAAATATGGGTGTCTCTTCATCGAGAAATACAGGTTTAGAAAAAGCCGATGGTGAATTGATTACTTTTATTGATGGTGATGATTGGGTTGAACCTGATTATGTTGAACATTTTATTACTATATTTGATGATCAAGATGTCGATATGGTCACATGCGGATTTTTTAATGAGAGTGAAAATGGCAAAGTAAAGAATAAAATTGCCAAACGTCAGACATCTATTGTTGGTCGCGATGAGGCAGTTAAACAAATTATCAAAATGACTGGCACCGTTATGGGTTATACATGGAATAAGGCATATGTACGTTCCATTATTGAAGAAAATAACCTTTCGTTTCCGACTGATCTTGATTTAATGGAAGATCAAGTTTTTAACGTAGAATATGCGACTGCCGCTAGAAAGTTTTATCTTGATAATGTGCCACTATATCATTATATTTCCCGCAAAGGTAGTATCACGCAGAAGTTTGCAATGGAAAATGTTCGCGATGTAGGTGTAGCCAGAATGAAAGTTTATAAGACAATTCGAGAAAGCACTCGAAATGAGAAAAACCAGATTTAATATATATATTAATAGTGGGTAGGGTCAAGCAGAGTGCTTGGCTTTTTTTATGCCATACTTAGAATCACAGAGATATTCAGTTAAAGTGTAAGGATTCCGTCCTCCGCAACAAAGAAAATTGGACTGGAACGTAGTGGGCACGACTTGGAGCCTCTTGGCTTTGCCAACAGTCTTCAAGCTCGGCCTTCTACTAACCTTGCTACGCAAACTAAGTAGAATTTCACTACTGAGCCCATTTTCTTTGTTGCTCCGGACTATTTTATTATCTTGATTGCTTAGATATCTTAAATCTGGATAATGAAGTTTTAATTAAAAATACTAGAAATTAGAATCTAGTCGTCCGTGAAATCTCTGTGCCCACCACGTTCCAGCGTCTACAGAGATTTCACGGATGACGGCATTTTTAAACATACTCAGTTAATATTAGTTGCAACTGGAATGACTGCCTAAAAAGTACCCACCTAAGAATACATTTTATGTATATTTTATGCTTTCAAAAATATTTTGAAAAAATTTGAAACTAGCCATTGACTGTAACGTGACGGGACAGTTTATAGTATTTAATTGTTGAGAGATAAATAAATTAATACAAAAACAAAGGAGTTTTTAAATATGAAAGCAGTCGTAATTAGTCAAGCCGGTGGTCCAGAGGTTCTTAAAATAGTTGATCGCCCAATTCCGGAAGCAACCGATGATCAAACTGTTATCCACATCAAGGCATTTGCCGTTCATCGTTATGAAGTTTTAACTCGTGAAGGTGGTTCACCTTCTGTTAAATTTCCAAGAGTTATTGGTGTTGAAGCTGTTGGTGAAGTTTATCAACCTTCAAAGAATAGTAAATTAACTAAGGGCCAAAGAATTCTAGTAGTTAACGGTGGTTTTGGTCGTGCCTTTGATGGTAGTGAACAGCAATATGCTTTAGTACCTGATGAAATTATCCATCCCGTTGATTTTGATGGTTCATGGGCAGAATTTGCCAATTATCCAGAAACATTCTATACAGCCTTTGGTGCTTTGAAGACAACTAAGTTGCATGCTGGACAAACTTTGTTGGTTCGTGGTGGTACAACAGGTGTTGGTATGGCTGCAATGGTTTTAGCTAACGCTATGGGTATTAAGGTCACATCAACAACAAGACGTGAAGAACGCCGTCAAATGTTATTAGATATGGGTGCAACTGATGTTGTGATTGATAAAGATGGCAAGTTGCAAACTGATAAAACATATGATGGTTTTCTAGACATGGTTGGAGCTCCGGTCGTCAGTGATTCATTGGGACATGTTAAACGCGGAGGATATTACACTACTATTGGTTTACTTTCTGGTGAATGGATCTGGAAGAACTTTGATCCGTTTGAAAATATTGGTGGTAAGTATGTTACTGCCTTTGATGGTGTAGATATTAGCGATGAAATTATTAATGAAATGTTCAAGTTGATTAATGATAATCACTTAACAATTCCTATTTCTAAGGTCTTTAAACTTGATGATATTCAAGCAGCTCAAGAATATATCATGAAACATGATCGTCCTATGGGACAAGTTATTGTTACAACTGACTAAAATATTTCAAAAAGCACTTATTAAGAAATTCAGGTACGTAATTTGTATCGTGAGTTCATAATAAGTGCTTTTTTTGAATTCGAAAAATTTTTTTTAAAATAAAATAATCCTTTAAACAGGCTTTTAGCATATAATTTAAATAAGTAAAAAGACAGTTTAAAGATAATTGATATTATTATATTTTTGTCAAAGGGGGTTAATGATGACTAAAGATAATGAACAAAAGTTACCTAAAAGTTTGATACGAATAATCGATGTCACGATGGAACTGTTACAAGGTAATAAAATCAATTCAGAGAATATTGCTAGTTTATATAATGTTAACAAACGAACTATCTATCGTGACTTACAAATTATTCGAGAAAACCCCATTTTCAATGCCAATTATCAAATGGAATTCGATTCAAAACAGAAAAATCATTTCGTAACTACTGACGGTAAAATCAACACTAAAGAGATTTTGGCAATTATTCAGATCGTCATGGGATCCAGAGCTTTGTCTAAGTCAGAATTAGATGGAATTATTAAGCATTTGCGCAAATTAGTGGTCACGAAAGACCAATTTAAAATTGATAAGTTGTTAAAACGAGACTATTTACCAGTAAAAACTAGTGGAAAGTTGTTAGAACATATAGGGGATTTTACTGATTTTATCGAGTCACGAACGGAAATTGAGTTCACTTACCAAGGAAGTAGACCCGATAGTGATAATCAAAGGTTACGTCGGGGAGTGCCACTGAGTTTATACTTTTCTAATTTTTATTTTTATACCGTAATTTTTTCTGAGACAAAGGGATCCCGAGTTTATCGGTTAGATCGAATTCTTAATTATAGGGCTTTGGAATCAACAATAAGTATTCCACGTGAAAAATGGGCGGATGGTGCTTCGGTTCGTAATTTTACTTATCTTTTGAATGGCGGGCGTAAAAGTTACTTTAAAATAAAATATAGCGCGTATCCATGGACGGCTTTAGATAAACTGCCTAATTCTAAAATAGTTAGTCGAGAGCCTGATGGATCCGTTATTATAGAGGGATATTTATTTCTTCAGGGGTTAAAGTTTTGGGTGTTGAGCCAAGGAACTTTTGTTAAAGTTTTAGAACCACATTCATTGATCGAAGCAGTAAAAAAAGAATTACAGGCTTCATTAGATCAATATAAATAACACGTATAGGGGGGAACTGTTGATGCGTAAGAGTATCTACGTTAGGTTCAGTGCTATTTTTTTCGGCTTCTTTTTGAGTTGGGCAATCAGTTACACGTTGATCACCATTTGGTTTAGTCAAATAATCCATTTGAGCGGTGCTAGTATCGGTTTTTTGTTCAGCGTTAATTCGGTTTTCACGATGTGTTTACAACCGTTGTACGGATACCTTTTGGATAAGTTGGGCGCACGTAAGAATATCTTGATTTTTTTGTGCGTCATGTTGGTCCTGACAGGACCTTTTTTCATGTACATTTATAAACCACTGTTACAAAATCACTTTTTATGGGGTGCAATTGTAGGTGGGATATTCATCGGTGGCAGTTATTTGGCATCAATGGGTGCAGTTGAATCATATGTTGAAAAAATTAGTCGTAAATATGATTTTGAATATGGAAAAGTCAGGATGTGGGGATCATTGGGAACCGCATTAGCTGCGTTTTTTGCTGGTCGAATTTTCAATTTGAATTCTGATTTTAATTTTTGGATCGGTTCAGCTACGGCAATAATTGTCTTAGTTATTTTGTTAACGACAAAAGTTGACGTGACCGATGTTGAGTTAGAAACGTCCGAAAGTGTTAAAGTCAAAGATATTTTTGAACTTTTTAGATTGAAAAATTTCTGGATCTTCGTGATCTTTATCATTGGTATTAGTACAATGTACACGATTTATGATCAACAATTTCCACGTTACTTTGCTCGTCAATTCGTTACCGTTGCGACTGGAAACCAGATGTACGGTTATATGAATTCACTGCAAACATTTTTAGAAGCTGGAATGATGTTTTTGGCACCTAAAATAGTTAATAAATTTGGTACTCGTAATTCAATGCTACTAGTAGGAGTATCTTTAGCAACAAGAGTGCTTTTAACTAGTATTGTGGCTGGTCCAGTCATGATCACAATAATTAAACTGATCCAATCCTTTGATATGCCATTAATGTATATTGCAATATTTAAGTATATTAATCTTAACTTTGAAGCTAGGTTGTCATCAATTCTTTACCTGATAGGGTACCAGTTTATTTCGCAAATTGGAGTTATAGGCCTGTCGACGAGCATTGGTAAAATGTACGATTCTCTAGGGTATAGAATGGCATACATGTATTTAGGACTTTTGATCAGTACTTTTGTTGTAATTTCCTTTTTTACTCTCAATAAAGATTCGTGGACATCCAATGCTGACTGAGCGCTTTAAAATTAGGTGTAGATTTTGAATTTTCGAAAAAAGAACAGAATTTATTAAGAAATTCAGGTATATTGCTTGCCCTGAATACTTAATAAGTTCTGTTCTTTTTATTATTTGATTTTAGAAATAGCAAATTAACAAAGTAATACACTAGTCCAGCCCAATTTTCTTGTTGTGGAGGACGGCATATTTAGCAACCCTTTTAATTTAACCTGCGACCATCGACATTAATATCGGATTCATCATCAAAATTCCAAGCAATGTTGTCAAAATCGGTAGTTAAATTGTTAGTTAAAAAGGTGCTACCAAAGATATCGACTTCAGAATTATTTTTGACAAATGAAAAAGTAGTACCGGTAGTTTTTGAATATTCGCCAACATAGAAAGAACTGTAGCTTTCATTACTGGCCGCATCAATAGTCAAGTTATTAAATGATAGAGAAGAATGGTCCAGTAAACAAATGGCGTAAGAAATAAAACAATCCTTGAGAAGAGATTTAGAATTTTTTTCAGTCAGAAAGTAAATAGAAGAGTTATCCGCAAATAACTGACTATCCTCCAGTTCGATACTGGGGACGTTACCCTTATTAGTGGAAAATACCTCAGAGTTTTCCAAAGATATGAATGAATTTTTGGCGTAGATCGTATTCCAACGATTGGGAAATGAATGATTGATCACGACGTTAGTACCATAAAACTTTGAGCCATCGAAAAGCGTGATGGCATTGCTAGACTCATCGTCGAAGTTCACTGATAAGTTTTTCAAAAGTAAGGTTTTTTTAACAACGAAACCACAATTTAGACGAATGTCGTCAGGATCGTTTGATTTTCCCATAATGGTTAAAGTTTTTTTAATCGAAATATAAGGGGTCGGAGTTTCAGGAAAGTATTCGCCTGGAAATAATTCGATGGTGTCATTATCGGTGTAATTATTAATTGCCTGAGCCAATTCAGCCGTATTTTTGACCATAAATGTTTTCATATCAGTACCTCCAACGTTTTGATAAATCAATTTTAACAGTATTGATTGTCACAATATGACATTTCAATGTTTTGGAGGATATTATTTTATTAAAAATTAGCCTATAATCAAAATAGTTGAATAATCATGTAAAATCTGAGGTAAATAATGTTAAAAATAAGTGAAATGGCAAAATTAGCTAATACGACTAGGCGTACTTTGATTTTTTATGATGAGCAGGGAATTTTCCTACCTAAAAAAAGGACCGATAGAGGTTATCGTTATTACGATTATGAACAACTTTACGATTTGTTATTTATTTTAGGGATGAAAAATTTAGGCCTTCCCTTAGAAAAAATTAAAGAACTTCAAGATAAACCGAGTGAAAAAGTCATGGATGAATTATTGAATGTTCAGGAAGCAATCGACGATAAAATCGGTGAGTTATCCAAAGTTCAATCGGTGGTATCTCGGAAAATCTCAGAAAATTCAGGTTTGATAGCTGAACCATATGAACCAGTTTTAACAAAGCGACCTAAAGTAACATTTTGGTGTTCTAGGGAATCAGTGTCCTGTACTGAAGAAGAGATTGCTGAATTATTTGCCGAATTTTATCAACAATTGGATAAGTTGGCTTTAATGGATGGCAATCAATCGGGATTTTTGACAGATTTACCAGATGCTGATTCAAAAGCTTATCCTGATGCTTCTTTTAGAGTTATTAAAGAATCTTCAACAAATAATAGTGGTAAGGCGATGCCTAAGATTGAAAAGTCAGCTGGGGTATATGCGGTAATTAAAGTTGAGAATAGTACCGCCGGGGTATGTCGTGGATTAGATAAATTAAATTATTTTTGTGATGAGAAACAATTAAAAATAACAACCGATATGTGGCAAATGAATGATAGTAGTGCTTTAACTAATCGTGGTGGATCAGATTACTTATGGTTAGAGTATCTAGTAAAAAATAAGTAAGAAGGAAAAAATTTAAAATATCATCAAGTTGAGGTCAGTTTAAAATGGAAGAACAGATGAATATCAGTGAGCGGACACTTGATATTTTAATGAATATGCTACAAGGAAAAAGCTTTGACATTAATTTAGTTAAAGAACGATACGGAATATCTGAGCGAACATTCAAACGTGATTTAAAAGTTATTCGTGAGAATGAAATTTTTAAATCTAAATATGCAATTAATTACGATGCTCTAAAAAAGAGTTATAGTGTTAGCAATAAAGGAAAACTTGAACCAGAAGTGGTTTTGGCAATTTTGAAGATTCTGATTGGTAGTACGGCACTTAATAAAGATGAATTAGACACGATTGAGGAACAATTATTAGGTTCGATTGCTACTAAGGAGCAAGATAAGGTAACCAAATTATTATCTACTACTAGTGAGAATTATATTCCTGTAGTCGATAAACCAATCTTGCCATGGATCAAAGACTTTGCACAATGGATTGTCGAACGAAGAAATCTAGCCTTTGTCTATACTAGTAGTGTTACGACAACTGACCATACCAAAACACGTGAGGGTGTGCCGCTAAATATGTATTTTGCCAATCGCCATTTTTACGTGATGATGTATATGATTGAAAAAGACAAAACTTTTGTTTACCGTTTAGATCGTTTTAAAAAAGTTGAACCTAAACGGATAACAAAAGTTCCAGCTGATAAAAAACCCGACGAGGGTAAGATGTTAAATCAGACTTACATGTTGGGTGGGGGAAACTTCATTCATTACAAATTCCGTTATCATAGTAGTAAAGCAGTAGCCTTGAATAACGTGCCTAATTCCCATTTGTCTAAAGATGATGATCCAAATGACGAAGATTATGCAATAGTTGAAGGAGATCTTTATTCTCAGGGAGCGTTGTTTTGGGTTTTAAGTCAAGGTCCACAGGTAGAAGTTCTTCAACCAGAGTCTTTGATCACAAAGTTAAAAGATAAATTGAAAGAAACATTGAATAAGTATGAAGATTAGTTAATATTAGCAAGGATATTTTGCTTGCTAGTATTTTTTTGTCTAAAAATTTGATTAATTTTAGATTTTACTCCTAGATGACATATTACGACATAGCGTGATGTTATCTTTTAAATTGAAAGTTGTGTATAAAGGTATGTCACTTTAATAAAAGGAGTAAGTATAAACTGATGAGTAAAAAATATAGTAGTCGTGAACGGATTATAGATATGTTTCTACAGATGTTGGACGGGGGAACGATTAACTATAAAGATGCCATGGAAAAATACATTATTTCACTGAAGCCAATCCAAGTTGATTTTAATATTATGCGAAGAATAGCCTCTGAACGTTTTCCAGAGTTAGAATTTTATTATGATCCTATTCGAAAAGTTCATGGAATTAAAAATCATGGCAAGATAAGTTTTGGAGCAATAGTCACCATTTTGGTTGCTATGGCGGGAATGAAAGAGCTAACGAAATCAGAAATAAGAGAAGTTGCGGATAGTTTGAGTTTGTTTGTGGCTGATGATAAAAAATCAAGTTTAAAAAAGGTACTTAATAAGTTACTTCATGACTATGATTTATCAGTTAAAAATGGTGATTTGTCTGAAAAAGTAGGTGTCTTATGCGACCACAGTTTGGACAAAAGAATTATTAGTTTTACTTATCATGAAAAAAACAAAACTACTGTTCAAGAATACGAAGGGGTTTCGTATACGGTTTATTTTAATAATGAACATTTTTATGCAGCAATTTACTTGATCAACAAGAAAGAAAGTCGATTATTTCGTGTGGAAAACATTCAAAAAATTACTGTCAAAAAACATTCCTTTACAATACCCGCAGTCGCCAAAAATGAGTTGGATGAATTACAAAATAATATCCCACATCATGATTAAACTAATGCTATAATAATTTCATCTTGGGGAGTTGCAGGCGATACCCAGTCCAAACATTGCCGTTGATGGGAAAGGAAACATTATGAGAATAAATGTTTTACAACATACTCCTAACGAAGGTCCAGGAATGATTCAAACATGGTCACAGGAACATAATCATGAGATGTTTATTTATCATCCTTATCAATTTGGGTATCTACCAACGGCAGCTGAAACCGATATGTTAGTTATTCTTGGAGGTCCAATGAGTCCTAATGATGACGTAGCTTGGATAAAACAAGAACGTGATTTGATTCAACAGTTATTGGATCAAGATAAGCCAATCTTCGGCGTTTGTTATGGAGCTCAACAAATTGTTAAGACAATGGGTTATCAAGTCACAAAAGCCCCTGCTAAAGAAGTCGGTTGGGCACCAGTTTATCGACGCGATGTAAAGATCTTGGATATTCCGGAAGAACTTCTAGTTCTGCACTGGCATGAAGAAATGTTTGAGATACCTGAAAAAGCTCAATTGTTATTCTCAAGTGATAAAGTTGAGAATCAAGGTTTTATCATGAATCATCGAATCGTTGGTTTGCAGTTTCACTTAGAGCCAGCAGCGGATAATGTTAGAGAAATGGTCGTTAATGATTTTCCTTACTTACAAGGTTCAGTTTTTAACCAAACGGCAGAAGAAATATTGAATACTGAAGTATCGGTTAAGAATAAAGAAACATTGGATAAATTGTTGAATTATATTACTGAATAAAAATTAAAAAGCCATAATTATTAGTTTGATTGCTAATAATTATGACTTTTTTTTCGAAATGAGCTCAATTGTCATATTATGACACAGGATAATTGTAATCTATAGGTAGTAGTAGGGGAACGTCTATGTGAGTTATGAATATGCAGCTTGCAAGAAGATATTCTCTGATTTTAAAAAATTGGAATTGAGGAAAATGTGATGACAACTAATAAAGAAATACGCGATCAATTACTAGATATACATACTAACTTTCATAAGGATGAGAATAAGCCAACTTTTGCTAACGAAATAAAAATGGATAGTTTTGCTTCATTTTTAACCTATAAACAATTCTTACCAAATAAAAAGCAAATTGAATCTGATTTTAAAGATGAGTTAGAGAAAGATGAAGATAGTAACTTTCTACCTAACAATTTGTTTGAAAAGTATCATTATGATTTTAATTTTGATGAGAATTTCTTTGCTGATAAATCTATGGGTGGTGAAGGTGACAATGAGTTCAATAATAATGCTATGTTTGTTGCTATGAATGTTGCAGCACGTCCAGAAGGATTCAGTATAGAAGGATGGAAAAACTTTCATGACCAAGAGAATATGTCGAGAGACCCGCACATACTGAAATTAAATCTTGAAGTTAACGATCTTATGTTTAGAGGATGCTACTTAACTGATGCTATAAAGAGGGTAACGGATAGTAATTCTTCTAATGTAAAGAATGATTTCTTTGCCGACAATAGTTTGACCAAATGGTCTTTTACAAATGATTCCGATGATATGAATGACAATCTTAGAGCTGAAAAATACATGGAATTGGATGAACGAGAAGCAAAGAATTATGAAAAGAAACATACTGGGAAGAAATATGAACATAGATTTGAGTCAACGAAGGATGCTTTGAGAAGTGTTAGACAGAACAGAATCATTTTTTATAAGTCAGCTAATATTTTTGCTGAAGAATGGAAGACCGTAAAGCCAGAAAGAATAATATCATTAGGTGGTACTTCTAAAAAATTATTAGAAAGAATGGTGGAAACTGAAGTATTTCAACAATATCCAGGATTGTGTAAAATGGTTGAAGAAAGTATTCAAATAACTCATTATTCTTATAGATTAAACTTCAAAGATTTTTATAATAGATATGCTGATAGTTTAATTGATCAAATTAAGTAATTCTTTTTTTGAAGGAGATATAACTTTGACAAACAAAATCTTATACATCCACGGTATGGGTGGAGACGTCACTGAAGCACAACGATTTGAAGAAAATTGCCCAAATTACGATATCATGGGTGTCGACTATAATGAATATCTCCCTTGGGTCGTTGCCAAAAAAATTCGTGCTTATTACGATGAAGTCAAAGATGATCCGGTGGCAATAATTGCTAATAGTATTGGTGCTTATTTTTCAATGTTGGCACTACAAGATCAGTCGCTTCAACAAGCTCTGTTTATTTCCCCATTATTGGATATGGAACAGTATATCCTATCTAAAATGCAACAAGCAGGAATTACGGAGAATGAATTGCAAGCAAAAGGTGAGATAGAAACAGACCGTAAAGAAATTCTATCTTGGCAGTATTTACAGTATGTTCGTGAACACCCTCTGGATTGGAAAGTACCAACTGAGATTTTGTATGGTGAAAAGGATGATCGAATTCCTTTAGTTACGGTTAAAAAGTTTGTCAAAGAACATCGAGCAGGTTTAACGATAATGCCTGAAGGCGAACATCGTTTCCATACACGAGTTCAATTGAATTTCCTCAATGAATGGATGAAAAAAGTAATCAAGTAAAAAAGGTATTCCTAGATTGTAAAATCTTAGGAATACCCTTTTGTTAGTTATATTAAATTTTTTTCTTCAAGTGATAAGGAATAACGCTCTTATCAGTGTCTTTAACTTTTGATTTTTCGTCTTTAGCAAAGTAAACGGCAAAACTCTTATTATCGGATACATCTTCAGCAATTACTAGGGATGATTCGTAAGGATCTTTTGCTTTGTAGATTTGTGCTCCACGGACTGCCTCGCCATAGTCTTTTGAGTTGGCAATTGCATCGCCGGGATTAAAAAATACCATTTCGTCCATAAGTAACACATCCTTTCTCTTTACCATCATTATACAGTTTTGTGAGTAAATAAAGGAAAGAATAACTCAACTTGTCTAGCTTTTATTAAAAGGTCTTCTCGGCTATACTATGACATATGGAGGTGGCGTATGACTAACGTTGAGGATTACATTAAACAAAATATTTTTGGCAAACCCCAATTAAAACCTGATGAGAAAAATAAGTTTTTGGGAAACTTTGCCGAGAGGGTTGCGATTGCTTTGACAATTGCTCAATTGAAGAATGATGATAATGTCGAAACGGTTGAAAGCGTTATGAAAAAATATCCACAATATCATCTGTACTTAAATGGAAAAATAGATTCATATATACTGGATAAATACCTCCGTTTGAGTGTAAAATTAAAGTATAAGTTTACGATAGTTTCACAATCAGGAATGCGGAATCGAGATCGTGCATTAACAGATAATGACATGGGCTTGGTCATCGCTAATGAGGGAAAACCTATTGATAAACCAGTGCTTATATAATTTTGGAGGACAAATATGTCTAATAGTACATTAGATAAAATTGCTTTACTTTCTTTAAATGGTAACAAACCATTAGCTAAGAGAATTTCTGAATATATGGGAATTCCATTGTTAGATGCTTCAGTATCACACTTTAGTGATGGTGAGATCAATATCCAAATTAATGAAAGTATACGTGGAAAAGACGTTTATATTATTCATTCAGTTTCAGATCCTGTTAATGATAACTTTATGGAATTGATGATTGCCGTTGACGCTTTGAGACGTGCTAGTGCTAACACAATTACTTGTGTCTTGCCATACTTCGCTTATACTCGTTCAGATAGAAAGTCTCGTTCAAGAGAACCTATCTCAGCTAAGTTGTTTGCAAATATGTTGGAATTAAATTCAGTTGATCGTGTAATTGCACTTGATATGCATGCTGATCAAATTCAAGGATTCTTTGATATTCCAGTTGATCATTTGCGTGCTATGCCTATCTTTGCTAGTTACTTTGAAAAGAGAATCAAAAACCCTGATGAATTTGTTTTCGTCGCTCCAGATCACAACTCAACTAAACGTGCTCGTGCTTTAGCTGAAGTCTTTGGTTCACAAATTGCTATCGTTGACCAAAGATCAACTGAAGATGACAACGTTGTTCCTGATATTATCGGTGATGTTGATGGTAAACAATGTGTTATTGTTGATGATCTTATTGATACAGGTACTAGAATGATCAATAGTGCTCAAGCTGTAAAGGTAGCCGGTGCAAAGACAATTTCAGCCGTTGCTACACACCCAATCTTCTCAAAAGATGCTGCTAAGAGATTAGAGGCTTCAGATTTGATGCAAGTATTGGTTTCAGATTCAATTATTGTTCCTGATGATTGCCAATTTGATAAATTGAAGATTTTATCTGTTACTGATTTAGTAGGTGACGCTATCCGCATGACTGAATCAAATGAATCAATTGATTCATTGTTCCAAGTTCGTGATAGTTATACAGAAATTAAATAGAACAAACTTATGAATATTAAGGAAGTCTAGTGCAATGACCATTTTTAGTGGTTGTGGCGCTAGGCTTTTTTTAATACATAATAATGGAAAAAATAAATATTTGTTGTTACAGTAATTGTACTTGAGGGAGGTATTTGTAATGAAAGTACTTATTATTGGAGCACATGGAAAAGTTGGCCGTTTATTAGTAGATGAATTGCAGACAAGAAAGATTGATTTTGTGGCTGGTTTGCGTAATCAGGAACAGATCGAAGCCTATCAAGCTGAGAATATCCCTACACAATATATCGATTTAACTGCTCCGGCAGCTGAAATTAAAGAATCAATTTCTCAATCTGGAGCTGATACGATTGTCTTTTCAGCTGGTGCTGGTGGCGCTGGATATGATTTGACAATGGAAATTGATTTGGATGGTGCTATTAAGACAATGGTTGTATCCCAAGAACTTGGTATCAAACGCTATATCATGGTCAGTGCCGTATATAGTGATGATCGCAGTAAGTGGGATGCTTCTGGAATTAGACCATATTATATTGCTAAACATTATGCTGACAAGTATCTTCGTGGAACAGATTTGGATTATACAATTGTTCACCCTGGTACTTTGACGGATGCTACTGCTACTGGAAAAATAAAAATCCAAACAAATCGTGAAGGTGGTTCAGTTTCAAGAGGCGATGTAGCTAAAGTTATTGCCCAGACTATTGAAACTCCTTCAACCATCAAACGTGATTATAATTTTGTTTCTGGTGATGAAAAGATTTCTGAGGTAGTTAAATAATAAAAAAGAGCCTATCCTTCGGTGGATAGGGCTCTTTTATTTTTGATAACATATTCATTTTGATTTTTAAAATTAGGTAAGATCTTGTTTTTAAGTTCGTCATTTTCAAAAATAACTTCATCATAGGGATGATTTTTTAAATAGTTGGCAACTTTATTGGTGAAATAATTAAAGGTAAATAGATTTTGTTTATGAGATTTTTTGAGAAATTTCTTTATAAATGAATTCAATAAATTGTCACTAACTTTTATATAATTTGGTATTTCGATAGCTTTGGTATTAGCGGTATACCAAATTTTCTGTTTCCCAGGAGTGAAAATAACTACAGTTTCGTTAACATAAGGGATCTTTTTGATATCTAGCGCAACAGCGATGATTTTCTTTGCCATTTTTCCGACTCCTTTCTCATTGTTCAAATGCATCTTATCATAAGAAAAATTATAATTTGTAAATAATGTTTGATGATTTTATGAAAAATAGAGTGGAAGTTAAGTTCCTTAGCATTTTGGAACTATATACAATCTGTCTAACTTATTCAGCAACGTATTCGAGAATATCACCAGGTTGACAATCAAGGACTTGGCAGATTTTTTCTAGTGTAGAAAATCTAATAGCCTTGGCTTTACTGGTTTTGAGAATAGAGAGATTAGCTTGAGTGATACCAACTCTTTTGGAGAGTTCAGTAACACTCATTTTTCTTTTTAGTAATAAAAGATCTAGGTTTATTTTGATCATGAGTTACCTCTAAATTGTTAATTCATTTTCTTGTTTAAATTGGATAGAGTTGATGAGGATTTTTTCCATAACGGAAATAAAAGCAGCAATGACTAATGGAATAAAAATAATACCTAAAGCAATAATAATAATTCCGGGGGCGTCTGCTTGGTCCGCGGTGTAGTAGACAAAAGGAAGGATGCCCATTAAGACCACGGTGCCAGTGATAAAAAGGTAACGAATAGTTTTAACTAATTTGAGGGCTGTTGTGGTAAAGAATTTATGAGTGTCAATTAGTCTAAAAATTTTAAAGAAACAGAAGCTAATACCCAAAATTACTAGGACGGCCAAATATAAAGAAATTATCGTTGAAATTTGTAATCCGAAAATAGAATGATCACGAATTGAAGAGATTAGGTCCATAGTTAATGTGAAGGCAAAGAAAGCGACGAAGGCGTCTATAATCAGTGTGACGATTTTTAAAAGAGTTGTTTTGATTTTCATAAGTTATTCTCCTCGTATATTGATGTTATTTTACTACTCAATATATCGATAAACAATATATTTATATTGAATATTGATATATATTATTTTGAGCATTGTAATTGCATCACTTAACAAATCATTCCATAATGTAGTAAAATCTCAAGGCAAAGAGGTAATTGTATATGAAAGATAAAGTACCGAAAGTGACACTGAGATTATCAATTATAGTATTAGTTTTGATAGCCATAGTTCTTTATTTTCTAAATCAACCTAACGCTATTTTGGCATTATTTGCGGTAGTGGTTTTGTCGATAATTTATTTGTGTGGCATGGAGAAGAACCACGAAATTTTTATGCGACATCGAAGACGATATTAAATATTCATAAGATGTGTTAAAAAAGATACTTCTAACGACTGGTTAGTGGTATCTTTTTTACGTAATGCCTTAATATTTCTTTGATAAAGGAAGATGGAGTGATAATATAATTTTTGTTATATTTTTATAGGGGGAACATATGAAGTCTAAGCGCGTAATTTATATTGATGTAATACGTGTTGTTGCTATGATCTTAGTGGTCTTGGCGCACTCGTGTTCATTTAGAATCGGTAATCCGGACGGTTCGTTATCTTGGGGAGGATCGAACGTTATCGTTGGGATTACTGAAGTAGCTGTACCAATGTTCTTTATGATCAGTGGTGCAACTATCTTGAATAGTAAGAAAACTTACAGTGTAAGTTATTTATTTAAACACCGTTTAGTACGAGTCGTCGTACCATTTGTTTTGTGGTCGATAATTAGTGCTTATCCAGGTAGTAAAGTTGATGGTGTCTTTAATCTTCATCAATTTATGGTGACAGTCGCCTTGATATTCCATCAACCGGTATTGATTTCTTATTGGTTTATTTATTCTTTATTTGGATTATATTTGATTTCACCATTTTTAAAACTATTAGTAGACAAGATGGATAAAAGTTTATTGAACTATTTATTGTGGTTATGGATGGTTATGAATGTCTTTTTACCAGCTGTTGTTCAATTTACACCTGAAAGAATTGGAAATATCTTTAATCTTTACAGTATGGCGCAGATCATTTTGTCATCATATTTAGGATATTTTATTTTGGGATATTTAATGACTAAGGACGTCAAATTAAAGGCTACTCAACCCCAATATTTAATCTTGTTATTAGTTCTATTTGTGATCAAAGTAGTGGTTAGATTTATTCCATCACACAGTCCTCTGTTTTTCCTTAATATTGTTTCACCATTGACTACACCGATAATTTCCACATTACTATTCCTTATTTTAAAAGAACATGAAGGAAGATATAGTAATGGATTTTTAAAAGTCATCGAGTTTATTGCACCATTAACTTATGGAATTTACTTGATTCATGGACTTGCTATTAATGTTGTAGTCAAATTTGTCAATTCGGCTAATTACCTTGGAGTATTCATAATTGGATTGATAATTTCAACAGTGATAATTTATGTATTACATAAGATTCCAATCGTCAAAAATCTTTTGACATAAGAGTACATTTAGTATGATTTTTCCTGATTTTAAAAATTATAAAGTTTTATTTAAGTTTTTTAAAAAAAGAAGATAAAAATATCTTCTTTTTTTCTTTATTCCTGATATGCTAAAGGTGTGTAGATATATATATAAACTTATCAGGGAGATATGTATTATGAAAAAAGCTAAAATGATGGCTTTAACTGGTATTTTGTTATCAAGCACCATCTTAGGGGCAAATACAACAGTTGTAAAAGCCGCAAGTACTCCAACTATTAACGTTGATAAGAGTTCAATTGCTAATAACGTAATTCAAGTAATTAATGAGTTGTTGAATTCAGGTTCAACTGCAAGTAAGGTTAACTCTCAAACTTCATTTTCAGATTTGAAAGATGGAGCAACTATGGACGTAACACCAATTTTTGGTGAGAAGTCAGATGATGCCTACGCTAAAGCCTTGCAAGGTGAATTGAATATTGTTGATTCAAACCAACAACTAGTTCCAATGACAGTTGTAACAAGACCAGATAATGGTTTTGTTTCAGAAGTTAGTTACACGCTTGATGGAACAACTAAGAAGGTTAATGTTAACTATAAGTTTGCTAAACCAACTGTATCATTCAATAATAATCAAGTTATGAACTTTAAAAAAGGCGAAGATATATCAATAGCCACTGATCCTTCGTCTGTTAGCGTTAATACCACTAATGGTACAGATCCTAAAGGTAACCCAAATGAAACAAACGTAAAAATGTCTGCTAAAGACGGCCAAGTTAGGATTACACCAAGTGACTCATATAAAGAGGGAATTCCTGCTACAAGAACTGTGAAGATTTACGATACTCCTAAATTTGATTCACTTAATACAAAAACTGTTACATCATCGGATGACTTGGATATCCCAACATTTTTAACAGATAGTGCAGGGAATAACTACTCCGTTGTGAAGACTGATGGTGGTACAGATGGCGCTGTTAAATATACTGCAACGGCAATTGATTCAGCCGGAAAAGCAGTTGTTGATTCCGGAACTAATGAAGATATAACATTCAATTCCGATGCAATGACAACTAAAGTGGATGCCGATAATGCATATCCAATTGTTTCTTATAAAGATATAAATTCAGGTAAAGTTATCGGTACTTATGCTCCAGCTGTTAAAAATCCAGCTGCCACAGTACCAGTTAGTGCCATCGATATTGAGAACAATAAACCAACCGGTACTAAAATCACACAATCCCCAGTTGAATTTGATGCTACAGTAGCTAACCACACAAAGACATACTATGTAACTAAGAATGCTGATACTAAAGTTAACTTTGTTAACATAATGGATGGAGAAAGTGTTGGTACAGATAAGATGAGTGGTAATAATGGTGCAAAAGCTGTATTACCAAAGGTCCCAACTGATTATGAACTTGTTGATTCATCTGATACTATTCAAACTCTTAATGCTGACCAAAAATCAAAAGATATTTATGTTAAACCTAAGGCAAGTAGTGAAAATAGTTTGAGCTACACTGTAACCTTTAAAGATAAGACAACTGGCAAGACAGTTGGAACTGAAGTGAATGGAACAGGTGATCTTGGTACATATGTAAGCCTAACTGCTCCAGAAAATTATGCTTTTGCATCAATTCTCGATAATGGCTTCATTCTTTTGAAGAATAACCAAACTGTAACTAAGTATGTCGTTGCAGCTGATACACCATACAACATTTCTTATGTTGACCAAGATACTGGCAAAGAAGTTGGTACTCAAGCTGGTAAGGGTGCTGATGGTTCTAAGATTGTTCTTAAATCACCAGATGGTTATGCTTTTGTCAATGCAGATGATGTGAACTATGAGATTGACAAGGATACTCCTAATGCTACAATCTATGTTCAAAAATCAGACCAAACTGTTGATAATATCGTTGCCGGATATCCAAAGAATGGCGATATTAAGATTTACAATGAAAAAGGTAAATTGAATAAAGATGTTGTTCTATCAGAAGGTTCAGATTGGATCATCGACAAGACTTTGACAATCAATGGCGCTGAATACTATCGCGTTGCTACAAATGAATATGTTAAAGCTAGTGACGTTTATAAATACACACCATTACAAACTGTTGCCGTTACAAATGGTGATAATGTAACTCCTGTTTACAATACTAAAGGTCAATTGATCATCGATCGTGCTCTAGATGTTAATACTCCTTGGTATACTGATCGTTCAGCAACAATCAGAGGTAAAAAGATGTATCGTGTTGCCACTGATGAATGGATCAAAGCATCTGATTCAACTCTTAAATAATTTTAAAAATTAGTTCTAAGTAAAGGGTTAACCCTCTACCTAGAACTTTTTTTATACTTTTTGTATCCGATTTCACAAAAGAGTACACTTGAAGATAAAGTAAGGAGGCAAAATAAATGCGTAAAATGATTAGAATGTTGATTGTGGCAATGTTGGCTGGATTGGTTGTCGCGATTATGACAACTTTGCATATGAATGGAATTGTTCAGAGTTTAGTCTATATAGTTTTGATAGCTTTAGTCGTTTATGCAATTGCCTTGATTATGAGAATGGATAAATGAGGACAAGATTTATGGATAAAAGTATGTATGGCATGATCATGGGGGTAATTGTTTTTATAGTCATTTATACCCTAAGTGTTTTAAAGGTTAACCAAACAATAATTGGTGGAGCCTTAGTGGTGGCAATAATTTTAGGAACAATTGTATTGAAAAAAATTAAGCCTAGACAATAATCAAAAAAGAACAGTGCCTATTAAGTATTCAGGGTAGTAAAATACCTGACACTTATAGTAGACACTGTTCTTCTTTTTTGATTTTTAATTATTTCCAATTGATACGAGAGAAAACCCGACGTCCGAGAACTTCGCGCATAAACATAAACAGGGGCCAAGAAGTAAAGAAAATGGCCAAGTAAAGATATGTATAGTGCCAATTTAAAATATTTTGAAGTCCAAAGGCATTACCACTGAAGATAAAAGTAATAATAAAGAGTGCAAAAGCAATGGCTATCATTACTTTTTTCCTAATAAAGAGAGGATTACTGATTGAAATTAAGGCACAGAATCCAATTAATCCAATGGTGAAAACGGATAGGGTTGAGGTTGTTTCATAACTGAAATTGAGATGGTTACCTAGAATAGAGATAGTAATAATGAAAAGAATATTACAGATGGCAGCTGGTAAAGCAATCTCCATAACGTTATGCATAAAACGTCCGGCTGGTGGGGTGTAATTAGGCTCTAATGCTAGTAGGAAGGTAGGAATACCAACTGTTAAAGCGTTGATTGGCGTTAATTGTGATGGCTGGAATGGATAGCCGGTTCCTAAGATGATGAAGAGAATTGATAAAACGACAGAATAAATCGTTTTAATAAGGAATAATGAAGCCACACGTTCGACATTATTGATTACTCGACGTCCTTCGTTAAGCATAAAGATCATTGAGTCGAAGTTACGATCTAATAGTACGAAATCGGCTGCCGCTTCAGCAGCGTCACTTTCACCAGCAATAGCGATACTACAATCAGATTGACGCATTGCCAAGACATCGTTGACACCATCACCGGTCATACCAACGGTTAAACCATTCTCTTGCATAGCTTTTATTAAATCAGATTTTTGACTAGGACGAACGCGACCAAAGATTTTATAATTTTTTACTAGATTGTGGTAATCAGTATCTTCAGTAACTGTACTCATGTCGATATAATCATGACCTGAAGCAATGCCAGCTTGAGCTGCAACGTTAGCAACGGTCACAGGATTATCACCAGAGATTATTTTGAGATCAATACCTTGATTACGTAAATAATTAAAGGTATCTGGGGCTTGTTTTCTTACTTCATCAGCAATCATTAATAGACCTAGAAGTTCTTGTTCAGGACTCTCCTTTAAAATAGCAATGACACGAAATCCCTTTTCGGCCGCTTCTTGAATAGTTTGAGTAATTTTTGAATTGGGATGTTTGATGATAAATTCTGGTGCACCCATGAGATAACGAACATTGTCGTTATCTATGAATCCGGAATATTTAGTTTCAGATGAGAAAGGAATCACTTCTTTAACATCTTTTGGGAAAGCTTCGATGTTTAATGCCTTAACTGCTTGAGCGGTGGCATTAGTTTCTTGTGTAGCATCAACAATTTTTTGAGCAATTGCTTGAACCGTTTTTTGACTGACACCATATGTTAAAGTGTCTTTAACAGTTAATTTACCAGTTGTGATCGTACCTGTTTTGTCTAAGCAAAGAATATCAACTCGTGCTAATGTTTCGATGGCACTGAGTGAACGAACTAAGATACGTCTTTTAGAAAGATTATAGGCACCGGTTGCCAGAGCGACTGAAGTTAGAAGTACTAAACCTTCAGGAATCATTCCGATGACCGAGGCTGAAGTTCCTAAAATAGATTTAGCAATATCGCCATTCTTGGAGAACGAGCGGAAAAACAGAAGTAATCCAATTGGTATGATAGTATATGTTAGAATTTTAATGATATTATTGATGATTTTCATCAAGACACTAACAGAACGCTTTTCCTTACCAACTGCGGATGAAATCTTGGAGACAAAACTTTCCTTACCAACTTGGGTCAATTGAATCTTAGCTTGACCAGCAACAACAAAGCTGCCGGAAAAAACTTCATCGTCAATGGTTTTACTAATAGTATCGGCTTCACCAGTGATACTAGACTCGTTGGTTTGTAAACCATTGGAATAGCGAACAATACCATCAGCTGGGATAGTATCGCCACGTTTGATAGTAACGATATCGTCTTCAACTAAGTCAGCAATATCGACTTTTTCATCCTGACTGTTTCGAGTAACTGTGAAAGTTGAAACATTAACTAAACTGATTTTATCAACAGTTAGTTTGGCACGGATTTCTTGGTAACTTCCAATAATGATATTGGCAATTACTGGGCCTAGGAAGAACAAATTACGATATGAACCAGTCCAAAAAATTAGAATGGCAATGACCAAGTTTAAAAAGTTAAATAATGTGAATAAATTATCGGCTAAAATTTTGGGAATTGGACGCGACAGTTTCTTGATTTGAACGTTTGTCAGCCCTCGTTGTATTTGTGAATCAACTGCTTGTTGAGTTAATCCTTCATCGAGGCTGGTGTAATTTTTAGGTTTTTTAATTTTTACCATACTCTACCTGCGACTGTTAGTTATTTTCTATTGAATGCTATATACTCTTTACATAACTTAAATTTAACATAAAAGGATGAATTTAATTTGAACAATTTATTTTTTGATTTGGATGGAACCATTATTAATTCTGAAACAGGAATTATGAAGAGTTTGAAATACATGTACAAGCATACATTAGGTTTCGTTCCGCATGACGATGTAACTTTGCATAATTTTATTGGTCCTACTTTAGGTGCATCCTTGCAAAAATATGATCATGTAGCGGCGGATGATCCGTTGATCAATCAAAGTATTGATGCTTTTCGTGAGTATTATCAAGAGGAAGGATGGGAAGAGTATACAGTTTTCGATGGTGTTTATGATATGATGGAGTCCTTGAAGAAAGCTGATAAAGAGATTTTTATCGCGACTTCTAAACCAGAAATCTTTGCAAAACAAATTATTGATCAGTTGAATATGAAACAATATGTTAGACACGTATTTGGTGCAGCTGAGGACGAATCAGTTCGTTCTTTAAAGGAAGATGTTATTTCTTATGGAATTGACAAGACATCAGTTGAACTAGATCCAAAGAATCTTGTTATGGTTGGGGATCGTAGCAGTGATATTGTGGGGGCACATAAGAACAATTTGAAAGCCATAGGTGTTACTTATGGCTTTGGGGATTACGCTGAATTGAAAGCGGCCGATTCTGAATGGATCGTTAATGAACCACAAGAAATTGCTAAACTAGCTATGGAGAATTAAAAATTATGAACGAATCATTGTCGTACAACAGACACGGTTTTACTTTAGTCTTATTGTCAATTTGTTTAATGGTAATTGTCTTTCTAGGGATAACTCTGTCAACGGTTCTGAATAGCAACTACGTGAAAAAAGTTGTCAGTAGTGAGACTAACGTTACTTTGATCAAGAATTATACAAATCAACGTTTGGGAAGATTGGTAAACAGCTATTCAGCATCTTCCAATCTTTCAGCAGTTAATCTGACTAATAGTGATGTTAAAAAAATAATTAATACTTCCGTGGATGAAGTTTACGGTGATGATTCTAAGTTAACGATTGGTAGTGCTATTTTAGCAACTATCAGTCTAAAGTTAAAAAAAGAAGCTAATCAATACGGGTTAAATATCAACAGTGAGATCGATCAAGTTATTAACAGTAATCAAGATATTATGAATCAAATTGTGGATAATGATTTAGGACCGATAGAACAAGTGATAGAACAAGTTCAAACTATCAAAAAATTGATCAAGATAATAATGGTTGTAGCAGCAGTTATTTTTGTACTGTTAGCTGTTAGATTAAGAATCAAAGTACATTCAAATATGTTGTTCTTTCACCATTTAGGAACAGTAGGTATTTGTACATCAATTTTGTTGGCATTATTGCTGGGAGCTACTTATTATCCTTTACAGGACTTGATTGTAAGCAATATAGATTACAACATTAGGGATGTTCTCTATAATGTTCTCAATGGTATTTTGTTGAGCTATATCTCGATTATTTTTATGGTCTTTATCGTAAGTTTAGTCGATTGGGGTAGTACAACGAAGTATAAGTATTGAGGTGTATATATGAAGATTAATGTTACAAAAGAAGCGCAGGCTAAATTGCAAAAGTACGTTGATGCTGGCAAAAAATTGCTTTTGGACCTAGATGATGGTTTTGGTAAATACTCAGATGAAGGAACTTGTGCTTTATTGACGAAGTTTCGAATCATTGCTGTTGACGATGATGAATTGAAAGATTATCCAATTCAATTAGATAGTGCTGTGGGGAAGATTTATTTCAAAGATAGTGCTCGTAGTTTTTTTGATGATGGGATGACTTTAAAGGTAAATCCTAAGACTGATTTGTTGATTTTCTCAAATACAAAAGAGATAATTGACGGAAATATTAATATTATTGATAATATTAAGAATTAGCTGAAATTAAAATATAAATAATTGAGGGAGTTTGGAGACGTTTGTCTTCGAACTCCCTTTTTCTATCAAGAAGGCAATTATGAAAAGGATATTTGAAGATCATAAGTTGTTGCTAACATTACTATTATTCTTAATAGTCAGTCTGATTTCCATTTATTTAACTGATTTGAATGGTCATATCTGGTCATTTTTGGGAATGAATAATGATGGTCGATTTCACGTGATGAGGATGGAAGGGCTATATGAAGCTCTTAAATATGGTCAATTTTTTCCAGTCGTTAATATGTCCTTTTTAGGTGGTTTTGGGTATATATCTAATATTTTTTATGCCAATCTTTGGCTTTATCCCGTGGCCTTTTTAAGATTAATAGGATTAACGACGATTCAATCGTTTATTGTTTTTTATATTGTCTTGAATTTTGTGACTTTTCTAATTTCTTTTGGAACTTATTATCAGGTCAGTCGTAATTACGATAAGAGTTTATTATTCAGTTTTATTTATACACTATCGGTATATCGTATTTTTGATATGGTGCGACGTTTTGATATTGGAGAAACTCTAACTTTGACGTTTTTACCAATTGTTATTTTAGGAATCTACGAGATATTTTATGGTGATGAAAATAAATGGCTTTATTTAACACTTGGAATGGTCATGGTGATTTATTCGCACGCTTTGTCACCGATATTAATTGCTATTTTTATTTTTTGGATCATTTTATTCAGAATCAAAATTTTGATTAAGGAACCACAACGTATTTTAAAATTATTTTATGCGGGAATAGTTTCGTTAGCCTTAAGTTTGGCTTATTTTCTACCAATGTTTGAGCAATTAAAACATACGCAATTTAAGTTAACTAATTCGCCTTTGATCGACGTTTCTCAAAGCGGTATGACTATTAAGCAATTGTTTAGTTGGAGTGTTACTAATGATTTGTATAATCAAAATATCGGTTTAATAATGCTGATAGTAGCGATAATTATTCCATTTATAATTTGGAAAATTAAGACACCAGTTATTCGTGACTTTTCTATCATAGGAGAAATCCTATTATTTATGACGACAGATCTTTTTCCTTGGAAATTTTTTGTTAAAACACCTTTAAATATGATTCAATTTCCTTGGCGATTGGATATGTTGATCACAATTCTTTTTGCTATTTGTTTAGCCAGCGACCCATTAAATTGGTTTAATTCAGACTGGAAGAAAATTATTATTGTAATGTTAACTTTGGGTTTGATCGTCAATAGTGAAGACACTTTGATTCGCAATCATCCCTATGAATATGATAGCTATAAATCTTTTAATGAATTGGACGTCTACAGTATTGGTGGCGGCGAAGAATATCTTCCTCAAGATGCTAATTTAAGTGACTTACATAAGGCTGCTCATGTTCCTGTAGTCAAAAGTGGAACTGCAAAAATTAAAAATTTTTCTCAACAAGGATCTAAGTTAGCATTTGATTTTCAGAATGCTAAAAATGCTACAATAACAATTCCCATCATTGCATATTATGGATATTCGTCTAAAGAATCTACAGGACAAGTTTCACGATTAACGATGGATCAAAAAAGTAATGGATTAGGAAAGATAACAATCAACGGTAGTGGGTGCGTTGAAATAAATTATTACAAAACTTTTATTCAAAAGGGCAGTAAAATACTTTCTGGAATAAGTTTACTAGTTTTGATTCTTTGCATAATTTTCAAAAAAAGAATGAAAAATAGAGTATCCTTAATTAATAAGTAGTTAGTATAATGTAACGTGCATGTATCAAAGGAAGGTATTGGATTTTATGCAATTAGCTTTTTTGAGGAAAAAAGAATCTAAAAAAATTGCGATAATTGTTTTCACTATCGTCTTATTTTTAGTAGTTAGCTTTTTAACAATTTATCAAACACAAATTTATCAAGGTAAGATTTGGTCATATTTGGGAACAAGCGATGATCGTTTTCATATGATGAGAATCGAAGGATTGTATCATTCACTGCAACGACATCAGTTCTTTCCTATTCTGAATATGTCATTTATGAATGGCTTTGGTTATATTGTTAATATTTTTTATTCTGATTTTATGCTTTATCCAGCAGCGTTTCTTAGATTGATGGGATTGACTAGTGCTCAAACTTTAATTGGATATTATTTATTCATGAATTTTTTGACTTTAGGAGTGTCATTTCTATGCTTCTATAAAGTTAGTCATAAATATTTGAATAGTTTGGTATTCAGTTTTGTTTATACTTTGTCAACTTACCGCTTATATGATTTAGTTTTTCGTCATGATATTGGTGAAGTGGCAGCCTTCGTTTTTCTACCGGTTGTTTTACTTGGTATTTATGAAATATTTTACGGTAATCGTAAACAGTGGCTGTATTTAGCGTTTGGAATGACGGGAATTGTCTATTCCCATGCGATCACGCCAATGTTAGTAGCAATTTTGATTATCATCGTGGCAGGATGTCAGTATCAAGAGCTGAAAATAAATCCCAAGAGATTGTTATCGTTACTTTGGGCAACAATAGTTTCAGCGCTTTTAACAGCCGCATATTTTTTGCCAGCATTAGAGCAGGTATGGCATACAAAATTTATCCTGACACAGACGAAGGGTACGTTGCCTAATGGGGCTTCCAACTTTGCTGACGTAACTAATTGGAGTTTAAATAATATGATTGGCCAGCCTAATGTTGGTTTGATCGTGATTTTGGCAGCCATAGTTATTTTAGTATCGGCTACTAAAATTAAAAATTCTGCGGTGAAACATTTTTCTATTATTGGAATTATTTTGTTGCTTTGCAGTACAAAATTATTTCCTTGGGAATTTTTTGATCAAACACCATTGAAAATGATGCAGTATCCTTGGCGATTGGATATGATTGTAACAATTCTATTGGCGGTCTTTATAGCTTCTGATCCGTTGAATATTTTTTCATCTAAATTGGCTAAGGCTGGCTTAATGTTCTTTGTAGTTTTGTTTGCTCTTTCGTCCGAATATCAGTTGGTTAATAATTCACCGTTACAATTGATTACTCATGAAGAATATAATCAACTTTATCCATACAGTATTGGCAAAGGACAAGAATATTTACCTCAAGGGACCAGTTTAAGCGCATTAGAGAGGGCTTCTCATAAACCTAAAGTAATCAGTGGTAAAGCTAAATTAAGTGGCTTTAAGCAGTATGGAACGCGACTAAGCTTTGATTTTAAGAACGCTCATAAAACAAAAATTGATGTGCCAATTATCGGTTATTATGGATTTCAATCGACACAATCTAGCGGTAAAGTTTCTGAATTAAAAATGGATAAAAAGCATAATAACTTAGCCCAAGTTACAGTTAGTGGCAAAGGTAAAGTAGTTGTAGATTACTTTGAAACACCAACACAGAAAATAACTCGTCGCATTTCATTTTTGACGTTCTTGATAATCGTAGCAACACTATTTATAAATAAATTAAATCTAGTAGATTTTGATAAAATCGAAGGTTTAAGAGCTAATAAGCAGTCAAAAAAACTGAACTCTTAATTTAGAGTTCAGTTTTTTTATTTTATCAAAGAAGGGTTCTAATGACTTTTTATGGTCATTAGAGCCCTTCTATATTTATTCTTTTAAATCATCAACATCTGTTAGAGATGCTAAGTTATCTTGCTTAGTAATAGCTGTAGTATCAAGGGTAACTTTGAACCAGTTCACGAATCCGTGATCGAATTCGGCAACTTCAAATTTAAAGTTATCTAACTCTAAGGTAGAACCCTTTTGTAAGTTTGGATACTTTTCAATTAGATAGCCACCAACAGTAATGATATCTGATTTTTGGAATTCCTTAACATCAGTTCTGAAGTAACGCTCGAAATCGTAAAGCGTAGTTTTACCTGAAACGTTATATGTACCATCTTGATTTTTAACGATATATTCATCAGAAACATCATCAATTTCATCTTTAACGGTACCGAATAATTCTTCGTAAATATCTTTATCAGTAACGATACCACTAGTACCACCGTATTCATCGACAACTACGACAATAGGTGTTTGCTTTTTGATCATCTTTGACAAGATATCTTGGATAGGCATTGTTTCAGGAACGGTATTAACTGATCTTAAAATACGACTAATGCCAACATCGCCATCAACTTGATTTTGACGAACAATATCGTAAGCATAAACATATCCGAGAACCTTATCTTTATCGTTATCAGCAACAACTGGAAATCTTGAAAAACCTTGTTGTAAATAATCTTTAATGACATCCTTTACCTTGTCAGTAATATCAACAACGTAAAGGCTAGTACGATCGACCATGATATCCTTAGCAACTTTGTCATTTAATTCAAAAGCACGTTGCATAAAAATAACATCATCAGGCTCCATATCGCCACCTTTGATTGATGACTTAGAAAGTCTAAGAATTTCTGATTGTGAGAAGACCTCATTTTCAGAATCAGCTGGCTTCATACCCATCAAACGAACAATACCTGAAGCCGAAACATTTAATAACCAAACGAATGGATAAACTGCTAAATGGAAGAAACGTAATGGCGTAACAACCATCATTAGCATTGGCATTGGTTTATCGATTGAGATGTTCTTAGGAACAATCTCTGTTATAACAACTTCCAGATAAGTTAGTAGAAGAACACCGATAATTGAGCTTAATGCATGTAAACCACTACTGCCACCAGCAGAGATATGAACAACGCCGAAAACTTCCACTAGAAGATATTCAATAGTACTTTCACCGATCCAACCTAGAATAATACCAGCAATACTTGTACCAACTTGTGTTGTTGATAAATATTCATTTAGGTTATTGACCATTAATAAAGCGCGCTGTAATTTCTTTTTGTTACCGGTACCCTTTTGTATTGCATCCTCTAATTGGCTGGGTCTGGTTTGCACGAGGGCAAATTCGGCAGCCACGAAGAAGAAGGCAAAGATAAAGGTTATCAGTATGATAATAAAGTTTGTTGTAATTGTAGAACTAGACAATATATGATTTCCCCTTCTATTCTTGTAAGACGAATTATACACCAAAGAAAAACCGACTGCGTCGGCTAAGAGTAATTATTTTATTTTTACATCTTTAGTATAGCCAATTTAGCAGTTAAAATATAGCTAGGACGATTTTAATTTGCTTAAGATTCGATTTGTAGTTGAACTTAACAATCATTATTTTTATAATGAAGAGAATGAACAACCTTGGGGGAATCCTTTTGAGTAAAGTAAAAACTAACAATTTATTAACTCCTGCACAAGCCGCAAAAGACTTGGGTATAAGCGTTGCAACGCTACGTAAATATTCTTTGATCGTTGAACGTACGACTGACAACAGCAAATATTTTGAACGTAATAGTCAAAATAATCGACTATACACTCAAAAAAATATCGAAGATTTCAAAGAAATGGTAAAACTTAGTCATGGACCAAAGATGACTTTGGAAACTTCGGCTGCACAAATATATCCAGTCGCTGAAGAGAATAAACAAGCTGAAGTGAAACAAGATGATGAGATTTCTAAGATGCAAACTACCATTGCTAAATTGGAATCTGAAAACAAAAAGAATGCTTTGACTATAAAAGAGCTACAAGATGAGTTAACTGATGCTCAAAAATCAAAAGAACAACTACAAGTTGAATTAGATACTTTGAAGCAACAGGCTAAAGAAAAGATTGAAAACACTGGTTCTGAAAAAGATGAAAATATCAAGGAACGTGTGAATGAAAAAGTAAATGATGACAAGAAAGGTCATTGGTGGAATAGGTTTATGGGCTAGTCAGCCAATTAAGCTTATGATATCAACCTCTTGAGCAATCGGGTCGTACCAAAATGTTGGTTTTGGTGCGGCTTTTTTATGTATAATTAGAACTTGTGAGAACACAACTTAGGAGGATTAATTTTGAAATTAGCAATGATTGGGCTCGGTAAGATGGGAATCAATTTAACCGAGAATTTGATTCGTAATGGTAATGAAGTGGTTGCTTTTGATTTAAGCGATGGTGCTAGAAACGATGCCTCAACTCTTGGTGCACACGTAAAGAAGAGTTTGAAGGAAGCTGTTGAAACTTTAAGCGCACCACGTATTGTTTGGGTAATGTTACCAGCAGGGGAACCTACAAATAATACAATCAATACCTTGAGTGAAATTCTTGATGAAAATGACATTGTTATTGATGGTGGAAATTCATTTTACGAAGATTCATTGCAACACAATAAGATCCTAACTGATAAGAATATCAAATTCTTCGATGTTGGTACATCAGGCGGTATGAGCGGCGCTAATCGTGATGGAAACTTCATGATTGGTGGAGATGATGAAAAAACTTTTGAATATATTGAACCAATTTTCAAAGGAATTGCTCAAACTGATGGTTACTTGTATACTGGAAGAGCTGGTAGTGGTCACTACTTAAAGATGGTTCACAACGGTATTGAATACGGTATGATGCAAGCAATCGCCGAAGGTTTTGATGTGTTAGAACATAGTCAATTTGATTATGATAACGAAGCTGTTGCCAAAGTTTGGGAACATGGTTCAGTTATTCGTGGTTGGCTAATGGAATTAACTCAATCTGCCTTTTCAAAAGATCCTAAGTTAGACGAAATAAAAGGGGTTATGCATTCATCTGGAGAAGGTAAATGGACTTTGGATGAAGCATTAAGATTACAAGTTCCAACTCCTGTTATTGCAGCATCATTAATGATGCGTTACCGTTCACTTGAAGATGATACTTTCACAGGTAAAGTCGTTGCGGCTTTGCGTAATGAATTCGGTGGCCACGCCGTTGAAAGTAAAAAATAATCAATAAGAGTTCGGACATAATTTTTTATAAATTAAAAATATAGCTTAAATATTTTATTTAAACTATTCAGTCCATCAATTCGCTTGAGAATTGGTGGATTTTTTAATTTAAATATTATTGTGACTTTTATGAGAAGGGAATTAATAGGAGATGCGAAAAAGAGGAGAAATTTTCCTATTTTTATTCATCGGTGCCTTTATTGGAAGCGACTTGCGTTATTTAGAAAGCCTTATTTTTAAAACAAGTAATGGTTTTCCTTTGGGAACTTTAATTGCCAATTTAAGTGGGGCATTGGTTCTACCATTTTTAATTCATTATTTACAAGATCGATATAATTTATCACCAAGAGTTGTTTTAACCTTGAGTACTGGGGTCTTGGGCTCATATACCACGTTTTCAACTTTTACGGCTGATACTTATCATTTATATGCTTCTGGTCATTGGTGGTTGTTATTTATATATTTAACTGTTACCTTAGTTGGCGGCTTTGCCTTGGCAATTTTAGGAAACTATTGGGCAGCAGGGCAGGCCTTCAATGATTATGCTAAGAGAAAGCGAGGCCATAATAATGACTAACTTTCTTTTAGTAGGATTTGGTGCTACTGTTGGAGCTTTTTTAAGAAATGAATTGACGCTACAACAGTCAAAAATCAAAATTGATTTTCCAATCGTTACGTTACTTATTAATATTTTGGGAGCCTTACTTTTGGGTATCTTCACTGCACAAATTCATAACGGTGCGATATTATTACTATTAGGTACCGGATTCTGTGGAGGATTTACTACTTATGGAACTTTCAACATGGAATTAAGTCAGTTGTGGTTTCAACATCGAGTATGGCGTTGTTTTTGGTACTTTATTTTGACTTACGTTTTTGGTATTTTAGGTTTTGTAGTCGGTATTCATATTTAGGAGAAATTTAAATGCAAATGAAAGAACAAGTATGGAACGAGAGTTTTCGACCAGGAATTATTTCATCAACTAGATTATATTTTCAAGATTTATTTATTGGTGCTAAAAGAATGAGCCGTAAGGATTTTTGGTGGGGATATTTAGGTATGACGGTCGTAGCTTACGTTATTATGGCGCTATTGGCTTGGGCAATTACCAAAATGCCAGTTGAAGATTATTATTGGAGCACTATTTTGGGAGTAGCCTTAGCAATTACGATGGGGTATTACTGGATAGCAATTTTTACAGCCATGATTCGCCGTCTACATGATCGAAAGATGCATGGTTGGTGGCTTTTAATTAGCTTAATTCCGTTCGTTGGTGAGATTGCTTTGATAGTTTTACTTTGTCTTCCTCAACGTGATTTTGGAAATCAATGGCCTAAAGATATTTAAAAATTATTTATAAAGTTATCCACTGATTACTAATTGGTGAGTAACTTTTTTTATTTGAAAATATTGATTAGGTTCTAATTCTCTTTTGGGGCATAATTAATAGTGAGAATATATCTGAGGAGAAAAATTATGTGCGGACGTTATATGTTTGAACCTGATAAGAATCCTGAAATTAAAAGAATTTACCAGTTGGCAGTAGATGCTGGTTTTAAACCTAAAACTGGTGAAGTTTTTCCCACCGATGAAACGGCCTTGATAATTGCAGGACAACGTCAAGTTCAGGTCGTGGCAATGAAATGGGGATTTCCTGGATTTAAGACCGGACAAGCAATTATTAATGCTCGTTCAGAAACAGTTCGTCAGAAAAAAATGTTTGCGGATTCTTTTAAAAATAGGCGCTGTGTTTATCCAACGACTGGATTTTTTGAATGGAGCAAAGCAAAACAAAAGTATAAATTCAATTTCAGTAATGATCCTCAAACTTTATTTATTGCTGGTTGTTATAATTACTTTGATGAGAAACCACAGAGTATTTTATTTACAACCGAGCCTAATGAATCAATGATCAAAATCCATGATCGAATGCCACTGATATTAAGAAAGGATCAAATTAATGCATGGATATATGACGATGCATTTGCCAATAGTTTTTTAAGCAATGCAATGCCACAATTAGTATCCCAGGAAGAATAAGGTGTTTTATGAATAGTAAAATTCAAAAATTTAGTAATAGTGATGATTTTTTTCAGTGCCCGATCTGTGGAGAAAAATTATCTTTAAGTGATAATAGTTTGATTTGTCCACAAGGGCATAACTTTGATATATCCAAAAAGGGGTATGTTGATTTTGTTTTAAATAATAAACAACAAAAAAATTATGATTTAGCCTCATTTGAGAATCGTCATTTGATTTTGGAACAAGGGATGTATGATCACATTGCTCAAAAGTTATTGCAATTAATAAGTGATCTAAAAATAAATAATGTTCTAGATGTTGGTTGTGGTGAAGGCTATTATTCCAAAAAGATTGTTCAGTTACCTGACAGAGAGGTTTTAGCATTTGATATTTCCAAGGATTCTATTCAGTTAGCTGCAAAAGGTCCTAACACTCCGGTAAAGTGGTTTATTGGTGATTTAGCGCACCTTCCAATACAGGCAGACTCAATCGATGGTATTATCGATATATTTTCTCCAGCTAATTACAATGAGTTCAATCGAATTCTCAAAAATGGTTACGTTTTAAAGGTTATTCCCAATGAGTATCATGTCCAAGAATTACGAAAACAAGCTAAGGATCAATTAAAGCAAGAGAAGTACTCTAATCAAAGAGTTTTAGACTATTTTGAGGAGCATTATGACCTAGTTGATCAAATTGATGCTACGAAGACTTATGATGTTTCTCCCAAAGAAAGAGAAGCTTTTATCAATATGACACCGTTATTGTTTAACGTAGATAATAACTTAATTGATTGGAGTCAGGTTAATCAAATAACTGTTGGCTCAACGATTTTAGTTGGTCGTCAAAAATAATTTAGATATTTAATTTGTATGAATGTTGTTAAATTTGCCGCCCTCCACAACAAAGTCGATTGGGCTGGAACGTAGTGGGTACGAATTTGAACCAATTGAAGTTCACAATTGTTTCAAATCTCGACCTTTTTCTAAGCTGGCGCAAAACGCCAACTAAGAAAAATTTCACTACTGAGCCCATCGACTTTGTTGTTCCGGGCTAGTGTTTTGTCTTGTTAATCTTTTAATTTTAAATTATAGATAAAAAAGAAGAACAGAATCTATTGAAGGGTATTCGAGGTATGTAAAATATGCCTGAATCTCTTAATAGATGCTGCTCTTTTTATTAAAAGTTCAATATTTTCATCGGAGTAATCGTGGTTGTTTAGAATCAGGAAATATAGTCGGGAGTAAAAAATCTGTGAGCCCTCAGTGGCCCACAGATTTTTTGCGGACGACGGAATCCTTTAACCAATTTAGTTGATATTCGTTATAACTAAATTCGAGAAAGAATACAGTACCTTGATAAATCATTTCGCATAATTTTGTAATGCTTTTTGAAAATCACCCGTTATTAAAACACTGATTTGGTCAACTATTTCTTTAGGATCATCTTTCATGTCATTATTGATCCAGTCAAAGATTATGGCAACGAAGGCTAGACTGTAAAAATGAGCGATGAAATCCTTATGACTTTGATCGACACGAATATCTTGTGATTGTTTTTCGACTATAACGATGATGTAACCATAAATAACTTTATAAATATATTTTCGCATCACGTCGCGATAGATAGATTGATAGACGTTTTTTGCTAAACGATGATTTTGCTTTATTAAAATCATAATGTCATAAAATCCAGCTTGCCAATTATCGTAGGTTGCCCTACCATCTAAAACTCTTTTGGCTGTTGAACTTGCGGAATATTCAACTAGATCATAAATATCTGAAAAGTGATTATAAAAAGTTTGTCTAGTTAGATGACAATCATTAACGATATCTTTGACGGTTATCTTATCGATATTCTTATGATGAAGAACGTTGCACAATGATTTTTGTAAAATCACTTTTGTTTCAGTTGTCATTAATATAAATCCCCTAAAATTTAATCAATGAGACATATTATATATATTATTTTGTTTATCGTCAGTGATTTTAATATAAATATCCAAAAAAAATTGGGCAAGTAGTGAATTTTAAGGACAAACTCGAACGTATGTTTTACAATGTTAAATAGTAATTTTAGGAGGTAGTTCATGACGACCAAAATTGGAATTCGCCAATTAGTAGAATTTGTATTACGAAGTGGTGATTTGAATGAAGTTAAAAATAGTCAAAATACTGCCCAAAATGGTGCTCGAATCCATCGTCGTCTGCAAAAGTCTCGTTCTAAAGATAAGGATTATGAAAGTGAAGTATATCTAAAGACGAATGTAACTATGAATGATACGGAATATGTTATTTCAGGTCGTGCTGATGGAATAACTTCAATTTCCGATAAAATAATTATTGAAGAAATAAAAACTTCTGATCAACCATTTGATGAACTTAGTGATAATACTTTGGAATTGTACTGGGGTCAGGTAAAGGTTTATGGGTATATTATTTTAAAGGAACATCCAGAATTAAAACATGTAACGTTACAGTTAACTTATTTTCAAGTTAGTAATGAAGAAGTAACTACTGAAGAGAAAGTGTTAGGTCGAAATGAACTGACTGATTTTTTTCAGCAGTTGATTGATGAATATGAGTATTGGTTAGTTTTAAGGGCTAATTTACGTAAGACACGAAATGATTCCATAAAAAAACTAGATTTTCCTTTTCCAAAATTTCGGACAGGGCAGCATGAGTTGGCAGCTGCTGTCTATAAGACAATCGTCTATCAGAAACGATTATTTGTCGAAGCCCCAACTGGAACTGGTAAGACTATTTCAACCTTATTTCCAGCTATAAAAGCAATGGGTGAAGAAAAAGTTCAAAGATTGTTTTATTTAACTGCCAAACAGAGTACACGTCATGTAGCTGAAGAAACAATTGAATTGATGGCGAAACAAGGATTGAGGTTAAAAAGCATTACTTTAACAGCTAAAGATAAGATACGGTTTCCAGAAGAACAAGACATGCCACCGGAAGAAAACCCATATATGATAGGGTATTATGACCGTTTAAAGCCAGCTTTAGCCGATTTATTAACCAACGAAGATGCAATAACTAGATCTACTATTGAAGAATATGCTCGCAAACATACGGTTGATCCATTTGAATTCTCGCTAGATGCTTCTTTACTCTGTGACGTTATAATTTGCGATTACAATTATCTTTTTGATCCATTAGTTTATTTACAACGCTTTTTTATTGAAAAAGATACTGATAATTTTTTCTTAATTGACGAAGTTCATAATTTAGTTAGCCGTTCTCGTGCGATGTATTCCGCTGAAGTTAGTGATCAAAAAATTGCTGGATTGTTAAAAACGGCCAAAACAATCAAGAACAAATCAAGTGAAGATTTTCAAAAACAACTCAAAAAAGTACGGCGAGTTTTTAATCAGATGAAAAAGGTCCTAAAAGAAGATGATCTTGAAGAAAAAATCTCGACAGATGCTCCGGATAAATTGATCAATACAATGGGAAAGTTTAATGATTTCATGGGTGAGTGGTTGCAGGAACAGAAACCGTCAAATTTCTTGGATTCAGCGAAGGATTTCTTCTTTGATTGTTTAACCTTCGTAAAAATTGGTGCGTTATATGATGATAGTTTCAAAACTAGAATTTTTTTAGATGATAAGAATATGGAGGTTAAAGAGATATGTCTTGATCCGAGCCATTTTATCGATCAATCACTTAATTTGGGTCTAGGAGCGGTGTTATTTTCGGCCACTTTATCGCCAATGGATTATTACCAAAGCGTACTCGGTGGTAAAGATAATAGTTTGGCTTACCAGTTACCATCGCCATTTCCAGCTAAAAATCAGGCAATTTTGATTACTCAATATATTCAAACTACCTATCGTCAACGACCATTCAGTCAAGATAATATAATCCAAAGTTTAAAGACATTAATTGATGCTAAAACAGGTAACTATTTATTCTTTTTTCCTTCATACAGCTACTTAAAGCAAATTCGAGAAGTTTTTGAAAAGACTTATCCAGAGGTAGATGTAATCTCTCAACAAGGGGAGATGGACAATGCAGCTCGCCTAGATTTTCTGAACCAGTTTGAAGATGAGCCTGAAGAAACCTTAGTTGGCTTTTGTGTGCTTGGCGGCATCTTTTCGGAGGGAATAGACCTTCGTGGAAATCGGTTGATTGGCGTAGCGATAGTCAGTGTTGGCTTACCAGGCTTAAGTACTGAGAATAATTTGATTCGAGATTATTACGATAATAAAAATGGACATGGGTTTGAATATGCTTATCAGATGCCAGGAATGAATAATGTTTTACAAGCGGCCGGTAGATTGATTCGTGGTAGTCATGATGAGGGAATTATTTTGTTATTAGATCAGAGGTTTGGTAGCAATCGTTATACACAACTATTTCCACAGCATTGGCAGTATTATCGAAAAATACAATCATTGCAACAATTAACAGGGACTGTTAATAACTTCTGGAAAGGAAGACGTAATGAAGACTAAATTAACCAAAAATTTAGAAAGTACATTATATCAATATTGCTATGAACAAGGTTCATATGTAGTTGAAGAAGTATCAATGCCTGATAAAAAAGGAATTGTTGATACTTTGAGTTATCAACAACTACCTGATGAACGAATCGAATGGCGCTGTTATGAATTAAAAGTAACCAAGAGTGATTTTCATTCTAAAGCCAAATTGTCTTTTATCGGCAATTACAATTATTTTGTTTTGCCACAAAAATTGTATAACGAAGTTGCAGAAGAGATTCCTAGCCATATCGGAGTTTTGATCTATCGAGCTTTCGACAAAAAAGCAGTAGAAAACTCTCCCCAGACTTTACGAGCACCAGGATTTTTAACTGTTGCTAAAAAAGCCCAGTACCAAGAATTACAAGTTGATGAGAAGAAATTGACCAGTCACTTTATAGCGTCTTTATTTAGAGAAGTTGATAAAGCTAAGAAGGTTGAAAAGGGGCTACAATTATATTCTGATGATAGGTTATTTAAGGAATTAAAAAAACGATCTAAAGCTGGATATGATGTGTATAAACCTGAGCATAATTTATACGATCGCTTTTTAGATGATTTAAGAGATGACGCTATTGAAGCCTTGCAAGACGAATTAGATGCTAGAAATACTGAATATCAAGAATTGAAGTTGAAATTGGATCAATTGGATCAACCTGATTTAGGAGATAGATTATGATTTATTTTCCTTATTTTAGAGGACGAATGTATGATTTATTGGCATTAAAGGAACTCTGTGAAAAGGACCAATTGGGCAAAAAAATAGTGCCTATAATTGAGCCAGTTCGTGATTCTAAAGAGTTGCAGCAGACTGTGAAAACTTTTATTGATAAAAAACAACCATTCAGTGTTATTTCTAATCCTCAAGTCAGTGTATATGGTCTGAATGATACGAAACTTTATCCACTGCCCAATGTTGATAACTTAGACTTTTATTATCCAAGCGCAATTCTGGCGGCAGATTTTAGTAGTGATTTTGTAAAAACAACGACAAAGCAAGAATCTTTATTGATTGTTTCTAATTTTGAACTGTTGAAAGCCTATCAAAAGAGCCAAGTTTTGAATTCTGTGGATAAGGTGTTAATACCTGATGTTGCTAGAATGCATGAATTGGTAAAGAATAAGGCAACCTTGCTTATTGATCCGTTAACTTTTGTAAAACATGTTGAGGATTATTCTGATTTGGAAGATGAATTTTTTGAACCAGCTTTGTGGTATCGCCAAATTGATGGATATGATGGTTTTAGCGATTACTCAATGGTGGGACATGTTTATTTTGATAAAGGGATGCCTTCACGAGCAATTGCCTTACATTTAATTTATGTTTCTGAAGATGGTAGTCTTAGAATTCATCATTTTGTTTCGGATAGTAATGAGCATATGAGTGGGCAAAAACAAAAATTCTTTGAGGCTTTGAAAAAAATGCAGATTTGGTGTGATAAGAATGTTCATGGTTTGAATTCAACACCAGCCTTAAGAGAACTTTTGAAATATAATCAACAGGATAAGTTTCCCGGTTTGGGAATAGTAAAAAAATTGTCATTGATGCATCATTTACAGTTAATGCAAAAATTGATGAATTTAAAAATCAATAAAGAGTGAAAGTGTATGAAGAAACATCAATCAATCTTTGAGCAATAAAAAATACCCGTGTAGTTGCTACACGGGTATTCTTAAAGTGTAATTACCACCATAATTTAACAAGAGCTTGTGTTCCATCGTTACCTAGATTTTTGTCATCAACTAAAGTTTCATAAAGCTTTTTGGCTTGCTTAGTAGCCGGAAGATCAAGATTCATTTTTTCACTTTCATCTAAAGCAATTCGGAGATCTTTTAAGAAATGTTTGGAATAAAATCCAGGTTTAAAATCACCTTTTAGAATACGAGGTCCATAATTCTCAAGACTCCAGTTATCACCGCCACCACCTTCAACGGTTTCAAGAACTGATTGTAGATCAAGACCAGCTGCTTTAGCATAAACAAACATCTCTGTTAAACCAGTCATAGTTCCCGCAATCATAATTTGGTTAGCCATTTTGGCATGTTGACCAGCACCATATGAACCAAAGTAGTGGTTGTTTTTACCAATAATTTCAAAAATAGGTTGCAAGGTTTGGTAGGCATCTTTCGAGCCACCAACCATAATGGTCAATTTACCATCTCTAGCACCAACATCACCACCAGAGACTGGTGCATCAATTGATTGGACACCAATTTCTTCAGCTTTTTCACCAATTTTTTTGGCCAAAGTAGGAGTACTTGTTGTCATATCAACGATGATTTTTCCTTTAGTTAAACCGGAAAAAATTCCATTATCTTTGAAGTAGACATCTTCAACGTCTTGAGGGAAACCTACCATTGTAAAAATGATATCGGCACTTTTAGCAATGTCCTTTGGATCTGAAAACCATTTAGCCCCCTTGGCAATTAAGGGTTCTGCCTTTGATTCGGTTCTTGTATAAATATCAACATTATAGTTTGCCTTTAGAAGATTATTAATAATACCGCTACCCATAACGCCTGTACCAATGAAACCAATTTTTTGCATAATAATTCCTCCAATCACTAAATTGATTATATTATACGAAATAAGTTGTTAATAATGATATGTTTGGTCTATTTTTTAGAGGGGCTTGTTTGCTATAATTCTTGTGATGTCTAATCAAATATAATATGGGAGGGGATTTCATGAATTTCATAAAGAACTATTACAAAAGTATTTTAGCAGCTTTATTCTATGGAATAACCTCGGCTTTAGGGATTCAATTATTACTACAGCCGGCAAAACTTTATACTAGTGGAGTAACTGGTGCCTCACAGTTGATCGTTAACTTATTGTCAGAATTTTCTCATGTAAATACACCAGTCTATCTCTGGTACGCTTTACTGAATTTACCACTGATATTGTTAGCTTGGTTCAAATTAGGAAAGAAGTTTACAATTCTTTCGATTATTTCGGTTGTCTCGGCTTCGTTATTTATCCTGATTATTCCGTTATATCCAATTACCAAAGATCCCCTTTTATCAGCCGTCTTTGGAGGGATTTTATCAGGAGCGGGAATTGGCTTATGTTTTCGTTATGGTTTCTCTACAGGAGGAACAGATATTATTGCTTTGATCGTTCAAAGAAGTACAGGACATTCGGTTGGCCAAGTTAGTTTTGCTATCAATGCCATCATTATTACGATTGCAGGTTTTGCTTTTGGTTGGGAATTAGCGTTATATACAATCATCTCAATTTATATTACTAATGTAGTGATTGATAAAATGTATATTCAGCAACAAAAGATCACCGTTACTGTTTATACGCATAAAATAGATGAAATCTCACAGGAATTGTTGAAGTCATTGAATCGTGGTTTGACTTTGGATTATCACTTGAAGGGAGCTTATTCAGGTGAAGAAATTGGTTCAATTACTATGGTTTTGACTAAGTATCAATTGTTCTTTGCTAAAAAAATCATTATGAGTGTTGATCCAAATGCCTTTATCAATATCCAACCAACCATGTCTATTTCAGGTAAATTTAACGATAATTAAAAATACTATATACATAAATTATTGAAATAATATAATTTATGTATATTTTTTTCTCAAGAAAAATCAAGCCTATGACTTATGTAGCAACCCTTGGGGCTTTATAGCTTGGTTCAAAATTGGATATAAATATCACTGATTTTTGGGTCTGGAAATCCTCAAAAACATAATATAATCTGAATATGAAGAAGTAACGAGGAGATTTTATATTATGAAAACAATTATTTATACTCATCCTTATGTAGGAAGTTTTAACCATGAGATTTTAAATAGATTGTCGAATTCTTTTTCGAAGAATGATGAAGAGTTTGAAATAATCGATCCTTATTCGGACAACTTCAATCCAATCCTTTCCGAAAAAGATTTGGCAAAATATAGCCAAGGGGAAACCGATGATGAATTAGTCAAACGTTATCAGCGTAAAATTGCTGCTTCCGATGAATTAGTGTTCATTTTTCCAATTTGGTGGCAAAACTTGCCAGCCATGTTGAAGGGCTTTTTAGATAAGACGATGTTAAATGGTTTTGCTTATAATGAAGATAACGGCTGGAAGGGATTATTGACTTATATTAAAAAAGTCACTGTTATAACTACCTCAACTGTTACGAAGGAATATTTAGAGAAGGATTGTGGTGATCCAATCGAAAATGTCTTTATTAATCGTACTTTGGTAGATTTGGGAATTGAAGCTAAAAATGTTAATTGGATTCATTTTGGTCAGGTTAATAAGACTAGTGATGAAGCTCGTGAAGAGTTCTTGGATAACATTCCGGAATTATATAATAATAAATAATATATGAAACAATTAATTAGTTCTCAGCATTATTTTGATAGTGTGCTGAGAACTTTTTTGGACTTGAAAACATTTTCATTTTTTGAGACCCCAAAATGAGGAGTACACTAAGCTTATTGACTTACAAAAATGGGGATGAAATTAAGTTTTGAATTTAAAGGGTTTTCTATACATTTTGATACCAACATTTCTATTCAGCTCAATGGAAATTGCGTTGAAGATTGCTGGTGGACAGTTTAATCCAATCGAGTTGAATTTCGTTAGATTCTTAATTGGTGGACTGGCATTATTACCATTTACTATTCTTTACCTAAAAAAGAACCATGTAAAAATTTCTAAATCGGGTTGGGGTCGTATCGCTTTAACAGGATTCGTCATTGTTGTATTAAGTATGACTTTGTATCAACTCTCAATTGGAATGACAAAAGCATCAGTCATTGCAATTATGTTGAGTGCTAATCCAATTTTCGGATTGATTATTGGATTTGTATTCCTAAAAGAAAAATTATCCAGAACTAATGTTTTAGCATTAGTTCTGACATTAGTTGGATTACTGATTATTATTAATCCATTCCACTTATCTGGTGCAATGGGTATTATGTTAGGTTTATTATCATCTATTATCTTTGGTATTTATGGAGTTATGTCACGTGTTAATGGTGGCAAGATTGGCTTAAATGGTCTTTCAATGACTTGTCTGGCCTTTTTATTTGGATCAGGTGAATTGGGTATCCTCATGGGAATCAGTCATCTACCAGCCGTTGCAAGAGCTATTCCAAGCAATTACTCTGAATTTGCTAATATTCCTTTCTTCAAAGGTATTTCTCTACAAACATTACCATTGATCTTGTATATTTCTGTCTTGGTAACTGGTGTTGCTTTTGGACTTTATTTCTTATCAATGGAAAAAGTCGGCATCTTACAAGCATCACTTATATTCCTAGTTAAGCCAGCCTTGGCTCCAGTTTTATCGTTATTGATCCTTGGCGAAGCTATGACTGCTAATACTATTGTTGGTATTGTAGTTATCTTGTTAGGTTCATTAGTTACACTTATGGGCGAGAAAATTGCATACGGTGTTATGGCTATCTTTAGACGTAATAACCCTGAGGCTCATCAAGAAGTTGATGAATTAGAGGTTGTTAAAGATAAAATTGAAAACAGTGAACTTGCTAAACGTCGTAAGGCTACTGAAGAAGCAGTTCGTGATTCATTAGAAGCTAAACGTGAAAGCCACGAATTACCTTCTGAAGATTAAAAATAATTAATAAGATTATGCAAATTACGCATAATCTTATTTTTTTTGAACTCATTGAGCTATTATAAAGGTAACGGTTTCAAAACAACCTGACTTTAACTGGAAGGGAAGAGTTAGAAATGGTAAAAAAAGTAGTAATTTTTGGTGCTAACGGATTTGTTGGAGGAGAATTTGCTCAACAATTTCTTGAGGATGGAGCAGAGGTAACTAGTGTTTCTAGAACTGGCGAACCTTTGGGCAATGATCCTTGGATCAAGAAAGTTGATTGGAAAATAGGGAATGCTTTGTCAAAGGGCTTTTGGACACAGTACTTAAAGGATGCAGATATAGTCATTGATACAGTTGGTGAATATCGGGAACAACCTAACGAAAACCTAACTTTTGAAAAAGTTAACTACCAAAGTGCATTGAATATTGCCGATGCAGCTGAAGAAAATAATGTTCCCGTATTTGTTTATATTTCAGCAGACGATATTCCTGGAGCTAACAAGAGATATATTCAAACAAAACGTGATGCGGAAGAGAATTTAAATAAACGTAAATTCAGAACCGTTATTTTAAGACCGGCTACGATGGTATCTGCCGATGATAAAGTCGATAGTACTGAAGCACATAGAAGTTTACCAGTAGATATGGTAGCTTTAGCAGGTTTGGATGCAGCTGAAAATGCTAAGGAAAACGTTACATTGGGTGTTGAAGATATTGATAAACTATAAAATTAATAAATTGATATAAAGTATAACTTAGTTACTATCATTCAGTAGTGAACAGTATGAGGCATACCTGAAGAATTATAGATGGTGATCAAACAGTAAAAAGGACATAATTCAATAATTGAATTGTGCCCTTTTTTACTGTTTGATTTTTACATTTTAATAGTGAATATCTACCACTTATCCAAAAGCATGATATTTATTTAGAGAATTCTCATATAATTTGGTCTATAAATTAAGGAGATAAATTATATGTTATTGAAAGTTGAGCATCTTACTAAAAAAATAAATCAAAAAGTAATTGTTGACGATATAAATTTGAAAATTTATCAAGGGCAATTGATAGCTTTTTTAGGTCCCAATGGAGCAGGAAAATCTACCACAATAAATATGTTGACAGGAATAATAAAATCGACGACAGGAATAGTTGATTTGCAGGGATTAAAACCTAATGATACGGAATATCATCAAAAGATAGGAGTGGTTTTTCAAAATAGTGTTTTGGATCAAGAATTAACAGTCAAACAAAATTTGTTAAGTCGACAAAGAATGTATAAGAAAAAGTCGAATAGTTTAAATTATTGGATAGACAAATTTCATCTTGAAAAAATATGTAATCAAAAATATAAATATCTGTCGGGTGGACAAAAGAGGCGTGTAGATATTGCACGTGCTTTAATACATCAACCTCAGATTTTATTTTTAGATGAACCTACTACAGGATTGGATATTCAAACGCGTAATTTAATATGGAAAATTTTAAATGATTTGAGAAAAGATACTAAGTTGACAATTGTTTTGACAACCCATTATCTTGAAGAGGCTGAGTATGCTGATTTTGTTTATGTAATTAATCACGGAAAAATTATTTCAGCCAACACTGTTGATAATCTGAAAAAAGATTTTGCACAAAACATTTTGAATGTGACTACTGATGATGTTCAAGGAGTATTAAAATTTTTAGTAGACATTTCTTACAAGATACAGGAAAATCAAATAATTATTCCTATCGATGAAATAAATGCAATTGTATTGCTAAATAAAATAAAAAATAATATTTCTGGTTTTGAATATCGTCAAGGCAATATGGATGATATTTTTGTGAATATAACAGGGGAAAAGGTGGAATAAATATGAATGGATTGCTTTTACGTAATTTAAGATTATTTTTTAGTAGTAAAACGAGAGTGTTCTTTTCTTTGTTGGGAGCTTTAATCTCATTTGTTCTGTATTTGATTTTTCTGAGAAAAATGATGATACAAACGTGGAATTCATTTAATGGAACTGTGAAATTACTTGACCTGTGGTTGATGGGTGGTACTTTAGCGGTTACTGCTATTATTACAACTGGTAGTGCATTAAGTATGATGGTAGAGGATAGAGAAAATAGTCGTTTAGCAGATTTGATTCTGACTGACCAATCCTATACTAAAATACATTTGGCTTATTTATTTAGTGCCTGGTTGATAGGATTGATAATGCAGATTGCTATGTATATCGTAATGCAAAGTTATTTTATGTTAGCCGATGGATTAGAATTAGATGGAACGATTATTTTACCAGTATTTTTAATTATGGTTTTTAGTAGTTTAATATGGTCTATTTTTAATATGGTTTTATTATCATTCGTTAAGAACGTTAATACTGTAGGACATATTAATACCATTCTTGGTACAGCCTCAGGTTTTTTTGCAGGAGTATATATACCGATTGGAAACTTACCAAACTTTGCCAAAGATTTAATGAAAATAACACCCGTCCCGTATAATGCAGCATTATTTAGAAAAGTAATGGTGAATGATCAATTAACAAAAGTATTTAACGGCGTTCCTCAAAAAATGGTAGCAAATTTCAAACAAAAGATGGGCTTAATTATTAGTGGTAATTCTACTAATGATATGAAGATTTTATTATTATCATTAATAATTCTTTCTGTATTAGGTATTATTTTATACAGAAGTAATAAAAACATGGTTGTAAGTAAAATTTAGAGGATAGATTATGAAAATAGGGATTAATTATCATCAAAACAAAGAACTGCCTGAAGATAAAATAGAAATATCAATTGAATCTAAGAGTTTATCACCTGATGTGCAAAAAATAGTTACTCTACTTGAAAATATAGATAGTCACCTTGATGTAATTCCTTTGACGGTGAATGAAAAAGTAATGATGATTCCAGCTGATAAAATTATTGCTATTGAAGTTTATGAAAATGAGTTAACTGTTTATACGTTTGAAGAAGATTATCGATTGCGTGGCAAATTGAAAAGTATGCTACAACGATTGTCTAATAATGACTTTATTCAGATTTCTAAAAATACGATTATTAACTTGAATCATTTGAATTCACTGGAAGCATCCTTTTCAGGTAACATGATGGCCTTTTTAGATAAAAATTTAAAATTAACCGTTAGTCGAAAGTATCTAATTGAATTAAAGAAAAGTCTGGGGATGTGAAAAATGATAAGAAAACTTTTTAAGTATGCTGTGATAGGACTATTAATTGGATCGTTGACATATTTAGCAGTTTTAACGGTAGTAGGATCATCGATAGTTACCTCTCGGAATATTATTAGTATTTGGATCATGAGTATTGGTATCGGCTGGATATCAATGATATTTGAGATTGAATGGAATATGCTATTAGAAGTTTTAATACATTTCATTATTACAGCGGGATTAGTAATGATAATGACTATATATAATGGTTGGTGGTCGATGCATTTACTAGCTGGTTTGCTAGGGTTCTTATTAATATATATTGCAGTTTGGGTTGGACTATATGTGTCACAGCTTGCTGATATGAAACGTTTAAATACACAGATACGGAAACGAAAGGATAAAAAATAACAATAAAAAAAGTGAGATTATTATCTCACTTTTTTTAATTTACCATCTTCGATTTGCCAAACGGAATCTACAAGATCCAAAACTCTTTCATCATGAGTTACCATTACAGCAGCTTTGTTTTCCTCGTGGACGGTTTGTTGAATAATTTGAACAACTTCACGACCTCTTTTGGAATCTAAGCTAGCGGTTGGTTCATCGGCAAGAATCAATTCTGGTTGGTTGACCAAGGCGCGGGCGATGGCAACACGTTGTTTTTCACCGCCAGAAAGAACTCGAGGATAACTGCTTAAGCGTTGTTCTAAGCCTAACTTAACAAGAATTTCTTTAGCATCGATAGCTGGTTTAGAAGAAATCTTTTGGATGAATTGTAATTGTTCAGAGATTTTTAGATATGGTATTAAATCGGAATTTTGAAAAATGAACCCGATATTATTAAGTCGAATGGAAGTTTGTTGTTTTTTCGATAGATGACTGATGTCTTCGTTATTTAACAAAACTTGGCCAGAGCTGGGACTTAAAAGTGCTCCCATTATTGTTAATAAAGTACTTTTACCAGCACCACTGGGTCCAACAATTGCCGCAAATTCTCCAGATTGAACATGAAACGAGATATCCTTTAAGACTTCATTAACTTGTTGACCATCAGGATAATTTTTAATAATATTTTTTAGTTCTAAGACGTTATTCATTAGTTGTTACCTCCAATGGCTGTAATAGGATCGACTTTAATAACTTTAATAAGTGATAAAATTGCACTGATCAATGTGATTGCTAAGAATAAAATACCTGTTCCTAAAATAATCGTTGGACTGAGATCAAATGGCATTGTAGCAGGCATTTTTAACTTAATTAGGTAAGTAATTACTGAAGAAATTACGATAGAACTAATTGAAAGTAAACTCATTTCTGATAAAACGTGCTTAACAAGATAAGCTGTACTTGTTCCTAAAGCTTTCAAAGTTCCAAAATCACTGAGCTTTTGTAGATTAATAATGTAAAAGAATACTGCTAAGACAAAGAGGGAGATAATATAAAGAAAACCAATCATTAAATATAGAGAACCCTGTTCAGCTGAATATCCGGGAATAGCGTTGATAACAGACTTTTTATTTGCCACTTGATAGTTGGAATTTTTGATGTTTTTTGCTTTCAAAGCGATAGTATTGAAACTATTTACTTGCGGTAAAATTCTGTGAGTTTGTTTTTGATTCAAAAAGATTACTGGAGTATGTGAGTAAGCCTGATTCTTGGTGAAGCCACTGATAGTAAAGGCCTGATTACTAGTAGAGTCTTTGAACTTATCTCCTAATTTATAGCCTTCAGCTTTTAACTTGGAACTGACAATTACTTGATTGTTATTTTTGTTGGTAAGTTTCTGTCCATCGGTGATTTTAGGATTTAAAAAACTATCTGCGTTGATTGTATAGTAAGTGATATCAGTTTTTTTATTCTTTTGTGAAGCCTTTTGAATTGTCATCTGATTGACGCTTAATTTAGCAGCGTTGTGATGATATTTGTTAGAAAACTTTTTCCAATCTTGGTTATTTAAGGTTGATCGGTTTAGTCGAGCTTGCGAGTTCTTTTCTAAAACAAAAGTTTGAGCTGAAGATTCCTTGATTGCTGAACCGCTGTCGTTGGCCAATCCATTGGCTAAACCGGTGATGAATAACACTAAGAAAACAATTAAAAAAATAATTAGTCCCAGTGCTGTGAATTTTAATTTGTCATGTCTTAATTCTTTTAAAGTTAAATACATGTTGATACCTCCTTGATGCTGTTAATATTAAGGAGAAAATCATCTTAGAACAATAAACAGTCAGTTTCATTTTGTGTTTTAATACACACATCATATGAAACTGTGCTGTGAAATGAGGCTAATTATGAACGAAAATGATCGTCGAACAAGAAGAACTCAGAGGTTAATACGGGAAAACTTTATAGATTTAATGTCAAAAAAGCCTATTACAACAATAACTATTAAAGAAATTACGGATCGAGCAGATATTAATCGCCGAACTTTTTATCTTCACTATACGGATATCTATGATTTACTACACAGGACTGAAGATTATATCATGGAACACTTCTCGCAAATATTATCTGAGTTTGAGATACCTGATGACAAGGAAGTAATAGGAGTGGCTTTTTTTAAAGTGGTAATGCAATATATTAATGAGAATCAAAAGATGTTGGGCATATTATGCCGTAATCCCGATTCAAAACTGATGGCAAAGTTGATTGAACTAACGGTTAATAATGGTAAACGAGTTATTCCTTTTATTCATCCAGAGGATGCAGAATATATTCTTAATTATTGTTGTTGGGGTATGGTGGGGGTATTACACATATCATTGCGACAGGAAAATTTCGATACCAATAAGTTAGCAAATTTGGCGGATAAGCTATTACTTTCAACTCTAGAAGTTGATAGGAAAGGGTAGAAAATTTATGTCAATTAAATTTGAATAATGACTGTTTTTTATTAGATTCATACCTTAAAAATATTTCTATATCATAGCTAGTTTTTTTATGGTAAAATATTTCGAGTTGCTTAACTTTCCATAATGTATACCAAAAGGTCAATCAGTTGAGATTGCGGTCATGTCGGGTAAGTAAGCGCTTAAATTTTTTTATATTTTTAAATCATTTTTCTACTATTTTTCTAAAAATATTGTATATTTGAATTAACCGTTAGGTGAATAAATTAGAAAGAATGATTTATTTTCACTTGAGGAAAACGCCATGACAGAATTAGATACAAAGAAGAAGTACATTAGCTGGCCAGTGTTGGCTCTTATGGATTTTGTGACAGTTGTTGGGTTCGATGATCTGACCTACAATTTCCAAAATCAAGGAATGGGCGTTATAACGTCTTGGATCATCATGATTCTCATGTATGTTATTCCGTATTCACTGATGGTAGGACAATTAGGTTCTACGTTTGATGACGACGGTGGAGGTTTAACATCGTGGGTCAGGGAAACCAGTGGAGAATTTTTAGGTTACTTTGCTGCTTGGACTTACTGGGCTGCTTCAATACCCTATGTGGTAGATACAGCCAATACCATTGCTGTGGCTTTGGGATGGGTCGTTAATGGCAATGCAAAATTACAAACGCAGATGTCGAACAGTCGTTTTGCGTTGTTTACTCTATTGATTTTTATCTTTTTCATAATTATTCAATCACGCTTTGAGCATTCGTTGGAAGTACTGAGTACAATTGGTGGAATTGCCATGTTTGGAATGACAGTTTTATTTGTCATTATGACAGTGACAGCTTTAGGAATGGGTGGTCATATTGCCACTAAGCCTTTAACAGTTCACACAATTGTGCCAACATTTAATCTACATTATTTAACGACTTTAGGATTTTTGATTTTTGCTATTAATGGTGCTGAAAGAATTGCTCCATTTGTAACGAAGATGCGTAATCCAAATCGAGATTTTCCTAAGGCTATGATTATGTTGTCGATTATGACAGGATTCTTGACTATCTTTGGTTCATTTTCTTTGGGAGTATTTTTTAATGCTTACCATTTACCAGATGATCTAAAAATCAATGGATCTTACTATGCTTTTCAAGCTTTAGGTCAAAGATTTCATATGGGGAATACTTTGATGTATTTGTTTGCTTTTACTGAAATCTTCTATCTAGCTGCACTGTTAGCCGTCTTATTAAATGCGATGACGAGAATGTTGATTTCTGATACTGGTAACAAATATATGCCGAAGTTCTTGAGAAAAACTAATTCAGCTGGGTTACCAATCAATGGCTATCTTTTAACAGTTGGATTGAGTGCTTTCATTATGTTCTTAGGTATTTTATTACCAAATATGAAAGATATCTTTAATTGGTTATTGAATCTTAATGGAATTATTTCTCCGGGTGTAACTTGTTGGATTTTTTGGTCTTTTATTAAGGTTAGAATGAATGACGATAAGTACAGTTCTGGATATGTTTATATTAAAAATAAAACTCTATCGTTAGTAGTCGGTTGGTGGTGTCTGATTCTTACTGGTGTAGCAACGGTTGCCGCGGTAGGTCCACAAGATGTTCCTTTTGGATCATCAATGTGGTGGTATGAATTGGTTATTAATTTTGTAGCCATTATTGTTTTAATTGGTTTAGGTTTTGTATTACCATACATTACGAAGAGAGAAAGACGCAGTCAAACTGGCACAGCTTTTACAAGGATTCAGAGAGTTGGTATCTGGGTAGCAGTTTTAGCTACTCTACTAGGAGACTTGTACTTGGGCAGTGGCGATTTCAGTCGTAATATTGGTTATATCATTTTATTAACAGCTGCCGGCCTGGCAATGGTTATTGTTTTAGGCTGGAGAGAACATGATTTGAAGGAAAGTCTTGAGTAGTAGTATTCAAGGCTTTTTTTGTTTTTTAAATAATATATTATTCAACCTAGTTTTAAAAACTAGATTGAATAGTTAAGATAACTATGATAAATTATAAAAGTAATTACAAAAGGGGCGCTTTTTGATGGATGAACTACAAGAATGGTTAGACAAAATAGAAAACTTTCGATTACCAAGGTTTGATGATCTTCCTGAACTGGATTTATATCGTGATCAATTATTAACACTAGTTGATAAGTATATTGGTCCAATCTGGTTGGATGATGGTCCCGTGGTGACGACTTCGATGGTTAATAATTATGTCAAAAACGGATTGTTGCCTCATCCAGAAAAGAAACGGTATACTCGTGAGCATTTAGCCTATTTGATTGCTATAACTTTCTTAAAACAAGTCGTTTCTATTAACGATATAGAAGAAGGCCTACAAGTCATGACACGCTTAAATGGTGGTATTGATCAAGCCTATGATTTCTTTTGTGATAAACAAGAAGTTGCTTTGCGAATGTTAAATCATCGTGAAGAGAATCAAGTTTTATCTGAAAAAAATCAATCTTCTGCTTATTTGATGGTTGAAATGGTAACGATGGCATTTGCCACGAAATTAATTACGAAAAAAATCTTAATGATTGAAAATAATTCAGATGAAAAGAGCTAATTAAAATGGAAAAGATTGCTGTATTGGTAGATTCTTGTTGCGATTTGCCAAAGGAATATCTTGAAAAAACTGGAATTTATGAATTACCAATGCAAATTGCTTACCATGATAAAACTTATTTAGATCGTGTTGATATTACTGCTGCAGAAGTTTATGAAAATTTGCCAGTTGAAATTCCTAAGACCTCATTACCATCAGGTGAATCAATTCAGAATACTTTGGATAGAATTGCTGAAGATGGATATACACATATTATTTCAATCTCAGTTTCATCCGGCTTGAGCGGAACGTTCAATTTTTTGAAAGTCTTTTTAGAAGATGATGATCGTTTTGTTTCTAAGTATTTTGATACGAAAGTAGTCGCAATTGCCTCAGGTTTAATTGCCGTTGGTGCAAAAAATTTAGTTGACGCAGGTAAGAATTTTGAAGAAGTCGCTACTCAAGTTGAAAAAATGTGTCAAAATGCGATCGTTTATTTCTGTATTCCAACTTTAACTTATTTAAGAGCTGGTGGAAGAATTAGCGCCGTGGCTTCAGCGGTTGGTGGAATGTTAAAATTAGCCCCCATCATCACTTGTCGACCTGATGGTACTTATACGATTGCTGCTAAAGCTAGAGGGATGAAAAAGGGTCAAAAAATGATGCTTGAATATGCCCAAAAGTTTATTGGTGACGATCAAAAGTATCTGATTGGAATTGGACATGGTGCTGATGAAGCCGGTGGAAAAAATATGTTAGATATCCTGCATGATAATGGAATTTCTGGTAGTCAGGAATTTATTGAACAGGTTGGTCCAGCATTAGGAGTTCATACTGGTCCCGGCTTAATTGGAGTTGCCGTAGTTAAAATATAAATGAAAATAAAAATCCCGAAAATCATTATGATTTTCGGGATTTTTTAGTGGGATTATTCAGAACGAAGTGCAGTTGCGGCATCTTTTTTAGCAGCCATCTTAGCAGGAATGTGTCCACCAAGAACGGTTAATACAGTACTAATAATTATTAATACTAAAGCGTGAACAGGGTTTAGTTGAGCAACATTCTTCAAATCAGTCATATTTTGCAAAATAAGATTAATAGGGAAGGTAGTTAACCAAGCAATAATTACACCTAATAATCCAGAAGAAACACCTAAGATAGTTGTTTCAGCATCAAAGACGCGTGTAATATCTTTCTTTCTAGCACCTAGAGCTTTTAGAATACCAATTTCCTTAGTTCTTTCAAGAACTGAAGTATAAGTAATGATAGCAATCATAATCATACTTGTTACCAGCGAAATACCAGCAAAGGCAATTAAGACATAGGTGATAGCGTCCATCAGACCACCAGTTAAATTAGAAACTTGACCGGCCAAATCAGTATAGATAACCTTGTTAGATTCCTTCTTGCCATGATTGTACTTATCTAAGTAATTGAGAACTTTGTCTTTATTCTTAAAAGTATTTGGATAGATCATGATACTTGAAGGCGTTGTTGAGCCGCCTAAGTAGCTTACTAAAGTAGATTTAGTAGCGTCGTCAACGTTAGCACCAGTGAGAACATTGGCATCACTGGCTTTTTGAGCTTTAACGATATCAGAATTTTTATTGGTTTGAATAATATCTTGGGTCAACTTGTCACTATAAGCGATACCAGATGAAAGAATGTTTTCTGAAGATTTAGATTTAACCTTCAAAATTCCAGCAATTTTTACAGTTTTATTATTGTTATTATTGTAAATATCGGAGAGATTAGAATTTGGCGTGTAGAGATTATCGCTAACTTTTTTGTAGTAGTCGTTGTTAGAAACAATTTTGAATTCTTTACCAACTAAATCATTGAAATTAAGTTTTTGATTATCTTTAACGTTCATGCCAAGATTCTTTAGAGCGTTAATATTAGTAGAATTGTCGCGGTCAACGATTAAAATAACATCGTTTTCATTCTGAGGCATTGAACCAGCAATAACTTTATAATGCTTCTTGAGGAAAGTTAAGCCATTATTGTCAGACGAAGGATAAACAGAGCCACCAATACCGGTTGATGATGCCATAGCAGCAGACATTCCGCTCATAGAGCTTGAACTGTTCGTGTTGGAAAATTGAGCAGTTTTAACTTTGTCACCATCTTTAGTTAATAAATTCATTCCAGTGGAGTAGTTATAAGTAACATCTTTGCTCAATTCAGGATCAAGCTTTTTAATGTAATTTAAGTAGCTCTTGTTCAACTTATTAGTGTGTGTTGATTTTTCCTGTTGACTAAGTTTAGCGGTAACTTTTTTAGAATTAGAATTCTTTACTTTATCAGTTGGGGCTGTTTGCTTAGAAGCAGTTTGTGAAATAGTAATTGGAAATTGTGCAAGGGTATTACCTTGGGTTTTGTCGATTTGTTTTTGGAAACCAGAAGATAGGGCCAAAACAATGGCAATACTGATGATACCAATACTTGAAGCAAAAGCAGTTAATGCCGTTCGAGCTTTTTTAGTTTTTAAGTTAGTAAATGACAACTTCAAGGCTGTCCAGAAAGTCATTTTAGTTTTCTTGAGTTCAAAATTGTCTTGAGAAATATCTTCAACAAATGGATTAGAATCGTCAATGATTTTACCATCAGCAAAATTGATAATTCTGTCAGCGTACTCTTTGGCTAAAGTTGGGTTATGAGTAACCATAATAACTAAGCGTTCAGCTGATAACTCTTTGATCAACTGCATGATCTCTTCACTGGTTTCAGTATCAAGAGCTCCAGTTGGTTCATCACAGAGCAGAATTTCAGGGTCATTTGCAATAGCACGAGCGATAGCAACTCTTTGTAGTTGACCACCTGATAACTGGTTAGGCTTTTTGTTGATGTGTGGACCTAAACCAACTCTTTCTAAGGCTTCACGTGCCTTTTGTTTCTTTTCTTCATTGCCCACGCCACTTAAAGTCATTCCCATTTCGACATTATCAAGAATGCTTAAATGACCAATGATATTATAACTTTGGAAAATGAAGCCGACGGAATTATTTCGATAGGCGTCCCAATCGGATTCAGTGAAGTCTTTAGTAGATTTACCATTGATGATTAGATCTCCGGAATCGTAGATATCTAACCCACCAATGCCATTCAACATAGTAGTTTTACCTGATCCACTAGGTCCTAGGATAGCGACGAATTCTTGCTTACGAAAGGCAACCGAAACATCGTCTAAGGCCTTAGTGACAGAATCACCAACATGGTAATACTTTTTAATATGTTTTAATTCCAGCATTAATTATTTCCCTCTGACTTTAAGATTTTAGTGTAGTATAACAAGTTTTTTGTTAAAATGTCATTATTTCAACACCGTGTTTCATATAATAAAAAAATTATTTGTAAAATTCAATCATCAAATTGAGACAAAGTGTTGCACTTTTGGGAGTGAAGAATATGGTCGGAACAAAGAATAATAAGCGTGCACAACAAACTAAAAAGAATATCCAAAAGACGGTCTTATCGCTTTTGCAGCAAAAAAAAATCGATGCCATTACGGTCACCGAGGTCTGTCAAAAGGCGAAAGTCAATCGTACGACTTTTTATCGCTATTATGATGATATTTATATGTGTGTTGATAAAATCGAAAGTGAATTTTTGAATAGTGTCGACTTGCCTCAAGGAATATCTCCGGTTAAGGCGATTAGAAACTTGTTAACTGGTTTTTATGAAAATCCCCAAATCAGTAATTTAGTTTTTGTCGAGGGTAAGACAAAACTATTGGATAAGATGCATAATTCGATGAATCATTCATTGGAACGCCCCTCGGTTTTCAACGAATATCAAGACACCTTTATTATGCTAGGGATGCAAGGAATTTTAAAACGCTGGGTAAAAAATGGTATGAAAGAAACACCAGATGAATTAACCCAGATTATTATTAAAATTACTTTTGCGGATAATCTTCAGGATAAGAGGTCTTTATTTCTTTCAGAGAAGAATTCAGAAGTTTAAGATCGTCTTTTTTATTAGTAAGCTCTTTTCTAATAATAAATTCATGGCCATATTGTTCGGGATGATTTACTACTTCAGTTAATTCTAGTTCTAATTGTGCTATTTCCAACTTGATAGTTTGACGTCTTAATTGAAAAAGTGACAACAAAGTATCTGAATTTTCTTTGCCTAGAAAATGTAATCTTAAGACGAAATCATCATTATTTAATTGATTAGTACTTGTAGACAATGGTTCATTTAGCCATTCGTTAAAATGTGTCAGACCTTGAGTAGAAATGCGATAGGTCTTTTTTCGTGAGGTCGTATCAGTTTCAATCAGATGAATTAGGTTGCCTTTTAGTAGTCGATTTAATTCGGGGTAAATTTGACTAAAAGGAGCACTCCAAAATTCAGCTTTTTCCAGATCAAAAGTTTGCTTTATGTCGTACCCGGTCATTGGTTGTCTAGTCAGTAATCCTAAAATCATATATTGCAGTGTATTTGAACGAGCCATTTTATTCACCTTTACTTTTAGAAAATGTATATTAAACTATATATATTAATATATAGTATTGAGGGTAATTATGAAACAGATAAAAGATAGAAATTTAACAATGATCCTAATTGGTATTGGGATCGTTATTTTTATGTCTACTTTAGATAGTAGCATCGTAACTGTGGCACTACCAATCTTGAGTAAGGCATTGAGTACTAATATGAGTTTGATCAATTGGGTCGTAACGATGTATTTGATCGTAATGAGCAGTACTTTGATGATTTTTGGAAAACTTGGGGATAAATACGGTAAGATTAAATTCTTTAAGTGGGGAACAATTATTTTCGTCATTAGTTCTGCTTTGTGTGCTTTGTCAGTTAGCTGGTTAACTTTAATTATTTCACGTAGTTTACAGGCGATAGGGGCGGCTATGACAATGGCAACTTCTAACGGAATAATTGTTGAAGTATTTCCTGACAATCGACGCGGACAAGCTCTAGGTTGGATGGGATCATTTGTTTCACTTGGCGGTATTATCGGTCCTAGTATCGGTGGGATTTTGCTAAACTTTTTTCCATGGCACATAATTTTTTGGTTGAATGTACCGATTGGTTTCATAGCAACGATTATTTTATTGAAATATTTACCTAATAAATTGGATAAAAAATATCCTAGTCATGGATTTGATTTAACTGGTTCTATTTTACTGCTGATTGGATTTAGCAGTATGTTCATAGGAATTTTGTTGAGTCAGCAATGGGGTTGGAATGATTGGCGTATTCTAACAATGACGATTCTGGGATTGATTCTTTTAATTGCTTTATATCGTTATGAAGGGAAGCAGTCTGCACCAATAATACCTGTTTCATTGTTTAAGAATAGATGGTTTACGATGCAATTGTTAGCTTGTTTTATGGTCTTTATTGTCGATTTCTTTTTTGATGTTATTGCACCATTCTATTTACAAAATGCTCGACAATTCAGTCCTTTATTCAGTGGCTTTTTCTTATTGATTTTTCCTGTAGTACAGTTATTTGTAGCACCAATTTCAGGAAGCTTGTCAGATCATCATGATCCTTTTAAGATAACTTTAATTGGTCTGGGAATTATTAGTTTTGGACAAATCTTCTATGTTATTAGTGGACTTAATAATACGATTTTGATTTTTGCAATTGGAGCAGCTTTGGCAGGATTAGGCAATGGATTGTTTCATTCTCCAAACAATGTTTTGGTAATGAGCAATGTATCTGAAAAAGATTATGGTTCGGCTGGTAGTGTTTATAGTCTAGCCAGAACAGTAGGAATGGTTGTTGGATCAGCAATGTCTACGACCTTATTATTTGGATCAATGTCATTACTTAATGGCAGTCGAGTTAAATCGTATACACCACAAAATCCACAATTGTTTATTGATGGAATGCATATTACTTTTGGCCTTTCATGTTTGATCAGTGTGATTTTGCTGGTTGCTATTTTTCTATGGCATCGACGTGCAACTAAATAATTTACAAAATTTTTACAGCAAATAAATCAATAATCAATACAAAAATAATAGACTAATACTAAATGAGAAATCATTTGTGTATTAGTCTATTTTTATTATTTTTTGATTTTAATTTTGGCTGCAGCATAGTAACAAATGGCGGAAATTATCATAGCCGGGAAAGTTGCCCCAACAGTATTGACGATAAAGCTAAATTTGTTTAATCCTAAGTAACTTAGAACGCCAATAATCCAGGTAGTAACAGCTAGAAAATTAATACCTTTGGTATACCAGTAAGCACCTTGAGGTTTAGAAAATTCAGAAACCTGATAGTTTTTCTTTTTGATAAAGAAGTAATCAATTAGAAAAATAGCAATTTCTGGTCCCAAGAACATTCCAATACCATCGAGAAATGTTTCAAAAGTAGTCAAGAAACTGGCAATGTAAACTGGAATAAAAGTCATAACAGTAGCGATCAAGGTTACTATCCACAGAGCGGGAGTGAGTTTTAAACGATGGAAGATATTGGTTAAGGCCGAACCAGCTGCCATTAAATTGACGGCATTGGCAGTGGTACTAGTAATTACAATGACAAGCATTGCTAAAATACCAAGCCCTAATTTGGCGGCAATGGTACTAGGATCAGCATTGTTGGGATCGAATTTATTGATGGTGATAGCTGTGGCGATTGTGGCAATCAGACCAATAAAAGCGAACCAGAATAAACCAATATTAGCACCGAAGAAAGAAGCAGTAGTGGCAGCATGTTTGTCTTTAGTAAAACGACTGAAGTCAGCCGCAGCAGTGACCCAAGCTAAGTTGAAGGCGGCTAAGATATCGACAATTTTACCACTAGGTAATTGGAATTTAGTAGCAGGTTGCCACTTGACGATTTCGTGGAATGGGACAGTTTTTAAAACAACAACGGATTCCCAAGTTACTAAGATGATAACAAGAATTATCCCGATTCGTTCGATCCATTTAACAGATTTTTCCCCTAAAGAGATACTAATTAGATGTAAAATAGACATAACTACAATTCCTATGATGATACTGAATTGATTATGGAATGAAGAATTATCCCATCCTAAGATGTCTTTGAGAATAAAACTGATCGAGGTTGCAGCAATAAAAGTATTGATGGCTGCCCAACCAATAAATTGTACAACGTTGACAATTGATGGCAGGATAGATCCTTTGACTCCAAAAGAAGGTCTTGTTAAAGTCATTGCTGGTAAACCAGTTTTGTAACCCATGTATGACGCTAATCCTAAAAGAATATAGGAGATTGATCCGACAACGACAAGTAATGTTGAAGCTTTAATCAAACCGACAGCAGCGATAACGCCACCGATATACCAAGTTCCATTATTAGCATTAGCGCCAATCCAGGTGGCAAACATGTCCCATTTTGACATCGCCCGTTGATCAGGTGTTGTTGCTTGAATATGTTCTTTTTTATCCATTTTTACCCCCGTAATCATGAGCAGTAAAAAAGGACTACTCTCTTGAGCAGTCCTACTTCTAGTCTTACCGCTCTCTTGTCAGCCTCACTGGACTGCCCTTAAAAAGAATTTATATTGTTGCTAGTTTAATGTAGATACTTGGCAATGTCAACTTAGAAATTGTATACTATATCAAAAATTCAGAGGAGTGTATATCGATGTTATTACAACAAGTCAGAATCCAAAATCAGTCCGCTAAAGATATTAGAATTGAAGATGGAAAGTTTACCGAAATAGCTGATCATTTGTCACCTAAAGACGGTGAAGAAGTTATTGTTGGGCATGAAAAATTGTTGTTACCACCATTTGTCGATCCACACGTTCACTTGGATTCAACTTTAACAGCTGGACAACCAGAATGGAATGAAAACGGAACTTTGTTCGATGGAATTCGTATCTGGACTGAACGCAAGAAGGATTTGACTTATCAGGATGTCAAAAAAAGGGCAATATTAGCTTTAAAGATGCAAGCTAGCCATGGAATACAATTTGTACGTTCACATGTTGATGTAACCGATCCTAGCTTGAAGGCTCTTAAGGCTTTGATTGATGTTCGAGAGAGCGTTAAGGATTGGATGACTTTGCAATTAGTTGCCTTTCCACAAGAAGGGATCATGTCTTATCCACATGGTAAGGAATTGATGGAAAAGGCCGTTAAATTGGGCGTTGATGTTGTCGGAGCAATTCCTCATTATGAATTTAATCGAGAATATTCTGTCGAATCCTTACGATTTGCGTTTGATTTGGCTCAAAAAAATGACTTGTTGTTTGATGCACATACTGATGAAATCGATGATCCTAGTTCAAGAAGCTTGGAAACATTAGCTACCTTAGCATATGAAAGTGGTATGGGAGATCGAGTTACAGCGTCACACACAACTGCTATGGGCTCATATAATGATGCTTATATGTACAAGTTGATGCGCTTGTTGAAGATGTCTGATATGAACTTTATTTCTAACCCATTAGTTAATATGTATCTAGGTGGTCGTTTCGATACTTATCCTAAGCGTCGTGGATTAACACGTGTTAAGGAGCTAGATGAGAATGGTATCAATGTTGCCTTTGGTGAAGATGATATCAAGGACCCATGGTATCCAATGGGGAATGGTAATATGTTCGATGTTTTAGCTGAAGGATTGCATGCTACTCAAATGATGGGACATCAGCAGATTATGGATTCCTACAAATTTATTACAACCAATAGTGCTAAAGTTATGCATGTTCAAAATCAATACGGAATCGAAGTTGGGAAGCCAGCTAATTTCGTATTATTAGATGCTCATAACTTCTATGATGCTTTGAATAAACATGCAGCGGTATTGTTGTCAGTTCATAATGGTGAAGTTATTGGTAAGACTAAACCAGCTGAAACTGAATTATATATTTAGACTGAATAAGTATAGAATGGAGACAACCATAATTGGCTGTCTTTTTTGATAATAATTTAAAGGAAGAGCATATGATATTAGAAAGACAAAATGTCGTAAATTTAAAGAAATTACAATCACAATTAGGAGGTTTGGAAAAACGTCCTGAAATAGATGAACTTTCTAAAATGATCAAAATATTTCAACTTTATCAAGCTGGACAAAAAGAGATCAGTACAAAGCTAGAAAATTTGGATTCAGAGTTTCAAGTGAATTATGATTATAATCCCATTCACCATATGGAATCTAGAATGAAAGATATGCAAAGTCTTTTACAAAAAGCTGAGCGTAAGGGATATGCTTTGACTGCTGAAAGTATTCAGAAGAATATTTATGATATTGCCGGTATAAGGGTCATTACTAATTATTTAGATGATATTTATAAAGTTGAAAAATTATTAACGAACCAAACAGATGTAACTTTATTAGAACGTAAGGATTATATTAAACAGCCTAAGGAAAGTGGCTATCGTAGTTTGCATATAATTGTTAAAGTTCCTGTCTTTCAGTCCAAAGGTCCAATTGATGTACCAGTTGAAATTCAAATTAGAACCGTTGGTATGGATATGTGGGCTAGTTTGGAACATAAGTTAAGATATAAAACTAATGTTGATAGTAAGCTGGTTGATAAGTATGGCGATCAATTAAAGGGCTACGCTGATGAACTAGAGCAGATTGAAAGAGGCATGCAAGAGATTCATAAGGATTTAATTTAATAGAATATTCAAAAAAAACTATTTAGATTTAATAATTCCAGGTAATGGGATTATATTTCTAAATAGTTTTTTATTTAAACTGCTTGATTTAATTTCCAATCATCTTTGGTTAATTCGTATGCCATTACTTGGTGTTCTTCACCAGATTCTGGAACTGTAAAAGTATCGATTTGTCCTAAATCTTTCATACCCATTTTGTGCATTACTTTTCCAGAGCGAGGATTGAGGCTGGCATAGTGGGCCTCAATTTTGTCAAAATTCAATTCTTCAAAACCATAATTCATCATAGCAATTCCTACTTCGGCAACATAACCTTTGCCCCAGGCATCTTGAGCAAGAGCATATGTTAAAATCCCTACATTTTCTTCGGGATGAAATTCATAAAATCCAATTAGTTTATGATCAATTTTAGTTTCAATACCAAAAGTATAGATATTATTTAAAAAATGTTGTTCAAAGATTTCGGCAAATTTTTCAGTGTTAGTAATATCACGATATCTGGTATATCTAACAACTTCAGGGTCGAATAGAATACTTTGTAGTTCTTCGTAATCCGTTACTTGAATAGGACGGATAGTCAATCTCTCTGTTTTAACTTGGCGCATAACTCTTATCTCCTAATCCTCAATTAGAATATGAATAATAAACTATAAATTCATTACTGTAAAATGATTTGTTTCAAAAAAATATTTGACTTTAAAAATTAAAAAGATTAATATAGTTCGCATACGAACAAATGAGGTGAACGATATGTTTGATCCAAAAACAATGATTGTTTTTAATGTTAGAGATTTGTCATTACATATTTCACATTATATTCACCATGATCAAAAGAAAAAGGGTGGCAATCCTTTCGCTGATAGTCAGGCAACCGATCGTGTGTCACGTTTGCAAGGGATGACAGTAGGCTATTTATATAGCCATAAAGGTCAACAGATTATTCAAAAGGACATAGAAAAAGCTATGTTTATCAGTAAATCCACAGCTAGTGGCTTAGTTAGTCGCATGGTGAAAAATGGATTGATCTACACAACACCTTCGAGTGAGGATGCCCGGGTCAAGTGTTTGAATCTGACAAATTATGCCGTAGATATTATGCATGAAATAGACAAAAATGCTGCACGAACAGAGGAAAAATTACGCCAGGGAATCGATCCTAACGAATTGGAAATCTTTTTTAAAGTGCTTAAACAAATTAAAGAAAACACTAAATAGTATTTTCTTTGAAGATATAGTTCGTATACGAACTAGAGGAGGACTAAATGCTAAAATTATTTAAAAAGTTAAATAAAAAAGAATATGGCATGATTGGTATTAGTTTGATATTTATTATCGTACAAGTTTGGTTAGAACTTGAGATACCTAGTTACATGTCGACAATTACTCAAAGGCTTGAAGAAAAAGGTACTACCATAAGTCAAATTTTACAGCCCGGTATGATGATGATTCTCTTGTCAGTTTTGAGTGTTATAGCTTCAATCATCGTAGGGTACTTTGCAGCTCATGTAGCGGCAGGTTTTACAGCTAGACTAAGAAAAGATATCTTTGATCAAGTTATGGATTACTCAACTCATGATATTAAGAACTTTTCGGTTTCAAGTTTGTTAACTCGTTCAACTAATGATTTGACACAGTTGCAACAATTTATAGCTATGGGTCTACAAGTTATTATCAAAGCACCGATTACAGCAATCTGGGCTATTACTAAGATTGCTAATAAAGGCTGGCAATGGACTACTGCCACAGCTGTTGCGGTAGTAGTTTTAATTGTTATGTTAACTTTTATTCTTTTAATGGTACAACCACGATTTAAGAAAATTCAGAGTTTGACTGACCGTTTGAATTTGGTTACTAGAGAAAATCTTTCTGGTATCAGAGTAGTTCATGCATATAATGCAGAAGATTATCAAAATGCTAAGTTTAATAAAGCTAATAAGGATTTAACAGATACTAATTTATTTGCTAATCGTGTTCTAGCCTTAATGAATCCGGGAATGAGTTTCATTTCTAGTACATTGACCTTAGCCGTTTATGCAATTGGTGCCATTATTATTAACCAGGCAACTGTTGGAGCAACTCGGTTAACCTTATTTAGTGATATGATCGTATTTTCATCGTATGCTATGCAAGTTATTTTAGGATTCTTACTCTTGTCGATCATCTTTATTCTCCTACCTCGTGTAACTGTATCAGTAGGTAGAATTAATGAAGTCTTAGACGTAGACCCTTCAGTTAAACACTTGGATAAAACTGAAGGCCAGACAACTGAAAAAGGTGTTTTAGAATTTAAAGATGTTAGTTTCCGTTATCCTGGTGCTGAAGCTGATGCAATTCATAATTTAGATTTTAAAGCACAAACAGGTCAAACAATTGCTTTTATTGGTTCTACCGGTAGTGGTAAATCAACAGCAATGAATTTGATTCCTCGATTATACGATACAACTCAAGGTCAAGTGTTAGTCGATGGCATTGATGTTAAGGACTATTCTCAAAAAGACTTAAATAATAAAGTTGGTTATATTCCTCAAAAGGCAGTTCTTTTCAGTGGATCAATTCGTTCCAATCTTGATTTTGGTTCAACACCATCAGGTAAAAGAACCGATGATGATCTTTATGATGCTTTAGATGTAGCTCAATCAAGAGATTTTGTGGAACAAAAGGATAAGCAATTAGATGCTAAAGTGGCACAACATGGTGATAATTTCTCCGGTGGTCAAAAACAAAGATTAGCAATTGCTAGAGCGATTGCCAGAAAACCAGAGATTCTATTGTTTGATGATTCATTCTCAGCTTTAGATTATGAAACTGATAAAAAATTACGTGAACAATTAAAAGAGCAGGCTGCTCAAACTACTAAGGTTATCATTGCTCAAAGAATTAGTACTATTATGGATGCTGATTTGATAATAGTGTTAGATAACGGTCATGTAGCTGGTCAGGGTACTCATGAAGAGTTGTTGAAGAGTAATGAAGTCTATCAAGAAATTGCTTACTCACAATTATCAAAGGAGGAACTTGCTGAATGAAAATACTTAAAGGTATCAAGAAATATGGTTCAGAATATCTAATACCATTAATAATTGCTTTCATTTTTGCAATGGCAGGTAGTATTTTTACTATTATCGGACCTAGTAAATTAAGCAAGATCACTGATTTGATCAGTAAGGGATTGTTTGGTGCAATTGATTTAACTAAGGTTATGCAGATTGTTTGGATCTTGGCAATTATCTATGTTGCTGCGGCAGTTTTGTCTTATGGACAAGGCTTCATCATGGCAACAATTACTCAAAAATTTACTCAAAAATTACGTACGAAAATTACAGAAAAAATCAATAATTTACCATTACAATATTTTGATACTCATAACGAAGGTGACACGTTGAGTCGTGTTACTAATGACTTGGATACTGTCGGTCAATCATTGAATCAAAGTTTGGGAATATTAGTATCAGCGATTACTTTATTGATTGGTAGTATCGTTATGATGTTTACAACAAATGTGACATTAGGATTTACAGCAGTTTTATCGGTGTTGGTCGGATTTGTTTTAACGATTGTTTTAATGTCGAGATCACAAAAATACTTTTATAATCAACAGAATAAGTTAGCAGATGTTTCTGGCTACATTGAAGAAATTTATAGTGGTCATGATGTTGTTAATACTTATAATTACACTGATGAGGCTAAATCAACGTTTGATCAAATGAATAATGATTTGCAAGATAATGTATGGAAGTCACAGTTCTTATCAGGAATCATGCAGCCATTGATGAACTTTATCGGTAATTTTGGTTACGTAATGGTCAGTGTGATAGGTGCTATCTTAGTTTTAAATGGTCATATTACTATTGGTGTGATCGTGGCTTTCATGATTTATGTACGTTTATTTACACAACCTTTATCACAAATTACCCAGGCCTTCTCAAGTTTGCAATTAGCTCAGGCAGCTATGAAACGAGTATTTGATTTCTTAGCTGAAGATGAAGTTGTTGAAGATAAAAATAGTTATCAAACTATTTCTGGTACAAAAGGTAATGTTGAATTTGATAATATCGAATTTGGTTATTTGCTAGGTCAAAAGATCATCAAAGACTTTTCAGTTAAAGCTAAGGCAGGTCAGAAGATTGCTATTGTCGGACCTACTGGATCTGGTAAAACAACAACTGTTAATTTATTGATGAGATTCTATGATATGAATAGCGGTAAAATCAAAATTGACGGTGTCGATATAACTGATATGAAGCGCTCAGAAGTTAGAAACCAGTTTGATATGGTTTTACAAGAAGCTTGGTTATTCGATGATACAGTTAGAAATAATTTAGTCTATAATCAAAAGAACGTTTCCGATGAACAAATCAAAGATGCTACTAAAGCAGTAGGATTGGATCATTTCATTGAAACTTTGCCAAAGGGATACGATACAGTTTTGGATGATTCAGTTAGTTTATCTGTTGGCCAAAAACAACTTTTGACTATTGCTAGAGCTCTGATCAGAAATGCACCAATGCTGATTTTAGATGAAGCAACAAGTTCAGTTGATACTAGAACTGAGGAACAGATTCAAAAGGCCATGGATATTTTAATGAAGAATCGAACTTCATTCGTTATTGCCCATCGACTTTCAACTATTAAAAATGCTGATTTGATTTTGGTAGTTAAAGATGGTGAAATAATTGAACGTGGTACGCATGATGAATTAATGTCAGAGAATGGTTTTTATGCAAATATGTATAACAGTCAATTTACTAAGTAATATGAATTGTTTTGATAAAAAAGAGGAACGATATCTATTGAAAACTCGAGGTAAATATACTCGTGTGTGCTGATAGATATCGTTCCTTTTTTGATTAATCGCAAACAGACAAGCTGTATAAATTTAAATTTATTCAAAAATAATAATTCTTTATAAATAAGCCTTGCGGGTGGTCGTGAGTAGAATTTTTGATATTTTTCAATTTCTCAAAATATTGACAGATGTATAAACATATTATAAAATCACGGTGTCAAGTAGGCTTAATTTTTATCAAATATGAGGAGTACTATTAAATGAAGGAATGGCAAAAAGAAACTGTGTATCAAATATATCCACGCAGTTTTCAAGATTCAAATGGGGATGGTATTGGTGATATCAACGGTATCATTTCTCGTTTAGATTACTTAAAAAAATTGGGAATCGGTTTGATTTGGTTGACACCAATGTATCGTTCACCAGGAAATGATAACGGTTATGACATTGCCGATTATTATCAGATCGACCCAGTTTTTGGAACGATGGATGAGTTTGAAAACCTTTTGCATGAAGCACATAAACGAGGAATCAAAATTATTATGGATATGGTTTTAAACCATACCTCCAATGAAAACCAATGGTTTCAAGAAGCTTTAAAATCTAAAGATAATCCATATCATGATTTTTATATTTGGCGAGATCCAGTTGATGGACACGAACCTAATAATTGGGTTTCAAAGTTTAGTGGTAGTGCTTGGAAATATGTTCCAGAATTAGATCAATATTACTTACACTTATATGATGTAACAATGCCAGATTTGAATTGGCGTAATGAAAAATTACGTAATAAGATCTTTGAAATGTTGAAGTACTGGGCTGCTAAAGGAATCGATGGATTCCGTTTAGACGTAATCAATAATATTTCTAAAGATAAAGATCTTCCTAATGATACTTTTGAAACACCTTTGGATGATGGTAGAAACTTCTATACTAATGGCCCCCATGTTCATGAGTATATTCATGAAATGTATGAAAAGGTTTTTGGCCCAAATAAATTTATTACTGTGGGTGAGTTGTCTTCAACACCAGTATCTGAGGCTGTTAAATACACTAATCCTAAACGACAAGAGCTATCAATGGCTTTCACATTTCATCATGTGAAGGTTGATTATACTGGTGGAAATAAATGGACACTAGGGCATTACAAACTAACGGATCTGACTAAGATCTTGAGTGATTGGCAAGTTAAAATGAATCGGCAAGGTGGTTGGAATGCATTATTCTGGAATAATCATGATCAGCCAAGAGCCATCTCAAGATTCACTGATGATAGTAAATATCGTGATCAATCAGCTAAACTTTTAGCCATGGTAGAATTCGGTTTGCAAGGAACACCCTATATTTATCAAGGTGATGAAATTGCAATGAAAAATGCCTATTTTACTGATATTGACCAGTATCAAGATCATGAATCTATCAATGCCTATGAAGAAATGCTGGATAATGGCGTTAAAAAAGATACTGCAATTAAGATCTTGCAACAAAAATCGCGTGAAAATTCACGTTTGCCAATGCAGTGGAATTCTAATAAGTATTATGGCTTTACTACAGGACAACCGTGGTTGAAGCCATTGCACCATGATGATTATTCAGTAGAAAAAGTTCTAAAAATGAAAAACAATGTCTTTAATTTCTATCGTGCCTTAATTTTTTTGCGTAAAAACAAGACTTTATTGACAGATGGCGAATATAAATTGTTAGATTCTAAAGATAATAGCGTTTATAGCTATGAAAGATTTAATGATAAGGGTAAAATTTTAGTAATGGCCAATTTTACTGATGAAAATCAAGAAAGAAAGATAGCAAATGGTTTCAACCTGTTGCTGGGCAATTATGAGGGGATAAAAGAAAGCAACGGTACAGTAACTTTGCGTCCATACGAATCTGTAATGTTAGAAAATAAATAAACACCCAACAGGGTGTTTTTTACCGCTTTCAAATAGAGAGATATTAAATTACGTTACTGATTGAGGAGAAAAAATGCCAAAAAATTTATATTCAGATATATATCATATTTTAAAGGGTGAAATTGACAGTAATGTTTACCCACCTAAAACGATCTTGCCTGGTGAAGAAGATTTATCAGAAAGATTTAGCGTTACCAGAAATACTATTCGTCGAGCTTTGAAAAAACTTCAATCTGATGGTTTAGTATACACAGTTAAAGGCCGTGGAGTAGTTGTTTTGGAACCAATTGTTGACAATCGAGTTATTTTTTCGGCTGCCAATCATTTTGGATTTCAAGATTTGATGAGTTTTCCACAAAACAAATTCATCAAGAAATTAACAACTAAGGTTTTAGAATTTAAAGAAGTTGAAATTGATGATAAATTATCAAAACATACTTCATTTACAGTTGGCGATATGGCTTATTATGTTGAACGATTGAGAATGGTCAATGGTAAGGCTATGGCACTGGATACCAGTTATTTTAGAAAAGAGAGCATTCCTGACTTGTCTTTAGTTAATGCACAAGGATCAATCTATCAATATATCAGAGATGAACAATTGTTTAAGATTGCAGCTGCTCGTTCAGTAGCATCAGTTGAAACGGTGACTGATAAAGAATCAAAATTATTAGATTTAAATGAAGCAAATTGTGTCGGTGCTTTGAAGAAGTACGTTTATACAGATTTGGGGAATTTGTTTGAATGTACTGAAACTAAGTATGTACCTAATCACTTTTCATTGGTTGGATTTGAATCTTATTAAAGTAAACCAAAAGAGAGCGGGACAAAACACGTTTAGTTTCCGAGCATTAATGTAAATAAGGGTGGTAACTCGATTTTGAGTTACCACCCTTATTTTGATTAAGCGGAAGAAGCTGTGTTCTTGTTCCGCGTTTATGCTGCATGTTGGGGAAAAACTAGTTATGTCCCAATTTCTTGATAGGAAAATTAGGTTCTATTTTAAGATATTGATTTCAATCTTAAAACTTAATTATTTGATTAAAAATGAAATTATCAGGAATAAAGTGTGACTCAGTATATTCAAATTGCTTACCATCATCATTAAAAGCAAAGCTGATCATATTTCCCACACAATTGTTGATGCCGAGATTTAAGTGTTCATAGTCAATTTGATCAGCGTGTTCAATTCTCAATTGGCGTTTGACCACAGCAATTTTCATATCCAGATTTTTCTTAATATAGGTATAAATAGAATCTTTTGCGATTTCGGGATTAATATCAGGAACTAATTGAGCGTTGAAGTAGTTAATATCTAAAACGGCATTCTTATTATTGATGCGACGAACACGCTTGATAGCATAAAGCGGAATTCCAATAGCAAACGACGTTTTGTGACTAAGGTCTTCGTCGACAATAACTTGTTGAAAGTCAGCAATAATTGTTGTTCGGCTAATATCTTCAGCATCATTCAAAGTTTGAAGACTGTTGATCTCCTTTAAACTTAGGTTAATTTCTTGAGTTTGAGGTGTTTGTTCAAGTACGACAACACCCTTTCCCTTCACGCTGTAAACCAAACCCTCATCAGACAGCTGTTTGATGGCTTTTCTGATAGCATAACGACTAACGTGAAACTCATCGATCAGTGATTCCTCTGTGGGCAAACGCATCTTAATGTTATATTTTCCGTTAACTACTCGTTGCTTAAGTTCTTGATAAATACTTTTGTTAGTAGTTTCAGCCATTTGTAACGCTCCAATACTATTGATCAATATGTGTATACCATTTAATGATATGTGTATACTATTTAATAATATATTATATTGAAAATAATTTAAACATAATTGTTAAAAAATATTAATATATTCAATAATTGAATATTCCACAAGTAAGTGAAATTTGATGATAATGGAATATTTAAATCATTCTTTTTCTGATAAGCTGTTCTTTAATGTATTCGGATACTTTTTGACCACCATTAGAAGAAAAGTGAACGTGATCACCCGAATCGAATTCTTTTTTGAGCCGACCATTTTCGCCAACTAAATTTGCTAAGTCGATGATGTGTGGCATTTTCATAAGTTCTTGATTAACTTCTAGACGGATTGTTTCCTTTTGATCGTTGAATCCCTGAACGTTTCCGTTAATATTGCCTAAAGCAGGAGTAATTGTCATAGGCACAAAAGTTATATTGAACTGTTTGCATTTTTGTTTGAGAAGATGAATAGCTTTAATGATTGCTGAAGCAGTAGGTAACTCATTTTCTGGCGCACCAGTGCCTGGATGTAATAAATCATTGACGCCTTCCATAAAAATTACTAGATTAGGACGATAATCAATCAACATGTGATCAAATCTGGTTAAACCGGCTTCTCCAAAACTAGTCGACCACTGAGAGGTACTGTGTCCAGGATGTAGAAGACGATTACCGGAAATACCATAATTTGCCGTCATAATATGAAATTTTATTTCTAATTCTAAAGCTAAAGGAGCTGAGAAATTGCCTTGATTAGTTAACGAATCTCCGAAAAAGGCAATTCGTTTTTGAACTTTTTGAGTTTGAACTTGAATTCCTGAGACTCCGAAAAAATATTTGGAAACTCCAGCGGTTTGGTCTTTAGTTTTTACGAGATCATTAGAAATGGTTAAGCCAGCGGAATGGATAGTTTTATTTGGGGATATGATATCGATCGAAAGAAAATTATTAGCTGGTAGATCAACATCGATCCAATCACTATATTCCACTAAATGAGGTTCAATACTAAATTGCTTTTTGCCATCTAGAGTGACGGAATATTTAGTTTTAGAGTCAGAATAGATAACGATAGACGTTATTTGAAGTGGTAATTCGTCGTATAGGTTATTCAATTCTAAACAAATTTTTTTAGTGGATAGGGGCTGCATGATTTCTAAATGCTGTTTCCCGGATTCATTGATATTTTCAAGATTAGCGTAATTGGTAAAATTATGTTTCCAAGTGGTAGTTACGATCATCATTAACCCTTCTTCTTTAGCAAGTCACTTACTAGTTTTATGATAATATGTTTGAATACTATTCAAGCTTGCATAGATTAAAACTTTAGATTTATTTGCAAAAAAATACTCATAAAACTCATTTCAAAGTTTTGTGAGTATTTCCATTATTTCGTTGCAGTAGTAACAGTTGGTTTAGCTGTCAAAGTCCAAGTGATAACAGCGTTCATATTTTTAGCTGATTTCTCAGTATTATTTCCAGATCCGGGAATATTTAAGCTAGCTGAATCAGGAGTATTAAAATTAGCACTAATAATTCCAGCATTATAAGAACCAGCTTCTAGGTTCATGACGTTTGCTGTATTGCCTTTTTCACTGTCAATTGAAGCGGTTTCAGTCGTTAAATCATTAGAAGTAGTCGAAACATTATTTTTGTCACCATCAAGTAATGGAATAGCACTTAAATGTAGGATAGCATTCAAATCAGCTGTTGAATCGGAATCAATAGTTTTAAGTGGTCCCATTGAGGCTGACAAGGTAAAACCAGGCATTTTATCAGAAGTGTTACGTGAATCAATTACTTCTAACAATCCACTGTCATTACCATCTTTACCAGCAGTAATAGGCTTTGTATTATCATCACTGTTGTAACCAGTAGTATCAACGGTATTATTTTTTAACTTAGCAGTAGTTCCCTGCATCATTGAACCAAAGTTGAAGTTAGGAACAGCTTCCAAAGTTAGAATTCCAGAAAGAACAGTAACACTAACATCAGATGTAGCTGTATCGGCGGTTGTTGTTGTATCAGCAGCTGTACTTGTTGGTGTTGCTACATCGCTGGAACTTAAGGCACTGTATGTAGGGGATAACGATGCGGATGTAGCTTCTCTGGTATTTACTTGAATTGCTTTAGCGGCGGTAGCTGCTTTAGCTGTAGTTAAGGGAGTGATGGACAAGCTAAGGCTAGTTAAAACTAATAAGCAAACGATATTTTTTAACAATTTCATTAGTTGTCCCCCTAACTGATTTATTTGCAGACTTATTTACGGACCTGCTCCATGCTTAAAGTTTAGCAAAATTAGTCAGACAGTTTGTATCGTAATTTATAAATGTTTTTTATCTAAACTGGAATAAGATTTTTTGAGGTTTTTAAATAAACACTTTGGCTGATATTTGGAAAAGACGATAATGGATCAAAATATCAAATACTTAAATTTAGATATCTGATATATAGAATAAAGCTGAATTTTTGGAAGTTGGTTGAAGAAAAGATTTCTAGTGTTAAAAAGATCAGTTGGTAATAATTAGTATAAAAATAGATTCCCGTTAGGGAATCTATTTTTTTTACATGTTTAAAACAATATAAGTATCTAAATACAAAGACTGTTATTTTCCTTATTGAAATTAAATAATTTTTGAAAGATGTAAGCGCCTTATCTTACAGAATTGTCACATGATACTAACACTTTAGTAATTATGATAATCAATTATTTACTTTTAATTTCTGGAGTTCAATAATAAAGCTCGTTAATAGATAAACGATTGCTCTAAAAGTGTCGTTGTTGGACCAACACTTTAATAAGTGACAGTTACAATGCGTATATTTTGAAAAATGATGAATAATTTCTTATAATCTATTTGTTTAAACAAATAGCTCTGAACCCCGCATAAACATTGAATTTAATCAAAAAGGACAAGTTTTTTTTACAAAATAGGCTGATTAGTACAACCACTTTTTTTATTATAATGTTTATACAGGCGATATAGAAATAACAATATTTTATTATTTTGCTTTATTTTTTGGTTTGACACCATTTATTTTGAATGGTTATATAGTTTCCGCAAAAGCAAACTCTTTCAGTGAGGTGTTGGTTATGAAAAATAGTTTCCTTAACTTTTTTAAAAAGCCAGTTACGATTTTTATTCTTAAAACTGTTATATTTTTTACTATTTTCTTAGTGCTCTTATATATATATGGATATAACGGTGTCGGCAGTGCCAAATTTATTTATAACGAATTCTAGCAGGAAGAAGGGAATATTATTATGAATGCAATCATTGAAAAAATTACCACTACCGCATTAAAGTCACCTGAAAAGATTTGTTACAAGAATGGTGAAGAAACACATACATATCAAGAATTATTACAAGAATCTGATCGAGTTGCCAGTTATCTACAAGAGAAGTTTTTACCTGCTAAAAGTCCTGTAATTATTTTTGGTGGGCAACAATTTGAAATGTTAGTGATGTTCTTAGGTGCTATTAAAGCAGGGCATCCTTATATTCCAGTTGATGATGGTTCAGATCCTTCTCGAGTAATTCAAATCAATAGTGTTGCAAAGCCAGCTTTGATTTTGAATTGGAGTGATATCAGTGACTTTGGGGTTGAAACTCCACAAGTAACTAAAGAAGAATTAATGAAAGTTTTAGCATCTGATAACAATATTTATGATGATAATCGTAGTGTTGGATTAGATGATAATTTCTACATCATCTTCACTTCAGGAACAACAGGTACTCCTAAAGGGGTACAAATTAGTACTAATAATATTTTGGACTTTGCACAATGGGCCAAAACAGAATTTAATTATTCGAATCAAATGAATATGTTATTGCAAGCTCCATTCTCATTTGATTTATCAGTCTTCGATATTTATCCAGGCTTGATGAATGGTGCAACCTTAAGTGTTGTTGATAAAGACACAACTAAGAATTTTGGTAAATTACAAGAAGCTATTCTTAACTCAGATTTCAATACTTGGGTTTCAACACCATCATTTTTTGAAATGTGCTTGTTGTTTAGAGGCTTTGATGAAGAACATATGCCACAGTTGAATAAGTTTATCTTTTGTGGCGAAGAGTTAACTCATGCAACAGCACAAAAACTACTTAAAAAGTTTCCAAGTGCTGAACTTTACAACACTTATGGCCCTACAGAAAATACTGTTGCTATTACATCAATTAAAATTGATGAAAAGGCTTTGGAAGAATTTGACCGATTACCAATTGGTTACTTGAAGTCCAATATGGAACATAAGATCAATGGAGCAATTGATGAAAAGACTGGTCAAATGACAGGAGAATTATTAGTTAGTGGACCAGATGTTTCAAAGGGTTACTTGAATAACCCCATTCAAACAGCAAAGGCTTTTGAACAAATTGATGGAAAAACTTTCTATCACACTGGTGATATGATCAGTGAAGGAGAAAATGGTCTTTTATACTATCATGGAAGAACCGATTTTCAAATTAAAATGCATGGTTACAGAATTGAACTTGAAGAGGTTGATTCTTTATTAGGTAACTTAAAACAAGTCAAACAATCATGTACTGTTCCTTTATATAATAATAAGAAACAAGTAAGTAAAATGATTGCTTGTATCGTTCTTGAAGACGAGTATGGCGACGATGATCAAAAAGATTTAGTTTCAAATATCAAAGATTCTTTGAAAGAAACAACGATGGAATATATGATTCCTAATGTTTTGAAATTTGTTGATGAATTACCGATCAGTAAGAATGGGAAAATTGATAGAAAGACTTTAATAGGCGAGATTAATGAATAACATTACACCTTATAGTAGTCCCCATTATTTTATTTACCTGTTAATTCTCTTACTTCCAATAATTATTGGACTATGGTTCGGTAAACGTTTCAGAATCTATGATATGTTTGCATCAATCGTTGTTTTGATAACAGCTTTCTTTGGTGGCAATATGTCACAAGGTATTTCGTTGATTTGTTATATCATTTTTGAAATGCTGATCGTCTTCATTTACTTGTCGTATCGTAAGAAACACAATGGCTTTTGGGTCTTTACCACGTTTGTTATTTTGGCAATTATTCCATTAGTTTTCGTCAAATTAGATCCACTAATTAAAAATCCAACGATTTCATTATTCGCATTTATGGGTATTAGTTATTTAACTTTCAAGTCCGTTGAAATCATTATGGAAATTCGTGATGGTGTTATCAAAGAGATCAAGCCTTATGAATTCATGAGATTCTTGCTCTTTTTCCCAACTATCACTTCAGGACCAATTGATAGATTCAGACGTTTCCAAAAAGATGTTGTTAATGTTCCTAGCCGTGAAGAGTATGTAGAGTTGCTCCACAGTGGTGTTAATAAGTTGATGCAAGGATTGTTGTATAAATTTATTATTGGTTATTTCTTTGGAACATTGTTATTGCCAAAGATCCAAATTTTAACTTTATCGTATCGAGGTCAAACTCCATTAGGTTTATCTTGGGCTTTGGTAGCTTATATGTATGTTTATAGTATGTATCTATTCTTTGATTTTGCTGGCTATTCACTTTTTGCCGTCGCAATCAGTAATTTCATGGGAGTTAAGACTCCAATGAACTTCAGAGCTCCATTCAAGTCTAAGAATATCAAGGACTTCTGGAATAGATGGCATATTACTTTATCATTCTGGTTCCGTGATTTTATCTATATGCGTTTGATGTTTACAGTAATCAAGCACAAATGGCTCAAGAATCGTGTCACAATCGCCAATGTTGGTTATTTGACCTTATTCTTGATCATGGGATTCTGGCATGGTGAAACTTGGTACTACATCGTTTATGGTTTGTTCCACGCTGGAGCAATGATTACCAACGATGCTTGGTTAAGATTTAAGAAGAAACATCGTAAGAGTATTCCAAGTAATAAGTTTACACAGGCTTTTGCAATCTTCTTAACGTTCAATGTTGTATGTTTTAGTTTTATGATTTTCTCAGGTATTTTAGACAAATTATGGTTTTAGATAGGAGAGTTTATTATGGATGATATTAAAGAAAAAATTGTAGGTATTTTACAAGATGTTACAGGTTTGGATGATGCTGGCCAAGACGCTGACCAAGATCTATTCAAAGATGGTGTTCTTGATTCAATGGCAACGGTAGAGGTTCTAGTAACATTACAAGATACTTTTGGTATTCAAGTACCAGTTTCTGAATTTGATCGTTCACAATGGTCAACAGTTAACAAAATTGCTCAACAAGTACAAGAATTGGAATAGATTATGAAAAAAAAGTTATGGATGATTTTTGGACCTGTTATAGTTGCCATTGCTGCTTTATTGATCCTTCTCTGGGCACCAATCAACTTTAAGACAGTGACACCACAAAAAGTTCAACAAGCTGCTACTTCACTTGATGTTCGTGTTCTAAAAGGTGAAAGCTTGAAGAATGCTGCCGAGAAGGAAAATTACATTCCTATCATTGGTTCATCAGAACTTTCTAGAATGGATCCGTTCCATCCATCTTCCATGGCACAAAAATATAATTGGAAGAATAAACCATTCTTGCAAGGTAATCCCGGTACAGCTTCATTGACGCAAGCCATGAATGTTGGTGGGATGGCCAATTTAAAGGGAAATAAAGCTGTTATGATTATTTCTCCACAATGGTTTACAAAATCTGGTGTTCCATCAGATGCTTTCAAATACTTCTTATCACCACTTCAATTGACTGGTTTTATTTTGAATTCAGATCACGGCGATAAGGCGATGAACAAATACGTTGCTGGAAGAATCCTTGATCTAGGCGTCAGTAAAGGACCTATCGAAGATGGTGCACTAGAGCGTATTTCTGAAGGCAAACAAATTACTAGTTTCCAACGTTTTTATATCAAAAACTTTGCTCGCTCAAGTTTACAAAGCCAAGATAATTTATTCGGTTCAGTTTCGATGAATGATCATGAGAATATGATCAAGAAAGCTTCAAGCCAATTGCCTGATACATATGACTACAAGCATTTGAATAAATTAGCGATTAAATTAGCTGAGAAACATTCAACTGATAATGACTTACAAATTGGCAATTCTTTCTATAAGAAACAATTGAAGAAGAGAATTGATATTTATAAGAATGCGCATAAGCATGTTACTTATACACATTCACCAGAATATAATGACTTTGAAGCTTTGCTTTATATGTTTGCTCAAAACAAAGTTGAAGTAATGTTTGTCATTCAACCAATCAATCCTTACTGGGTTAAATACACTGGTATGCCAATGAGTTCTATTACAAACTTTGATACTAAGATCAAGTATCAATTGAGATCACAAGGTTTTAATAATATCGTTGATTTATCTAATGTTAAAAATTCTAACTATATTGCTGAAGATACTATCCATATGGGATGGCGTGGTTGGTTGATGTTAGATCACCATCTTAAGGGATATTATAAGGATAAGAAGGCAAATCCTAAGAATACTCAATATAAGATGGACAGCTACTTCTTAACTGATACATGGGCCAATAATACAAAATTTTCAAATAATAAATAAGACTCAAACTTAAAATGCCGCAAGGTTGTTAGAACTTTATCTAATAGCTATGGGGCATTTTATGGTGATTAAAATTAAAGGAAAATTTGAATGTTAGTGTTATCCTTAATTGTGAGGAGATGATTACTATGAGAGTTGATAATGGTGAATATCCGAAGGGAAAAGATGCAGTTGATCCCAAAAAAGTTAAAATGTTGAAACTGCTTAGTAAACTAGCAACCTTTACGTGTATTGCTATGTATGTTTCTTATGTTCCACAAATAATAGCCAATTTTTCAGGTAATCCGGTTAATCCTTTACAGCCATTTGTGGCAATGATCAATGGATGTCTATGGACCGGTTATGGTTGGCTTAAAACTTATAAGGATTGGCCAATAATTATTTCAAATGTACCAGGTGTTTTATTTGGCTTAATTACTGTCGTTACAGTATATATCCATTAATTTTTGACAAGATAATTCGTAATAGAACCCAACGAGCATCAATCGTTGGGCTTTTTAGTAGTCTTCTTTTGGGAAAAATCAGTTTAAATGTTATTATCACTTTAATATCTAAACTTAACTTTAGGTTAAGGAGAACTCGTAATTCATTAGGAGGAAAATGTTTATGCAAGAAATGGCCGTTACTTATTCGATTGGGGAGGTAGCTGAAATGTTCGGTTTATCAGTTCCCACGATTCGCTATTATGACAAAGAAGGCCTGATTCCTAATTTAAATAAAAACGCTGCTGGAGTTAGACGTTTCAATGAAGATAATGTCAGCACATTGAAAATCGTTGAATGTCTTAAGAACGCAGGAATGCCCATTAAAGATATTAAGCAATTTGTTCAATGGACTCTACAAGGTGATAAAACATTGAATGAACGTTCTCAGATGTTTCAAGAATTAAGAGTTTCCGTACAAGAACAAATGAAACAATTACAAGAAACTTTGGATACAATTAATTTTAAATGTGCATATTATGGTAAGGCTACTTCTGATGGAACGGAGAAATATGTTAAAGAAGAAATGCACTTAAATTAAGATTGCAAAAAATCGACATATAATGGAAGAAAAGTGAAAAAATATATAAACAATTTCTTAAAAAAACTTTGATTGGCACTATTTTTTGTGGTCGAATCCTATTATCGGCAGAAAAAAATTTAAATATATTTTTTTCTGTGAGAATATAATTCTTTTAACTATGCTCAAAGCTATATCATAACTATAAAAGATCATGATTTGTAAAAATTAAATTATGGTCTTTTTTTGTGGAATAAACGGCTTACAATAAATCTAATAATTTGCATAACTAAATTATATTTGTTAGGGTTATAAGGGTCGTTGTTATTTCTTTTGTTAAATAACAGCTTTTTTATTTCTAATTAATGAACATAAACTTTGTTTGTTTCAATTCCAAGAATGGGGGATTTAATGAGTACTAATAAGAGTACAAAAGTAGAAGTCAAAAACTTAACTAAGATTTTTGGTAAACGTATCAACAAAGCCAAAGAGTTAAGCAGACAGGGAAAAGATAAATCGGAAATTCTCAAGGAAACAGGTGCTACACTTGGTGTCGACCGAGCAGATTTCAAAATCTACGATGGCGAAATTTTTGTTATCATGGGTCTATCAGGTAGTGGTAAGTCAACATTAGTAAGAATGATCAATCGTCTTATTGAGCCTACAGAAGGTGAAATCTTGATTGATGGCGAGAATTTAATGAAGATGGATAAAAAGAAACTTCGTGAAGTCCGTCGTAAGAAAATGAGTATGGTTTTCCAAAACTTTGGATTATTACCTAATCGAACAATTTTGGAAAATGCTGAATACGGCTTGGAAATTCAAGGTGTAGATAAAGATACTCGCGAGAAAAAAGCCAAAGATGCTTTGGAAACAGTCGGTATTACCGGCTATAACGATGAATACCCTGATCAATTATCAGGTGGTATGCAGCAACGTGTTGGATTGGCTCGTGCTTTAGCAAATGATCCCGAAATACTATTAATGGATGAGGCCTTTTCAGCCCTTGATCCATTGAATAGAACTGATATGCAAGATCAACTCTTGGATATTCAAGAAAGATTACACAAGACAATTATCTTTATTAGTCATGATTTAAATGAGGCTTTGAAGATCGGTGATAGAATCATGATCATGAAGGATGCTAAGGTAATTCAAACTGGTACTCCGGAAGATATTTTGACACATCCAGCTAATGAATATGTTGAAGAATTTATCGAAAACGTTGATCGTAGTAAGGTTCTTACTGCAGGTAACGTAATGATTCGTCCAATGACAATCAATATTGAAAAGGCTGGTCCTCGTTTGACCTTGAAGATGATGAAGGCTAACGAAGTTTCAACTGCTTATATTGTTAACAACGAACGTAAATTACTTGGTGTCGTCGATGCCAATGATGTTATTAAATTAGTTCGTGAGAAGAAAGGGGATATTACACCTATTATTCAAACTAAGGTTCCAACAACAGCTGAAGATACACCAATTTCTGACCTAATGGACGATATTTCACAAACAGGTATTCCATTTGCCGTTATCAACGATAAGAAGCAATTACGAGGAATTATTGTTCGTGGTGCCGTTCTAGGTGCTTTAGCAGGAAATGAGGTGAGCGATTTTGAATAGTTTAATTTTAGGTAGTATTCCAGAACTTCCATTAGCTCACTGGATTGATAATTTTGTTAATTGGTTAGTTCAATTTACAGGCTTTTTCAATGCTATTACTAACTTTATTGGTTCTATTAACAATGCCTTTCAATGGGTCTTTGATTTAATTCCAATTTGGTTATTTATTGTTTTAGTTCTAGCTTTAACTTATTACGTTAATCGTGATAAACAAAATTGGGGCTTATTGATATTTGAATTCTTAGGTTTACTTTTGATTTGGAATTTGAATTATTGGCGTGATATGACCCAAACATTAACATTGGTTTTAACCTCTAGTTTAATTGCTTTAGTCATCGGTATTCCATTGGGAATTTTAATGGCTAAAAGTCATGTTGCTGAAGTTATTTTGAAACCAGTACTTGATTTTATGCAGACAATGCCAGCCTTCGTTTACTTGATTCCAGCAGTTGCTTTGTTTGGCATCGGTATGGTTCCTGGTATCGTCGCATCAGTTATTTTCGCTATGCCACCAACAGTTAGAATGACTAACATGGGTATTCGAGAAGTTCCTGATGAATTGATTGAAGCTGCTGATTCATTTGGATCAACAGAATGGCAAAAATTGTTTAAGGTTGAATTGCCAATTGCTAAAAGTAGTTTAATGGCTGGTGTCAACCAGAGTATGATGCTTTCATTATCTATGGTTGTTATTGCTTCTATGATCGGTGCTATGGGACTTGGTACTAAAGTTTACTTCGCCGTTGGTAGAAATGATGCTGGTAATGGTTTCTCAGCTGGTTTGGCAATTGTTATTTTGGCGATTATCTTAGATAGATTAACTCAATCATTAACAAGAACACGCAGAAAAAACTAGGAGGGATTTTTTGAAGAAACAAAAGTTTATCAAACTTTTCTTATTAGCATTACTAATTATCCCAATTATTTCCGCATGTAGTTCCCAGACAGCTCCGTACAATAGTAAGGAAAAGTTGGGCCCACAGATTAATTACACTATTACTGGTATTGATGCTGGTGCTGGTGTTATGGCTTCAACACAAACAGCTTTGAAAGATTATGGCTTGGAAAAGAATAATTGGCAATTGCAGCCAAGTTCAACTTCAGCCATGACAAGTACACTTGATAAAGCATATAAAAATAAACAATCAATCGTTATCACTGGTTGGCAACCACATTGGATGTTTAAAAAATATCAATTGAAGTTTTTGAAAGATCCTAAGAATACTTACGGTAAGGCTGAACATATCAGTACAATCGTTCGTAAAGGCTTAAAGAAAGATTCACCAGAAGCTTATACGATTTTAAGTCGTTTCCATTGGACACCTTCACAGATGTCTGATGTTATGTTAAAAGTTAATAATGGTGTAGATCCAGAAAAGGCTGCTAAACAGTGGATCAAGAAGAATCCTCAAACGGTTCAACAATGGACTAAAGGGGTTAAGAAGGTTCATGGTAAGTCGATCAAGTTAACTTATGTGGCTTGGGATTCAGAAATTGCTTCAACTAACGTGATTGCTCAAGTATTGAGAGATCAAGGTTATAAAGTAACGATCCAATCAATGGAAATGCAACCGGTTTGGGCATCAATTGCCACTAAGGCTGCCGATGCAACGGTTAGTGCATGGTTGCCTAAGACTTCAGCTAAGTTCTATTCTGATTATAAGGGTAGATTTGAAGATTTAGGTGCCAATTTGGAGGGCGCTCGAGTAGGGCTAGCTGTTCCAAAATATATGACTAACATTAATTCCATTAGTGATTTAAAAAATAAATAAAATAAAAAGAATTGGAAGAAATTCCAATTCTTTTTTGTTTTATGAGTGCTAAATATTTAAATATGGAATAATAATAAGCAGTTCTCATATTATATATCATATGAAATATATATATAATAAAAAGACAAATTGTCGACCTATTAATCATAGCAATGACATGATATAACTAAGGGTATATAATTATATTAATTATGATATAAAATTATTATATAGGGGCGATGGCGTGGATATACAGACGTTTATTGATAAAAGAAAAGAATTAGGTCTCTCCCAAAAAGAACTAAGTAGCGGCATTTGTACGCAAGCCACATTAAGTAAATTTGAGAATAATGGCAAAATACCATCATTAAAGATTTTAATTCAATTATGCAATCGCTTGGATCTATCTTTGGACAGCATCATAGGTGTTAGTGATACTAAGAGTCAAAAGGTAGTTAAAGAAATGAATCAGGCTGAATTTAATTTGATTATTCAAGAATATCGAGACTCTTGGAAAATTATTAAAGCAATTAATCCGGAAGATTTAGCACATGATAAGGATGCTTTAATGCAGTTCTATTATCTGAAAGGATATTTGAATGTTTTAGATGATGGTGATTTATTTGATGCGGTTTTTGATTTTAATCGTATTTTGTCCGAATTGGATGCGCATGGCGAAACGATTTTTACCTTTCTAGCCTTTGTAGGCATGGGAATGGTTTACGCTAAGCAGGGTGATGATCAAAAGAGTGAGTATTATTTCAGCAAAGTATTTAATAATATTTATACAATGTCCATAGATGATGTTTCTAAAATCTGGCGTTATATTAATATCATTTTTTATTGTGCAATTTATTACTCCGAAAGAAATGAATTGGAAACAGCTAATGCTTTGCTAAATTATGGTGTTAAGATCTGTTCTGAAAATCATGTAACTTATTATATTGCTAGAATTTATGCACAATTAGCAATGAATGAAAATCGGGTTAATGGTAATAATAAGAAGGTTCGTAACTTAATAAATAAGGCTTTGGTCTTTTCAGAGTTTAATCAAAATGAAAAAGAAATCGAAGTTATTAAACGTTGGGTCGCAAGTAATAACTTGTAATATTAATTAGGCAGTATTTGATTCTCGGGCTTGGGAATTGAGTGCTGCTTTTTTAGTATGTTATATTAATTAGACAAGTTATGAGGAGACAGTTTATGGAAATAAATCGGCGAGGCATTATAAAATACAGCATAATTGGAATTTTGGTACTATTTGTTTTGGTATATCCTGCACAAATTTATCAAATATTTTTGAATCTTGTAAGTGTGATTATGCCATTAATTTTAGGAGCAGTTTTGGCGTACGCATTGAATATTTTGTGTGTTCGTTTGGAAAAGCATATGTTTCCGAATACAAAACATCGTTGGCTGAAAAAACTCAGACGTCCATTGGTTATAGTGTTGGCATTGGTTATTGTCATTTTAGTGATGACTGGGGTCTTTCGTTTAGTTTTGCCTCAATTTATCAGTGCTTTGACCGATTTCTTTAAATCAATTCCAGCCTTTTTCAGTGATGTTTCTAATTTGGCTAAAGATATAAACAGTCATTCGGCTATTCCAGATCAGTTGAAATCAATTGATATTAACTGGTCGTCGGTTCAGTCTAAAGTGATGAAATTTTTATCATCAGGGGTCGGTGGAGTTTTTGGTTCTACTTTTAAGATCGTTACGGGTGTAGCAAAGGGAATCTTTAACTTTATTTTAGCTTTGACTTTTGCAATTTATATTTTAGCGACAAAAGATAAATTAAAATTGCAACTGGATAAAGCTTCACGAGCTTTTATCAAATCAAAGCATCTTCAAAAGATTAAATATGTTCTAGATGTTACTAATAAAATGTTCAGTAGTTTTATTGTGGGACAAGTTACAGAGGCAATAATACTAGGAACGTTATGTGCTTTAGGGATGTTTATCTTCAGATTCCCTTACGCCTTGCCAGTTGGAGCCTTTGTTGGTATTACATCGCTAGTGCCTATCTTTGGAGCGTGGGCTGGTGGTGCTGTTGGGTTCTTGTTGATTGCTGTAGAATCCCCATTGAAAGCAATTCTATTCGTTATTTTCATTTTGGTGTTGCAACAAATTGAAAGTAATTTGATTTATCCACGAGTTGTTGGAACATCAATTGGATTACCGGGCATTTGGGTTTTAGCTGCTATAACTGTTGGTGGAGGACTTGGTGGTATTGTGGGAATGCTTCTAGGAGTTCCAGTAGCTGCGACAATTTATCAATTGTTTAAGAATGAGACAAATCGACGTTTGACTGAGTCAAAATCATAAATTTCAATGTTATAATTGACAAAATTATGAAGGAGCGATGGCTGTGTGGGATAGTTACTTTGGCTTTGTAATAACATTTGTGGTCATATTTACATTAGTGCCATATTTTACCTCATTGATAACTTCATGGTTAGGTCATTTGTCGAAAATTATTTTAGTAGATAGTTTAGGCAATAGTAGTCAATTGATCGTAGGTGGCCTGGGTGTGATAATTCATGAGTTAGGACACGCTATTTTTGCTTATCTTTTCGGACATCAAGTTACGCATGTACAGTTGTTGAATTTGAATTATCGCCAGTCAGGGTCTTTAGGCTCAGTTGATCATCGTTGGAATGATCGAAACGTTTATCAAATGTTAGGCAATTTTTTTATTGGGTTGGCACCTTATTATATGTGCTCTTTAACTTTATATTTATTACAAAAGTATTTGTTGAAAGCACAGTTTAGCATAACTTCTTTGAATCAAAGTTTAGATATCAATACCACTTTATCTGTTAGGATGATTTTTGAGTCCGTTTTAGATAATTTGAAATCTAGTTTTGCTAATGCTTCATTAGGAATGATTGTTCTTTACATAGTATTAACTATTATGATTGCCAGTACAGGCTATGATTTAAGCCGTAATGACTTTATGACTGTTAATAAGGGTATTTTACCGTGGATAGTTGTTTTGATTGTTCTAGGGTCTGTTTTATACGTTTTGAACATTAGAGTTGCTGTTATTAGTGGGTCAGTTTATTTTATCGCTTTTTCAGTTCTCTTCATGTTTCATGCAATTATTAGTATTGTATTGGCAATGATTGTCATTAAGATCTTAGGAATATTCAATTTTATTTAAAAATAGGCAAAAAGCTCTTAGAATAAATTCTAAGGGCTTTTTTTATTCAGTATTAAAATGAGGTAAAGGAATAATGTGGCATAAAGAAATTCACGTTGATTTTGGAGTATATGGTATTATTGCTGCTAGTAATAAATTGTTAGTTACTAAAAATAGTACTGGTCCATATAAAAATCGTTTTGATTTGCCAGGAGGAAAATTAGATGATGGTAAATCATCATATGACACGATGGTAAAAAAAGTGAGTAAAACAACTGGATTGCAAGTACTAGAAGCTAAACAGTTAGGGACGGTTAGTTTTAGTTATCCTTGGCAATATCAAAATTATGATTGGAGAAAACATGTCTGTACATTTTATCAGATTGTTGATTATTTGGGTGTCCCCATAACTTCAGAAAAACAATTTGTTAATTTGGATACAGGTGTTATTTGGATTGATATTGAAGATTTGAATTTGGAGAATAGTTCACCTTTAGTTTTGAAGGCTAAAGAATTCATTTTGCTTAATGAATTCGTAGTAACAGACACTAAATATGTTCACTGGAGTGTTTTAGACTAAATTTTTGTCATTTTAAGATGAGGGGTGTGGTTGAATAGAAATGGTTCGCCGTGAGTTTGAAAACCAAATTTTTTATAGAATCCCTCAACTTGAACTTGAGCTTCTATTTCAATTAGTTGATTTGGATAATTTTTTTGAATGGTAGATAGGATGTATTTCATTAATTCATTTCCAAGCCCTAATCCCCGGTATTGTGGATCAGTGACGACTCTGCCAAAAGTTACATTGTTATTTTGTGGAAAAATTCGAGCGTAGGCCGCAACTTTGCCGTCAATTATATCAAAAATATGAATAGCTTCAGGGTCGTGTTCATCGACTTCTTGATAAATCCGTTTTTGATCCACGACAAATATTTTGGTTCTTAAATAAAAAATGTCAAAAAGCTCCTTAGTAGATAATTCTGAAAATCGTTTTACTTGCCACATAATAAAGGCCTACTTTCTGTTAAAGAGCAATGTGTCTATTGTTGACATTGCCTGATAAAACTTTTTCTGTTCAAGGTCGGATAAATTGCCAAGAAGGTCTTTGATCTGTTGATCAGAGCGTTCATCTAATTCTTTAACAAGCGCAAGGCCTTTAGAAGTTAAATGTAATTGAACCGAGCGAGAATCTGTTGCTGAAGGTGACTTGGTCAGGAGTTCATTTTTTTCAAAGCGTTTAATGATACGACTGGTGTAACTTTTATCCAGATTAAGACTATTAGCCACTTCAATTGGAGTTTTATCGTGGTTAAAGGAGATTTCTAAAATGACACGTCCCTCGGTCCAACTGAGTGGTGTTCCGAGAACTTTTTTATTTAGAATCCCAAGTAATTTAGTATAGTCACGGTTAAAATTACGGATCGAAGAGATTTCGGTTTGATTGAACAAAATGTATTTCCTCCGAGAGTTAATAAAAATTATTATAGCATTATAGTGGACTTTGTCCACTATAATTTCGAGAATATATAAAAAAGCATCCATGTTAGAGTGAACGATACTGAAAAATGCCATATCATTTTCTAAATGAATGCTCTTTTATAATTCAAGAAAAATTTAGATGTTTTTATAATTTGCAGCTTTAAGATTAGTAACAGTTAACATGACCAAAAGACTGATGATGTAAAGTGTTGAAATAAAGACCATTACGGTCATAATGTTGTAGTGATCCAAGATGAAACCAATAGCTAAACTGGAGAATCCACCGATACAACGACCAACATTCATGATAACGTTGTTAGCAGTAGCTCTGACTTCAGTTGGATAAAGACGACTGACAATGGCTCCGAATCCCGCGAACATACCATTTGAGAAATAACCGACAACTGCGCCGACGATGATCAAAGACCAAACGTTGCTGGGTAAAGTTAAGATATAAACACCGATAGCTGAAGCAGTTAAGAAGATTCCGAAGGCAAGTCTTGGTCCTAGATTATCGAGAATCCAGCCGAAAGTTAACATTCCAGCACACATACCAAGGATAGTAGCAATCATCCAAGTTGAGGCTCCGACTGTTAGGTTCAATTGCTTTTGCATAATAGTTGGTAACCAATTCATTAGACCAAAGTAACCAGCGATTTGAACAACTGCCATGATCATTAAAGCAATAGTTTGATAAGCAATTTTTGGTGTGGCAAATAGTTGCTTGATATTACCATGTTTCTTTTGGGAGGAATTTGTGAAAGCAGTACTTTCTCTTAAATGTCTTCTGATGAAGAAGGTAATGACTACTGGGATGACACCAAACAAGAACAAAGCGTGCCAACCAAGGGTTGGTAAGATCAATGCTGCCAATAGCGATGCTAAGATGGCACCAATTTGTCCAGCCATACCGACCCATGATGATACACGACCAAGTTTTTCTTTAGAAAAACTCTCTGCTAAGACTGTCATTCCAATGCCATATTCACCACCGGCACCGATACCTGCAATAAAACGACAAAGATAGATTGCCGTTAGGCTATGAGCAAAAAACATTGCTGCCGTGGCGAAAGCAAAGATAAAGATTGTATGACTAAAAGTTTTGATACGACCGATTTTATCGGCTAAAATTCCAAAAAAAATACCACCTAATAACATACCAATATTTGTGATTGTGGAGATAAGTCCCGCTTGTGTTCCACTTAAATGCAATTCAGCGATAATAGATGAAAGAGCGAATGACAAGAACATGACATCCATATTTTCCAATCCAAATCCTGACGCTGTGGAAGCAACCACTTTAGCTTGGTAGCTATCTAGCTGGTTCGATTTTGTTACTATTTTCATTTTATTCCCTCCAAAATTGACGCTCACTGACGTCATTTATTTTGCTTGAACGTATAATAGCACAGGAATATTTTGTTAACAAGTCTTGAAGATAGAAAAAGTCGTTAATTAGATTTGATCCTTTTTTCAAATTCTAAGTTTTTAACTAAAAAAGAACAGTGCCTATTAAGCATTCAAAGTAGTAAGATTACCTGAAACTAATAGACATTGTTCTTCTTTTTATCTGGATATGAAAATAATATTTAATTTGTAAATGATTGATTTAGTTTATTTAATTCGCTGTCATTAAACTTAATATCGTCTAGTTGAGCAGCTTTGTCATGCATGATATTAGTAACTTTTTCAGTAACTGCATCAACAGTATTTTGATCAGAACTGTCTGGGAACATGCCAACAATTAAGTAATCAACGGGAACCTTGTCATTACCCCAAGCTACTGGATTTTTGAAGGTCAACATCATCGTGTGGACGCGGCTCTTTTTATCGCTTGTAGCGAACATAAAGACGGCACGATTTTCGATAATAGTATTACCAGCAGCAGCACTAGCAAAGATGCTACTTTGAATGTTTTGTTCATCGACATTGAATTCTTCAGCAGTTTTTTGAGCGGCTAGTTTTAAAGCATTCAATTGATTGTTATCTGACAATTCGACATTAGCAGTAGTGTGATTTTTTCTAAAAATTTTAAACATAATAGTTATCTCCCTTGCATTTTTTATAAATTCAACGAAGTGATTCGACATGTCTTAACTTCTCTACACAAAGTATGATATATTATCGAACCCGTTTCATAGCAAGGGGAAAGTTTAATTTTTTTTAGAAGAATATAAAACGTTGCTAGGCCGGCTTATATTAGGGTATTTTTGCTTTAGGGAGCAGTAAGCTTTTTGAACATCGTCAGGAATATTAACATGGACAATAAAATTCTTTCCATTAGGACCGTAACCAGATTGATTATCTGTGAGCCTAGACATTTCACCCATCAGTAAGGTTTGATATCGTTGTGGCGACCACATGCCTAAATAGTCGTGATCAAAAGTTAATTCATTTGATTTTAATTTCAAATTTGTTTGATAGGTAGCATAGTTAATGATTTTTATTTCTGAGGAAACATATTTCTGTAGGCAAGCGCTCATTCGCCGCTGCATTGTAGCGTCCTGCGCCAGAATAATTGATTTAAAATCAATCTGCTGCTGTTTTAAAAGATCCAAAAGATAAGTTATATTATTGCCACAGTTAGTAGAATCAGTTTCTAAAAAATCTGCTTTTAAATTGAAACGATTTTTTAAAATAATAGCAAACAATTCAGCCTCGCTGGTGATATTGTCAGGTAATTCTGGAAATGTTTTTTTAGCCGTTTGCATTAAAGAAGCTGTTGTATGACCAAAACCGCCAACGATAAGGTACTTTTTAGCGATATTATTTTGAATTGCCTGGGCTAAGATATTTACGCCGTATACAATGGAGCCTCCAAAAAGAACGAAGACATCAGCTTGTGTAATTTGGTATTTAGAAAATAGAATATGGGAATCTAAATTTGAAATATCTCTTGGCCCACAGAACTGTCCTATGAGATTGAAATTTTTGATGTCTTCGTTATTAAAATTATTCAAAATATTTCACTCCATCAGGAATACTTGTAACGCTATCGACTATGTAATCAGCACCATAATCAGCTAATTCTTGATTATCTCCAAAGCCGTACGTAACGCCTAATGTATGAACACCGTTTTGAACTCCTCCTTCCATGTCGGTCATACGATCGCCAATCATTAGTGAATTAGCTGAGGATGCTTGGGCATCTTTCATACCATAAGCTAAAATAGCTTTTTTAGTATTCCGAGTAGTTTCATCATCAGATGCACCATAAAGACCAGAAAAGTAATCGTCTAAATTCAAATGGGGTACTAACAATTTGATCAAAGATTCGGGTTTGACTGAGGAAACGTAGAGTTTATATCCAGTCTTTTTTAATTGAGCCAGAGTTTCTTTCATTTCAGGATAAATTTCAAGTTGATAAACGCCTTTAGTATTATAGAAGGATTGATAAGTTTTTACAGCTGTTCGATAGTCACTTTGAGCCATATTGGGATAGTATCTTTTTAAGCTATCTGGTAGAGAAGGACCAATGAACTTTTTATAAGTGTCGATTCCTAAATCTTCTAGATTCAGTTCAGAAACCATATATTTGAGGGCGTTGATAATACCCTCTTGGGTATCAGCAATAGTACCGTCGAAGTCAAAAAATAAATTTTCCATAATAAAATTCCCCTTATTGAATGTAATCGTTTTTACAAAGATATGATTTAATTATAAAGTGAATTTCCAATATTACCAAATAGGTTTATTCAGCAATAGGTTTGTGTCGGGCAATTAAAATACCTGATATTGTCAATAGGACTGACATGATGGCTAAGATGATAATAATTGAATTCCAAGAATCGACTAGATTTTCGATAAAGCCGAACATTACTGGACCAATTGCTGCTAATAAATAACCAGCAGATTGAGCCATACCAGAAACCTCGGCAGTTTGATAAGGATTAGTGGTTTTTTCGGTGAAGAAAATAACGGCCATATTAAAGGCTAAACCGGAGCCAAATCCAGTGATCACAGTCACAATAGTTAAGAAGACTAGGCTATTAGTGGTTATTAAAAAGCCTAGTGGTGCCACTGCATAACCAATGAAAAGCATTGATAATAAAGCTTTCAGACCATTCTTTTTGACGGATAGGAATGGAACAATAAAAGAACAGGGTAGTCCACTGAGTTGAAGTACTGTTAGTAGATTACTAGCGACTATGGTACTAGTACCGTGGGTTTCTAAAACCGATGGTAACCAAGTGATAAATGAATAATAGACTAGAGATTGAAATCCAAAGAAGGCTGTAATTAACCAACCAAGTGATTGCGTCCAAACGCTTTGGTAATGCTGAGGTTTGCTCGTTTTATCATCGTCGCGTTGATTATATTTCAGACTAGGAATCCAAAAAATTAGGGCAATAATAGCAACGGAGGATAAGATTGCTAAGGTAGTTTGTAGACTGATTTTAGTAATGAATATTCCCGAAAGAGCGGTACCGATGGCTCCAATTAATAACATTGACATAGTATAAAGACTAGTTCCTAAAGGAATCTCGTTGGGCAAATGATCTTTGATAATAGCGGGCACTAAAACATTCCCACTGTCGATACCAATACCAGCTAAAAAAGTACCAATCATCAAGGCCCAGGTAGTAGGAATAATTCTTAGATAACTACCTATAATTAATAGAATGAAGAAGATAAAAATAGTTAATTCATTACCCAATTTCTTAGCAATTTTAACGATTATAGGCGAGAAAATGGCGAAGGTGATTAAAGGAATAGAGGTTATTAAGCCGGCCATTGATTTAGGAATTCCAAGATTTTTTTCGATAGTACTGAGTAGTGGTGGAATGATAGTAATAGGTAATCGTAAATTGGCGGCAATTAACATCATACTCAATAAAAACCATTTTTTGTTTATGGACTTAGCTTTCATAAAAATCTCCTCGGTAGTTAGTCATAGTATTACAAGTGTAAACCTAAATTATTGATGCCGCTACGAGAAAAGTTTAGTTTGATTATTATGTAAATTCATAATAAAAAAGGCATCTATACTAAAGTTGATAACACATAGTGTGTAACTATCTCTTTAATTATAGATGTCTTTTATTTTTGAAATTTTTAATTCGACCACTTAGCAAAGAAATTGGCTGTAAATTCAATGAATTTTTCACGTGAAACCTTGAAATCATTATCTTCTAGGTATTCAACCAAACCAATTAGACCACCAACGATAAAACTGATCATTAATTCTGGAGCATCTGATTCAGTAATCATTTTGATCAAAGGGTCGTTTTGACTGTTAGGGTCCTTACTTTTAGTTTTGACAATATCCTGCAAAATACTTCTAAACTCTGGATAGAGATTGGCTTTGGTCTGATATTGTGGAGAAATATGGTGAATGAAACTGCTATTTTTTTCCATAAAGTCGGCAATTTGATAAACGATAGTTTTAGCATTAGAAGTATTATTTATCAAATCATCTAATAGGTAAGAAAAAACGGCATGTAAGAGAGAATACTTATCATTGAAGTAACGGTAAAAAGTGCTGTGATTGATAAGAGCTTCGTCACAAATATCACCAACAGTGATTTTTTCAAAGGGCTTTTTTTGTAATAAAGATACCATAGCCGTGATGATAGAATTTTCAGTTCGTTGGGTTACTTGTGACATGTTTCTCCTCCTAGAGCACTTTAACGTTTTCGTAACGCGTCATTAATGTATTGAAGTCATAATCTTTTAATTCTTTGATGCTTTCTTTGCCATTGAAGAAAGCTGTTAAACTTCCAGCTAGCATAAGGTTCAATGGTTCTTCAGTCATATTTCTAACACCGATAACGGGAACATTGTTGGCAACAGCATAACCACATTCCCACATAGTTCCAGAATCTGGTTCTAGTTCATTTTCTTCTATTTTATAGTCTAACATTGCAACAACTACATCTGAAACATTAATGTTGTTAATGTCATGTTTGTAAACAGCAGTTTGCCATTCAAATGAACCGAACTCAGCGGCGGTGTATTCATCTTTACCTGGTCGGAAAATGTCACCGATAGTAGGATTGGCAGCAAGTAATTGGTGAATATCATCAAGTCGTTTGATTTGTTGATCACTAAAAAATGGTCCGGCTAAATAAACACGATTTTTCTTTTGCATAAGTATTATTAGGAACTCCTTTATATTTATACTTTAATTATACTGAAATGTTCGGAAAATGCTCGAAAAATTATTTCAAAATGACATCTTTTTTCCGTGATAATAGGCAGAATCCTTAAAAAAATAATAAGAAAAATAAATATTAATTTTTTCAAAAAAGCCTTTTCATTTTTTTTATAAGATGATATAACTTTCCTAGGCATGGAGGCCTGATGCTTATGAATAAAAATTTGCGGAACATTCGCGACGATAAGAAAAAGGTGACGATACTAGCTATGTTTGGTATCTTCTTATCCTTTATTCTTTTGATTTTTTAGGATTAAACATGCTTATAGATGGGAAAAATTGTAGTATTCTTAAATAGAAGACTAAACTAAACTGAGACTAAATATTATATTTGGTCTCAGTTTTTTAAACGGGAGATGAGAATTAGTGCAGACGTGTCAGATAGAAAATATCTTGTATGCGGGTATTGTAGGGGATGCATTGGGAGTTCCCGTTGAATTTAAACGACGTGATTCTTATTACATTGATTCAATGATTGGTTCAGGTACTTGGGAACAGCCAAAGGGAAGCTGGTCTGATGATACTTCGTTTTCACTACCTTTAATGGAGAACTTAACTGAAAATGGTAATTATGAAGAATTAATGCAAAAGTTCGAGAATTACATGTTTCACAATCAATATACACCGGATAATTTAGCATTTGGTATTGGGAATACCTGTGCTAAAGCCGTACGTAATTGGTCGGTAAATCATTATTCAGCATTACAATGCGGAGATCCTAGCGTTTACGCAAATGGGAATGGTGCTTTAATGCGCTTGGCACCTTTAGGAATCCACCTAGTTAATGAACCTGATATAAAGCGTCGATTAAAATTAGCGCATGATTATACTTGTTTAACGCATCGGCACCCACGAGCAATTTTAGCCAGCTATATTTATCTTGAAATGATTCATTCATTATTGAATGGTAAGTCACTATGGGCTATTTTATCCGAACTACCAGGTGTCTTGGAAAGAAACTTACAAGATCAACCAGAAGTTTGGAATGAATTTAATAATTTTGAGAAAATGTTTCAAAATAATTTTGCGACAACTTTAAGAGGGGATATCAAATCAACTGGCTACGTGGTTGATACTTTGTTAGCTGCGGTTTGGTGTACCTTGAATGCAACTAGTATTGATGGAGCAATTATTTTGGCCGTTAATTTGGGTGATGACACTGATACCTTAGCTAGTATTACAGGTACTTTAGCTAATTGTGCCAATATGAGTGATCAGGTCAATCCTGAATGGAAGGGTCAATTACGAAATCCAGAATTATTAAACAGTATTATTGAACCCTTTGCGGAAAAAGAATCATCTAGAGAGTTAGAATTTTGATTTTTAGGATTCTTTCTCTATTTGGGGTATACTGTGAATTTGCTGTCCTCCACAACAAACCTGATTGGGCTGGAACGCTGCAGGTACAGATTTGAACCAATTCTGCGAATTGTTTCAAATACTGGCCTTCTACTAAGTGAGTACCTCACTAAGTAGAATTTCGCGGCTGAGCCCATCGGTTTTGTTCCTCCGGACTATTGCTTTGTTTTAAATATAAAAAAGAAGAACAATGTCTATTAGTTTCAGGTAGCTTTACTACTACTTTGAATGCTTAATAGGCACTGTTCTTTTTTAGTTTAGTATCAATTGTAACTAGATTTGAGAAAGAGCCACTTTTATAATCATTAGTTTTTTTGTGTGAATAAATATATTATCTAATCTAAATGTTTTATTTTTTTTCGGGTTGAATCAGTGAATTATCAGAATTTCCAAACCATTTCTTGTTGATTCTTTGTAGTTCACCGGTGTTTGCTAGATGTTGTAAACCTTGGTCGATTTTCTTCTTCATGGTCTTATCACCTTTACGCATTCCGGCAGCAAAATCTTCACCAGTAAAACCGCCACGGGTCACACGATAGGAAGCAGGGTCTTTTTCTTTACTAATATAGTAACCAGCGTAGACACTGTCGATCAAAAGACCTTGGATACGATCGGCATCTAGATCCATTAGGGCGTTATTAAAGGAATCATATAAAACAGGATTCTTGCCCTTGATATAATCTTTTAACATCTTGGGATGTTCATCAAGAAGGCTAGCACCAGAAGAACTAGTTTGAGCACCTAGAGTTTTACCTTGCATACCTTTGAAAGAGGTAATATTCTCATTAGTTTTAGTAACTAATACTTGGCGGTTGGCCATGTAAGGGCGAGAAAACATTAATTGCTTTTGACGAGCTGGAGTGATCGTATAGCCATTCCAAATTAAATCAATAGTTCGATTACGTAATTCGGTTTCCTTCATATTCCAATCAATAGGTTGGAAATCTGCTTTGATACCATATTGTTTAAAGACGGCTTTGGCTAAATCAATATCATAGCCAACCAATTTACCGCTTTTTTCACGAAAGCCCATAGGAACAAAGGTATCATCAAGACCGATGATTACACGGCCTCTTTTTTTGATTGAGGACCAAGTATCAGCAGTATTTGCCTGTTGTGCAACTGATTTTTTGTTATTGCTACAACCAGATAGTGTCAAAACAAAGAAGGCTAATAAGGTCATGAATAGTAATATTTTTTTCTTCATATTTATTAATCCCCCTAAGATTAATTATTGAGTGGTTTTACTTCGAGAAGTTGATCAGCAATTTTTTTAGCAAAATCAGGATCGTGGGTAATGACAATTTGTGTAATGCCGGTTTTCTTTAAATCAAGAATGACTTGAGCAACAGTATCACGTAGGCTTGGATCTAGAGCTGAAGTTGGTTCATCATAACAAAGAATTTTTGGTTGCATGGCCAAAGCTCTGGCAATAGCAACACGTTGTTTTTGACCACCAGAAAGTTCAAATGGATATTGATCCTTTAAGCTAGTTAATCCTAATTGAGCTAAAAGTTCTGTAACGTTTTTCTGAGCGGTCTTTTTGTCTTGTTTGAGGACCATTTCCGGAGCTAAAGCAATGTTTTCCATGACAGATAAATGAGGGAAGAGGTTAAAATCTTGGAATACGACGCCAATAACACGTTCCTTACGAGATTCATCGGCAGGATCAAATGGTTTATCGTTGAGAGTGAAAGTTCCAGAATCAACTTTTTCAAGACCAGCAATACAACGTAGTAGAGTTGTTTTACCAGCACCACTAGGACCGACGATGCTTAAAATTGAATTGTCCTTAACTTCGAGATTAAGGTTATTTAAAATTGTTTTGCCATCAAAACTTTTTGTAATATTTTTTAATTTCAACATAATTTCTCTCTCCTAACGGTAATAACTGAAACGTTTTTCTAGAACTTTGAGGATCCAGGTACAGATTAGAGTTAATAGTAGATATATGATACCAACTAAGACTAATGGTAAGAGGGTAACGTCACGAGAACTGGCAATATTACCTGCACGAAGCAAGTCACCTAGTCCGATTACATAAACTAATGATGAATCCTTGACCAAGTTGATTACTTCATTACCAATTGATGGTAAGACAATTTTGACAACTTGAGGAATGATAATTTTACGAATTGTTTGCCAATAGTTAAGACCTAAAACCTTAGCACCTTCAAATTGTCCCTTGCTGACAGTACTAAAACCACCACGGAAAATCTCAGCGAAGTAAGCTGTATAATTAAGAATAAAGGCAAATAATGCGGCATCGTATCTTTCAAAAACGATATGTGCAAATGGCATGTTAGGTAATCCGTAAAAGACGAAAATCAATTGTAGAAGTAATGGGGTTCCTCGCATGACCCAAATATAGAATGAAAGGATCCAGCTCAATGGTTTGAATTTAGAACTGCGACCAAGCGATACTAAGACCCCTAAAGGCAATGAACAAATGATTGTCCAAAAGAAGACTTTCAAAGTCATTACCGTACCGCTTAATAGTGACGGTAAAATTTCAAAAATATAATTCATCATATTTCTCTCCCCTTTTTAAGTATAAAAAAACGTCCACTAGCAAAAAATTGCTAGAGGACGTCTGGACGTGGTACCACCTCGAGTTCGTCAATATCTCACAATATTGACCTCAAGAAGTTATTGCAAAAGAGAGTATCGTGAATAAAAAAAATACCCTCTTAGTCAAAAGACTAAGAGGGCGACTTATTCGCGGTACCACCTCTGGTTCCCAATATCTCACAATATTAGGCTCATGAAGTTACAATAACTTCAGCTGTAACGGTGCTACCGAAATGACCTACTTGATTCAATCATTCAACTTACAGATGTGTTTCGCCAAGGATCAGATCAACTCGCACCACCGTTGACTCTCTGGACTGATTTGCTTAGTTACTCTTCTGTCGTCGTTTTTTATACTTGTTTTAAAATGTTGCAATTATCGTACGACCTAAAATTAATCTTGTCAAGCTTTTTTATGAAAATTGACATATATTATTATTTATAATATCTTGTTAGCAAGACTATATTATACGACGTATAGTATTGTGGAAATGAGGAGATAATATGGCAATTCAAGTTTCAACTGAGATTCTTGAAGGATCAGTTTTAGCTCTGTTAACAAATGAAGATTATTATGGTTATGCGATAACTCGGGAGATAAAAAAGATTTTTCCAATCTCAGAATCAACGATGTATCCAATTTTACGTCGTTTGAAAAAAGAGGATTGGCTAAGTACTTATGATGAAGCTTATGAGGGGCGCAATCGCCGTTACTATCGGATTACAGATTTAGGACGTGAACGTTTAGAACAAATCAAGAATAATTGGCAAGAGTTAAAGGCGGCAACAGATGCTATCTTGGAGGGGAAAAATGAATAATAAAGCAATTGATTCTTATATTGAAGAATTTAAGATTTATCTACATCAATTGAGTGAAAAAGAACAACAAGACGTAATTGAATTTTATCGTGAATATATAATTGATGCTAATCTACAAACATCGGCTGCTATTATTAATGAATTGGGAACACCCAAACATTTGGCACGTAAAGTTTTGGCTGATTACTCAATTAAGATGTCAGAGGATAATTATCAAAGTGTAGATAATGGTCAGATGACAAGCAATGAAAGATTTTCGAAGAATTTGAAAATGATTGGCTTAGTTATCTTAGCTTTGATGGCATCGCCAGTAGCAATTCTAATTGCGATTATTTTGATTCCTTTGATTTTGATTTTCCTAGGATTAGCAGTTTTTATGGTATTATTATTTCTCTTTTTGGTAGCAATGTCAGTTGTTGGAGGAATTGGTGCTATTTTTGTCGGGCTATCAGTTATTTTCCAATCCTTTGGAACGACAATATTGTATGTCGGGGCCGGTTTGATGATTTTAGGTGTTGATTTCTTCTTGATACCAATTATTATTGCATTATTTAAATGGTTCTTTAGCGTAGTAGTTATTTTCTTCCGCTGGTTGGGCAAGAAATTATTGCACGGTAGAAAAACTCCGATGAAGGGGGAAAAGAAAAATGCGTAAGTATTTCGTAACTGGTTTTTATCTATTGATAATTGGTGGAATATTGTTGCTAGGTGGTTTTGTTATGGGTGCTAACCGGTCTGTAGTATGGGATCATGGTTTCAAAGTTGCACAACGTGTTAACGAAACTTATCCATTGTCAGATTTTAAAAATATTTATATAGAAGGCCGCGATACTAACGTTAACTTAAAGTTAGGAGATCGTTACAAAGTCCATATTACAGGCGATAAGTCACAGTCTCCTAAGTATAAAGTTAAAGATGGTACTTTAACAATTTCGGGTAAGGAACAGAAAAATAATATTGGCGTTGATGTGATGGGAAGAGAACAAATAACAATTACGATTCCCATGAATAAGAGCTTGGATAATGTTAATATTCGTTTGGCCAATGGTAATATGCATGTCAATGATGTAACGATAGATCATATGGTTAAAACGGCTAAAGATATGGATTATGATGCTAATTTATATTTAGACAATGCAACGATAAATAACTTTGATAAAATTAATTTGTATAACGCTACGTTAGATATGAAAAATTCAAAAGTGAATAATATGACTTTAGTAGCAAGTGCTTATTCTGATGTTAAATCTGAAAGTTCAACTTTAACCAATGCAAGTGTTAATTTGGATGAATCTAATTTGAATATCAAGCAGTCGAATGTTGATTCTTTGAAGTCGATGGCTAATCACAGTAAAATAAGTATTTCTAAAACTACATTAATGAATAAGAATGATTTAAGATTATTTGGTGGAGGACGTTTTGTTGGTAGTGCTTTAACTGTCGATGGGATTAATCTTTCCACTGAAAAAGGCATTGTAAGATATTTTGATAAGAGTTATGGTCAGAATTATGAAAATAAAACTGACGCTACTAATTTGCTAGAGGTTAGAGCCACCAAAGGTGCAATTACAATTAAGTAAATTAGGCTGAGATAAATATCTTTGTTATAATGGCGTTATTTAATGTGAGGGGTATTGATGAATTCTAATAATCGAATATCTGCTATAGAAGTTAGACATGAAGCTCATAGAGCTTTTCGAAAAGATATTAAAGGAACTATTTCACTGAATATAATTCCCATATTATTGAGATTCTTGGCAGTTTTTTTGGGAACTAAACTTTATACAAAGTGGATGGCTAATTTAAATGTAAATTTAGCAGATCCAGGGCAAGCTAGTCGACGTTTATCAGAGATTTCAGCTAATATGGCTAACGATCCGAGTTCAGCAGATAAGTATATGTTGACACTGACGCCAGAAACAAGTGTGGCAGTATATGCTTTTCTATTTTTCTTTATTATGATTTGCGTGGGTGTTTCTTATACCTTACTTGATAAACTACGGGATTCTAATTATCAGATTAATGCTATAAAGGATAGTTTAAGAGCATTTTCTGGAAGATACTTTTTCCCAATGCTGTTTATAACGGCGCTGTTTGGGCTCTTCTTGGAAGCTGGTTTTATGCTGTACATAATTCCTGGAATCTGGTTCTTAATGATTTTTTCTCAAGTTTTCTTTGTTTTTAAAGATGATGTTGAGGATCAAGGTAAGTGGACCATCAGAATGGCATTTTCAACTTTTAGCCGAAGCTCAGTAATTATGAGAGGCTATAAATGGACCTACTTTTCATTGTGTTTAGAGTTTTTCTTTTGGGAAATTTTGAATGCTTTAACACACGAACTATTGTCGATATGGTTACAACCATATGAACAATTAACAATGGCGGTTTTCTATCAGAAAGTTTTAGAGAATAACCAGGGTAAACAAAAAGGGAGCGGGACAAAACACGTTTAGTTTCCGAGCATTAATGTAAATAAGGGTGGTAACTCGATTTTGAGTTACCACCCTTATTTGGATTAAGCGGAAGAAGCTGTGTTCTTGTTCCGCGTTTATGCTGCATGTTGGGGAAAAATAGTTATGTCCCAATCTTTTTTTATCTATTTTCAACGAAAATATAATCAATTGCTTTGGCTCCAATAGTTATATTAGTGCCATCGGATTTTTTAACAACAAGTGAGTTATCAAATTTTTCGTGCTTGATAACTTCAATGGTGTCGTCGATTTCGAGATTAAGACTACCAAAGTATTGTAAGAAATCGTAGTTATCGGAAACTCTAACGATTTGAACTTTAGCGCCGTCTGGAATCATACTTAATAATTTATCATCAGCGTCAGTTTCACCTTGTCCATTGCCAGGGATAATTCCACCATGTGGGCAACGTTGAGGATGATCGAGGAAATCATTAAGATGATCAACTAATTCGTCGTCGGATGAGTGTTCTAGAGCATCGGCGTTATGATGAACGTTATCAACCGGATATTTTAAGCATTCATGTAGGAATACTTCCCATAAACGATGTGTTCGAACTAGTTTTTCAGATACTTTATTTCCTTTGGGAGTTAAGACTATTTTATTGTAAGGCGAATGTGTGAGATAACCTTCGCTGGAGAGAGCATTGAGCATTTCTGTAACTGAAGGAGCGGAAACATTCATGATCTCTGAGATACGTTTATTGGTTATCTTTGTAAAATCATAATTCAATTCGTAAATAGTTTTTAGATAATTTTCTTTGTTAGGGGACAATTTTGCAACCTTTCGTTTAGCCTAATAATATTATTAGCCTTTCTATTATAGCGCATATCATTCAACTTTGATAATCTATAATGTTAAAATAATAAAGTAATTAAGAAAGAGAGGGGGAGATTTTATGAGTGAACCAAAACGTCGTTTTGACTGGTTCGGATTCATTATTGGTTTGATTTCTCTGTATGCTGGATACTTAGTATTGTGGTATCCATTGAACAGTTTATCGACCATTGCTGTTATCTTCGGTGTATTTGTTATTTTGAGAGGGGTTTATCAACTGTGGTTCGGATCACAGATGACCAAGTTTTTAGGAGTTCGCAGTGGTTGGACAATATTTGGGGCCATTGTTAATATTATTATCGGTATTATTTTTATTTCACATGTGAATGTAGGTATAGTGGTTATCATCTATATGTTTGCTATTTGGTTCTTGTTAGATGCCGTATTTCAAATTCTTACTTCACGTTTCTACCACTTTTTTGGACGTAAATACTACATTTTGATTGTGATTTTAGCACTCTTGAATTTGCTATTTGCATTCATTTTGTTATTTAATCCTGTTTTGGCAGGAGGCTTCATTGTGTTTATGTTAGCCTTCTTCTTCTTTGCTACTGGTATTTCCGAAATTATCGAAGCATTTTAATTAAAAGCATTTTCTACACATGGCAAATTTGCTAAAATGTAGAAAGTGTCATGCCGTCTTAGCTCAGATAGGTAGAGCATCACCATGGTAAGGTGGGGGTCGTCGGTTCAAATCCGATAGACGGCTTTTTAATAATTTCAAATAAGTTCAATTTAAAATATTAAGCGCCTAAATGTTGTTAAATCAGCATTTGGGTGTTTTTTTTATTTCTTCATTTTTTAAAAAATTCATAAAAACTCAAAAGAGTTTGCATGATAGTTTGCACGGTGATGATTTTTGAGACACTTTGAAATGGTGCCGTGCAAATTATTTGGCTGTAAGCATTGATATTGCTGCATTTTGCACGGACGGCACTGGAGGTCAAAAAAATACCCTCTAATTAAAGAGAGTACGTAAGTTGTTATTTTCCTTATCCTTAAGATTTTTCATCAAGTGAGAGTAAACCTTTAAGGTAGTAGAAGCGTCAGCGTGTCCAATACGATTTGATATGAAGAGAATATCATAGCTATTAGCGATTAAATAAGATACATGTGTGTGTCTTAGATCGTGGATACTGACTTGTTTTTTAGCGTCAATTTCTGTCAGCATATTGCTTAACATGTCATTTACAGTTCTATTACTTGGATTTTCTAGTCGTTGATTTCTAAATACGAAGTTATATTCATTTTTCTTGTTGTTAGCCTTGTAGTATGCTTCTTGAACCTGTTTTTGTTGTTTCAATAGATCAGCAAGTTTTTGACTAATTGATATTGTACGATATGAATATTTGTTTTTGAGTGGGCCAACTTTCCGAGGATTAATTTTATATGCTTTTTTAAAAGAAACAAGAAGATTATCGAAGTCTATATCCTCCCACGATAGCCCACTAGCTTCCTCGAATCTTGCACCAGTTTGACATATAAAAAAGATCATCAACGGTGAAGTGTTAGAAAATGAGTATCGTGCAATAGAGTAACTCATAAGATTTTCAAAATCATCAAGCTCAAGAAATTTAGCGTCAGGTTCTTTTGCTTCTACACCAAATGAAATTTTTGCTTTACGTGTGAAGTTTTGCTTTATTATTTGTTCATCAATAGCTTCCAGGCACATAGACCTTATATAAGAATTAAGACGTGTGACCGTTTCCTTAGAGTAGTCCTTGCCAAATTTGTTTAAAAATTCCTGATATTTAGGCTTAGTTATGTCTGTTAGTGGGGTGTCGTGAAACTCACTTTTTATAATTTCTCCTACACGATCATATCTTAATTGTGATCCATGAGATATGTTATTTTTACGGTACGTTTTAGCCCACCAAGTATAGTAATTAAAGAAGCTGATGTTTTGTTTTGCCAAATCAGTATCATTTTTTTCAAGTTCAATTTTTCTAGCCCATTCAGATGCTTGAGCTTTAGTTTTAAAGCTATTCGACTTAGTTTTAAACTTATTAGTTTCTTGATCTTTGAAAGACACTCTAGCAATCCATTTGCCGTTATCCTTTTTAGTAATTGAAGCCATAAGCTGTCATTCCTTTCAAAGCTGTATGTTTTAACTGTCATTTTTGACAAAAAATATAAGCCTTAGGGGTACATATGTTCTTTTTGTGTCAAAAATAAAAAGCCAGTTAAGGCTTAATATTTGTCTTCATTATTCCAATCCTGATTGACTTTCACCACTTACAGCACCATTTGTAATGGTAACGGTAGCATTTGAACCGAGACTACCTTTAAGGCCTGATGTATATGTAAGAATCGTAATCGTAGTACCTGCAATTGTAGAGGTGTTAATACCATTTGGATCACCAAGCATTTTTTTAACATCGTCCTCAGATTGTCCATTTTGTACTTGACCAAAACTATCTAATGTAATTTTATTTTTTCTATTTACTTTTAGTCCGTTAATATGTTTGCTAATGGCATGACCATTTGAGAATCCAACGGCTAATGAATTGCCTAAGCCCTTTGACCAAGTATTTAAATCAACTGTTTGTGTTTGAACAGTACTTGTTGATGTGGAAGAAGGTTTGCCCAATTCCTTTTTTAGATCGTCAAGAGATGTACCGCTGTTTTCATCAAGATTAATCTTGTTAAATTGGTCCATCGTAATTCCATTTTCTTTTTTTGCAGATGAGTTTGAATTGTTAGAACCACTTGTTGAACTTCCACTTGAACATCCTACTGCTGTTGTAGCTAGTAAAATTGTTACTAGTCCTAAAACTACACTTCTTTTCTTCATCATAAATATCTCCCTATAACATATTAATCAGCTTTTAATGTCGTCAGTATTTGGACATTTTTTAAATAAGCTTTTTGTACAATTGGTTATAATATTTTTTTATTTCTCTAATAACTATATCTTCGAGATGATATGGAATACTAAAATGATCCATAAATTGATGTACATTTATGTCCCAAGCATTTTTGTCTTCCAAATATGTTGGAAGTAATAAGGAAATAGCATACTCGTTGGCTTCTAACTCCATGCCATACTTATATGGAGTGAAATAGAGGATCTTAGTTGATTGTTGACCAGATAATATATGTCCCAATTCATGAGCCAGTTGAAATGGGATTTCCGATTTGTTATGCCATCTTGAGTTCATGGCTATACATCTGGCTTCTATATCAGTCGCAGGTGGTGTATATGGATCTAAAGTATCAAAAAAGACTACGGATATATTATTATCAAGAGCAATGTTCATCAAATAAGGCTTAATTTCATTATTTGTCATTTTTTCCACCCCTAAAAAATCTTCTTATTATTTCAAGATCTTCAGGTGGAATAGGTTTCCCTTCATATGACATAATAACGTCGTCATCAGCTAAATCAACGTGTTTCTTTTTATAATCTTTGTCCGAATATCCAGCAAGTTTCATTAATTTATCGTAATCAGTATTATAAACTTTTGATAAGACTTTAAGCGTCTCGGGAGATGGGCTAATCTTATTTCCTCTTCTGCTTACACCCTTTTCAAGGTCCGCTATATAACTATGACTGATCTTTCCATTAGTTCTTTTGGAAACGTCTCTCAATGATTCTTTACCACGTAATTCTTTTAAATAAGAGCCTAACTTGTCAGGCATATTTTCCACCTCCTAATAGTATTGTAATATATAGTTTACAAAAAAATACAATCTTTTTGTAAAACATGGTTTACAAACAGTAAGATATGTATTACTATATTTCTTGTAAGATAAAGTTGACAAGGAGGTGAAGGAAAAATGAATAACAAAATTTCTGTTTTAAGAAAATCCAAAGGCTTAACGCAAACTGAGCTGGCTAAAAAGATTGGTATATCAAGACAATATTTACGAGATATTGAGATTGGAAAGAGCGTACCTTCAGTGAGCATAGCTAAGAACTTTTCAGATTTTTTTAATACATCAATTGATGATATTTTTTTTGAAAATGATGTCGTACATGGCTTACAGCGGACCTGATTATCAACATCTTAATAGTACACAAACGCCGATTAACACATCCATGCCTAATCGTTAACACAAGGTTAAAAAAATACAGCCTGTCAAAAATATCTAACTTTGACAGTTTAAGGAGGTGAGATTTATGAACAAAGACAAATTGAAACAAATTGCAGAAATCACTCAGGGGCTTGCATTCAGGGATTGGATACAGATAAAAGATCAAATTGATTATATCTATTCAAAAAAAGCCGCCAAGAATACTCTTGACGACAAAGATGAAACATTCAGAATTTTAAAAGCAAATATCATTCTCCCAAAATCTGAATTTGCGAAGGGAAAACACGATAAGTAGTTCCTTTGTAGGAGAGCATTACATAAGGCCATTGATACAAAGTGTTTTCATCGGTTTGAGCTCTTGGATACCACATGTCGGCGCCCTCTTCCCACCAAGTAGAAGGGTTCTGACGGTTGTTTCCAATAACGCAATCTGGGTCACTACTTAAGTCAGTCCACACACCAAGCAAATTAGCATAAACGCGTGTCATATATTTCACCACCTTTCAAATTAATTATAAATGAAAGGTCCATAAGGAGGTGATAGAAATTGAACAATGTAAATATTTTTAGAGAGCTTGAGGATTTACGTTATCGAAAAAATATAAGTCAAAGAAAAATAGCAATTCTATGTGATGTCAAACCACAATCTGCACAAGAATGGTTCACTAAAAATTTTGTTGATGACAAATACTTATGGATTATAGCTAATTCAGAGTATAGCGATGATCGTTTCATACTTGCACTTCTATGTTACGAGTTAAGACTACCAAGCTCTTATCTAAATAGTTTAAGAAAAAATAGGGAAGATAGCCTAGCTGATCTAATTGGAGCGCAGCAAGAGGATAGTGAGAGCGATGTAGCTATTATAAATCTAATGAACTTGTTAAGTGTTGAAATTCCTAACAAAAAAGCGATTGGAAGTAATTCGTTAGAGCTATTTGATACAGGTCTAAAAATGATTTTATCTGCTACAAATATTTTAAAGAGCGAAGGTATTTCAGTACCCGAAGCCTTACTAGAAAGGAGAGAAGTTAATAATGCAAGAGCCTAAAACAATGATGATTGATTTTGGTAACGGACTAGAAACTTATGTTTTAACTCCAATAGATGAATATAACCAACAACAAGCCGAAAAATCTAAGGATCATACTTTTGAAAATTTATCGTGGGCACTTAAAACTACGGGAATTAAATCAAGAAATACTTTAATTCCAAAGCTTGAACGATACCGAGATCAATTAGACGTTGATAATGGCGGTTGCGTTTACTTTCCCGAAGCTAGAAGGAAGCCTTGGAAATTCTATCCAAAGGAATTCAAAGAATTTATTGAACGACACAAAAAGGAATTTATGAAATCAGAGGTAATTTAAATATGTTTGATCCAGAAGAATACAAACGTCAAAGAAAGTTAGCAAAGAGTTCTTTCAAAATTGAGCAAGTACCAGAAAAGACATTATTGATGATTAAACAAGGCTTTAACAGTATGGAAGAAACTTTTGATAGTGAGATACCCGAAGAAATTATTTTTGAATGGTCCGAAGGAGATCTAAAGGCCAAGTTGATTCGTTCAGAGCAAGACAAATACACATACAGATTCACATTTTAGGAGGTGATACAGATGTTTACATCAGATGCAATTTTTGGTTTTGGGATGTTTATTGTAATTGGTTTAGGAATTGGTTCAGTTGTCGAAGAAGAAGGCGGCTTTCTTAATTTATTTGATATTGATGATAAGAAACGTAAATCAGTTCAAAAGTTTTGGCACAAGCATATTGATTCATTGTTTGGCAAATCAGATAAGGTCACTACTGATACTTATACAGATCGCACACCTGAAGTCATAAAAAAAGACTCTCTATCCACTAAATAGAGAGTCCAAGGTATTAAAAAATATTTATACATTTATTTTAACACGTTAAGAGGAATTTAAAATGGGTAATTTTGATAGTTGGCTATCTGATGAAGATAGCGTTATTAAGGCTGATTCTTATTACGAAGAGAAAGCCAAGGAAGACGATATTAAAGCAGACAGAGCGGAGGAATTTTAATTATGAAGGACTTAGCAAGAATACCAGTTAAAGAGTTAGTTAGATCAGATACGATTAAGAGCAAATTCAATGATGTTTTAGGTAAGAAAGCACCACAATTCATTTCCTCAATCGTGAATATCGTTAATAGTAATCAAGATTTAAAGAACGTTGATCAGACAAGTGTTATTTCATCAGCTTTGGTTGCTGCATCGCTTGATTTACCGATTAATCAAAACTTTGGATATATGTATTTGGTTCCATATAGTGGTAAAGCTCAAGCTCAAATGGGTTATAAAGGCTACATTCAATTAGCACAACGTTCAGGACAATACAAGCGATTAAATGCCATTTCGGTCTATAAAGATGAATTTCATGGATGGAATCCATTGACTGAAGAACTTAACTATACGCCAGCATTTAGAGATAGAGACAAGGATGAACAGCCTATTGGATACGTTGGTAGTTTCAAATTGCTTAATGGGTTTGAAAAGACAGTATTTTGGACACATTCAATGATTGATGATCACCGTCAAAAATTCTCAAAAATGTCAGGTAAACAACAGCCTTCCGGAGTTTGGGCAACTGATTTTGATGCTATGGCGCTAAAGACGGTCTTAAGAAACCTGATTGGTAAATGGGGTCCAATGTCAGTAGATATGCAAACAGCTTTCTTAACAGATGAAGAAACTGTTGATGATGTTTCTAATGATATTAAAGATATCAATGCTACCGAGACAGATGAAGCACCAGCATCTGATGTATCTGAATTGATTAATAATAATGATTCATCTTCTAAGAATACAAAGAAAACAAGTTCTAAGACGTCACGTAAGGCCAAAGAAAATAGTAATCAAGAGGTATTAGATGGATTTGAGAAGGAGATAGATGACGATGCTGACACCAACAAGTGATTTAACTCAAGAAAATTATTATGATCGTTCGACAGATTGGGATTATCAATCACCAACCTTTTTCAAAAAGTTCTTGAAGTGTGAGGCTGAAACGATGGCTGAGCTAAACGGAGAATACTCCGATATGAACCATGAAGCACTCTTGGTTGGTAATTACCTTCATTCTTATTTTGAAAGCTCTGAATCACATCAGAAGTTCATTGATGACCACAAATCAGAGATCATGACTAGAACTAAGAAATTGAGAGCACCATTTGAAAAAGCTGAAGATATGATCGATACCTTGAAGGAAGATTCATTGTTCCAGGGACTATATCAAGGAGAAAAAGAAGCTATCGTTACTGGTTTCATTGATGGAGTCCAATGGAAAGGCAAAGTTGATTGCTTGAATTTAAAACGTGGTTACTTCCTTGATTTAAAGACTTCGAGAGATATCCATAAGAAGTTTTGGAACAACGAAGATCGAGAATGGCAATCGTTCGTAGCTGAATACAACTATCAGCTTCAAATGTATGTTTATAGGGAACTTATCAGACAAACATTTGATATTGAGACAACGCCCTATATAGTGGCAGTTTCAAAGGAAAAAGTTCCAGATAAAATGGTTATTTCAATTCCTGATTATCGATTAGAAGAGGCGGCAATGCAGATCGATAAGTTCCAGAACCATATTGAGGATGTTAAGGCTGGACGTGTTGAGCCTACTCGATGCGGTAAATGTGATTATTGTAAGTCCACTGCTAAATTAGGAAAAATTGTCAGCATGGATGACTTAATAGACTAGGAGGTGACTTTATGAATTACCTAAAACAGTTGCAGGCGTTTAGAGATTATCAAATGTTTAAAACCGAGTTATCCAGTGGACAAATTGCTTTATATTACGCGCTTTTGCAGATAAACAATAAATGTTCATGGATAGAATGGTTTACTGCTGCTAATCAAACGCTTGAAACACTTTCGGGATTGAGCCGGTCAGGTATCAATAAGAACAGGAATGTTCTTAAACAACTTGGACTAGTCGATTTTGAGAGTAATGGCAATCGTAAAGCCACGTCTTATAAGATATGTGTACTTTATAACGAAGATAGTACACATAATAGTGAACATAGGAGTACACATAACAGTACACATAACAGTGAACATAAGGGTACACATAACAGTAGCACATTAATTAAACAAGACAGAAATATAAACAAAACTAATAAAGATAGTCACGACTCGAAACCCGCAAAGCGTGTTTACGAACCGGACGACCTTAACTTGAAACTAGCCAATTACTTGCTAACTAAGATCCGTGAACGTAACTCTAGCATCTATCCGACTGATTCTAAGAACCCACCTGATACACAGAAATGGGCTAATGACATCAGACTAATGCACGAACGTGATGCACGTTCTTACGACGATATCAAACGAATTATTGGATGGTGTCAACAAGACAGTTTCTGGCAGAACAATATCTTATCTGCTTCAAAACTTAGAAAGCAGTTTGGCAAGTTGATAGATAAAGCAGACGCACCAAATAATTTTAATGGCAACAAGGGTGGTAGAAAACCACTCTATGACTTGCCGTACTAGGGGGTAGCTATGGAATCAATGTTTGGATTGGATAAAGTTTCCCGTGAGATAGCTTTAAAACACGGTGTTGATTATTCAGGAATTGACTTCAAAAAAGTTATTTCTGAACGGGACAAACGTGAGGAACGGCGAGCAATAGAATTTACTAAAAAAAATATTCAAGTCAAGCGTGAAGGAATATTTAGAAGCTCGCTAGTCAGTGATTTCAGCGATTTACAGTACAATTTTGCAGATTTTAAGACTGATACACCTAACCAAGCGAGTGAGCTTAAACAGGCTAAGAATATTGCTAATAGGATCTATGTCGGTGAAACGGGCAACTTTCTTTTCACTGGTGAGCCAGGACTTGGTAAATCTATGTTAGCCGTTAGCATTTTGAACGGTTTGAACAGTCAAGATACCTCACTATCATGTTATTTCTTGAGTTTTGCAATGTTCGTCAATAATTCTCAAATGGCATTTAAGGACGAGTTTTTAAAACGTGATAACTACAAGGTGGAAGAGTGTGTTAAGAACTGTGACGTGCTTGTAATCGATGATCTGGGTAGTGAATCATCTTTGCAATCTAAGACTAGTGAAGCTAGTAATTATGCTCAAAAAATCCTATTCCGTTTTGCCGATTATCGAAAAAACAAAACAAATATTATTACGACCAACAATACAGGACATGAGTTACAGCAACTATATGATCCAAAAATCATTAGCCGATTGATGACAAAAAAAGCTGCTAACACAATTAAATTTAGCGGTAGCGACATGAGAAATAATTAGGAGATATTAAAATGCTAAAACAAAAAAATATGGAATTAACACCGGAGCTAAAAATGCTTCTGCTTCCCACAAGTCGAAGCTATTCACGTGACAGCATCGATAACTTGAATCAAACATTGATTGTTGCCAGTGATGTAGCTGAATCTGCTTACGGGCAGTTATATGGCACACTCGAGAATCTAACAGCCTTAGACGATGAATGCGAACTATTTCAAGGTGATATTCAACTAAATAACGACATCATTTTAGCTGCTTCTTTGATCAATCACATTCAGAGACGTATCGATAAAAAGCTTGTTGATGCTAACCCACATATTTTGGACGTGCAACTTGACTAATCAACTGAAATTAGTGATTGACGGTGAGCCAGTACCAGCCTCAAGACCGGGCTTTAATTCAAATAGACCTGGAAGTAAGGGCTACACACGTTCTAAGTATCGAATGTACAAGAATGGCATCAAGATCCTGTATTGGGACAAATATCACAACAAGCAGCTATTTGAAAGGGGCGTGCCGTTAGTCGCTCACATACGATTTTACAGACGTATTCAAAAAGGACTATCCAGAGCAGAGCACAAGCGTCGTGCTAATCATGAAGTGAAACCCACAGTTAAGCCAGACTTAGATAACTACGAGAAGGCTGTATTTGACGGCTTAGTAAAGGCTTGGTTTGACGATGGACAAATAGTTAAACACGACACTGAGAAGGACTATGACGAGCACCCACGTACTGAGATTTTAATTGAGGAGTGGACTCATGAGAAAGAAGTTAAGTGAATTAGATGAAATGCTTAATAAAGTTTTGAACAGTGCCAGTAGTCGTGAAGAGTTCTGTTTGAGATACCTGTATATCCTACTGGCGATAGCAAATATTAAGCATGATCCAGATATAGAAATTTATTATGATCGCCAAGGTAAAAAAGACGTATTTACGGTTATCAGTGGAGAAATAGAGAGTTATGAAGAAGTTACCGTTAACGGAAAAACATATCAAAGAAAAGTTTAGCAAGGGGATAACCAAAAATGGAATTAAGTGAAATTGTTCAATATAAAAGAGATTCAAAAGAGATTTTTGATTATAAAGAAACACCAGTAGTATCACTACCACAGTTTGTTATCGATCGAATTAAGCCATGTGTTGAAGCGTATGAAGATGGACTTACATTTGAAGGTGCGGTGTTATGCGTTAACGGTAGAGATAGCCAAGGACACCCCGTTGATGAAAGTAATGGTTTGCCAATGGGATTGCCAGAAATAACACCAGAGTTCATAGAATGGCGTGACAATTTTGCCTTCAAAAGTTTGCGTCAAATGAAGATTGCTGTGGCATTAATTTATAGATACAAGTTGGAGGATAACGAATAATGACATATGACGAAAAAGAAGCAATTAAACAGTTGAAATATGCTTTTGCAAACAAGGGAAACATTGCTTTATCAGTAGAGAATAGCGACGTATTTTCGTCAATACTTCAAGGCGATGGTAAAAAGCTTCTAGCCGGTGCAACGACACTATTGATCACTGCGGTTGAAAAAATTTTAGGTAGTGACGAGGACGATAAAGCTATTGATACCAGCGATTTACAAAACAAAATTGTGGTCGATGTCATGAGCTTTATCGAAAGCAAAGTAGCTGATGAAGATAAGGAGGAAGCCAATGATAAATAGAGCAGTTTTAGTAGGACGCCTAACACGTGATCCGGAGTTGAGATATACGGCTAATGGTGCGGCGGTTGCTAGTTTTACAGTTGCTGTCAATCGACAATTTACCAACTCACAAGGTGAACGTGAAGCAGACTTTATCAATTGTACTATTTGGCGAAAAGCTGCCGAGAACTTTGCTAATTTAATGCACAAAGGAACGCTTGTTGGAATTGATGGACGACTTCAAACACGTAACTATGAGAATAAGCAGGGTAACAGGGTTTATGTAACAGAAGTTGTCGTTGATAATTTCTCATTACTTGAATCTAGAACTGACAGAAAGCCAACAGATGGCCAGCAGAGTAAATCAATCAACAGCAACGATTTTAGCGGTAAAGGTGCAGATGACCAACAGAAACAAAACACAAATCAAACGCATTCGAACACAAATCAAACGAATAGCGATCCGTTTGCTGACAACAGTAAACCAATTGATATTTCAGATGACGATTTACCATTTTGAGGAGTTAAAAAATGAATGCAATTGAATTATTCGCAGGAATCGGGGGGGTAGCTCTAGCTGAACAAACAGCTGGTATTAATGTGGTTGCCCTTTCTGAAATGGCAGATTTTCCGGTTAAAGTTTTGAAGAAAAATTTTAAAGGTATCCCGATTCTACCCGATGTTAAGAAAATAAATAAAGAATCACTTAGAAAAGTGGGTGTTGATCCTGGAGCAATTGACGTTATTTCCGGAGGATTCCCTTGCCAACCTTTCAGTATTGCCGGGAAGCGAAAAGGCACGGAAGATGACAGAGATCTCTGGCCGGAAATGTTTAGAATTATCAAAGAAATCAAGCCAGATTGGGTTGTTGGAGAAAATGTTGCTAACTTCGCCAATATGGAGCTCGACAGAACGCTATCTAACTTGGAAAGCGTTGGCTACGAAACAAGGACATTTATACTTCCAGCTTTGGCCGTCGGGACGCCACACCAAAGACAAAGAACGTTCATTGTGGCCCACTCCAACAGCAAGCGATGGATCGGCTTGGATCAAAGTAGCGAAGAACGATGTATTGGGAAGTTTACGCAGAGCATTAAGGATAAAGCCTGGAAGGAAGGCGGGAACAATCCGTATGACGTACTATCTGCAGGCGCTCGAGCAATCGCCAATTCAAGCCGCCAAATTCAACGAAATGATGATGGGCTTTCCGAAGGGGTGGACAGACTTAAAGCGTTAGGTAATGCAGTTGTACCACAACAAGTCTTACCTATATTTCAAGCAATCGTCCAAATAGATAGGGGGCAAAGCAATGAAAAATAAACTTGATTTTGGTACAAGGGTAGAGATTAAAGCCCACCTAAATAAAAAAACAGTTGAATGGCCTACTAGTAATTTTCAATCGCTAGATGAATATATTAAAACCCTTGAACCCGGTGATTATCTCGAAATCGAAAAATATAAAAGAGTGGAAGCAATCGAAACAGGAATTCTAATGGGCGTACGAAAACTAAAAACATTTATGACACTTGAACTTGGTGCAGATGATTTTCATCCTGATGATATTGTTCAAACATACGATGAATACAAGTCGATATATTTAGTTGCAATTAATAAACGTTGTATTAGAAAGGTTTATCCAGAAGATATTGAGGGGGCTTGATTGTGAATTATGAAAAAATCTATAAATCATACATAAGGTCAAAATTTAGTGATGAATGTCATAACATCGTTCGGGCGATTATGTATATTCAAAAGAATTTTTATGCTATGCCAAAAGAATTTCAAAATGCTGACAGAGAATTAAGTGATCAGACTAAGAACAGAATAATTCAATCAATTTTGCAGGAGGACGATCTTGCTAAAGAATATAAATTGTGCCGTATATGAAATTGCTAAAAGAATGAATTGGGAGTAATAAAAAATGACAGATGATAATTTAGCGGTCTATCAAATGCGAGAAAATAGATATAAGAATAAAGAAATAGCGAAGGCCATGCACAAAGAACTTAACTACATCAACATTCTTCAGCGTCAAAATAACATGATCGGTAAAAAATTATATAGAGAAGACGATGAGTGGCAGCGGTTGAATGCTAGAAGGAATAAACATAGGAATGAGTTGTTGGAGGCAGAGAAATGAAAATTAACTTTTGGGGCTGGGTATTTCTAATTGGTTTTCTAGGTGCCTTAATTAATTTTATATTTGCTAGTTCAGTTATCGGAGTATCAAGAAGTGGCTTCATGATGGTTATTTTGATTCTACTGGCATTGAGAGGTAATTGGAATGATTAAAAAGTATAGAAAAAAGGTTCCTATTCAAGCAGAGCAGTTTGATGGATCCACCGAAATGATTAATAGATATAACATCAGAACTAATACAGTTTACAAGCTAGATCCTGAAGATGAGTCATTTAATGAAACCGTTCCTTATCAAATCGAAACATTAGAAGGATGGATTGAACTAAGGCTTAACTATTGGATTGCTGAAGGCGTAAGTGGTGAACATTGGGCAATTGCAGATGATATTTTTAAAAAGACTTATGTAGAGGTAGAGAAATGAATCAGGTTAAGACGTTCGTTAGAGTTGCTATTGATGATGATAATGATGAAGAGGTAAATGAATTTCTGAGAACTCATAATGTTAAAAACATTAAAACCAATGCTATCCAAGGTTTCACGTATACATCCTACAGAGATTATGTGAAGACTGTAGATGACACATTTAAACCATCAGTTATTACAACAGTTATTTATAAAGGATGTAATGAAAATGAATAGCAAACAATATAAAGCCATGGTTGATTACTTTAAAATGTTTTCACCATTTGATGATGAACAAGAACGTGAAGATGATGCACAGGAGGCAGTCAGTGCTATTGATGAAATCTTGAGGGAGAACGCTGATGAATGAGGAAAGACTAAAGAAAATAAAAAAGCTATCAGGTCAAATCCACTGCAAACTTAAATTTGAAGAAGTTTCATTATCAGCTTATAAAGAACTTACTGAACTAAGTAATCAATTAGAAAAAGAACTAAATCCCAAAGTAGTCATGCCAAGGATATTTCATATTTGGTTAGCAGGCCGAGGTGGAGATCAGAGTATGGCACTAATGAGATTGACCAAGCTGTTTACTGATAACTTTGATTCTTACGAGAATGGAGTAGAAGAAGATTTTTGGGACTGGTTAATTTTAGGTGGAGATTTAAGAAGTCATAAGCAATATCAAATGTGTGTTGATGCAATTATTAATGGTTATGAGGTTAAAGATGATGAATAAAGAAAAGATTATGGATCAACTGATGGATATCAGAGAGTTAACTGGTGGAGCTGATAGTCCAAGTATTGATTTGAAAAAGGATTTGATGGCAATTAGGGATATTTCTTCTAACACGCTCAAAGAATTAAATTCGAAGATTGTCATGCCTAAAGTCTTTGATGACTGGTATCAATTTGTTGCCAAGGACTGTGGAGAAAATCCAGAATATCTTGAAAGATGGGTGTATCTTTCGTATATGGAGCAGGCTCCAAATTCAGATCAAAAGTTTAGTAGCAAAGAAGAAATAGCGTTTGGGAAATGGCTTTATGGTGATGTAGATGACACTTCGGCCAGGAAACAGCAATTAGTTACTAATGCGATTATGGATGGATTTGAGGTGGAGAAATGAATAAGAAATTTTTAAAGGAACATTTTATAGACGATGAATCTATGGAAGAACATGCTGCGACATTAAAAGAAGCTAGTGAATTGCAGTCAAAAATTAACAACGTTGGGATTGATCCATTCGATGATTTAGAAGAGTTGTTAGATATGTATGAACAATTGATTTGTGTGTCGAGAATCCTTTACCTTGCTGTTTTCTATGCTAAAGAAGAGGAAAACAAATAAACAAAAAAAGCCACCCACAAAGTGAGCAGCTAATTAATTGGTTCCTACAAATCAATTATATCACGGGGAGTGGCCGATTTGTATTTATTGCCAGAAATTGATAGTAAGAAAACAAAAAAGAACGCTAGAAGAGTTTTGAATCCGTATCGTAATCTAGCCAGGATTTCAGGTCTGTCACTAACAGATACAAAATCCCCGGCTATAACTGGAATGCCTAGAAATAATGTGTTTGGAAATTCTAAGGAAATTAAAAATGTAAATGTTATATCAGCAATCGATGAAATTGAAGAGATAGAGAAAGCTGTGTCAAACTTAAGTAGGGAGTGTATGGAAGTAATTTATTACACATATATGTCTAAAGAATTACATACGAAAATAGATATAGCTGGATTAGTGTTTGGAAGTATAAATGCAAATAAAACTGTTGAAAGAAGGTTGAGTGAAGGGTTATTACAATTTGCAGAAGCATATAGAGGAGGACGATTACTATCTTTTAAAAACCAAGAAAATTGTAGTCTTTCACTTAAATATTGACCTGTGAGTAAAATGTGTCTACTTTTTGTCCTACTTATGTACTAAATAGTACGTTTTTGAGTGTTATATTAGTATTATCGAAAGATTAAGAAATGCGGTTACTCTACCGCTTAAAAGGAGCTCATTTGTTAGAAGAGTTATGATAACGCTCTTCATTTCGTGAGAACGCATGGGTGGGCTAAATTAAAAAAATAATTAGTATTTCCCTCAACAATATTTAAATGTTTTTCCTTCCAATTTAGCTTGAGGTTCGAATCCTCATTCTCACATTGTGAAAGCTGGTTACTTTCACATAGAACATTAGTGCTATAAACTCCTTCAAGAATTTATTAGGCTGGAATTAACCAGCCTTATGTTTCGATAGCTCAATTGGTAGAGCATTCGGCTGTTAACCGAACGGTTATAGGTTCGACTCCTATTCGGAACGTTGATTGTCGGAAAGCAATCATAAAATATAAAGGAAAACGTTAATTGATTCTTTTGTAAAACAGCAACGGTAGTCAGTGGTACAAAGGGTAACACTAAAATTCGATGATGGTGCATGGTTCGATTCCATGCCTGACTATAAGTAGTGTGGCAGGTTAACAGTTTGTAACCACGTGGACATACTAGTGGGTTCGATTCCTACTCACACTATTAATAAGAGAGTGGTGGTATCTCTACGGAGACCATTGCGGAGATCAGTCAATTATGGCTGGTCTTTTTATTTTGGAGGAAAAGAATATGACATTTAGTGAAGCATTTGAAGAAGTTAAACATGGCTAAGATGATTCACACAAAGGCTGGTTACATGACTAAGGAAGAAGCTAAGATGATTGGTGATCTAGATCGTGATTTGAAAAAGAAGAGAGAAAAACCTAAGCGTTAAAAAATCTGAAACAAACACGGATGGAATTTTGAAAGGGAGGTGGTGAAGATGAGTGGCTAGACCTAGAAATCCTAAACGTGATGAGGCTATGTCGATATGGCTCAAGTCCAAGGGGGACAAGCCACTTGTTGACATTGCCAAACAATTAGAAGTATCAGCATCTACTATTCGTAAATGGAAGTCCCAGGATAAATGGGCTGACAAGTTGAAAGGGAGCGCTCCGATATCCAAAAGGAGCGCTCCCTTTGATTCGCTCAAAGATAATAAGAATGCTGCGGGTAATTCTGGTGGCTCAGCACCGCCTGGGAATAAGAATGCTCTGACTACCGGTCAATATGAAACAATCATGCTTGATCAACTATCTGATGATGAGAGGGCAATATTTGAAGGTGTGACTGATGATCCTTTAGTAACAATCAATACTGAGATACGTCAGTTAAAGGTACGGCAATATCGAATAACTAAACGCATCAGTAAGGTTGCTCATGGGATGGACGATATTGAGGTTCAAACATATAACAAAATCAAACAGAAACGTCATTCATTTAAAGACGACAATGAAAATCAAATAGTTACCAAGGTTAATGAAGTTACTCCAACCGGTTCAATGACACAATCATATAGAAAATTTGATGATCTACTGAAACTAGAGGATGCCTTAACTGCCGTTGGAAATTCATTACTCAAGGCTATCAAAGATAAGGCTAAGATACTGAATATCCCTTATGATCAGGAATTACAACAAGTTAGAACTGAAATGACTAAGCAACAGACTAGGATCATCAAATATAACGCTGAAACAATTAAATTAGAAAAAGAATCAGTTAACAATAATTCTGTTCAAATAATAGATGATATTGAAGGAGATGATGAAGATGGCACGACAAGTAAAACTCAAGAATAAGGTTGCACCATCATTCAGACAACTTCACATAGATATTAAAAACCATAGACATTCAAATTATTGGTTAAAAGGTGGCCGTGGCTCAACTAAATCTAGTTTTGTATCAATTGAAGTTGTACTTGGAATCATGCGAGATTCGGAAGCTAATGCGGTTGTACTCAGAAAGGTTGCAAATACTTTACGTGATTCAGTTTATGATCAGTATCTTTGGGCAATCGATGCTTTGGGAGTTGAAGAGTATTGGAAAGAGTCAGTTAGTCCTATGACGTTGACCTATATTCCTACAGGACAACAAATCCGATTTAAAGGTGCAGATAAGCCAAGAAAGATTAAATCGCAAAAGTTTAGACATGGTTATACAAAGTTTAAACATTATGAAGAAACTGATGAATTTAAAAATTGGGCTGAGATACGTTCAATGAATCAATCTCTAAATCGTGGTGGTAGTAATATCATTACTTTCTATTCGTACAACCCTCCAGCTAGTCTCAATAGTTGGGTTAATCAGACAACGGCTAAAGAAGGCACTCGTGATGATACTTTGATTCATTCATCTGATTACTTATCAGTTCCTAAAGAATGGCTAGGAAAAGAATTCCTGGCTGATGCGGAACAATTAAAGAAAGATAATCCGAAGGCTTTCAATCATGAATACTTAGGAGAAATAACTGGGACAGGTGCAGAAGTATTCGACAACATCACGTTACGCAAAATTACTAAAGAAGAATATCAACTATTCGATAACATCAAAAGAGGCCTCGATTTTGGTTTTGCTCATGATCCATTAGCATACGTCGAGACCTTTTTTGATGTCGCAAATCACAGATTATATATTTTCAATGAAATTTATCAGGTTGGTTTGAAGAATAGAAACGCTGTTGATTTGATTAAGAAACTTGATCCAGAAAATAAGCAGGTTATTGGTGATTCAGCGTCCCCTGGTACGATTGCTGAATATAGAGATATGGGATTGAACGTCTATGGTGCTATTAAGGGACCAGGTAGCCGTGATCAGGGCTATAAATGGTTACAGGATTTACGTGAGATAGTCATTGATTCTAAGAAATGCCCGAATGCAGCAAGAGAATTCAGCACTTATGAATTAGAAAGAGATTCAAACGGAAACTTTAAGGCTGGCTATCCTGATGGTAATGACCATGCTATGGATGCCACAAGATATTCACTTGAATCAACTATTAGGAAAGGAGGATTCAAGCCTTGGAAATCAAAGAAATGAAGAAACTGCTTCAATTAACTGATCCACGAAGAACCGAATTTATTAATAGATTTCAAAAGTCATTGAACTATTACTTTAATAAGAATGACATCACGAACCGCAATAATGGTGAATCAAAGACCAATCCTGATGGTAAGGATGAACCATTAAGAAAAGCTGACAATCGTGTTAGTTCCAATTTTCATCAACTACTAGTTGACCAAGAAGCTGGTTACTTAGCCACTATTCCTCCTGCAATTGATGTTGAAGATGATAAATTGAATGAGGATATTAAAGCCACATTAGGCGACAATTTCAATTTACGTTTGAATCAGTTGGTGGTTGATGCTGCCAATGCCGGTGTTGCTTGGATTCATTATTGGATTGATAAAGATAATCAATTTCGATATGGGATTGTCCCCCCTGGTCAAGTTACACCAATCTATTCAAGTGATTTGGATAAAAAGTTATTGGCTGTTCGTAGAACGTACCAGGAATTAAATCCAGATACTGGCAAGAATTATAGTGTGCATGAGTATTGGAATGATAAAACAGTAACAGTATTTAAATCGGAAACCTCTAATTATGATAATTTATTGCAAATGAATGATCGTTTTCCTATTTTTGATGCCAGTACAGGGAATGAATTAGGGAGTAGCAACGTTCTTGAACATCATTTTGGTAGAATTCCTTTTATATCGTTTCCTAAAAATAAGTATGAACGTCCTGATTTATTTAAGTACAAAGGCTTAATTGATGTTTACGACAATGTTTATAATGGCTTCGTCAACGATGTAGATGACGTTCAACAGGTAATTCTTGTGCTTACTAATTATGGTGGTGAAGATATTGATGAGTTGATGGATACTATGAAAGAATACAAGGCTATCAAACTTGATAACATTGGTACTGGTGATAAGTCGGGGTTGGATAAGTTAACGATTGATATTCCAACCGAGGCTAGAAATTCTTTACTGGATATCACTAAATCCGATTTGTTTGTTGAAGCACAAGGGATTGATCCAACAGACTTTGCTACCAATAATGCTACGGGTACAGCAATCAAAATGTTATATAGTCACTTGGAACTCAAAGCCTCAATGACTGAATCATACTTTCGAGATAGCTTAAATGAGTTGGTTAGAGCAATTATGCAATGGTTGAATGTATCTGATTATGAGGGTCGAAAGATTAACCAAAAATGGACTCGAACAGCCATTCACAATAGTTTGGAAGATGCACAAGTTATTTCACAAGTTGCAAACTATTCATCTGATGAGTCTATTGCTAAGGCCAATCCAATCGTTGATGACTGGCAAGAGGAAATGAAGAATCGTCGTGATGATGAAGTTAATCGAGATGGCTATTCTAATCCTGACAATCTTAATAATCTAAATGGTAATGAAGATGACTAAGCTCAGTTATTGGGATAAACGTTATCTTAGGATTAAGGCTCGTGAACTTCAGAATACTGCCGATTATGAGAGTAATTTAAAATCGAGATTATCTGGTTTAGAGTACGAGTTAGAGCAAGAAGCTAATATCTGGTATTCAAAATATGCTGACAATCATGATATTAATCCAGACACTGCCAAAAAATTATTAAGTACTGTTGGCAGTACCAATTGGACTATGACTCTTGAAGAATTCAAACGTAAGGCTATTAAAGATGGTTACACTAAAGAACTAGATTCAGAGTATTTTAAAAGTAGAATAGCTAGGCTGCAGGATTTAGAAGAGCAGCTTGAAGAAATTAGTAGTCGTTTTGCAAGTGATGAAACGGACAGTTTATCTAATAGGTTAACTGATCAGTTTCAAGATACTTACATGACGACTATTTTTAATACTCAGATTCAGCAAGCTAAATTAACCAGTGAGTTTGCTAGGTTTAATGAAGACCAGATTAAATATATTGTTAATCAGCCTTGGCACAAAGAAGATTTCTCTAAACGTGTTTGGAAAAATTATCATGAAGAACTTCCAAAACAATTAGTTGATGTGATGTTACGTGGAACGTTCATGGGTTATAGTCCTCAACGTATTACTAAGATGTTTCAACAAAGATTTGAAAGTATTCGTAGACATCAAATACACCGCTTGGTTATTACCGAAATGGGACACATTGCTGAACAGGCTACTTCAAAGGCTTATGAAGAATCAGGTATTGAAGAGTATGAATATATGGCAACACTTGAATCTCATACTTGTGAAGTGTGTGCTCATTTAGATGGTGAAATATTTAAAATGCCGGAGAAAAAGGAAGGCATTAACTATCCATTAATTCATCCTCATTGCCGGTGTACTACAGTTCCTTATATTGAAGGATTACCTGAAGTTAAAGAACGTTGGATGCGTGATCCCGAAACAGGTAAAGGCAAGATTATTAACAATATGAGCTTTGATGAATGGAAGCAAAAATACGGCTAGCCAGAAAATAATACTAAGAAGTTAGTTAAAAATATGGTTATTGGTATCAATCCTTTGGATAAATCAAATTGACCTGAGCAAGTCGTAAAAGTGCTTAATTTTTATACCTCAAATGTGGCCGTTCCACGTAAATCTAACGAGAGAGGATTTTTAATTATGAAACGAGAATTTTTAAAGAGTTTGAACTTAGACGATAAAGTCATTGAACAAATCATGTCGAAAAATGGTGCTGATATTGAAAATGTCAAAAAATCATTTGGTGATGTCGACTCAATCAAGCAAGAAAATGAATCTTATAAAGCTCAACTTGCTGAACGTGATAAGGATATCAAGTCACTATCCAAACAGGTTAAAGATAATGATGATTTATCTAGTCAACTTAGTGATTTACAAGATAAATACAAAACTGATACCACTAATCTTAATAATCAACTAAGTCAAACTAAATTGAACAGCGCTTTGAATGAGACTTTGACTACCGCTAAGGTTCGTAATCCTAAAGCTATCAAAGGTCTATTGAATATGGACGATATCAAGCTAAATGATAAGGGCGAATTAGTTGGTGTTAATGATCAACTTGAGTCACTTAAAGAGTCTGATGGTTACCTCTTTGATGAAGGACAACATCAAGACTACAGCCCTGCTGGAGGTAATGGTTCCAATGATAAGAATGACGTTCAAACATTAACTAATATATTTAAAGGAGAGTAATAAATAATGGCAACAATTAACTATGCTGATGCATATCAACAAGCTATTCAACAAGGTTTCTATGATGGACATTTATTTTCAGCTGCATTATGGAATTCACCATCTAACTCATTAATTAAATTTGATGGAGCAAAACATATTAAACTACCACGTTTGACAATCGACTCAGGCCGTAAGGATAGAAGTCGCAGAACAATCACAGAAATTGTTTCTAACTATTCCAATGATTGGGATTCATATGAATTGAAGAATGAACGTTATTGGTCAACATTAGTTGATCCATCTGATATTGATGAATCTAATATGGTCATTTCACTAGCTAATATCACTAAGCAATTTAACCTTGATGAGAAGCTACCAGAAAAAGACCGATACATGTTCAGTAAATTGTATAAAGAAAAAGTAGCTGCAAATGATGGCGGTATTTCAACTGATACGTTAGATGAAAAGAACATCTTAGGGGCTTTTGATAATATGATGGCCAACTTTGATGAACAACGCATTCCACAATCTGGACGTATTTTGTATGTCACACCTCAAATTAATAAGATTTTAAAGAGTGCAGATGCGATTAATCGTTCAATTATTTTAAGTGATCAAGCTAATATCAAACGTTCTGTGTATAGTCTTGATGATGTAACTATCAATGTTATTCCATCAGACTTAATGCAAACGGCATTTGATTTTACAGTTGGTTCAAAACTTGAAGATGATGCTAAGCAAATTGAGATGTTTTTAATTTACAATGGTGTTCAAGTTGCACCTGAAAAGTATGCTTTTGCTGGCTTTGATGCACCATCTGCTCAAAACAGTGGTAACTATTTGTACTATGAAGATTCTTATGATGATGTACTACTTTTGAAGACTAAAACTAAGGGAATTGAGTTCGTTATTGCTGATAAAACAGTAACAGCCCCAAAAGCGTAACCCCTAAACTGAATAAGCCAACTAGTTCGAATACGATAGCTGAAATAACAGCTTGGTTAGATGCTAATAACATTGATCATACTGGTAAGACGGCTAAAGATGATTTGTTGGCCTTAGTTCCAGTGAATTAGGGGTGATTAAATGATTGAATTTCCAAGAAAGGAAAATATTACAACTAAATTAGCTGTTTTGGTTCCTGATAATGGTAATAAAAATTATTCAAGCGTTATTGATTTTGTGGTTGATAAAGTGGTTAGTGATATTAGTAATTACATTCATATCTCTATTGATTTGATGCCTGAGGAACTTGATATGACAATCATTTCTATGTGTGTACAAGTAATTGATACTCACGAATTATTAACGCCTATTGAAGATAGAAATGATGGCGTTACCTCATTATCTGAAGGAGATATTTCAGTTTCATTCAAAACACCTGCTGATGTCTACTCCACACTTCAATCAGTTAATCCGATTACTGATAATTTCATCTCTCAACTTAATGGTTTTAGGAGAGTACAACGATGAAATCAGTATTTAAAAAGATGAATGGAATTATTGAACAAGTTTGGAATGATCGGGTCACTATCATTGGTGTTAAGAACGGCAAACATGGTCCATTCAGTGAAGATGAGCCCGTTACCATTTGTGAAGATAGGCCAGGTAAAGTGATTCTTGGTAGTTTAAAACCTGGTAACCAAACTGAATTTGGAACGGATCAGTACGATGCCAAACTTTTGATTGATAATAATGTTTCTATTCCCGCTGGAGCTGATATAACCGTTACTGATGTAAATGGTCATATCACTAAATATAAGCGCTCAAGTAAGGGATACAGAGGTTATGTCAGTCATCAAGAGGTAGCGATGATTAGGGATGAAAAAGCTAAGGATGTGGTAACTGATGAGTTGGGGAACGATTGATGATGCTCAGTTTCAACAATTTGCCAATAAAATTAAGAATAAAATCGATTCCGGAATGATAAAGCAGGAAATCGAAATGACTGCATTTAAAGTTGGTGTTCAAGCTGGTAAAAATGTTAGATCCATGACACCAGTCAAAGAAGGTAACTTAAGACGACAATGGTCAATCGTTGGTCCAACTTATACAGGAAATGCTTTTGTAATTGAACTTCAAAATAATACTGAGTACGCCTCATATGTTGAAGATGGACACAGACAAACACCAGGTCGATATGTTCCGACTATTGGCAAACGCTTGAAGGCCAGTTGGGTACCTGGTACTCATATGCTTATGAAGACTATGTTTGAAATTGATGCTCAAATGCCACAATTACTATCACCTATCTTGAGAGATTTAGGAGGTCTATTTGATTGAAAGAGAGCATTGTTGAACTTATCGGGAATGAACTCGCTGAGTTATATCCAAATATTCAAATTAATAGAGAAAACCGTAAAGGTGGCTTTGAAGAGCCATCTTTTTTTATACAAAAAGTGGACACAGGTGTGAAACCTGAATTGTTTGATATTCAAAATCGTAAGTATGCCTATCAGATTGTTTATTTTCCCAAGATTGATAGACCAAATGAAGATATGGAATCTGTTGAAGAAGTGTTAGCGGATAATTTTACTGATTTGAAAGATTATGCAACGATTCGCAATCGAAACTTCAAGCAATCTGATGACAATACCTTACAAATGACTTTTGAAGTATGGATTCGTGCTCATAAAGTCGATAACACCCCTAAACAGGAGAATATGAAGTTTAAAGGAGGAATTGCTAATGGCAATTGAAAGTTATAGCAAAGAATCTTTAGTTAATAGCACAGGATTTAGTCCAATGGACCGAGATATTTTGAAGATTGTACTTGATAATTCAAAACAATATTCGTTATCTGCTGCTAATCGAGAAATTATTAAGTTTAAAGGAGGAATTAAATAAATATGGCTGGAACATGGACAACACAGAATAAACGTCGCCCTGGCGCTTATATTAATACGGTTGGTGCTTCACAACCTAAAGCAGATACTAGCTTAGGTAGAACGCTTTTAGTTAGCGATGTAACTCTTAACTGGGGAGCAAAAGGAATAATTGAATTGAACTCTAATTCTGATTTTAAGGCATTGCTTGGTGAACCATTGAATACTCCTGAACTTGGAGCATTGAGAGAAACGCTAAAAGGTGCATTAACCGTATTATTTTTAAATAATAATGATGGTGATAAAGCAACAATCGCTAATGATGCTCTACCTTGGACTTTTACAGCAAAGTACCCTGGTACTAAAGGTAATGACATTCATGTATCTGTGGTTAAGGATCCTAACGATGCTACAAGAATCACTGTATCAACGATTTATGGTACAGAAGTTGTTGACCAACAGGTCATTAGAACAACAACTGCAAGTGGTTTGAAATCTAATGAATACATTGATGTGGTAAATATTTCTGATACGGTTCCCGGCGTTGATGATAAGCCATCTACTAATAAATTAGATTCTTTGGCCAATTCCACAACTTATGATTTGGCTGGTGGTACTACTAAACCAGTTGAGATTACCGATTTATTGAATGATGTTCTTGAAACGGCACAATTTAATGTTGTGACCGCAGCAGGATTTGAACCTAAGAACAATATTCATCAATTAATTGCCACAGCAGTTCAACGTTTAAGGGATGAAGAAGGTTATAAGGTTCGTGCAGTTGTTCCTGTGTATGAAGGCGGGTATGATTACGATAACGAAGGCGTTTCAGTTGTGGCTAATGGAGTAATTCTTGAAGATGGAACTTTAATTGATACAACCACTGCAGCTGGTTATTTTGCAGGTATTTCTTCAGCAACCGACTCAAGTAAGTCATTAACCTATTCAGAATACCCTGGAGCAGTCTCCACCTATCCATCACTAAATAATGAATTAACAATTAAAGCACTGAATAGTGGTTGGGTTGTTTTTACTGCTAAGCGGGGTGGAAGAGTAGTTATTGAACAAGATATTAATTCATTAACAACGTACTCAGATGATAAACCCAAAGAATTTAGCAAGAATCGCATTATCAGAACGCTTGATCAAATTGCTACTGATACTGAAAATATTTTTGAAACTATGTTTATTGGAAAAGTCAATAATGATTCAACTGGTCGTGACTTATTTAAGGCTAATCGTGTTGCATACATGTCTAATCTAATGAAGGCGGGTATTATCGCAGATTTTGATTCGTCCGATTTAACGGTTGATCCTGGTGACGATAAGGATTCAATCTTAGTCAATCTGGCAGTAACACCAATTGATTCCATGGAAAAATTATATATGACAATTGTTGTCGAATAGAGAGGAGCAATTAAGTATGGATGAATCAACAAGTACTATTGGTAGTTTTTTAAATGGTAGAGATACTATTTCAACAAAGGACGCCAAACTATATATCACAATAGATGGAAAAGTGATTCCTTTGATTGAAGGTACTAAATTTACAGCGAAGTTAGAGAAAAATAAGGAAGATGTTCAAACTCTTGGTAGTAGATGGAAACACAAGAAAACAACAAGTGTCGAAGGTACCGGTACTTTAGGTGGATATGTAATCAGTTCAGCGTGGTTGAAATATGCTTTACCTTACATTCAAGGTGGTAAAGATTTATACTTTGAAATCACGTTGTCAATCGAAGACCCTACTTCAAGAGCTGGAAAGCAAACAGTTCACTTAGGCGAAGTTAACTTAGACGATATTCCTATTGGAGATTTTGAAGCTGATGACGGCGTAATGGAATGGGAATCAGATTTTACGTTTGAAGAAGTTGACTTAGTAACACCATTTACAGGATTTGAAATTTAGGAGGAATTATATTTTGACAGATGTTAAAGATTTTTTAATGGAAAATGTGGATGCAAAACCGGAAACAAGGGAGGTTAAGTTTCCTCGATTCAAAGCACCATTTGTAATTAAATCAATTACAGAAGATGAAAACTCAGTACTTCAAAAACAAGCAACGACGAAGACTAAGGACAGACAAACACGTCAAATCACGTCAAGTGTGGATCAGTCTAAATATGTTGATCTGTTAGCAGCCGCATGTGTTGTGTCTCCTGAACTTGATAATGCTGATTTACAGAAGAGTTGGAACTCAATTGCTAATCCAGTGGGACTTTTGAAGAAAATGTTAAAAGTTGGAGAATATGCTGAATTACTCAACCAAATTCAAGATTTATGTGGTTTTGATTTAGAGGATGTGGATAATCTTCGTGAAGAAGTAAAAAACTAGCCAATTCTAGTGATACAGGCGATTTAAATTACTATTTCTATGCAATGAACGAATATCACTGGACGCCTCAAACGTGGCTTTCGTTTTCAAATAGAGAAAGAGCATTAATTATCGCTGGAATTGAAATAAGAATCACTGAGGAAAAGAAACAACAAAAAGAGGCAGAAAGAAAGGCTAAGTCCAAAGCACATCGCTAGGATTTAGCCTTTTTTGCTAGAGAGGAGGTTCGTATGGCTACTATAAGTTCCACAATTAAAATTTTTGATGGGTTTACTGCACCGTTGGAAAAGTTGAGTGCTGGACTGAATAAAGGGCAATCAGGATTTAATAGATTTAAATCGGCGTTGAGCAGTAGTGGTGCATTCGACGGTTTAACAAAGTCGGCTGGGCAAGCTGGTGGGGTGTTCAAATCTGTTCTTGGTGGAACTGTTATTGGAACTGGAATCACTAAAGGAATTGGATTAGCAACAAGTGGAATTAAGGGATTGATTAGTGAGATGAATGAATCCAGTAAGGCCTGGCAAACTTTTGAAGGAAATATGTCAATTATTGGTAAGACACCAAAACAAATTAAGGCGACTGAAAATGAACTTTCCGATTATGCAACTAAAACAATTTATTCTGCATCGGATATGTCTACAACTTATGCTCAACTAGCGGCTGTTGGAACCAAAAATACTACTAAATTAGTGAAAGGATTTGGTGGATTGGCTGGTGCTGCACAAGATCCTGCTCAAGCTATGAAAACTCTAAGTACTCAGGCTACTCAGATGGCTGCAATGCCAAAAGTTCAATGGGCCGATTTTAAGCTAATGTTACAACAATCTCCAGCTGGTATGGCGGCTGTTGCTAAACAGATGGGAATGTCTACTGATCAATTAGTACAAAAGATTCAAGATGGTGGCGTGAAAACACAAGACTTCTTTAATGCAATTTCTACAGTTGGTAATAGCAAGGGATTTACTAAGTTAGCAACTGAGTACAAGACCGTGGATCAAGCAATGGATGGTTTAGTTGAAACATTAAGTGGAAAATTACGTCCTCAGTTTGAAAAGTTCAGTAGTATTGGTATTAATGCGATAAGTAGTCTTACTGATGCAATTGATGGTATAGATTTTGGAAAACTTGCAGATAACGCTTTAAAAGTATTTAACTTCGTTAAAAAATCTGCGTCAGAAATGTTTGATGGATTTAAAGATACAGGAGCTATTTCCTCAGTTCAACAAATGTTTGGAACCTTAAAGGATTCAGCAAGTAAGGTGTTTAGTAAAATGTCTGGCAAAGGAAAGAATCCTTTTGAAAGTTTAGGAAACATAGCCGGTGGTGCAATTAAGGGTGCCGCTGATTCAATTAGTGCAATTGCTGATGCAGTATCCAAATTGAGCCCGGGAACTATAAAAGCGATAGGAACAGCATTTCTGATTATGAAAACTGGACTTAAAGGAATAGCTTTTGCTGGATTGATAGCAGGTCTTAATGCTTTATCAAAAATGGATGCAGGACAGATTAAGGCCATAGCTGTTTCCGTAGGAATTTTGGCTGTATCAATTAAAGCTATCAAAACAGCTATGGGAGTAGCCAAAGGAATAAAAGCATTTAAAGATGCCTTTTCAGGATTAAAACAACCTAAAGTTCCTCAAACCCCTGAATTGCCTCAAACACCTAAAGCTGGAGGAATAGCACAATCAGCTGGTGCATATCTTAAACTGGGTGCAGCGTTGCTATTAGTAGGTGCGGGAGTTGCACTAGCTGGTGGAGGTATGCTGTTAATGGCTATGGCAACTCAAAGAATTGCATCATCTGGTGGTGCAGCAATAGCTGTATTCTTTGGTATGTTTGCAGCAATTACGATATTACTTATTGTTGTAAGGATACTTGGACCAGCATTAATAGTTGGAGCTGTTGGCTTTGTAATATTTGCTGCAGCTTTATTATTAATTGGTGTTGCCGTATTTATAGCATCTGCTGGTATTGCTTTACTTGCTACTCAATTACCTATTATTTCAACATATGGAACTAGCGCAGCAGTTGGACTTCTTGCATTAGCCGGAGCTATGGCTGTGTTTGGATTAGCTGCTATTGTTGGGGCTGTTGGTGTGTTAGCACTAGGAATTGCCATTGCAGTTCTTGGCGTTGGTTTTGTAGTAGGTGCAATTGGTGCCATTTTATTTGGTGCAGCTTTATTATTAATTGGTGTCGGTGCAATGGTTGCTGCAGTTGGTACTTTATTGCTAGGGGCTGGATTAATGATTGTTGCGGTTATGTCAATGCTAGCTGCAGTTGGTTTGCTATTAATGGCAGTAGCTTTGATTATGATTGCAGCTGTTGTAATTGTTGCTGGTGTTGGAATGATGATATTCGCCGTCGCTTTAATGATGGCTGCACCACTTATGATGATTGCAGCTATTGGAGCATTATTACTTGGAGTTGCAGCTATCATTTTAGGAGCAGGATTAATTATCGTTGGTGTTGCTCTTATGATTGTTGCTAGTGGTTTAACTATGGTAGCTTCAGCGGTTATTACCTTGGCAACAGCATTTATTATGGCTGGAACAATGATGGTAACTGCCATTGTTAGTGCTATGTCTAGGGTTGTAACAGCAGTTTCGAGTGGAATTCAGAATGCTGTTAATGCAGCTAAGGGGTTTGTTAATTCATTGGTTAGTGTAGGTAAAGATTTAATTCAAGGCTTAGTTAATGGTATTAAATCAATGATTGGATCGGCTGTCAGTGCAGTTAAGAGTGTTGCTGGTAAAGTAGTTTCTGCTGCTAAGTCTGTGCTTCATATTGGTTCACCATCAAAATTGTTTAATCAATACGGGCGTTGGGTTGATCAAGGTTTAATCAATGGATTGAATAGAGATTCAGGCGCTGCAGCTGATGCTTCAGCCAATATGGCACAAGGAGTAGTAGACGCTGCTTCTAATATGAATCCTCAAATTGGACCAATGACTATGAGTGGATTAGCAAATAACCCTGGTGATATGTTAGCAAATGGTTTTCAACGTGCATTAGGTGTTTTAAACACTTTGATGACAACCTTTCAAGGTTTAAATGGATCCAATCTAGGTGTTAATGGAACGATTCAAAATGATTTAAAAAATGATGATCCAGTTATAGGTGCTGGTGGTATTGTTTCAAAAGGTGCTAATAGCAGTACAACGTCAAATAGTCAAAGCACTGTTAACATTTCGCCTGGAGCAATTCAAATCAATAGCACAGGGAATGAAAACTATGATGGTGAAAAATTAGTTTCAATTATTGAACAATATTTAATAGACAGAAATAATGCTTCACTAGGATAGGAGATGATGTATGTGGATAATCATTTAGGATTTTATTTAACTAATGATTCAAATGAAACGATTGAATTGCCGGTTAATCCAGCAGAAATTACGGTCAAACTCGAAAGCGATGATAAGACCGAATCGGTTATTAAGTTGGGTGAAGTCAATTTATTGGGTGAAGACAAATTACAGGATATTAGCATTGAGAGTTCACTACCTATAGATCCTAAGGCAGAGCATTATGTTTCAGCGTTAGAATTATTGAATTCAGCTCAGGATTATATCGATTGGATTGAATCAGCTAGAAAATTAAAAAAACCAATTAGATTGGTTATTTCAACTACTAAGGTTTCTCTGAAGTCAACGATTGCCAGTTTTGAATATGGTATGAAGAATGGATATGATGGCGAATATACTTACACATTGTCGTTAAAAGAATTCAGACCATTTGAAGCAAAAAAAATAGGCGTTAAACAACAGCCAGAAAAGACTGTTGAAGCACGTCCTAGTCCACCCAAAAAGGTGGGAATGGGTTCAATTGTGATTGTTAATGGTTTATTACATCGGGATAGTCAAGGAAATGGTCCAGGGTTAACAGAACAGAATGCTACTAGAAAGATTTCTTTAGTTGCACCTGGGGCTTTATATCCATATCACGTTACTACTTTAGATGGTGGTTTACGCGGCTGGGTCAAGGAAAGTGATGTGAGGTCAACTTGATTACTAAGTTTACAATTAGTCGTCGACATGCCGGTGATACGTGGGATGTTAGTCAATTAGTCAACAATGTTAAATGGGTAACTAATCTAAACTTTGCCGCAGGAACATTAACGTTTGATTTATTGTTTGACGAAAGTTTTTATCCTCAAGATGGAGATGTAGTCGAATTTCAATGGGATGAACAAAAGATATTCTATGGTTATATCTTCAAAGTTAGCTTTAAAGAAAATAAGAAATTCAGTATTACTGCCTATGATAAAACTAGATACTTAAAGAATGAGGATTCATTAGTTTGGCCAATATCGACTATTTCGGATAGGTTTGATACTGTTTGTAAGATGGCTGAAATCAGTCACAAAGTTGTTAATGGTTCGAGCTATAAATTACCTGCTGAAGTGGCCGATTCCAAAACTTACTTTGATATGTTGAAATCTAGCATTGATAAGACTCAAAAGGCTACTAATCAAATGTATTATATCTTTGCTAATTATGATGTTGTTGAATTGAGAAAAGCTCCATATAACGAATTAAATATTATTGTCGGTGACCAGTCCTTGTTGACTGGCTTTTCTTTTGAGAAATCAATTGATGAAGCCGCTAATTCAGTTCGTGTTATAAAAAAGAATCAAGCTGAATCACAACAGACTAGTTCAACTTCATCTGTTAGTGAAGGATCTAGTGGTGACGATCCTGCTAAAACTAGTTTCAATTATACCGATAGTAGTGCAGGTAATGTTCGAGATTGGGGTAAGCTCCAAAAGGTCGAGAATGCTAAAGATAAAGCCAATGATGCTCAAATGAAACAGCGAGCAGATGAATTGCTGAAAGAAAAAAACAGGGAAACTTATACATTAAGTTTGACCTGTTTAGGTGATACATCTATGGTAGCTGGAAATTCTGTGAATATTCAAATTGATGATTTATCTAAGGCTGGTTTTTGGATTAATAACACGGCAATTATGAAGGCTACTCATACTTTTGACGTGGATTATAAATGTGATTTAGAAATGAAGGTGAATGAGCCATGGCTGGAGAACAACTCCTCGGAATGATGAATAGTAAAGGTGGTAACGAATCAGATTATGCCGATATTGTTTATGGAAAAGTAATTTCAAGTGATCCATTAAAGATTCAGACATCTAACCAAATGATTTTGTCTGAGTCTTTTTTAGTACTTGGAAGACAAGTTACCAAACATCAGGAGCGTATCAGAGTGCTAGCTCATCATGATTCTATTGGAGATACATCTGGTAATCGCCCCGATGTTTTTGAAACTATTGAAATTGACGGAACATTAAAAGATGGTGATTCAGTAGTGATGATTCGTTTTAATGGTGGTCAGCAATTCTTTGTTCTTGAAAGAACTAATGACAGAGTAGGAGATGATAACTAAGATGGATAATCCTACGAAAACTTATGAAATCAAAAATGGACGTATTTTGAATAAATTTGATGGTCATGAAGCAATGATTCAAGCAGTTGATAAGATTCTTAAAACAGAACGTTTTGTTTATCCAATTTATGATAATCAATATGGAAATGATTTTTTTGAACTGTTCGGTAAGAGCTTTGATTATGCGACTGTTGAAGTTGAACGAATGGTTAAAGAAGCCTTATTAGCCGATAGTCGTATTTTGACTGTTACTGTTGATGATATTGAAGTTTTGGATAAGACAATTCTTAAAGTGCATGGATCATGTACGACAATTTATGGTGATATTCCAATTGAAAGTGAGGTGAGTGTAAATGACTCCTGAAGATTTAGCTAGTAAGATTGAAAAACAAAATTTTGAGTTTTATTTAAATCAGATGATGGCTAAAGTTCCAGATGATATTGATAAAAGACAAGGTTCAATTATTTATGATGCTTTGGCACCTGCAGCAATGGTCATGGCTCAACAGTCATTAAAGTTATCTAATATCGTTAAGGAAACATATATTAAAACTGCAGATAATGAGTTTCTTGATTATCGAGCAGTTGAGCATGGAACCGCCAGACAAATGGCTACTTCAGCACAAGTTAAAGCTGATTTCTTAGATTCAAAAGGCAATCCCATTAACAATGTCGAAATTGGTGATAGATTTGCTAGTTTGGGTGATAATCCGATTTTTTATCGAGTGACTAAGATTAATGATGATTTGACCGGTATTCTGGAAGCCGAAGAAGTTGGGACACGTCCTAATGGATATCTTGGCCAAATATTACCGGTCACTCCAAATGACATTTTATCCTGGGCTGAAATTATTGAGGTTTCTATTCCAGCAAAAGATAATGAAACAGATGAGCATCTTAGAAATAGACTGTTATCGACTGATTCTTGGATTGCTTATGGTGGTAATATTGCTGACTATTTGGATATGCTTTCGAAGATATCTGCAGTTGGTTCAGCTCAAGTTTATCCGGTTTGGAATGGTGGTGGAACAGTTAAGCTAGTCATTTTGGATAACGATTTGATGCCTGCTAGTGATGTGTTATTAAAGCAAGTCAAAGAGGAAATAGATCCAACAGATTCTGAAAGTTTAGGTTATGGATTGGCTCCTATAGACCACAAGGTAACTGTAGTAGCACCAGAGCCTGTCACTGTTAATATTTCAACTAACATTGAAGTTGATAGTCAGTTCGATATAAATGCTTTAAAGCCTAAAATATTGGACGCTATAGAAGATTATTTTAAATTACGAAGAATTGCCTGGGGTCAAATTAACCGGACTACTGGAAGAGGTTATGCACTCACAATTTACCGTTCACAAATCCTTGCTGCAATTATGAAAGTAGATGGAGTCGTCAATGCTTCCATTCCAATTTTGAACGAAAAAGATGATGATATAAAACTCACGTTTGATAATGATTTATCAGAATTACCAGTTGTTGGCGAGGTGAGTTTGAATGGTTAAACTACAGGATTACTTGCCAGAATATTATGATGACGTTTATGAAATGCAAAAGTTGGTTGCTGCAGAGCAAGTAGACTTTGGAGATTTTGATGATTTGATTTTAAGAACGTTATTGAATCAATTTGTTATTCAAGCTGATCTTGAAGGTATTTCAATCTTTGAAGATCAACTAGGTATTGATGCTAATCCAAATGATTCATTGGAAACTAGAAGATACAACGTATTGATGAGGTTATTGCCACCAAAGCCTATAACTCTGCGGTATTTCAATGAACTGCTTCATACATTGAACGTACCAGCATCAATAAATGTCGAATATGCTGTTAGAAATGTAATCGCAACAGCAAAAAGAAGTGAGATTAGTAAGGATCAGATTAAACGTTTGAAATATCTGTTAAACGTTTATCTTCCTGCTAATCTAACTTTTAGTATTATTACGACGGCGGAAACTGAAACAGAATTGAAGATATTTGTCGGCATTGCCACTAATTCAGAAATTGATGCAGTTTCTAATCCACGACTAAAAACATATGCTGATTCTGAGACAGAAATTTATACCGGATCGGTTCCATCACAAGTTTTGGTTATGGCTAAATCAAGAGCATTAATTAAAGAAAATACTGAAGCTTATGGAAAGCAATTCATAGGTTCAGTTCCACCACAAATAACTATCGAACTAAAAACATATCCAAAGGAGTTGAGTATTAGTGTCTAAATATAATGAAACAATTTTAACTTCAGTCGGCTTAGATTTAGCTACAAGAGCAGCTAATGGTAAGACAAAATTTACTATCACAAAAGCGACTGCTACAGCTGATGATTTAACAGCCATGAGTGAAGCAGAATTACAAAATTTAACAGTACTGCCTAATGAAATTCAAACAGGTTCAATCACGAATCAAACTGAAAATATTCCTAATTCAAAGAGTGTAGTCGGGACTGAGATTTTATTTACTAATCAAGGTATTGATAAAGGATATTTGGTTAATGCAGTAGGTTTGTATGCTAAAGAAGATGGTAAGGATGAAGAAATTCTTTATGCTTTGAACACCGCTGTTGAACCTGAATTTATGCCAGATTTTGCAGATCAAGTGTTATTACAATTTAGAATTACCATGTATGTAATTGTTGGTCGTACGGAAAATGTAACAGTGACTATTGATCCTAGTGGTATGGCATCAAAAGACTATGTTAATACTAAAATTGCTGAAATTGATGTTAATGACAAGATTCAAGATGAAGGTATTGCTAAGAAATTGCAAAATAAATTAGTGTATACCGACAACAAAAGTCAAGATAAGAATGCCATAACACAAGTTGCTGAAGCATTAGGCTCTGCTGTTTACGGGTTTAAGACTATTGATAAAGATGGAAATGTTACGAGCATTCTTCCTGATGCTGATTCATTAGTTACATTACCTGGGGAATGGAATAACAATACTGGTGGGAGCACTGATCCAGATCATCCTGCTGCAGGTGTAGATATTTACCCTGGTTCACTTGCTAATGGAGAAATTACTGAACGTAATCTTGAATGGTCTGGTACTGATGATCCAACTAAAGATTTAACAGTTACTTTCAAAGATGATCCTGGTTCGAATCCTTTTGGTCAATATTCAGGATTAACTATCCTTGGACATATTCAAAAGACTGTGATGACATCAGGAACTAAAGGTGCAGTATCAAATCTTGAATTGAATTACGACCTAAATAATGTAGCTAAAAATGGATATTTTACCACCACAAGTCCATATCCAATCTATATTTCTCAATCTGATATAGCATCTGGTCAAGAATTAGATATTCCTATTAATGGGGTCGGAGAAGGTTTAGATGGAAGTAACACTAAGCCTGCTATAATTCATTTGAAATATAATGCGGATAAGACGATGACCATTAGTCATGAAGATGGATATGTTAACGATGGGAATAGTGCTGGAGCTACTGGTGCAAATTACTCATTTGTTGTCGAGCTTATTGCAACATTTTCAACTCAAAAAGCAGTAGCACAATTACCTTCATCTATTAATCTTTTTACTGGTTCAGCAAGCGGAAATATTGTACTATCAGGATTATCAAATTATTTTGAGAATAGCATGGATGGTATTCAAATTTCACTGGCAAACGATACCGACGGCGTTTCAAATCAAAGATTAATATTAAATTCTGCTCCGACAATTAAGATTCCTAAAGAGGATTTAGTTTTGGGAAATAGCTTTGATGGTTCAAAAGATCTACAAAATTTAATTAATAGAAAAGTTAGTTTTCAAGATAATCCTTCACCTAATTATTGGGAAATGGGTACTGGTTCATATACGATTCAAAAGGTAAATTCTACAATTATTAAATTGGCAAAGGGAATTCTCAATATTTCTATTACACTTACCGCCAAAAATTCAATTTCATCCAAAGTTGTAGAATTTCCATTATCAGTAATTAGAATTTCAACGTATAAAAATTAAGGGGGTAGAACATGAAAATAGCAGTACAACTAGACAGCAATAGAAATATTCTTCATGTAAACGACACAAATGAAGATGGGGCAAGATCACAAGTTGAAAAGTTTGGTGACAAGGGTTGGGTGCTAGTTGATAGTGTCCCAGCCTTTTCTGTTGACGAGAAGTATTTGTGGACCATTCGAGAATCAGATAATAAGTTAGTTCATATTTCTACAGGTATGACACCTGATGAGGAAAACCAAAAGTCCAATACAGAACTAACCAATCTGGTTATTGCTCAAGGAACCGACATTGAACAAATTAAACAATCTATTACAGAATTGACCAATAATCAGTTAAAAAATAATACAAGTGAAATATCAGATAAATAGGAGGTAATAAAATGATTTTCTTATTAAAAGTACAACTATCATGGGGAACAAGAACTAAAGACAATATCAAAGATTTAGTTAAGAATAAAAATATTACCGCTGATGATTACAAGCAAATCGTTGGTGAAGATTATAAAGAAGAGGGAGCAGCTTAACGGCTGCTCTTTTTTTGTATAGGAGATGAATATATATGTACTATGCGCCACAACCTACACCACATTTTGGATTTATGGAATGGTGGTTTGCTGCTGAAAAATTAGTTGAAAATCCTTGGTTTTTAACGTTTATTATTATTATTTTAGTTGACCTAGCTACCGGTTTTTTGAAAGGTTTTTTTAGAAACTCAAATGAGCGATTAAATTCAACAACTGGTAGACAAGGACTTATTAAACATACTGTCATAGCAGGAATAGGAGTTATTTTTTATCCGCTAGTTGACTGCTGGGGATTAGCCAACTTTGCTAATTTATTTTTGATGTTTTTTATTGGTCAATATGGTATTTCAATTGTAGAAAACTTGGGAATTATGGGGATTCCGTTACCTAATTGGATTACTGACAATTTGGAAAAATTAAGAAATAGGGGCGATAATAATGAAGCTAAAAAATAAATTAATTTATATTGTAGGTCTGCTTATTGCAGGTCTATTTTTTTGTACAACTAATGTGACAGCAGCTAGAACTGATATGGTTGACGTCAGTAATCATAATGGCTATATGACTGTTTCTAATTTTCAGGATATGCTCAATAACTACGGAGTTAAGTCTGTGGTGACTAAGATTTCTGAAGGTACTTACTACCATGACTACACGGCTGCTAACAACATTTACACTGCACAAGCGGCTGGTTTATATATTAATGGCTACCATTTTGCCAGGTATAGCACTGTTTCTGGTGCTATTGCTGAAGCTAATTATGCTGCTAGTTTAGCCAAATCAGACGGGTTACCAGTTGGTTCAGTCCTTGTAGCCGATGTAGAGGCTGAACAGCAAAACGGATTATCAAGAGCAACTAATAATGCTAATAACAAGGCTTTCATGGAACAAGTTGCTAAGTATGGTTACCGTTCAGCCGTCTATACTATGAGCTCATGGTTAGGTTCAAAGATGGACGTTAACCAAGGGTGGATTGCCTCTTATCCATATAATTCTAGTGGTAAGCAATGGTACTCAAATCATCATTCATGGCAATGGGGCAGCACATATAATTTTGCTGGGAGCTATGGAAATTTTGATGTATCACAAAACTACGATAATTTTTTCACTGGTGGACAATCTCCACAAGTTGACCCTAACGAAACTATTAATAATAACGTGGACGTGAAAGGCAATTCTTACAAAGCATTTACTACCTATAATAATGAAGGAAAAGCAAATGTTGGTACTGATGTTATTTCTGGAACAAGTTGGAAATCAAATGGAATCACAGTCATAAAAGATAAGCCTTACTATGTAATTGGTGTTGACACGTTACTTCCACAGTCCAGTTCAACATTTAAAGGTACAGTTGTAGTGAACTACCTCAATAATTACGGGGTACTTGCGTACAATTCTAAAGGTGAATCAATTAAAGATAGTAATAAAGTATTTAAAGGCGGTACTTCTTGGCAAACTAACGATAAGCTAGTGAACTTGCCAAATATAGGCTACGCCTACCAAGTTGCTACTGATGAATACATTCCAATTCAATATGCTCAAGGGTCAGGCTTTAAAGGTTAGTCAAAAATCTATTAATGCTCAAATTTGAGCGAAAGTGGAGTAATGACAATGGTAATTAATTAACTTAATTGCTATATTTTAAAGGTACTAAAAAGTACATCTAAATGGTTCTTATCCTTATTTATTTTATTGCAGCCCTCACATTTATTTGTGGGGGCTTTTTTGTTTTTACTCATAAAATCAAAATGGCCCTCTTCACGTATTTAATCTTTCTTAGTCTATTTGGAAACGTATTATAGTATAATGTAATTAATAAATTATAAATAAGAAAGAAATCACATTTAAAGATGGAGCTAGATATATATCATGGAACAAGTTTAATCAATGCTAATTCTATTATTGAAGAGAAAAAATTTATATGTCAGCCTAGAGTCAATCATTGGTTGGGAAATGGGGCTTATTTTTTTGTTGATGATTTAGATGCTGCTACTTGGTGGGCAGGTAATCAATCAAAAAAAGGAGCAGTAGTATATGGTAAGTTTGAAATAGAGAGTAAAGATTTGCTTGATTTAGACAGTTTAGCAGGTGCCAATAAATTAAAAAAAGTAATGAAAAGTCTTAAACATAATAATGTTGATATTAAATTTTCTAAAGAAGAAGAGCAGTATATAAAAGAACATCCTAAAGATTTAACAAATGTTAAAAGAAGTAAATTGATAACTTTAGCCAAAGGATTACTCGGTTTTGGAGCGTGTGTTTATACTTTTCCAGTAGACATAAAAAAATACAATGATATTATGGATTATGGTGTACTTGCACACGAAAAACAGCTAAATATAGTGAATCAGAGTTTAATAAACTTTGACAAATTAAAATTAAAAGAAGTATAATGCAGAAAAGGAGGTATTTTCTAATGTTTACAAGAGAACAAATATTGAATGCTGCAAGAAATGCAGGAATTGAAGTTAGTTCAACTCCTGATGGCATGGAACCTTCCTTTGTTTCTTCCAACGGTGATAGATCTCCAATTATGGATGATAAAATCATTTTGGATAATTTTGTTGATAAGAGTTATTTGGAATCAGAATTGTTAATAGAGCATAGTTCTATAGATATTGACAATTCATTGATAATAGATAATAGTTTTGATTTATTAATAGGTGACTTATCGTCATCTACTAAATATAAAAATAATGTATCAGAAAATAAATTTCATGAATCGGTAAACAACTATAAAGATTTTACAAAGAAAGGGTCCCCTAAACAGGAGACCCTTTTTTATTGTGTTAATATATCTTTATGAATATAAGATGAGAGGTTATGTTATTTTGAATAATGATCCTATAATTGATTTTCAAGGTTATAAAATTCAGAACTTAGAATATACACATGATAAAAAGAACTTATCAAAATATGAAGATGGTTTTAATCTTAATCCTAAAGTTGGTATTGATGAAAAATTGAAGCATGGTATAGTAACTTTAAGTGTTACTTTAAGACCCAATCATTCTGAATTAGGTATAAAAATTGAAATTAGTGGAGAATTTAATATTTCAAATAGTCTGGACTCTAAGGATAAGATTGCAAGAGCTTTGTTTGTTAATGGTACAGCTATAATGTTTCCTTATGTAAGAAGCATCATTTCTATGATTTCTGGATTGGACTCAAGCAATACAATATTATTACCTACAATAAATACAATGGATTTATATAAAGATAAAAACGAACATAAGTGATTTTTTTATTTTTAATATTAAATTCATAAAGTTTCAACGTTTTGCACAAAATTTGCACAAAATGGCTGTAAATATTCATAATAAAGGTAATAATAAGCCGATAGACGGCTGTATAATGAAGTCAAGTACTTGTTATGTTGTACTTGGCTTTTTTGATTGGTAAAAAAGGATTTATATATGTTTATAAATAACCTAGTTTTAAAAACTAGCTAACATAGTTTACACGATTAAAATAAATGGTATTATTAATCGGTGACTTAAATTATTTTGAATTAACGATTAATTTTTAGGAGGTGGAGAGATGTATCAGATATTGACAGATTCAGAATGTGATTTGCCATTGGCAACCTTACGTGACAGTGGTGTTGATGCAATTTATTTCCATACAAAGATCGGTGATCAAGACCTTGTCAATGATTTAGGCGAAAGCTACGACATTAATGACTTTTATCAACAGATTCAAGCAGGGGCAATGCCTACAACAACGCAAGTAAATGTTGGTGAGTATTTTGAATTCTTTAAAAAATACGTTGAAGCTAATACACCAATTGTCTATGTAGGATTTTCTGGGGGGCTAAGTGGGTCAATTTCCAGTGCGAACCAAGCCAAAGAAATGCTTTTAGAATCTTATCCACAAGCTGATATTAGGATAGTTGATACTTTAGCTGCTAGTGGTGGTGAAGGACAAATGGTTTTAGCTGCTATTAGACTGCAAAAATCAGGTGCTAGTTTAGATGAGATGGTTACTTGGTTTGATAAAAATAAATTACGTCTTCAACAATGGTTTACTGTCGATAATCTTAATTATCTCTACCATGGTGGTCGTATTTCTAGAACATCAGCTGCTTTGGGAACTTTGTTAAAGGTTAAACCAATTTTGGATGTTGATACTAATGGTAAATTACGAATGGTTTCCAAAACACGAACACGTAAGAGATCACTGATTGAATTGGCTGATAAAATTGTGGCTGCCATGCAAAGCGATAAAGAACAACCGGTTATTATCACAACAAGTGGAGACTATGATGCTGCTAAAGTTGTTAAAGAGCATATTATTAAACAAATTAGCCAAGCTGATGTTCAGATTTATCCTATTGGTATGACAATTTCCAGTCATACGGGATTTGGCTGTGTAGCTGCTTTTGCTATGGGAGCTGAACCCAGAGATTAAATTATTCAGTTATAATAATATGTTTTCTTCTATATATAAATAAAAGCTCAGTACGGTAATCGTCAAAGATTGTTACCATACTGAGCTTTTGTATTTTAAGAAAGAGTTTCGATATACATTTCTCCCCATTGATCCATGCCTATAATGATAGGAATTAGAGATTTACCTAATTCAGTTAAGTGATAACTGGTTTTTATAGGTGTGAAACTAGTGTCTATTTCTTTTTGAATAATTTGATCGTGTTCTAATTGAGACAGTTGTAACGATAGCATACGTCTTGTACAACCGGATAAACTTTTGAGTAATTCACTATATCTAAGTTCTTGATTCATTAAACGACAGAGAATAATTGATTTCCATTTGCCGTCAAGAACTTTGAGGGTCGTATCTAAAGGGCAGATCTCGCCGTGTCTAGTACTTGTTTTTAAAGCATCCATAAGCGTAACCTCCATGATAAAACCTTGCTTTTAAGAGGATTGTAGCACCTTGTTAAGGTGTTGACTAATATTTGAAAATGCAATAAGGGAATTGTTTGATACTAAGTATTATTAAATTCTCGTCTTGTAGTTTTTTATTAATGATTTATATTTCAGATGAATTAATTATGGAAAGAAGTTTTGATAATGAATAATAAATTAAGTTTTAGAAGACGTGATTTAATGATGATCGTGGGACTATTTCTAATTGTTTTTGTTATCGGTGCTGATTCTTTTATTATTTCACCTTTGCTACCTGCTATTGAGACAGATTTTAAAGTTACTGTAAGACAGGCGGCATTATCGGTAACAATATATGCTCTTTGTTATGCCATTGGCTCGCCTTTTTTTGGTCCCTTAGGAGATAAGTTTAATAGAAAAATGTTACTTAGTTTAGGTATTACTATTTTTCTAATAGGAAGTTTTTTATGCGCTGTGGCCGAGAATATTTTTGGATTTTATTGTTTTAGAGCTATTGCTGGATTAGGTGCTGCTTTGACGATGCCCAATATATGGGCAACAATTGGAGATTATTTTCATGATAAAAAAATGAACGTTGTTATGGGAATTGTTATGTCAGCCTTATCCTTATCAATTGCTATTGGCGTACCCTTAGGTACAGGGTTATCTCAATTATCAAATTGGCATATGGCGTTTTGGGGATCTGGTGGATTGACCTTAGTAGTGTTTCCTATATTGTTAGCTGTGATTCCTGAAATGAAATCTTCGACAAAATCTGATTTGAAATATCTTCAAAGCTTTAAGAATCTTTGGTTTTCTAAAAAGGCCATACCAGCATTGTTGATTAATTTAGTTTGGATGTTTGGTTTTTATACTATCTATACTTTTTTAGGAACTTTTTTGAATTTACAGTTTTATTTGAATACAGCTCAAATAGGAATGGTTTTTATTGCCTATGGATTAAGTAACTTTTTGGCCAGCTTTTGTGGAGGGTATTTTATTTCACATTTAGGAGCTATGAAAAGTGTCATTATTAATGGTTTATTATCAGCAATCTTTATTTTGATGATAGTTATTTTTAATAATAATTTGATAATTGTAATTGGTTGCCTAGTTTTACTGGCTTTGGCACAAGGAATCGGCGTTACTTCATTAACGACCTATATTGTAAATGTAGTACCTCAAAATCGTTCAACGATAATGTCTTTTAATAGTTCCTTTTTATATTTGGGTTTAACGTTAGGGTCAGGTTTTGGAGCTATAATGTACTCAAAAATTGGTTTTTCAGGTATTAGTATATTTGCTGTAATAGCATTATTAGTGGCTGTTTTTATGACATATAAACTTAATAATAATCATAAAAAAATAAATAAATAGTCATTTGACAATGGTCTGGAGTAGCGTAATAATTTTCATAAATAAAATTATTACCTGATTTGTTCCTAGATAATAATTATTCTAAATTTATGAGGGAGATTTAGTTAATTATGTTGATGAAAAAGGGAAAAGAATGGGCATTATCGTGTGTTGCTGTTAGTACATTAGTTTTAACTGGAATGTGCACAACAGTTCATGCTGATGCTACAACTGACCAAGGTTCAGCTGATAGTACAACAGCAGTGGAAAATTCTACGACAAACGATAGCTTGGGTAGTGTTACAACAACTGCCAACGAGGGGGCTACAACACAAGCTGGCGCACAAAGTGCCATTACACAGTCTGCAAATAGTGATGTTCAAGATGGTGGAAATGTTAGTGATGATTTTTCAAATGAAGGCGATAACCAACTAGGTTATGCTTCTAATTTTCATGTTTTTGCTAACGAAGCTACATTGAATGCACATACTAACGGTAATGTTGCTGTTGGTACACTGCACGGAAATGTTAATTTTGGGACTAATGTTCATGAAGGACATGTTAATAAGGATATTTCTTATGTTCAAAATCATACTAAAATGTCTAATAGTTCTTTTGTAAATAAGACAGATAGTCGTGACAATAAGGTTATCTTTGGTGAAGATAACGATGTTAATGTAACCAATCCTAATCGTACTAATGTTGATGGTACCGATATTGATCATTTGACTAAAGATGAAACTTATCAAGACAAAGATGGTAATAAATATATTGATTTTTCAACTTATTTCAATAAGTTAGAAAGCAAATCTAATAGTTTAGCTAATCAAGATCCACAAGTTACTGTTAAAAACAGTGATTTTCCTGATCAAAATCAACGTGTTATCAACCTAGAACATTATCAACCAACAGCTGATAATAAAATTGTTATTAATTTAGATGCCGATGTTTTGAATGCTAATACACCATTGACTATTTATGGTTTGTCCGCCGATCAGGGGGGAACTACTATAATTATCAATGTTGATACTAAGGGACAAGATCCTTATGATGTTAATTCACAGATCAAATTGATTTATAACGATGGTGATTCTAACAATAATGTCGAACGTCCTAATCAAGAAACAGAATATTTTGATGATAACCACTTGTTATGGAATTTCTATGACAGTACTGCCAGTGACAAACTTTATGACGGTCAAGTCAATATTGATAGACCATTCCAAGGTAGTGTCCTAGCACCAAAGGCAACGGTTGTCGTTAATCAAAACCTTGATGGTAATATTGTAGCCGATAAAGTAATTGTCAATGCAGAAACCCACAGATGGGATCTACAAGATGACGATACTAAGACTGATACAGAATTTGAAAGACCAATTACTATCCCCGGTGAATTGCCAGACTTACCTGGTGAAGAAGAGAATAATGGTGGCAATATCGAAAATCCCGATGAGGAAGAGGTTGAAGAAGATATTGATCCTGATACTGGTGATTTGATCGAAGTTGATGGTGGTTCCGAAGCTGAAAAACCTGATACTGGTGATAACGGTAATGAAGAAGATAATAATACCGAAGATGACGACGATGAAGACGCCAATGAATCAGAGGATAACAACGAATCCAATGAATCTACAGAAGATAACAATACTGATGAAACCGATGATATTGGCAACGAAGATAATTTGATTACTAACGGTGGTTCAGAGAGTACTGTTCCTAACAATGGCTTAGAAGAAGGTTTGTTATCAAACGTTAATGGAAGTAGCAATGGTTCACAAGCATCTAATTCAAATTCTGGTACATTGCCACAAACTGGTGAAACAACTGGAACTTTAGCAACTATTATTGGTGTAATTATGGCAGCCTTTGCTTTCATTTTGAAGACAACTAGAATTAAAAAAGAAGATTAAGAAATCTAAATTTTCAACAAAAAAGAACAATAACTATTGAGCATTCAAGGTATAAAAGTGCCTGAATTTTTCAATAGATATTGTTCTTTTTGTTTCTAGTATTATTAATTAAATTTGCGGTATATGAAATCTTTAATTCCATATAGGATAGGCGATTAAAACTCTAAACCTTTTTTACATTTAGAGTTACAAATAGCTAAGTAACAAAACACTAGTCCGGAGCAACAAAAAAAATGGGCTCCAAGTCGTGCCCACTACGTTCCAGCCCATTTTCTTTGTTGCGGAGGACGGCATCCTTATTAAACAATTATTTTTTCCTAGAATTACCAGTTAATAAATAATTAACTCCAGGGATCAAATTCAAAATCCAAATAATAATGATTGATAAAATCACAACGACAATATAACGTAGGAAAGTTGCTGCCAAGCCATGAATAGCTACATGATTCATAAACCAAGGTTCTACGTAAAGAATCAGAAGGTTATGAATTAAATAAACTCCAAAGACTAGTGGAGATAGAAATTCAAAAGCTTTAATAGTTGCTTTGCTTTTAATTTTGCTACCCCATTTTTGTAATAGGATAAAAGCTGCTACTGACATGATGGGAATAAAAATTGAAGTTACATAGTAACCATTATTAGCATCAAAGATTTTGGGGAAAATTTCTGATACAAAATTTCCACCAATACCGAAAATTAAAAAGACAAGTAAAAGAATAATATTGTTAAAATTTTTTATTTTAACCTTGGTTAATAAATATCCCAAAATAAAGTAACCAGTGAAACCACCAACTAAGAAGAAGTTAGCTATTGGTGAAAGTTCCAAAAGATGTTCGAAGTTTTTTGGTAACATGACGGCTATTGATGGAATCAACGAACATGTCACTAACCAGATACCAGTTACATAAACTAACATTTCGGTCGAAGCATTATCGACAAATGTTTTGATAACGGGTGATAAAATATAAATTCCTATCAAAGGGTACATGAACCAAAGAGTTGGGGATGTTGGTTGATAAAGAATTGTTTTTACTACGGTTAAAACATTGTGTAGTGATAATGAATGTGCGTAAACTCCGACTACGATTGGTGAAATGATCGACCAAGCAACAAAGGGAATCGTTACTCGAGGAATCCTTTGCTTCCAAGTGTAGCCTAAAGAAGTAGTCTTTTTACTATTGAGCAGTAAAGATCCAGAAATCATAAAGAAAACAGGCACACTAATATGTGCTAAATAGTTTAAAATTTTAGTTATTTGCCACTGACCGGAACCGATATTTAAAGTCGTATCGATTGCGGAAACGTGAATGAAAATAACCAAAAAAATAGCGATAACACGGATAAAATCAAGATAGAAAATACGATGGTTTTTATTCATTAAAAAATCCCTCCATAAATACTCTATTAATAATAGTTGAAAACGGCATGAAAATGAAGTATTGGCATATGATATAATGACAAAGTAAAATTATGGATTGGAAGAAGTTATTATGCGCGTAGGAGAATCCCCTGGAACAGATTTTGTTAGATATATAATTTGGATTGTTTTTTCTATTGCTACGTTGATGTTGAAAAACAATTCGGCAAATAAAAAGGGCTTAGATACCCTGATGGTAGTTGCCTTTTTTGTAGTTGGTCTTATTACGTTATTCTTAATGATTAGAAAATATATTCGTGAAGAAAGGTCATTTTCAGATACGGCCGAAGGTTTTGTTTATTCATTGGTTTCAAATATTGGATTAGTCAGTTTGATGATCATTTTAGTTTGTTTATTGAGAATTATGGTAAGTTATTTGCAAGTTACTGGTAAATTACCTAGTTTTCAAAATGATGATATTCTGAGTTCAGATCAAAATGTATTTGTTTTCAATATGATTGCTAATGTCTTTATCATTGCTATTCAGCAGCAGTTGGTTCAAACAGGATTCTTCTTTAACTACTTCTTTAGAAAGAGTTCTGCATACAGTGCCATTATGGGTATTTTATTGAGTGGCGTTGTTGCTGGTTTGATCAGCTTGCCAGGTTCAGTGATTCAATTCTTGATGATGATGGCTTTAGGCTGGTGTTACGCTTTGACCTACTTATATACTAAAGATGAAAAAATGGCTATATTTGTTGCCATGATCAGTGCAGCGGTTGGAACAATAATTATTTAATAAACGAATCTTTCTAAGTTTGGGTACGGTGCAAAGCTGTTTCGGACTTTTAGTTTTAAATTTTAAATATTAAAAAAGAACAGTGTCTATTGGAAGTTTCAGATATTTCTCTACCTGGAATACTTCTTATATAGATACTGTTCTTTTTTAGATTTTGTTTTCTATTTTTCGGAAATAAGGGTTGCTGGTTCTTTACTTAAAAGCGGTGATATTTCCTTATCTACACATAAAGTTAAACTATGCATAGCTCTAGTACAAATTGTATAGAGAACGTCCACACTACGTTGATCAGGGTAGTTAGTCGCTGAAATATCGTGTCCAATAACCGCATCAAATTCTAATCCCTTGGCTAAATAGATAGGTAAGACTAGGATTCCTTTGGGGATTGAACGAAAATCAGCATCAACTAAAGTAACGATGGATTCATCGCTGAAATGAGTATAAATTTGTTCTGCCTGTGCCTGATTACGAGTCAAGATAGCAACTGTCTCATATTTTTTGTTGAGTGTTTTAGCGGTTTCTTTTAATCCTTGATAATAATTGTCATCATCAAACACTTTAATAACAGGATCTTCTCCTTGACGGGAAAAGGCTTTTACTTCATCGCCATTGGGCAATAGTTTAGTAGCAAAATTAGTAATTTCTGCGGTAGAACGATAACTTTGATTAAGGGTGATTGTAGTGATTTTCTTTTTCTTGAAGAGTTCGTTGACCTCGGTTACGAGATCTTTTTGACGATAGGAACTGGTTAAAACATCTTGAGCACGATCACCTAGAAGGGTCATTTTTGCATTAGGAAAAGCATGTCCAATATATTTTAATTGAGCCATGGTGTAATCTTGAACTTCATCGATAAAGATATGTTGAATAGCATGATTAACACCACCATCAGTGATTAGATCACGAAGATAAAGAATAGCTATGGAATCACTAAGATTTAATCTATGGGCCTCAATTTGATCATCGATTGATTCGATCATAGTTTGCCAAATATCGTTTTCAACTAAATCTTGGGGCATTTCATTTAATAAGAAAAGATATTCCCTATATGGATTGAAAAAGTAATTGTTAATCAAAGCGTTATAAATTGGAGCATAACGCTCACGCAAGAATTCTTCAGCAATAATTTCACGTTGATTAGTTGATTCTTCAATATTGTGGTCTGTAATAATTTGTTGGAAATCTTCGTCAGAAAGATTGTCAATTTCAGCTTGAACCCAATCTTCATTTCTATCAGCGTGAATTCGTTTTTGAAGACGCTTGATCAAAATGTTTTTAGTTTTGAGAAAACGGTCAGGAATATGATAAGCATGATTGATATGATCATAGACTTCTGATATTTCTTCTTTAGTGAAGAAAGGCTTTCCTTCAAAAATTACGTTCTCAAAGTGAAGAATATGTTCGGGATGTTGTTCTTCTAGTTGTTCCAAAGTATCAAGGAATTCTCCACTTTCTTTATATAACCGAATCTTGATAGTTGTTTCTGGAAGATTGCGTTCATCTTTTTCATAACGTTCAAAGAGTGTTTCAACTTGTACACCACTTAAACGTAGAGCGATAAATTCATTCAGGGTAACCTGACGCATATTTCTTTCACCTAAACTAGGAAGAACTTCAGAAATATAATTACTGAAAAGTTTGTTAGGAGAGAATAGAACAATGTTGTCAGCAGTCATCGTTGTACGGCTGTGGTAGAGCAGGTAAGCTACACGTTGTAGAATAGCAGACGTTTTACCAGAACCCGCAACACCTTGTACTAAGAGGACATCGGAGTGCGTATCACGGATAATAGTGTTTTGCTCATGTTGAATTGTGGCGACAATGTTTTTCAAATATTCGTCGCTGTATTCACTCAAAACTGATTGCAGGATTTCATCTCCAACGGTTTCGTTGGTATCAAACATATTTCTAATCTTATTGTGGATAATTTGAAATTGACGTTTTTTCTTAAGATCTACCTCAGCAGTTCCGTTAGGAGTTTTATAATGAACTTTTCCCAACATACCATTGTAGTAAATACCAGAAATTGGTGCGCGCCAGTCGTAGATCAAAAACTCTCCGTCATCATCTTGAAGAGTTGAAGTTCCAATATATAAGGTATCTTCTTCACCATCTTCTACAATATCAATTCTTCCAAAGTAGGGTGAACCTTGAAGATTTTCTAGTTTTAATTTGTTGGCATTTAAAATATTTTCGTTTTCGACCGCTAAAGCAACCAATTGTTTCTGTTGTTGAACAGAAGCGTTAGTTTCCATTTGGTCATCGACTTCAGTGGTATTGACTTTAGTGTTTTCACCGTAATTACGTTCAATACGATGTGTTTCTTGATGGGCTTGAGCAATGCTTTCGTCAGCATGCTCAATCTTTTCATCAATTTTTTTTGCAACTGAATTGACACGTTGTTGTTCTTCAGCTTTTGATTGATTGATCGTCATTAAAATACCTCTCGTTGACAATTTGTCGGTTTTTAATTATGCTAATAGCAATTAGAGTACATTAAAGCATAGACATTTTTGAGTACTAATTCAAGTAAGTTGGTTCAGAGAATAACTTCATGGCTGAAAAAGTTATCAACCTTGTTTTGGGAAATGGTATGGGTGGTCACCTTATAACTTAGAGTGGTAGAGAAATTCTACAAAACAGGTGGCACCACGCAGAAGCGTCCTATTGTGATTACAATAGGACGCTTTTTTTATTGAAAAGGTATTATACCACCATCAAAATATCTTTGCATTAATGAATCCAGGAGGAAAAACATGAAAACAAATACAATTTTAACTGGGGATCGTCCCACAGGAAAACTACATATTGGTCATTATCTAGGGTCGTTAAAGAACCGTGTAAAACTTCAAAATGAAGGCAAATATAAGATGTTTATCATGATTGCTGATATGCAAGCTTTTACTGATAATGCAAGAAATCCTGAAAAAGTTCGTAATAGTTTGATTCAAGTGGCTCTAGATTATTTGTCTGTTGGGATTGATCCAGCTAAGACTAATATTTTAGTTCAATCACAAATTCCAGCTTTGAACGAATTGACAATGTATTATCTTGATCTTGTTTCTGTTTCCCGTTTGGAAAGAAACCCAACAGTTAAGTCAGAAATTAAACAAAAGAGTTTTGGACAAAGTATTCCTGCTGGATTTTTAACATACCCAGTTAGTCAAACTGCTGATATTACAGCATTTAAGGCTGATACAGTACCTGTCGGTGATGACCAAGAGCCAATGATGGAACAAGCTCGTGAAATTGTTCGTACTTTTAATAATACATATAATGTTGATACTTTAGTTGAACCAGAAGGATATTTTCCACCTAAAGGTCAAGGTAGATTACCTGGTATTGATGGCAATGCTAAGATGAGTAAATCATTAGGTAATTGTATCTATTTATCAGATTCAGCAGATGAAGTTACTAAAAAAGTTATGTCAATGTATACTGATCCAGATCATATCCACGTTGAAGATCCAGGTAAAATTGAAGGTAACACTGTATTCACATACTTAGATGCTTTTGGAACTGATAAAGAAAAGATTGCTGAATTAAAAGAACAATATCAAGCCGGTGGATTGGGTGATGTTAAAGTAAAACGTTATTTAAATGATGTTTTGCAAGAAATTCTTGAACCAATTCGTAACCGACGTGCTGAATATGAAAAAGATATCCCTGGAGTTTATGATATTTTGAAAAAGGGTAGTGACAATGCTAATATCGTTGCTAATCAAACATTATCAGAGGTTAGAGAAGCTATTGGCGTTAACTATTTTGATTAATTTCTGAAAACAAAAAATAAATTTTCTGAAAAAATGCTGCACTTAACTCTTGATTTTATCAAGAGTGGGGTGTAGCATATTTTTTGTTCTAAAAAAAGAAAGTTTTTTTTAAAAAAATGAGGTGAATTTATGGATGATTATAATTTGATTGGTTTTGTAATGAAATTTACTTCGATCAAAAGAAGAATTGCGGCCAGTTATTTAAAAGATAAAGGACTCAATTCAATCGAAAGTATTATTTTGTCGATCATTTATAAGCATGAAGGATGTACTCAAGACAAGATTGGTGAGATCACTATGTCTGATGGTGCATTGATAGCCCGTTCTTTGAAAAAACTTGAAGGTCATGGATATGTGATTCGAGAACCGGATCCTAAAAATGGTCGAAGAAAAATCGTCAATATTACTGGTAAGGGAAAAGAACTTTACGATAAAATTCGTAAAGAATTTCAGGCTAGTAATGAAGTAGTTTTTAAGGGCATTACTTCTGAGGAACAATCGCAACTAGAGAGTATATTAGAAAAGGTTTATAAGAATTTAGACAGCATCGAGATACCTTCTAAATAGAAAAAAGAGAAGAGGAATTTGTTATTATGGGAAATAATAATAAAGCAATTGTGGATGCACATGGGAAGCCATTTAACCGTAATCTTTTGGTTCTGGTCCTTCTTGTTGGTACATTCTGTACTGTATTGAACGGTACAATTTTAACTACCGCTTTTCCAACCTTAATGAAGGAATTCAGCGTTACAACTTCTGATGTTCAGTGGTTAACAACTGGTTTCTTGATGGTTAACGGTATTATGATTCCTGTTACTGCTTGGTTAAGTAACAACTTTAGTACAAAGATTTTATATATTATTGCAATGTCGACTTTCTTAGTCGGTACAATTATGTGTTTTACGGCTCCAACTTTCGGTGTTATTTTAGCTGGACGTTTGATTCAAGCTGTTGGTGTTGGTATTACAATGCCATTGATGCAAGTTGTTATGCTATCGATTTTCCCAGCTAATCAACGTGGTGCTGCCATGGGTCTTGGTGGTCTGGTTATTGGACTTGCTCCTGCTATTGGACCCACACTTTCAGGATTCATCATCGATAACTGGTCATGGAGAGATCTTTTCGGAATGATCATTCCTATTGTTATTTTAGTTTTGATTTTGGCCTTTATTTTTATGAGACCAGTTATTCAAACACACCGTACGAAACTAGATATTTTATCATTGATCGAATCTACAGTTGGATTTGGTGCTATCTTATATGGCTTCTCATCTGTTGGTAATGACGGTTGGGGTTCAATGACAGTTATTGGTTCAATTGTAGCCGGTGTTATTTTTATTCTTTTGTTTGGTTTCCGTCAATTACATATGGATAAACCATTCTTGGAATTACGTGTTTTCACTGAAAAGAAATTTGCTATCGCCGCAGCTTTGTCATCTGTTACTAATATGGCAATGATCGGTGTGGAAATGGTTCTTCCATTATATTTGCAAATTGTTAAAGGCATGTCAGCTTTCCACTCTGGACTAACTTTATTACCAGGTGCTTTGATGATTGGTATTATGAGTCCAATTACTGGTAATGCTTTTGATAAATATGGACCTAAAGATTTAGCTCGTATGGGTATGTTCTTGTTAACTGCCGGTACAATTCCATTCTTATTCTTAACAAAATCAACACCAGTATTAGATATCGTTGTACTTTATATGATTCGTATGTTTGGTATTTCCATGGTCTTGATGCCTGTTACAACAGATGGTATGAATGCTTTGCCATTTAATTTGATGAGTCATGGTACTGCCGTTAATAACACTGTTCGTCAAGTTTTCAGTTCAATGGGTACTGCTATTTTGGTCAGTGTCTTGACTAATGTGACAAACAATTTGAAACCTGGCAAATCACTATTAGCTTCAGCACCACTTAAATACAAAGATAAGTTTTTTGATGCTACTTTAAGCGGTTATCACGCAGCTTTTGCTGTAGCTATCTTGTTCTGTGTTGTAGGTTATTTAATTAGTTTGAGAGTTAATAACAGTTCTAAATCAAAATCAATAGATGTTGATTCATTAAAGAAAACAAGATTGGCAGGTGATAAATAATGATTTTAGTTTCAATTTTGATCTGTGCAGGATTAGCTTATTACTTTGCAGTCTTTTTACAGAATAAAAAAGTTGGTTATGGACTTTCATTTACATTTATCGCTCTGTTTATCTTGAGCTTAGTTTTATTGATTTCAAATGAATATGGACATTTGGGAATGCAAAAAATAACTGATGAAAAGACTTATCAGATTCAATCAGTTCAAAAGGGTTCAAATCTTCTATTGAAGAAGGAATTAGGAACAAGTGGTAAAGAGAGCGTTTATATTTATCGCACACCTGAAACTGCTAATAAGAAGAAACCCACTACGACTAAGGTTGATTCACATGTAAGAAATGTTGTTAAGACTGGTAATTATTCAGCCGCAACTTTAACGAAGAAAACAACTCGTTGGGAATATAAGAATGATTTCTATGCATTTCTATTTGGAATTTCTGACAACAATAAAGAATTTGTTAAACAAACTAACACTTTCAAAGTTGGTCAAGATTGGCTAGTGCTTACAACGTCACAAGCTAGTCAATTGCAAAAGAAAATGAAAAGTAAGTCGTTCCAAGCTCAGATGAAACAAGAAGGAGCAACATATGTAAAAGATGCTGTAACTAAAGCAATGCAAGCAAATCCTTCAATGTCTACTGCGGAACAACAACAAGTTACACAACAAGCTGAGAAAGCCTTTAAAGCTGAATCTCAGGCTAAATTGATTCAAGAAATAAAGAACAAGTAATACAACTTATATAGTGAAAATGCACAAATCCTCAAATAGGGATTTGTGCATTTTTAGTATATATGTAATTATTTTCATAATTTTTTTATAAATTTACTTATTGATATTTAAATGTAACTATTCCATAATTATTCCTTGAAAGGGGAATGTTATGGGATTAAAGAGGAAAGTGCTCTTCGCAGCGGTTTTTGCTTCTAGCTGTCTTTTATCGACCAATGTCGTTAAGGCTGATCAAGTAGATGTCAATGCAGAGCCAAATGTTACTCAAAGTGCAACAGATAAAGCTGATACAGTGACAGCTACAACTCAAGAACAGGATTCTCAAAACGCTGTTGAGTCTAATTCACAGACTCAAGATGCGCAACAGAGTTCGAATGCTCAAGAAAATCAACAGGTTCAAGCACCACAAGCAGATCATGTTGTGAGTGATCAACCGATTGATGGAGTTTTCACAACGACAGCCAATAATTATATTCCACTATATTACGCTGATGGTTCAGTTGAAACTAATAGAGCCTTAGCAGCCAATAGTGATTGGTACGCTGATACTTATCATCAGATGGCCAGTGGAACAAATTATTATCGCGTTGCAACAAATGAGTATGCAAATGCAAATGATGGAACATTTAAATCATATGTTCAACCATATCAGGGGGATGCAACCGTCGTCTATCGAACTGGTTCAAGCATTCATTCATTTAAGGGATATGGAAGTCGTGCTATTTATGAAGGTAACGATTTAGCTACTGGAACTAGTTGGAAGATTAATAACTATGCAAATGTTGGAGGAAAAGATTGGTATCAAATCGGTGCTGATACTTGGATACCACAAGATGAAGTAGTTGTTAACAATGGACAGTATAAAGACGCAGATTGGGTCTCAGGTGTGCCTTTGATCGCACAAAGACCCGAATTGCCTAATGGTTGTGAAATAACAGCCGTAACAATGATGCTTCAATATGCTGGTGCCAATGTTGATAAGATGCAAATGGCTAGAGAAATGCCACGTAGCAGTGATCCAAATTATGGATATATTGGTCAACCTTGGGATGGAACTGGTATTACTATTTTTCCACCAGCTTTGATGAGCTTGGTAGAGAAATATGCTGGTTCAGCGAAGAATCTTACTGGTCAAGGGTTTGATGCTATTAAGTATCAAATCAATATCGGACATCCAGTCGTGACTTGGAATACGCTTTATGGATTTCCATATCACGCCTTGGTAGTTACAGGTTATGATCAAGGTTATGTTTACTATAACGATTGTTGGACTGATCAATCTCTAAGAATGGGAATAGATCAATTTATCGGCAATTGGAATACACAAAATAGACGTGCAATAAGTTATTAGGGGAAAATAATAATGAATAAAAAGTCAAAAATGGTTTTTGTTTGTGGTTTTGCTTTAGCTATTATGGCAGTGACAACACAACAAAATGTCAAGGCTGATACTACAACTGATACTCCAGTTGAGACAGCTGTAGCTGAACAAACTCCAGAAGTTTCAAAAGCAACTCAACAATCGACTACTCAAGCTGTGACTGAACAAACTTCACAAGCAACTGATGTTCAAGCATCTACAACTCAAACAACTTCAGATGCCACACAGGCAACTACAGATAATACACAAGCAAATACACAAGCAAATACACAAGCAGATGCTGATACAAATGATGCCAAAATCACACCTGTAAAAGGGGTAGTAACAACTGGTAATGATATTACTTATCTTTACAAACAAGATGGTACACAGCTTACTAATCGTGCTTTAGGTCCTAATACACCTTGGGCTACTGATCAAAGATTAACTAATAATGGTTCAGTTTACTATCGAGTAGCTACAGATGAATTTGCTGATGGTAAGAATGTTGTGTTAAGTTTTGGTTCAGATGCTAATGGTGTTATCCGAGTTAAACCTAACGGTGCAGCCAACTACTCACGTAATGAACAAGGATTTTATAGTAATGGTCAACAAGGTTTTGCCGGTAATTCTACATGGCAATATAACCGTACAGATTATGATGACAAGTATACTTATTATCAAATCGCCAATAACGTTTGGGTAAATAGTTACGATGCAACAACAGATCCTGTTTATCAAAATCCAGCAGGTTGGTTACAAATTCAAAATACTCAAATTCAACCAGTTGGTGAACCTGGATATCCTTTGTATAACGGTGTTGAAGGTATCAAGACATGGTTAGTAAGAAGATATTTCGGTTATTCCAATGCTCATACAATCTATGACGGAGCTGTTGCTAACAGTGTTAGAGGTGTTCAATCTAGTCATGGACTTCCTGTAACAGGTATTGTTGATTTGGCAACTTGGAAAGCTATTGGTTTCTCTGAAGACAGCTGGTATGGAATTGATTCATACGTTGCACCTTTGAGAACAAGTATCTCAAGTTCAAGATCAGACCATATCGAAGCAATGATCAATGAAGCATATAGATATCTTGGTCAACCATGGATCTCTGGTGCTTCTAGTTCACCTGATTATGGTGTTGATTGTTCAGGATTAGTAACTCAAGCATTATATGCATCAGGTATTGATTCTGCACCAATTTCAGCAATTCAACATGCTCAAGTAGGTAACGAATGGAATTGTCAAATGTACTGGAATGATAACAGAATTCCACACATCAATTTCAATGAACGTCAAAGAGGAGATTTGATCTTCTTTACAGATCCATCATCAGGTATGTTATGGCACGTTGGTATCCTTTTGGACCCATCAACGATGATTGAATCATGGCCATATGCCGTTCAAGTACACTCAATTTACTCAGGTCGTGGAAACATTGCCGGTGTAAAACGTGTCTTTGCTTAAAGAAGTTTTTAAGTAGCTCATTTCAAAAAGACTATTAAATAAGAAAATCCGATAACTTTAAAAATGAGTTATCGGATTTTCTTTAACTAATCTTTTGATTATAAAATACTGTATTTGTTGAATATTGGCATATAATAAAATTATTAAGTATATTGTGAGGGACAATAATATGAAATTAAATAAAATGTTACTTTCTTTAGGTGTTTCCCTTTTTTCTACAATGGTTTTAGGTGGATTATCTACTCAACAAGTAAAAGCTGATGATGTTGCACAACAATCAAGTCCTACTGTTGATAACTCACAAAATCCAACTACTAACAAGGAACCTTCTGAAAATTCTTCAATGGTTCAGGCTGGTTCTGGTATTTCCGACGGTAATGAGACTTCAGCCTCAGAAATTTCCCAAGTGCAAGCTCAACCAAGTACCTATTCAACAGAAGCTGCTCCGCAAAGTGATACTGACAGTCAGGCTGTAAATATTTCTTTTACTGATGATAGTGGTAATCCCGTAAAAGATAGTACTGGTAATGAATATACTTTTAATAGTTCATATGAGGTTGGCAGTAATACTGTCGATGATATTCAAAATGATTCAAATTTAGCTGATGGATTCTTAAGTGCTTATACAATAGACTCTGATGAGAATAGTAAAATTATAAAGGATCAATCTAATTATAATCTTAAGGTTACAGCCAAATCGTTTAATCTTACAGCACATATTGCAGACATTGGTTATACATCCAATAAATCTGTTAAAAGTAAAGTGGGGCAACCCACAATAATTCCAGATAATAATGATCTTACAAAATATGAAAAAAAAGGTTTTGGATTTTCGTGTTTAACTGATAACAAAGGAAAACAAATTTCGGACAATGGAAGTGTAAAAGTTACACTGACATTTGATATGTTACCTAATCTAGGAACAAGTGCGACTGGATACCTTATAGAAGCTAAGTATAGTACACCTCTAACACAGCCTTTAATTGTAAACTTAATAGATGATGAAGGAAAGTCAATTAATACTAAGTACTTTGAGAATGATTCAAACATTAAAACAGGGGATATCATTTCTAACGTATCGTCGGTTGTGTCTGATTCGGATATAGATAGCAATACATATGCTTATTGGAAATCTGATTTGCCATGCACTATTTCAGGACCAACTTCATCTGAAATTATTGGACAAAATACTGATCCTTTTGTAAATAATGTAATTAATGTCTATTACACACATAAAGATGTTGATTATTTTAAAGTTAATTATTATGAAGCAACTGTTGGAAAAAACGATGTTATCTATACTGATTATTTAAGACCAGAAAATGGTGAAGTTACGATTAAAAACATAAATAATATAAATTTAGCTTATCGAATTGATTCGTCAAACACCGTATCGCTTGATTCATCCTATAATATAGGTGACGATTCGGAAGTTTATATTCCAGTAACGTCAAAATCAAAATATACTCTTAAACAAGTATCCGATGGCAAAACTTTTGAGTCTACTCAAACGTATGATGCTGCCAAAGCAAGCAATAATTATGATGTGAAAGATATATTTTTAGGAGACATGTCAGTAGACCCAAATGGCGAATTCAATCTTGATGTGTATGTGTCAGGTATTAGTGATGGAAGTATGGTAAACGAACAGTGGAATGGTAATTTTGATAAAAGTAAAACACTTGAACAAAACGTTGCTGAGCTACTTCCAAATATATTTCAGCTTGATGATCCCACATTCACGATAATCTATAAAGATAAAGATCTTTCTGTGCCATCAAATATTATCTATAAAGACCCCAATGGAAAAACAATTGGCAAGCCAATTTCAATAGATAAAACTGGCGATACAATAGATCTCAGTTCACTCGTTACTGATAATAAACCAAGTGGAGCTGACTTCGTCAATACTGATAATCCGTTTAGCATAGTTAAAAATTCTGATGGTACTATTTCAGTTATTGCTACGATGACCTCATCCGGTGATAACAATAATAACGGGAATTCAAATAATGGTTCTAGCACAGGTGGCGGTTCAAGTAGCTCAAATGATGACGATGAGAACACTGGTAGTACAGAATCAATTGATTCTACAATCAGTATCCATCCTTCACAATCTCCGGTTATTATTTATGATGACAATGGAGACAAAACCGATTTAACAATTCCTGCAAGTACTGACTGGGTAACGGATAAAAAAATGACTTTGGCTGGCAAAACATACTATCGCATTGCTACAAATCAATGGATCAATGCAGAGGATATATATACCTACTCCGAAGATCCTGAATATGTCAGAACTTATTCTGATTCTTACAAAAAAATCATAACCTCAAGGGAAAACACCATTACTAATAGAGCTTTAGCTTCTGGAAGTGACTGGGCTTCTGATAGATATACTTATTTTGATAATCAAAAATATTATCGTGTTGCTACTAATGAATGGATCAGTGCTAACGATTCGTTCAAATATCAACCAATCGATCAAATAATACAAACTACGCCTAATTCCCAATTGTTTGATGATCGAGGAAACTTTGTTAGAACAATTTCCTCACTAACACTAAAAACAGACAAGGTTGCAACAATTAATGGAATAAAGATGTATCGTGTTGCTACTAATGAGTGGTTACCTGTTAATAATGTTAGATAATATAAAACAAATAATGCGGTTGAAGACCATTTTTTAGCAATGTAAAAATTTAACTATCAAGAGAGTTATTAATGGCATTGAATACTAAGAAGATTAGTATTCAATGTTTTTTTTGTTTTATGAACGAAAGGAAAATGGGCTCAGTAGTGAAATTCTACTAAATTCGCGAGCCTTGCAGATTTAGTAGAAGGCCGAACTTGAAGACTGTTGGTGAAGCCAAGAGGCTCCAAGCCGTGCCCGCTACGTTCCAGCCCAATTTTCTTTGTCGCGGAGGACGGCATCCTTAAATACCATTGATAATTCAATATAATTATTTATGTAAAAAGGACTATTTTTTCACAAGCTTATTGGTAGAATTTAACTGTATAGTTGGCGATAATAATTGGTTAAAGAAGGGGTAGGACTATGGAAAATATATTTGAAGTTCAAGATCTATCTTACCAAGTCGGTGAAACGAAAATTTTAAAACATATCAATTTGGAAGTTGAAAAGGGCAATTATTTAACTGTTGTCGGTCCTTCTGGTAGTGGGAAAAGTACCTTGATGCGTATTTTGGCTTCGATGATTAGTGCTACTGGTGGAAAAGTTTTGTTTGATGGTAAATCAATTGATTCCTATGAACCAATTGAATATCGTCAGAGAGTTTCTTATGCTTTTCAGCAACCAACTTTATTTGGAAAAACTGTTAGAGACAACTTATCTTTTCCTTTTGAAGTTCGTAAAAAAGATTTTGACGAGATGAAAGTTATTAACTATTTGGAAATGGTTAATCTTAACGAAACTTATATTGATAAGAGTGTCAATGATGTTTCTGGTGGTGAAAAACAGAGAATTGCTTTACTGAGAAATTTGATTTTTCCACCGGAAGTATTGATAACTGATGAAGTTACCGCTGGTCTTGATGCTGAAAATAAAGCTATTGTTCATCGTATGTTGAACGAGTTCAACGATCGTGGCTTAACGATTTTACGAGTAACACATGATGAAACAGAAATCGAAGATTCTCGTGCTAAAATCAGAATCGGAAATGGAGAAATTGAAAATGACTAATTTAACGGTTTCTAATTCTACTTTGGCTTTAGGATTTGTGTTGGTGTTGGTAGCTTTAGTTATTGGCTATATTGAGAAATTACATATTGATAAAGATATTATTATTGGCGTTATCCGAGCAATCATTCAGTTGTCGATTGTTGGATACATTTTAAAGTTTGTTATTAAAGCTAATGACAATTGGTTAACTTTGGCTTGTTTTATCATCATTGTAATTAATGCTTCCTGGAATGCAGGAAAACGTGGTAATGGTATTCCCAAGGCTTTTCAATCGTCGCTGTTAGCCATATTTGTTGGTACGACGATTACTTTGACGACTTTAGTTTTAACTGGTTCGATTAAATTTGTTCCCGAGCAGATTGTACCGGTGACAGGAATGATTGCTAGTAACATTATGGTGGCAATTGGACTTTGTTATCGCAATATGAAGCAAACTTTTACCGATCGTCATCAACAAGTTCTGGAAAAATTGGCTTTGGGTGCAGATATCAAATTGGCTTCTTTAGATATATTGCGTGACAGTATTAAAAGTGGCATGCAACCAACGATTGATTCAATTAAAACATTGGGGCTAGTCAGTTTGCCAGGAATGATGTCAGGCTTGATTTTTGCGGGTGTTGATCCAGTTAAGGCTATCAAATATCAGATTATGGTTACTTTTATGTTATTGGCTTCAACGAGTATTGGTTCAATTATTTCTTGTTATTTAGGCTATAAACAGTTCTTTAATGACCGTAAACAATTAAAAAATGATTTAATTTCTTAGCTTTATCTCAAATAGACCTACTATGTAGGTCTATTTTTTTATATAATTGGTACAATGGGATGTGATGTAAATTTGAAGTTAGCAGTTATTGAAATTGGATCTAACTCCATTAGAACATCAGTTTATAAATCTTCAAAGAAGAATCGTTTTAAAACTTTGGATCGTTGGCGAGAGCCTGTTAGACTAGGAAAATCAATCACTCAGAGTCGACTATTGACCAATGATCAGATTGAAGAAACAATTGATGTTCTAAAGAAATTTCAAACTAGAATTGAAAGGTATCAAGTTGATCAGATTAGCTTAATCGCTACTGCTGCAGTAAGAATGGCTAAGAATCAAGAACAATTGATTTTTGCTGTTTTGAAAGAGACTGGCTTGCAACTAGAGATCATTAACGAAAAAGAAGAAGCATATTATGATTATGTTGCGGTCAGAAGTACGATGCGGATCAAAGATGCTTTAATCGTTGATGTTGGCGGCGGTAGTAGTGAAATCAGTTTGGCTAAAAAGGGTCGTCTTAAACACGGTCTTAGTATTCCAATTGGTGCCATTTCAATTTCTGATTTATATTTAGCGAGTGATCCAATAAAAGAGAATCAATTACAAGCAGCAAGAAAAGATATTAGTCGCCGTCTAGAAGATCTTCATTGGATGAATACGCCAGCTAATTTTGTTGGTCTAGGTGGAACTTTGAGGGCAGTTACTAGTATCTTGAATCGTGAAGGCAAGAATAAAAAGACTTTGCATAATTCTGTGATTTCGTGTGATCAAATTGACGAGTTATTTAATCAATTGATTCACGCATCATTAGAGGAACGCAGTCAGATTAAAGAGCTAAGCGATGGTAGATATGAAGTCATTTTAGGTGGAATTTTGATAATTTCAGAGATCATCAAAAAAACCCCCTCTAAAGAAATTCGTTTTTCGAATTTCGGAGTTAGAGAAGGTTATGTTTTTAACTATTTCCATAAAATGAATCTTCAAGATAAATAATGAATTAAGCTCGACTTGGTAAAGTCTTTTGTGCACTAGCCACAATGTGACCGTCCATCTTGTGCAATAGTTCGTTCATCCAAAAACCATTTTCCAAATCAAGATTGTCATCCAGAGCAAATACCTTGAGAACGTAGTCATGGGTTTGGTCTGGTGGATTAGGTCCATTATAGCCAACGGAAAATTCCGTTGAGCCATTCAGTAATGGACTGGCAGCACTATTTTTTCCTTGAACAACTGGTCCAGTTGCTTTTTGACTGAAGTTTTCAGGAATTTCGACTTGAGAGCTAGGAATATTAGCAGCTGTCCAGTGAATCCATTCAAAACCACAAACAGGGATTGAATCGGGATCAGTAAAGGTTAAAGCAATAGTTTTTGCTTCTGCCGGAATATTTGATAACTTAATTGGGAAACTAATAATTGGTTTCCCATTTTTTATATCCTTGGCAGCCGCATGTTTACCATACTTATCTGGTAATAAATTATTTGTTAAAGCTACATTTATTTCCATCCAAAAATCTCCTTTGTAAGAGGTATTAATAATGAAACAATTAAATAATAATGAATTGTCTGACCATATTGTAAAACAGGTTGAAAAAATTGAACAACAATATAATAAGAAAATAACATTGTATTCAGATTACGTTGATCAGGATTTCTTGACCTTAGACCAGGCCGATCATGAAATCAAAGGTGACGACATTAAGGTAGTTATCACAAATGAAAAATTCAGCGATTTTGTCTTGTCACACGAGTTGCATCATATTGAATTGGAATTATCTGATGAACCTAGTATTGATTGTGCAGTAACAACAGGTCAAGAAGATCTAGACGGTCGTATTTTAGCAATTGCTAACTCTGTTTTTGAAACTTTGGAACATGTAACAGTTTTAAAGAAGCAAAAAGAAGACGGAACATATACCGATCAAATTAAGGCTGAATATTTGAAGGGCGTAGAAGCTGCTTTACATCCAAAAGTAGAGTTGGATTTGGCAAATATGCGCTTCTATCGCACTTTAATTATGTTTGATGGAATTATATTCGGTGAGCATAGCAAGGATGCAGATTGGCAAAATGAGTTTCCTAAGTCATATAAATATGCTAATAAGTTAGTTGAAGTTGCCGAGAAAAATGATTTGTCAGTTCCATTCCAATTTAGACGTGCTTTAGTGAATAGTCTAGATGCATATAATGAAATTATCATTTCTAATGGTTACCAAGGATTGCATTTTCATACATTCTTGAATATAACTCCGGTAGTATCAAAACGTCAGTTACGTTTGAGTTTAAATCAAGCTTATCAGATCAAACATTCTGAATATAAAAATCGTGCAACTGGAAAAGATGGATTTGCTTTGATTGCTATTAATGATGGTCAGAGTGTGGCAACTTTGAATTTGGATCCGTCAAAGGTAACACCAGAATTTTATAAAGCTTTTTATCAATATAAGGTACAAGAAGTTTTTGACGAGCAAGGAATCAAATATCTAATCAGATAGGAGAAAGTCTATGACCAGAGAAGTCGAAGAGTTTAAGGAGCTATTGGCGCAAGCTAAGTTTGTAACTTTTCTAACTGGTGCTGGGGTGTCTGTACCGTCTGGTATTCCTGATTATCGTTCCAAGAATGGACTTTATAAGAAAGAAAAGTATGATTTCCCGCCGGAATACATGCTCAGTCACGATAATTTAGTCAAACACCCTGATATCTTTCATGATTTTGTAGTTCATAATATGTATTTTCCAGACGCTAAGCCTAATGTTATTCATCAAAAGATGGCAGAGATCAGCAATCAAAAGGGAGCAATTGTCACGCAAAATGTCGATAAGTTGCATACCAAAGCTGGGGCAAAAAATGTCGTGGAATTTCATGGAAATTTATACGATAATATTCATTGCTTGACCTGTGGGAAAGAGTTTGATTATAAAGAATATTTAAAGGACTTTAGACATCACGAAGATAATGGAATCATTCGTCCGGGTACGACGGTTTTGTATGGCGAAAATATTAATCCGGATAACTTTCGTAATGCTGCATTGATGGTTCAAAAGGCTGATTTGTTAGTAGTAGTTGGAACTAGTTTCAAAGTGTATCCATTTGCTGGATTACTGGAATACGGTTCACCTAAGGCTAAATTGGTTGTCATAAATAAAGAAGATTTAAACATCGATTCATCGATCTTAGCTATTGATGACGATGCTACGAACGTTTTTTCACAAATATAAAAGAATGCTATACTTAATATCAATTTAGTAGCGGTGGAGGTTAATATATTGACTGAAGAGAAAAAAACTTTTTACATTACAACACCCATTTATTATCCATCAGGAAAATTAACAATTGGGAACTCATATACAACGATTGCAGCGGATACATTGGCACGTTACAAGCGTAATGAAGGCTATGACGTATTCTTTCTAACAGGAACTGACGAACATGGTCTCAAAATTGAACAAAAAGCCGAAGAAAAACATATGGAACCACAAGAATATGTTGATATGATGGCTAAAGGAATCAAAGAACTTTGGAAAAAATTGGACATTTCTAACGATAAGTTCATCCGTACAACTGATGATTACCATGTTAAGGCTGTTCAAAGAATTATCGAACGTCTAATTAAACAAGGGGATATTTATTTAGGTGAATATTCAGGTTGGTATTCAGTTGACGATGAGGAATACTTTACTGAATCACAAATGGCTGAAGTTTATCATGATAAAGACGGTAAAGTTATTGGTGGAAAAGCTCCTTCAGGTCATGAAGTTCAACTCGTTAAAGAACCATGCTACTTCTTTAAGATGAGCAAATATGCTGATCGTCTTTTGAAATATTATGAGGACAATCCTACCTTCATCGAACCAGAAATTCGTAAGAATGAAATGATCAATAATTTCATCAAGCCCGGTCTAGAAGACTTGGCTATTTCTAGAACAACCTTTAACTGGGGTGTTAAAGTTCCAAGTAATCCAGAACATGTTGTTTATGTTTGGATCGATGCTTTGTTGAACTATATCACTGCTTTAGGATATGAAAGTGATGATGATTCACTCTTTAAGAGATATTGGCCCGCTAATGTTCAATTTGTTGGTAAGGAAATTGTTCGTTTCCACACAATTTATTGGCCAATTATTTTGATGGCATTAGGTGTTGAATTGCCTAAGCAAGTCTTCGGTCATGGTTGGTTATTGATGAAAGACGGTAAAATGTCTAAGTCTAAGGGTAATGTTGTTTATCCAGAAATGCTTGTTTCTAGATATGGACTTGACTCATTACGTTATTACTTAATGCGCGCTATGCCATTTGGTAGCGATGGTGTCTTCACTCCTGAAGATTATATTGATAAGATCAATTATGATTTGGCTAATGATCTTGGAAACTTGTTGAATAGAACGGTTTCAATGATCAATAAATATGATGATGGCAAAGTGGTTTCAGTTGCTGCAGTGACTGATTTGGATAAGGATTTGGAAAAATCTTATGCTGATACACTTACAGCCTACAGAGAACATATGGATAAGTTTGAGTTCCCTGACGCTTTGGCTAGTGTATGGTCATTTATTAGTCGTGCTAATAAGTATATCGATGAGACACAACCATGGGTTCTTGCTAAAGATGACAGTAAGAAGGCTGAACTACAAGCTGTCTTAGGTCACTTAGCTGAATCATTACGTTTGATTGCTCTATTGATCAGTCCAGTTATGACTCAAGCACCAGTTAAAATGTTTGCTCAATTGGGACTTGATTACAGTAACGATAAGTCACTTGATTTTGGCGACATCGTAGTGGGTAAAACTGTTACAGCAAAACCAGAACCAATCTTCCCACGTTTGGATGCTGAAGAAGAAGTTAACTATATCAAAGGTAAGATGGCTGAAGAACAAGCTAAGCATGGTGCTGGTAAATTAAGTAAGTCAGCTCAGGCTAAGGCTAAAGCTCAAGCAGATGCTGATGATGGTTTTCCTAAGGAAATTGAATTTGATGACTTTGCTAAAGTAAAAATGGTTGTAACAGAGATTCTTGATGTTAAACCAGTTGAAAACTCAAGTAAATTATTGCAATTCAAATTGGATGATGGTTCTGGTGTTGATCGTCAAATTCTTTCAGGAATGCATAAATTCTATCCTAATTACAAAGAATTAATCGGTAAGAAAGTTCTAGCAGTTGTTAATTTGAAACCACGTAAGATGGTAGGCGAATGGAGTAATGGAATGTTACTTTCAACTGAAAAGGGCGATGAAGTAAAACTTGCTATTGTCGACAATTCACATAAAAATGGAGCTATTTTAGGCTAATGAAAATCTTTGATACTCATACACATTTGAATGACGAAGCTTTTGTTGGTAAAACTCAACAGTTTATTGATAATGCTAAAGAATTAGATGTTGTAGAGATGGCTATAATTGGATCAAATGAAGAGTTTAATATTGAGGCTATTCGCTTAGCTCAAAACTATCAACCACTTCATGCCGTAGTTGGCTGGCATCCAGAATTTGCTAAAGAATATAATGAAGAACAATTGGTCAATCAGATCAAGCTTCCTGAAGTGGTAGGAATTGGTGAAATTGGATTGGATTATCATTGGGAAGAAGATCCAGATCCTAAGATTCAACAGAAAGTTTTGATTCAACAACTTGATATTGCTAAACAATACAATATGCCAGTTTCAATTCATTGTCGGGATGCTTTTGATGATATGTATCAAATTTTAAAAAATCATGATATGTCTAAGTCGGGTATTATCATGCACAGTTTCAATGGCGATATAAATTGGCTTAATAAATTTCTTGACCTTGGATTGTGGATTTCATATAGTGGTGTAGTTTCATTTAAAAACGCCCCTGAAGTTCATGAGTCAGCTAAAAATACACCTTTGGATCGTTTGTTGGTAGAAACTGATGCACCATATTTAACTCCAGAACCATATCGTGGTCATTCTAATCAACCAGCGTATACGAGATACGTAGTTGATGCGATTGCTAAATATAAGGATATTGCACCTGATGTAGTGGCAGAACATACTTTTAACAATGCTCACCAAGTGTATAATCTATAATTATGACAAAAATAAAAGAAATTATTGTAGTTGAGGGTAAATCAGATACCAATCGTCTGAAAGATTGTTTTGGTGACGATGGTGTCGATACGTTGGAAACAACGGGTTCGGCTCTCAGTGAAGAAACAATTAAACGAATTAAAATTGCTCAAGCCAAACGTGGTGTTATTATTTTCACTGATCCTGATTTTAATGGCAATCGTTTACGAACGATTATTCAAAAGGCAGTTCCAGATGCTAAACAAGCGTTTTTGCCTAGGGATAGAGCAGTTCCTAAACATAGTGATGGTAGTTTGGGAATTGAGCATGCCAAAGATGCTGATATAAAAGCGGCATTAGCAGCAGTTTATACACAGACAAACGAAGCTTTTAAAGATTATGATCAAACTGATATGGTTAACTTGGGCTTAATCGGAGAACCTGATTCTCATCAAAGACGTTTGTTCGTAGGCTCTGAACTAAAAATTGGCTATACTAATGCTAAACAATTTTTAAATCGACTAAATATGTTTCAAGTAGCTCCTAATGATTTATTAGCTGCGGTTAAAAATTTTGATGAAGGAAGTACACATGACACAAAATAGATTAAGTATTGCTGATCCTATTCGTACGAATGATATTATGCGTAAGTACAAATTACGCGCAAAAAAAAGTTTAGGACAAAATTTCTTAACCAATGAAAAAGTTTTAGACGATATTGTGGATGCAAGTGGTTTAAAGCCTGATGAAATAGCTATTGAAATTGGACCTGGTATTGGAGCTTTGACTGAGAAGTTAGCTCAAGTATCAGAACACGTTTATGCATTTGAAATCGATGATAATTTGATACCAGTTTTGGCTGATACATTGCAATATTACGATAATATCGATGTCATCAATCAAGATATATTAAAAGTTGATTTAGATAAATTTGTTGAAGAAAATAATCTGCAAGGTAAGACTATCAAGGTAGTTGCGAACTTGCCATACTATATTACGACACCAATTATGTTGAATTTGATCGAAAGTGACTATCCTTTCCAATCGTTAGTTTTAATGATGCAAAAGGAAGTTGCTGAAAGAATCACGGCTGTTCCGGGACACCGTGAATACGGATCTTTGACGATTGCAGTTCAGACACAGATGAAAGCCAGAATTGATCGTATTGTTGGTAGTAAGTCATTCATTCCTAGACCTAAAGTTGATTCAGCAGTAGCTGTTTTAGAACGTTTGCCTAAAGAGCAAGTTGATATTGAAGATCCAGTTTTCTTCAATAAATTGGTGCGCTCATCTTTCATGCAAAAACGTAAAAGTTTAATGAATAATTTATTGAACTGGTTAGGTAGAACTGATGAAAATCGTGAAAGTATAAAAAATGTTTTTGAAAAATGTGGAATTGCGGAAAATGCCCGTGGAGAGCAAGTTTCCATTGCACAATTTAAACAAATGGCAATAGAATTCAGCAAAAATTAGATTACAAATATATTATTTTCTTGAAATTTTCAATGAATCATGGTAGAATTTCACTCCTAAGGAGTGATTATTATAATGCCAACATCATTGAAGACAATCAAGAGTAATTTGGATTCACACTTAGGTGAGAATTTAACTATTGTCGCACAAGCAGGTCGTAAAAAGGTGGTCCGTCGTCGCGGAACCTTATCAGAAACATTCCATTCAGTTTTTGTCGTTGATTTAGATCAAAATGAAAATTCATTTGAAAGAGTTTCATATAGTTATGCTGATTTGTTAACAAAATCAATTGATATCAAATTTGATAGCGAAGAATCTGCTGAGACTGATCCAGAAGTTGAAGCTGAGTAATAAAGGTCACTATTTAGGAGGTTTGAACAGAAATGTTCAAGCCTCTTTTTTTGTGGGAGGATGATTGAAAGATGCCGTCCTCTGCAACAAGGAAAATTGAGCTGGAACGCTGCGGGCACAGATTTGAGCTAATTGAGGTTCACAATCATCTCAAATACTGGCCTTGTTCTAAGTGGGTTCCCCACTAAGAACAATTCCGCGGCTGAGACCATTTTCTTTGTTGCTCCGGACTAGGGATTGATTTCTAGCGCAGTGGAGGACGGAATCCTTATGAAAGTTAAGATACTAACCCGTTTTCATTCCAAAAAAACATGAATTGTTCACTGTTTTGCTTTATAATCTTGTAGGAAGATATGTTTTAGGAGAAAAAAAGATGAAAACACGAAGAAGCGAACGTTTAATTGATATGACTCGCTATTTACTTGAACGACCACACACATTGATTTCTTTGGCATTTTTTGCCGATCGTTACGAATCAGCTAAGTCATCAATATCTGAGGATTTAGGAATTTTACGAAGAACTTTTATGATCAGAGGAATCGGGGTTTTGGAAACTTTACCTGGAGCTGGTGGAGGAGTGATTTTTACACCAGGAATCTCTAAAAAAGAAGCAACTGAATTTATTGAGGAAACATCTAAGCGCTTGGTTGAACCCAACCGTATTTTGCCAGGGGGCTATTTGTATCTAACCGATTTATTAGCCGATCCAGAACTTTTGAGAACTGTTGGAAGAATGATTGCAACTCAGTATTCACAGAGTTCAATTGATGTCGTTATGACGGTTGCCACTAAAGGTATACCAATTGCTCAAAGCGTAGCTAATTTCTTGAACATTCCATTTGTGATTGTTCGTCGTGATTCTAAAATCACCGAAGGATCAACAATTAGTGTTAACTATGCCTCAGGTTCATCAGATCGAGTAGAAAAGATGGAACTTTCAAAACGTAGTTTAGAAGAAGGTTCAAGAGTATTAGTAGTTGATGACTTTATGAAGGGTGGCGGAACTATTAATGGCTTGCGTAGTTTGATCTCAGAATTTAATGCCATTTTTGTTGGTGCAACGGTCTTTGCTGAGAACATCAATCTACACAGTCAATTTGGTGACGCCGATATAACGTCGATCTTTAAAGTGACAAAAATTGATACACAAAACCGTATTTTAAATGTGGAACCGGGAAATTATTTAACTAATACCGATTTCAGTTATTTTGAATAAATTCTTGATTGAGCAGTTATATATAATAATGCTATTATATATAAGGATATTTGAATGACTGAAGGGAGTTTCTGATGTCGAATCGTTATGTAATAATTCTTGCAGCTGGAAAAGGTACAAGAATGAAGTCTAGATTATACAAAGTATTGCATCCTGTCGCTGGTAGAGCTATGGTCGACCATGTCTTAACACAAGTAGAAAAGGTCCAACCTGATCTAATTGAAACTGTTATTGGTAATGGTGCTGATAAAGTAAAAGCTTTATTAGGTGATAGAACAAAATATGCTTTGCAATCTGAGCAACTGGGTACAGGTCATGCTGTATTACAGACTGAGAAGGATTTAGGTGACAAGGATGGTATTACACTAGTAGCTACTGGTGATACTCCTTTGTTTACTGCTGATACTTTTGAGAAATTGTTTGATTTTCATGAAAAAGAAGGAGCAGCTGCAACAATTTTGACAGCACATGCTGATAATCCATTCGGATATGGTCGTATTGTCCGTGATAGTAACGGCAATGTTGAAAAGATTGTTGAACAAAAAGATGCTTCAAGAAGTGAGCAAGAAATTCAAGAAATCAATACTGGCGTTTTGTGCTTTGATAACAAACTATTGTTTGAAGAATTGCACAAAGTTAATAATGATAATGCCCAAGGTGAATATTACTTGCCAGATGTAATTTCATTGCTTAAAGAAGAGGGTAAGAAGGTTTCAGCTTATCAAATGGCTGATCTTAGTGAATCATTAGGTGTTAATGATCGTGTTGCTCTATCACAAGCAGAAAAAATTATGCAACGTCGAATTAACGAAAAACATATGCGTGATGGCGTTACGATTGTTGATCCTGACAATACGTACATTGATGTAGACGTTAAAATTGGTAACGATACTGTTATCGAACCTAACGTAAAGATTTTTGGTAAAACAACAATCGGTTCAGAATGTGTTATTGGTTCTGGTTCAAGAATCTCTGATTCAGAAATTCAAGATAATGTTGAGGTTATTAGTTCAACTATCGAGAGTGCTGTTATGCACAAAGGTAGCAACGTAGGACCTAATTCACATCTAAGACCAAAAGCTGAAATTGGTCGCGATGTTCACATTGGAAATTTCTGTGAGATCAAAAATGCTAAAATTGGTGATAGAACTAAGGTAGGTCATTTAACTTATGTTGGTGATGCTACTCTTGGAACTGATATTAATGTTGGCTGTGGAGTTGTCTTTGTAAATTATGATGGTGTAAAGAAGTGGCACAGTAATATTGGAGATCATTCATTCATTGGTAGCAATTCTAATATAATTGCTCCAGTTGAAATGTCTGACCATTCGTTTATTGCTGCTGGTTCAACTATTACTAACGACATTCCTAAGCATGCAATGGCAATTGCGCGTCAGAGACAAACAAATAAAGAAGATTTTTGGGATAGATTACCACTATCAAATAGTGAAGATTGGAAATAAAGGTGAATAATTAAATGTCATTTCAAAATAACGAACAACCAATGAAGATTTTTGCATTGAATTCAAACAAACCTTTGGCTGAAAAAATTGCTAAAGAGGTTGGCGTACCACTAGGAAAATCATCAGTTACACGTTTTAGTGATGGTGAAATTCAAATTAATATTGATGAAAGTATCCGTGGTTCTGAAGTGTTCTTGATTCAATCAACTTCAGCTCCAGTTAACGATAACTTGATGGAATTATTGATCATGGTTGATGCATTAAGACGAGCATCTGCTAGTGTTATTAATGTTGTTATGCCTTATTATGGTTACGCTAGACAAGATCGTAAGTCACGTTCACGTGAACCTATTACTGCTAAGTTAGTTGCTAATATGTTGGAACGTGCTGGTGTTGATCGTGTTCTTGCTCTTGATCTCCATGCTGCTCAAATTCAAGGATTCTTTGATATTCCTGTTGATCACTTAATGGGTGCTCCATTATTAGCTGATTACTTCTTGTCAAATCATCTTGAAGAAGATGCAGTTGTTGTTTCACCTGATCATGGTGGTGTTACACGTGCTAGAAAATTAGCTGAATTTTTGAAGACTCCAATCGCTATCATCGATAAACGTAGACCTCGTGCTAATGTTGCCGAAGTTATGAATATTATTGGTAATGTTAAAGGCAAACGTGCCATCATTATTGATGATATGATCGATACTGCTGGTACAATTTCTCTAGCATCACAAGCTCTTATCGATGCTGGTGCCACTGAAGTATATGCATGTTGTACACATCCAATTCTTTCAGGTCCTGCTATTGAAAGAATTGAAGCTTCACCAATCAAGACTTTGGTTGTAACAGATTCAATTAATCTTCCTAAGGAAAAAATTATCGACAAGATGGTTCAAGTATCAGTTGGACCACTTATCGGTGAAGCCATCAAACGTGTTCATGATAATGACCCAGTTAGTCCATTGTTCAACACACGTTTCCAAAAGAAATAGTTTAAAGAATATTGATTTTTAAACATTAAAAAGACCAGTGCAATAGTCATAAAATGGCTGTTACACTGGTCTTTTAGTAATAAATAATTAATTTAAAAGTAAAAATAACGTCTATTAGAAAATCATTCAAGGTATATAAAAATATACCTGTTTTAATGGACGTTATTTTTTAATAATGATCATTACGGTTATTTCTCTGTTGATATCTTAATAAGTCGCGAATTTGTTGTAAGTATTCAGTTTGTGGATCGGGGATTTCGTCACCATTTTGATCAAACTTACTACGTGAACCATCTCGACGCATTTTGTTCATCATCTTAACGATTATAAAGACCACAAACATGATAATTAGAAAGTTGATCAAAGCATTTATGAAATCACCAATCAAAAAGTTAGCACCCAAAACTTGGAACTTCATATCTGATAGATCAATTTGTCCAATAAAAAGTCCGATTAGCGGATTTAAGAGGTATGTAGTAATCGCTGATACTAGACTATTGAAAGCAGCACCAACGATAACACCGACAGCTAAGTCAACAACAGTACCACGGGAAATAAATTCTTGGAATTCCTTGAGCATTCTCGCCAAATCTCCTTCATTGATATTACGTTTTTCAAAGTACAGCCTTCACTTTACTATAAATTGGAAAATTTTAAAGTGGCTATATCAATTTTTATTGAAATTTTAATGGAGATGCAATCAGGATTACTTCTTTTTGTAATCTGCGTACTTAGCTTTAACGGCTTCAAGGCTACTCAAGGCTAATTTCTCATTTACTTCGTCGGTCATTTTTTGTTTAGTATCATCATCCCAGTTATAGTATTTAGTCATACAGTCGATAACAGGAGTTTTGATACTTCTCATATGATTAATGTCAAACAGCATTTGACTACTACGACGTAGAAGATAGTCAATAGGATGTTCAACCATTTCTGCCTGAAGACCATAAGTGAGCATTGCCCAGTCAATTCTTGGCAAACGTGATTTGGTTTTGGTGTCAGGTAATAGTTCATAAACATCATAGATATTAGAACCGTAACGTTGAACTAATTTTTCAGCATCCTCACGGTCAAGATCATAATTAATAATTCCTTCATGAACAGCTTGATCAAAGAAGTCCATCCAACCGTTACCACCACCGACGTCGCCACCGGAAAGAATCAAATTTTTGGTTTTGATAGCTTGGTATTTATAATTTTCTTCAATATTTAGTTGTTGGCTAACGCGATTGACAATTTTCTCAGCCATTTTACGATAACCAGTTAGTTTTCCTCCAGCAATGGAAAGCAGTCCAGAATCGGATTGGAATATTTCATCCTTACGAGAAATCTCTGAAGGTGATTTTCCTTCTTCTTGGATCAATGGTCTAACACCAGACCAACCACTTTCAACATCGTCAGGTGTTAGATATTGAGGAAGATCAAACATTTGATTTGCTGCAGCAAGGATATAGGTTACATCAGTTGCAGTAATATTTGGTTCCTTGGGATCATCAGTCCAAGTAGTATCTGTTGTTCCAATGTAAGTTTTTCCTTCACGAGGAATAGCAAACATCATACGGCCATCGTGGAATGGTGTGTCGAAATAGACTGAATTAGAAATAGGAAATTTGTCATGATCGATGACTAAATGAACTCCCTTAGTTAGATGTAGATGTTTATTTTTATCAGAGTTATCCATTTTACGAATTTCATCGACCCAAGGTCCACAAGCATTGATGATCTTTTTGGCATGAATTTCACCAGTAGATCCAGTAATAAGGTTTTGGAAAATGACGCCACAGATCTTATTATCAGAATCATATAGTAAACCAGTTACTTTAGTGTAATTAGCAATGAGAGCACCTAATTCGTTAGCCCTTTTAACGACTTCTAAAGTTAAACGAGCATCATCTGTCCGATATTCAACGTAAACTCCAGATCCTTTAAGATTCTCACTCTTCAAATAGGGTTCACGTTCAAGCGTGTCATGTGAATTTAGCATGTATTTTCGTTCAGAGCTTTTTACTTCGGCCAAACGATCATAAACATCTAATCCGATTGCAGTAGTGAAAGGTCCAAAGGTTCCTTCTTCATAAAAGGGAAGCATCATCTTTAGTGGTGTGGTGATTTGGGGGGCATTGTTGTAAACGATAGCTCGTTCACTACCAACTTCATGAACTTCTTTAATAGCAGCTTGCTTCAAATATCTTAATCCGCCATGAACTAATTTAGTTGAACGACTGGAGGTTCCGGAAGCAAAGTCGCGCATTTCAATTAAACCGGTTTGAAGGCCTCGACTCTGAGCATCTAAAGTAATACCACTACCAGTGATACCACCGCCAATTACTAATAAATCTAGGGTCGTATCTTGCATAGCTTGTAAATTTTTTGATCTAGTTTTGTCTGAAAATTCTTTCATGTTATCCTCCTTTGGTGCATATGTTTAGCAAAATAAGCATAATCTCATAAAACGGGAATTGCACAAATTAAATATCAAAATGAACTAGCTTTATTTTAATAAAATACCATCAAAATTGAAAACGTTTTACTGAATGATTTTATCATTGTGGATATGTTTTTGAAATTTACGATAATCATCATTGAAGATATCATCAGAAGGTTGCATTAACATTGATTTAGGAAAATAAAAACGTTCGTCTCCCAGAATTTTACCAGTTAAAGCATTGACCAAACGGCTAACAGTTGAAAGTTCAATCAATGAACCATCATCTTGCATAATTTCAATTTGGGTACGGCTCTTATTAGAGTTAGGATCGTAAACATCATAAGGTAAATCAAAGCTGGTATTTGTATCGGTGTAATAGTTTTTATCAAAACCAACATTTTCCACAATATTGGCTAAATCAGGTAGTAGGTGTTTAGTTCTATGATCATATTCGGCTGACTTGAAAGGTTTACGAGAAAGAAAACGATAAGCTAAATCCTTTAATATTTCGTCAGGATAGCTTTGCCAAAGTGTGAAGTAAGTGTTGAGAATACCATCATCCAATAGCAAATAATCGTCGATGGTTACCTTATTTTCAAAGAAAGGTACTAATAAACTTGGCATCTCAAAGCCATTCATATGATTATGTTCATAAAGATCTTTAGCACGTTGTAATAACTTTGTTAAAACAACTTCCATTCCTCGGGAAACAGGATGGAAATAAACCTGTTGATACATTTGAAAACGACTAATAATGTAATCTTCAACAGCATGCATTCCGTCATTATCAAAAGCAATGCCACCTTTATAAGGGCGCATAACTCTAAGAATTCTAGTAAGATCAAACATTCCGTATTTGGTTCCAGTAAAGTAGGCATCACGTAAAAGGTAATCCATTCTGTCAGCATCAACTTGACTAGATATCATTTGAACAACTTGAGGGTTAGGATAGGTATGGGCAATAACTCCAGCCACTTTTTCGGGAAAGTCTTCTGAAACTTGGCGTAAAACGTGATTGATTTCTGTTTCTGGAGAGGTAATTATTTTTTGAGTCCACATTTCATGATCGGTATTAAAAATATGTTCAAAAGTATGTGAGTATGCTCCATGTCCAACATCGTGCAATAATGCGGCACACAAGGCAACTATGCGTTCATTATCGTCCCAAAGACCATCGCCGGGAACTTTAGTAGGATAATTTCTTTGGAAGTTGTCACAGATTTGGCGAGTTATTTCATAAACACCCATACAGTGGGTAAAACGTGAGTGTTCTGCACCCTGAAAGGTGAATGAAGAAGTACCTAATTGTTTTACTCTTCTTAATCGTTGAAATTCTTTAGTATTAATGAGATCAAGAATGACTTTGTGCTGAATGTGGATATAATTGTGTATAGGATCGCGAAAGACCTTTTCACGAGGTAACATTTCGATGTTGTATGACATTATTTTTCCTCCAATATTTTCTTGTTACGTTTGACCAGATCAACTAAAGTGTCGTTGTAGGCTTTTTTATAAGGTAAGGAATTTTGAATGATGAAAAATTCTTCTTTGTTGACTTGATAATCTTGAGTTAAAATATCGATGATTTTTTGTTTAGCTGTTTCAATAGATAAGCTTGTTTGCAAAAGCTGGTCCAAGTTTTCCATGGCATGTAGATCAATATCTGGATAAGTAAAACGTTCATGTTTAGGAAAATTGCTGATTTCGTAAAAATCCTTCATCAATTGGCTGCGTTTCTTTTGATCACCATTGATGCTAATGTATGCCATAATTGCTACAGCGTTACCAGCTCGACGTTGAGAAATACCAGCAAACTTTTTACCGTTGATACTTAAGTCGTAAGTACCTGGGCAATAGGAATGAGTTATCTCACCAGTTTCTATCTGAGAAGAAAAGGCTTGTTTTAATAAGGAATACATTTTCTCATAGGCATCGTCAATTTGAAGGTTGTCCTTGTCAGGTAGAAAAATTGTACAATTTAAGATTCCTTCGTCAGTAACAACACCCAGGCCGCCAGAATTACGTAAGTAAAATAAATAATCTTTGTCAGATAACATATTTAATCCGGCTTGAAGGTTTTTGAGACGTTTATCCTGCATGCCTAAGATTACCGTTGGGGGAGTAACCCAGAAATGAATTACAGGTTGATGATTTTCGGAAACAAATTTTAGGATGGCTCCAGTGTCTGAAAATGGAACAAGCATATCTTTGTTAGAGCTTATTTTTTGGTCGTATAATATAATAGTATTGTTCAATTGATCACTTCTTTTAATTAATTAATATAATTTTATCATGTAGAGGCAGTAGGTATTGGAAAATAATAGTTTTGACGTAAATGTAGAGTTAAATATTGAAACTCTTCAATCTGGGGAATTAACTCATACAAAAATTTCAGAGCCTGGTCAGTTTATCCAAATTGGAGATTCAATATATTTAAGATTTAAAGAAAGTCTAGATAATGATGACCACGCATCAATCTTAGTTAAAATAACTGATGCTGGAGAGATACATGTTAAACGGGTTGCCAAAGCAACTAACTTAGCATCGTTATTATACTTTACCCATCAAAAACATAATACAGGTCATTTGGAAACTGAATATGGTGTTTTGCCATTGCAAACATATACGAAAGATTCCAAGGTAGAAATTGTAAGCAATCCACTTTCTGGAAAAATAAACATTGATTATGACTTGATTTACGATAATAATGTAATAGGTAATTATAAGTTTAGATTGATTTTTAGTGCTTAGGTCTATATCATTATAAGTAAGACGCTGCGAAAGGACGTGTACACGTTTGAAGTTTGACAAATTCAAGGATCAAAACAAAGACGAGCTCTCATTGATTGAGGTTGCCTATGAGATTCTAAATAACAATAAAAAAGAAGTAATGAACTTTTCTGACATCGTTAATGAAATACAAGACTACTTAGGCAAGTCTGATGATGAAATCAAGGAAGCACTTCCTCAATTCTATACAGATTTGAATAATGATGGTAGTTTTCTTTCACTTGGCGAAAACGTTTGGGGTCTACGTAAGTGGTATCCATATGACTCAGTTGATGAAGAAGTAAATCATCCCGAGGATAACGGTACAGAAAATACTCATAAAGCTGCTCAAAAGGTTAATGCCTTCTTGAGTGACGATGACACTGATGACGATGTCGTTGATTATGACGATGATAGTGATTTGGATGTATCTGATATGGATGATGATGACGATAGTGATGGTTCATCAGATAATGGTCCAGACTTATCTAAATTTACTAATTCTGATTTAACATCTGTTGACGAAGATGACGACGACGAACATGATGATAGTTTGGAAGATGGTATCGAAGGTCAATTGTCAGAGTTTGATGCAGACGATGATGATGAAGATATCGATCTTTCTGACGATGATGATGACGACGACGATGATGTCGAAGATGACGATGATGATAAAAATTAAGTTTAACTTTTTGAATTAAAAGTTTGACGACTCGAACATATCACGGTATTATATAGTTCGGGCTCTATTAGATAGACAACTTCAAGTTCCCTGTTCATGCTGAATAGGGGACTTTTTTATTTTGTGAGTGAGAAATCCCTAGAATTAATATGTGGAGGAAAATATGACTAAATACATTTTTATTACAGGTGGAGTCGTTTCATCATTAGGAAAGGGAATCGTTGCCGCATCCCTTGGTAGATTATTAAAGAATCGCGGCCTAAAGGTGACAATGCAAAAATTCGATCCTTATATCAATGTGGACCCTGGAACAATGAGTCCATATCAACATGGTGAGGTTTATGTAACAAATGATGGTACAGAAACCGATCTTGATTTGGGACACTATGAAAGATTTATCGATAACGATTTGAACAAATATTCAAACGTTACAACAGGTAAGATTTATTCAGAAGTTATCCGTCGCGAACGTCATGGTGACTACAACGGAGCAACTGTTCAAGTAATTCCACATATTACAGATATGATCAAGCAAAAGATTATGCGTGCTGCTACAACAACTGATTCAGACGTTATTATTACTGAAGTCGGTGGTACTGTTGGTGATATCGAATCACAACCATACCTAGAAGCATTGCGTCAAATGAAGGCTGAAGTCGGTTCAGAAAACGTTGTTTATATTCATACATCATTGGTACCTTACTTGAAGGCCGCCGGTGAAATGAAGACAAAACCAACACAACACAGTGTTAAGGAATTGCGTGGAATCGGTATTCAACCAAATATTTTGGTTGTTCGTACAGAATTGCCAATGCCACAAAATATGAAAGACAAGATTGCATCATTCTGTGATGTTGATTCTGAAGCAGTTATTGAATCACGTGATGCTAGTTCACTTTACGATATTCCATTGAACTTACAAGCTCAAAACTTTGATGATATCGTTTGTCGTTATCTACATCTTGATACTAAAGAAGCAGATATGGAAAATTGGAACAAGTTAGTTGATCGTGTACATAACTTGAAACATAAGACAAAAATTACTTTAGTTGGTAAATATACAAAGTTACAAGATGCTTACATTTCTGTGACAGAAGCCCTACGTTCTGCAGGTTACGCTTATAATACGGAAATAGAACTAGAAAAGATTTCAGCCGACCTTATTACAGAGGACAATGTTGCTGATTATCTAAAAGATTCTGATGGTATTCTAGTACCTGGTGGTTTTGGTAGCCGTGGTCTAGAAGGAATGATCACAACTATTAAGTATGCTCGTGAACATGATGTACCATATCTAGGTATTTGTTTAGGTATGCAAATGGCAAGTATTGAATTTGCTAGAAATGTAGCCGGCATTAAAGATGCCACAACTGGTGAAGTAGATGCTAATGCTCCACATAAGATCATTGATATCATGGCTGATAAGAAGGATGTTGAAGATCGTGGAGGTACTTTACGTTTGGGTTCATATCCATGTAAACTAAAGGAAGGCTCAAAAGCAGCCGCTGCCTATGACAATCAATCTGTTATTCAAGAAAGACACCGTCATAGATACGAATTCAACAATGAATATCGTAAACAATTCGAAGATCTTGGTTTAGTATTCTCAGGTGTTTCACCAGATAATCATTTGGTTGAAGTTATTGAAGTTCCTGAAAACAAATTCTTCGTTGCAGCTCAATATCATCCAGAATTCTTATCAAGACCTACTAAGCCAGAAGGCCTATTCAAGGGATTCATCGGCGCAGCTTCAGGCCTTGAAGAAGAAGATATGTAATCTTCTGTAGTTAAATATAGTTAGGAAAAAGCTTATGCAAAAACTTGTAATCAACGGTGGAAAGAAATTATCGGGTGAAGTGACAATCGGTGGGGCTAAGAATAGTACCGTCGCATTGATTCCTGCAGCCATTTTATCTGATACACCTGTAGTGTTAGATTCTGTTCCCCAAATTAGAGATGTAAAAAATTTACGTTCTATTTTGAAAGATATGAACGTTACTTCAGAAATGAATAATGATGTATTGCGAATTGATCCGACAAAGATCCAATTTGCTGAATTACCAAGTGGTAAAGTAAGCAGTTTGCGGGCCTCATATTATTTTATGGGCGCTATGCTAGGACGATTCGGTAAAGCTGTAGTCGGTTTTCCTGGCGGTGACGATATTGGACCACGTCCTATTGATCAACATATCAAGGGATTCGAAGCATTAGGTGCACACGTTGAGAACAAACATGGGCAAATCATTATCACTACTCCTGAAGAAGGACTTAAAGGAGCCAAGATCTTTTTAGATATGGTTTCTGTTGGTGCAACGATCAATGTTATCTTGGCAGCTGTAAAAGCTAAAGGGACAACTGTTATTGAAAATGCCGCCAAAGAGCCAGAAATTATTGATTTAGCAACATTTTTAAACAATATGGGTGCTGTGATCCGTGGAGTTGGGACAGAAACCATTCGTATTGAGGGTGTTGATACCTTACGTTCAAATAATGCCCATACTATTATTCCTGATCGAATTGAAGCAGGAACGTATTTAAGTTTAGCTGCTGCCAATGGTGGGGATATTTTAATAAAGAATATCATCAGTGAACATTTAGATGCTTTCTTGGCAAAATTAGATGAGATGGGTGTTAATTTAGAGGTTGGCGAAGATAGTATTTACGTCAAACCATCTTCAGAATTAAAGGCTGTTAATATCAAAACAATGCCATATCCAGGATTCGCAACAGATTTACAACAACCGATCACACCACTTTTGATGAGAGCTAGTGGGGATGCAATGATTGTTGATACGATTTATCCTAAGCGTGTTAAACATATTTCCCAATTGAATAAAATGGGTGCTGATATCACTAGTGAAAATGATTTGATCTTTGTTCATGGTGGTGCCAAGTTAAAAGGTGCTAATGTATCCGCAGATGAAATCAGAGCTGGTGCTTGTTTGATGATTGCCGGACTTTTGGCTGAAGGGCAAACTGTGATTGACCATGCAGAAAATATTTTGCGTGGTTATGATCAAGTTGTTTGGAAGTTACATTGTTTAGGCGCAGATGTTAAATTGATTGGTGAAGACGATTTAGTTGAGTCTTGACATTAAGGGATTAACTTGATAAATTTATTTATAGCTTAAAACGAGAGAGGAAGTGCGCCGTTGAGAAAATAAGTTCAAATTCCAAATTATACAAGTATAGAAATATAGTGTGTAGTTTGATTTGGCTTATTTTTCCAACAGTGCTTCCTTACAAAGATAAGGACGCTGTTTAGCGTTCTTTTTTTGTATCAAAATAACTTTAGCCGATCAACCTACACCTGAATGAGGGTGTTTTTACATGGGAACAATACAAATAGAAAATGTTAGTTTTAAATACGACCAAATGGTTGAAAATCTTTTTAGTTCGTTGAATTTGAAAATTGATGAAAGTTGGAAATTAGGATTAATCGGACGTAATGGTCGAGGCAAAACGACGTTGATGAAGATGTTGTTAGGTCAATTAGATTATCAAGGACAAATTATTTCAAATCTTAATTTTTATTATTATCCACAGATGGTTGTTGATAAAAATATTCCGACAATTGAAGTAGTTAAAAAGCTAACCCAATTGGAAGAATATGATCTTTGGAAGATTGAGATTGAATTGGATAAGTTACAAGTAAATCAAGAAGTGTTGCAACAACAGTTTTCCACATTAAGTCCAGGCGAAAGGACCAAAGTCTTATTAGCAATTTTATTCGTTGATGAATCAGGTTTTCAATTGATTGATGAGCCAACGAATCACTTGGATATTGAAGGACGACGAATTGTTTCTGAATATTTAAAGAGTAAGAAAGGTTTTATTGTTATTAGTCATGATAAAACTTTCTTAAATCCAGTGATTGACCATGTTATTTCAATTAATCGTAGTAATGTTGACGTCTATAAGGGCAATTTTGATACATGGCAAGAGAATAAAGAATTACAGGATAAGCATGAATTAGGGCAAAAGGAGCAGTTGAAAAAAGATATCAACCGTCTGCATGAAACAGCTGTGAAACGTGAAAATTGGTCCAATCAATCCGAGGCACAGAAAAATAAAAATCGTTATTCTGAAAAAGTTAATTTGGATAAAGGGTTCTTAGGACATAAATCGGCTAAAATGATGAAAAAAGCTAAGACAGCTGCTAAACGTGTCGATTCAGCAATTGATGAGAAACAACAATTACTAAAGAATATCGAAATTGAAGAGCCCATCGTTTTAAATTACGAAGAAAAAAATCATCCGGATGTATTTGTTGAAGTTAATAAATTACAACTGAGTCATGCAGATATCGTTACACCAGAAGTAAGTTTTGAAGTTAAAAGAAATCAAGTTATGGCTTTGATGGGACAAAATGGTATCGGCAAGACAACGATTTTTAAACAGATTTTAGGTTTACCACAACCTTTTAAACAGAGTGGAAAAATCACTGTGGCTAATAATTTAAAAATTTCATATTTGCCACAAGATAATGAGTTACAGGGAAATATCAAACAATTGGCGATGAATAAGAAGATCGAGCCAGAAATGGTTTATTCAAATTTAAGAAAATTAGGATTTGAGAGATATCTTTTTGAACAGCCAGTAGAGAACATGTCTCAGGGACAACGTCGTAAAGTAGCTTTAGCATTGAGTTTGTCACAGAAGGCTAACCTTTATTTTTGGGATGAACCTTTGAATTATTTAGACGTTATTACACGCCAGCAAATAATTGATGCAATAAAAAAACAACACCCAACGATGTTGTTGATAGATCATGATTTAGATTTGATAGATGAAGTTTCCACAAAGAAAGTCGAATTGCATTATTAGAATTGTATTGAATATTTGCTTAAGTCATGATAATATTAAACACTGTTAGTAATTTAATCTATATTTCCGTTAAGGACTTATGGCAAAGGAGCGACATAGAATGAAACAAGGAATTCATCCAGAATATCACCAAGTTGTATTTATGGACTCATCAACAGGTAAGAAATTCTTAGCTGGTTCAACAATGGGCTCAAAAGAAACAACTGATTATGAAGGTACAGAATACCCATTAATTCGTGTTGAAATTTCATCAGATTCACATCCTTTCTATACTGGTAAACAAAAGTTTGCTCAAGCAGATGGACGTATCGACCGTTTCAACAAGAAATATGGCTTGCAAAACAAATAAAAAAAGTCATCCGTTCGGATGGCTTATTTTTTTGCTTTCGTATGCTTTGATTTCAGGTGTGTAAATACCCAAACAAAGTTAATCAGGGCTAAACAACTAGTACTCAAAAAGACTGCTGAATAGCTTAAAGCGCTGGATATTGAAGAGCCAAGCAATGGTCCACAGACATTACCAACAGATTGGAATGACTGATTATATCCAAAGACTCTACCAGTGTACTTAGGGTCGGTGTATTTTGCCAAAATAGTTTGTACTTGTGGAACTAGACACGCATCAGAGATGCCAACTAAGAAACGCAAAATAGCTAGTTGCCAAACATTGGTGACGAAGGCCTGTGGAATATAAACTAGAACGGCAAAAATTAAACCGCCGATTAAAATCTTTCCAGTTCCGATCTTATCACCTAGAGCGCCAAATCTTGGGGCAGCAATAATATTGGCAATACCTGGCATAGCCGCAACGACACCAGCGATTAACGTAACTTGACTAGAGCCATGCATCAGTTGTTTAACGTATAAACTGATGATAGGGTTGATCGAGTTGTTAGAGGTTTGAATGATCATTGTAGTAATGAACATAGCCAAGATCATATTAGGATTTTTCAACTTGTGGAAAATTTCTTTAGTTGACTCCTCTTGACCTTTAGGAATAGGTTTGAAATCTTCTTTGATAAAGATCGTAACCAAGATAAATGCTAAAAATAGCAGTGAACCGGTTATCATAAATGGAATACGATAACCTAGGTATTGAGCGATAACACCACCAACCAAAGGTCCTAAAAGCGTACCGGAAATAACACCGGTGTTTAAAGTACCCAAGGCTTTTCCACTTTCAGATCTAGGAGCTGTGGAAGCAATTAAAGTGTTAGAATTACTAACGAATCCAGAGAAGACACCTTGTAGGAGTCTTAAAACAACTAATTGCCAAGGGGCAGTTACGAAGGCCTGAAGGAAAATCACGATTGCCATACCTAGAGATGCTCGAATCAGCATTAATTTCCGACCTTTACGATCGGCAATTTTTCCCCAGATTGGTGAGATAATCGCCATGACTAGAAATGTCGCTGAAAACGCGATACCATTCCAGATGACAAGCTGACTTTTTGTGAAATTGCCTAACTGGTTAATGTATAATGGCATAAAGGGTGTTATCATACTGAAGCCAATACCTGATACAAAGGTACTGAACCAAAGAACTATTAGGTTTTTCTTCCAATAGTTATTCGGCTCGGCAGTACTTTCTGTATTAGATGTCATATACATCAAATCCTTTCTAAGTATCTTAGTATACTCTTTTTTTATTTATATCTTATAAATTTAATTTTTTAAAATTGAGGAAGTTTGTTCATGAAGATGAAGTTAAGAGAAGTTTACTCAGCATTGAAAATCCAAAGCGACCAGGTCGCAGACGTTGAAATAACTGGAGTTTGCTTCGATAGTCGTAAGGCTAAAAAGGGTGATTTATTCTTTCCATTGCAGGGGGAACGTGATGGACATGAATTTATCAACAGTGCAATTGAAAACGGCGTAAGTGCTACCGTTTGGCAAAGCGATCATGATATTCCTAATGACAAGATACCTTATGTTGTCGTTAAGAATGTTTCGAACGCGTTTGAAACATTAGCTAAGTATTATTTGAATAAAGTTAATCCCAAAGTTGTGGCTGTAACTGGCAGCAATGGTAAAACTACTACCAAGGATATGATTGCCAAAGTTTTAAGCACAAGCAATAATGTTGCTAAGACGCCGCAAAATTTCAATAATGAAATTGGTGTACCTTTCACTATTTTGAATATGCCGACAAATACGGAAGTATTAGTAGTTGAAATGGGGATGGATCGTCCTGGTCAAATCAATCATTTGAGTAGTATTGCCAACCCAGATATTTCAGTTATTACAATGATTGGTGAAGCGCACATCGAATTCTTTGGTACTAGAGATAAAATTGCTGATGCTAAGATGGAAATCACAGATCATCTTCAAGAAGATGGTTCTTTTATTTTTAATGGCGATGAACCATTATTGCTGGAGCGTGCAGAAAAAGTTGAACAAAATAAATTAACTTTTGGTAATCACAATAGCAATAATATTTATGCTACTGAAATAAAAGCAGGCAAAACAACTACCAAATTTACAACTAACCTATGGCCAGACCTCGAATTTGAGATTCCAATGATGGGTGAATACAATGTAAATAATGCTCTGGCAGCTTTATTGGTTGGTCAAATTTCTCATATTAAACCAGAAGCTATGCAAGAAGCTTTGAGTGAATTATTTGTAACGGAAAATAGAACAGAATGGATCAAGGCAAAAAATGGTGCCGATATTTTGAGTGATGTTTATAACTCTAATCCAACTGCAGCCATTGAAGTTTTGAACAGTCTTAAAGAAATCAAAACAGATGGTCGAAAATTGATTGTCCTAGGTGATATGTTAGAGCTTGGTGATGCTTCCAAGGACTTGCATGAATCTTTGGCAAAACATATTGATGCAGAAAATTTTGCAAAGGTCTATCTTGTTGGCGATTATATGAAATATTTGCGTGACAAACTTGACAATAAGTATGATTCAACAGATCTTCTTTGGTATGGAAAAGATCAACTAACAGATTTAACCAAAGATTTAGAAAAAGAATTAAAGCCAAATGACACCGTCTTATTAAAGGCAAGTCATGGAATTCATTTAGAAAACGTTTTACATGGATTAATGTAGAAGTTGTCATTTGAGTTTGTGTATAAAACGTGGTAAAGTAGTCAAATTGTTATTTATCGTGTTTTAAAAAATGGAGGACATTTGTGAAATTTAAAGAATTAGATTTAGATCCCAGATTATTGAGTGCCGTAGACGAAGCCGGTTTTGAAGAAACTACACCTATTCAAGCTCAAACTATTCCACTAGTTATGAGCGGCGATGACGTCATCGGACAAGCTCAAACTGGTACAGGTAAGACGGCAGCCTTTGGCTTACCATTGCTAAATGCCGTTGATACTCAATCAAGCGATATCCAAGCATTGATTATCTCACCAACTAGAGAATTAGCTATCCAAACACAAGAAGAGTTATATCGTTTAGGTAGTAAAAAGAAAGTTAAGGTTCAAAGTGTCTATGGTGGTTCTGATATTAGACGTCAAATTCGTGCCTTAAAGAGTCACCCTCAAGTTATTGTTGGTACTCCTGGTAGAATGCTTGATCATATCAACCGTCACACTTTGAAATTGCATAACGTTAAAACCGTTGTGCTTGATGAAGCTGACGAAATGTTAGATATGGGATTTGTTGAGGATATCGAAAGTATCCTTTCTAACGTTCCTAATCAACATCAAACATTGTTGTTCTCAGCTACAATGCCTAAGCCAATCATGAAGATTGCTGACAAGTTCATGACTGAACCTAAGATTGTTAAGATCAAGTCAAAAGAATTAACTGCTGACAAGATTGAACAATATTTTGTTAAGGCTAGAGAATTTGAAAAGTTTGACTTGATGACACGTCTTTTCGATGTTCAAGCACCTGAATTGGCATTGATTTTCGGTCGTACAAAGCGTCGTGTTGATGAATTGACACGTGGTTTGCAAGCCCGTGGTTATAATGCCGAAGGTATTCATGGTGATTTGTCACAAGACAAGCGTACTAGCGTATTACGTAAGTTCAAGGCTGGTAAATTAGACTTCCTTGTTGCAACTGACGTTGCTGCTCGTGGTTTGGATATTTCTGGTGTATCACATGTTTATAACTATGATATTCCTCAAGATCCTGATAGTTATGTTCACCGTATTGGCCGTACTGGTCGTGCCGGACATTCTGGTGTGTCAGTAACCTTCGTTACACCAAACGAAATGGGTTACTTACGTACCATTGAAAACCTAACTAAGAAGCGTATGGAACCATTAGCTCCACCAACTGATAAAGAAGTTCTTAAAGGACAACTTGAAGCTGTTAAACAAGATATCAAGGATACCTTGGAACATGACAAGCACTTGGATCGTTTCGATTCAGCTGTTCAAGAATTACTTTCAGAATATTCTGCTGAAGATATTGCTCGTATTTTCTTGAGTGATGCTATCAAGGATGCACAAAGTGTTCCTGTTAAGATTGCTCCTGAAAGACCACTTCCATCAAGAAAGGTTAGTCATAGTCGTTCAGGCCATGGTCGTCGTAGAAATAACGGCAATCGTGGTGGTGGCGATCACCGCAGACGTAATAATGATCGTCGTGATGGTAGTCATGGAAGTCGTAACCATGATGATCGTAAAGGTGGCAAACGTCGCGAACATGACAACAAACGTAATGGTCGTAGCAAGAAGTCATTCAAGATCAGAACTAATCTAGAAAAGTAATTATTAAATAAATAAAGATTTTAATTAAGACAAGGTAAATTATTTTACTTTGTCTTTTTTTTTACAGTAAAATACACTTGAGGGGTCTGACAAACAGTAGCTCATTAAAACTTGTAATGTAATTTTAAAATGCTATGATTTAGGCTTGAATAGGAGTCAACAGTTTGTTTTGCTTTTTTGTTAAATGGGACTGCATAAATTCTCTTTCTGTGTTTTACTTCAATTGCAGGGAGTGACTATTTGTGTGTTGTCCTTTAGATAAAGGATTGGGCTAGTCTTAATTTAGCTCTAAAAAATAGATTGTGAGAAATGACATATGATTAAAGGATTAGGTATTGATATAGCAGAAATTGATCGGGTGCGTAAGATCTATGGTCGTCATCCGCGATTTTTGGAAAAGATTTTAAATGAGGATGAAGTGGCAGTTTTTAATTCCTTAAATACTGAAAAATCTAAGATGACGTATTTGACTGGACGCTTTTCAACCAAAGAAGCTTTCACAAAAGCAATGGGAACCGGCCTAGTTGGCATTGGTTTTCACGATTTAAGTGTGTTGAATCACCAGTCAGGACAGCCTTATATAAAGACTGATCTTTTTAAAGGTAATATTCATGTATCTATTTCAGATACAGATGAACTAGTAATAACTGAAGTTATTCTAGAGGAGGCAGAGTAAAATGTTACCATCAATTCATCGTCCAGCTTATGTAGAAGTAGATTTGGCAAAATTGAAAAAGAATCTTCAAAATGAATTAAACTCTGTACCGGAAGGTACTAAGGTCTTTGCAGTAGTGAAGGCTAACGCTTATGGGCATGGTTTGGTTCGTGTTGCTAAATCAGAAATTGAATATGGTGCTTCAGGTTTGTGTGTAGCAACGTTAGATGAAGCCTTAGAGATTCGTAATAGTGGCGTAGACGCTCCTATTTTAGTTTTAGGTATAATTCCCGTCGAGTATGCAAAAGTGGCTGCACGGGCTAATATTTCGGTCACTGTGGGCAGCTTAAATTGGCTGAAGGTTGCTTTAGAACTACGAGTAACTAATTTGAAGGTTCACATTGGTATTGATAGTGGCATGGGACGAATTGGTTTTCAAGAAAAGGCTGATTTAATTGAAGCATGTGAATTTTTAAATGACCATAAAGATGCCTTTGTTCCTGAAGGATTGTTCACACACTTTGCAACGGCCGATAGTCCTGATGAAAATTACTTTGAAAAACAAGTTCAACGTTTCAAAGAAATGTCGAGTGATTTGCCAACTAAGTTCACTTACGTTCATTGCGCCAATTCAGCAACAGCGTTGTGGCACAAAGATTTGGCTATTAATATGGTTAGATATGGTATTGCATTATACGGATTGAATCCATCTCAAACAGATATTACTGAATTGCCATACGATTTAGAACCAGCATTGAGCCTTTATTCTGAATTAGTCTTTGTAAAGAAAGTTAAGGCCGGGACAAGTATTGGTTATGGTGCTACTTATACAAGTGATAAAGATGAATGGATCGGAACAGTTCCAATTGGCTACGCCGATGGTTGGTTAAGAAGAATGCAAGGTAATGATGTCTTGATCGATGGTCAACGTTGCCAAATCGTTGGTCGTATCTGTATGGATCAATTCATGGTCAGATTGCCTAAAGAAATGCCTACTGGTACTAAGGTTACTATTTTGGGTAAAGATGGCGATGAAGAGATTACTACAACAGATGCTGCTAAGTATGCTGGAACAATTAATTATGAAATCCTTTGTAGCTTGAGTGAAAGATTACCTCGAGTTTATAAAAAATAATATTTGCTCCCGACTAGGTTATTCATTTTGATATTGTTAATTACAATTTTTTTGTTGCGTAGGATGGAATATAAATTCATAATCCTTTTTAGTTGTCTATTAAGTCCTCAAGGTAGTATTCTCTAGTCGAAATTTGGGATTTTAATGAAAACTAGTGGAAAAGAAGTGTCCATCATGATAAGCGAACAATGGCATGAGTTCATGAAAAATAGTGATTATAAAAAATATCAAATTAAAAATAATCGAAATCGACCTTACTTAGATACTTTGCAACGTAATTTAATGGAAAAATATCAACTCAGATATTTTCGGGAACATCCGGTGGATGAAGAATTAAATTGTTCCAATCAAATTACTATTAAAATAAAACAATAAAAAAATCCTTACTAACCGACGTAGCTCAGTTAGTAAGGATTTTTGGTTTTGTTTTAAAAACGGTTTTGATTTAGAAACTTGTAATACTAAGAACGATTGGAGATAAAACGGGACCGAATAATTTGCTTTAAAAATATTTGCTGCGTAAATGTCCTTAAGGTCAAATAATTTTCGGTGTTAATCTTACAATGTGTTCTTATCTAGAATTTTACCAGATTTAAGGTCATCAATTTCAGAAACAATGAAACTTTTCTTTTCTAATCGTTTAATGATCTCTTTTAAGGTATCAATATCGGTTCCTGATGGCAATGTGAACAAAGTTCTGCGAACTACTTCGTTAGACTTAGCATCCAAAGTCATACAAGCAGCAACAGAAACGTATTTAGCAAAAATCTTTGACATTTTTTCTAGATCACCACGGTCACCTGAAGAACTAACAGTTAGAACATAACTACTAATGTCTAGGTTCCATGCATCTGACAACATACTCAAAAGTCTTGAGTGAGTTAAGATACCGTAGAAAAGATTGTTTTCGTCAAGAACGGCGATGTATGGCAAATCTTTAATGTTGAAGAAGACCTTGAAGAAAGGTGAGTCAACGCTAATTGTTTTAGTAGCATTCTTCATCAAAGTTGTAACAGGAAGGCTCATGTCGCCACCACGTGACTTGTGACGGTAGATATGCATCTTATAGATGTTACCCCTAAATATCTGTCCGCTTTCGTCCAAAATTGGCACACAACGATAACCTGAATCTTCAAGAACTTTCAAAGCTTCCTCAAGTGTGACAGTTTCTTTAACTGTTGTAAGCTTGTCCTTTTTAAGTACAAGTGATTTAACTAACATATATATTCACATCCAATCAAAGTATAATTGAATTAATAATACAGTACTTCGGAATAAAAAAAAAGCTGAAACAAATTATTCATTTGTTTCAGACTTTTTTTATGCATGATATTTTGGATTATTGACGACCCTTGATACCTGTTGCTTCGAAACCATCTTTAAGAATTTTTTCAAGTTCTGCGGCTGACTTCTTCATTTGTGCTGATTCTTCATCATTCAATGGAACTTCAATAATTTGTTTTAGACCTTTACGGTTAACGATTGCAGGTGAACCGATATAAATGTCTGAAACGCCATATTGACCAGTCATCATGTTTGATAATGGAAGAACTGTGTTTTCATCAGCTAACAATGCCTTGCAGATTCTTGCAAGAGCAGTACCGATACCATAGAATGTAGCACCCTTAGTATTGATAATGTCATAAGCTGCGTTAACAACCTTCTTGTAAATCTTGTCAAGAGTATCTTTAGTGATTTCTGGGTGTTGTTCCATCCATTCGGCCATTGTAACGCCACCGATTGTTAGATGTGACCATGCAGCGAATTCTGAATCACCGTGTTCACCCATGATGTAACCATGAACTGAACGAGGGTCAAGATCTAATTCTTCACCAACGAATTTTTGTAATCTAGCAGTATCTAGTGATGTACCTGAACCAATTACACGTTCCTTAGGGAAGCCTGAAAGTTTCCAAGTAGCGTATGTCAAGATATCAACTGGGTTAGCAGCAACTACGAAGATACCATTGAATCCTGATTCAACGATAGGATCAACGATTGTCTTCAAGATGTTCAAGTTCTTGTTAACAAGGTCAAGTCTTGTTTCACCTGGTTTTTGTGGAGCGCCGGCTGTGATAACAACGATATCAGCATCCTTAGCATCTGAATATTCACCAGCGTGAATGTTCTTTGGGAATGAGAATGGAATTGCATCAGCAAGGTCCATTGCGTCACCCTTAATCTTGTCTTTAGCGATATCGCAGATAACTAGTTCTTGAGCAATACCTTGAAGTGTCATTGCATAGGCAAATGTTGAACCTACAGCACCGTCACCAACTAGAAGTACTTTTTGATGGTTCTTTTCGTTTGTTGGAGTTGTCATTATAAAATATCATCCCTTCGAAAATAATATGTTCCGTGGTTCATTATACAAATAATTAAGGGTAATTAACAAGTTGATTGTGAAAAAAGTGAAAAATTAGTGAAATTAACATGATATAATGTAAATTCGAAATGAGGTATTAATATGAAACTAATTGTTGGCTTAGGAAATCCAGGTAAAAAATACGATCGTACAAAACATAATATGGGCTTTATGACTATTGACCGATTGATGGATGAATACGGTCAAACACAAATGAAAAAAGATTTTGAAGCTGAATATTGCAAGTTCAAAGTTGACGGCGAAACAGTTTTCTTAGTTAAACCTTTAACATTTATGAATGAATCAGGTAGAGCAGTGAACTTCTTGATGGGATATTATCAAATTAAACCTGAAGAATTAATGGTGATTCAGGATGATCTAGACATGGAAATTGGTAAAGTAAGATTAAGAACAAAGGGTTCTGCTGGTGGTCACAATGGTATTAAGAGTATAATCTCTGCTGTGGGTACAAAAGATTTCAGTCGTATTAAGATTGGTATACAACATCCTGCTAAACAAACAGTGGTCAATTGGGTTTTGACACCTTTTTCAAAAGATCAAGAGCCACTAGCTCTTTCAGGTATCGACAAGGCTGTTGATATGGTGAAGGACTGGGTAGCTGGAAGTACAGCTGATCAATTAATGAACAAATACAATTAATAATAAGCAAGGGGGCAAAAATTGAATTTAGTAAATTTCATTACGAATAAGCTCGACCTTGGGGAATTTATTAATCAGGTCAAACCAGATACCAAAAATCTTTTAACTGGTTTGACGGGATCAACGATTTCCCTTTTTGCATTGGATACATTAAAACAAACCGGTAAAAAAATGCTGATGGTGGAGAATACTAATTTTCATGCAAATAAGTTGTATGATGATTTGAATCTCTTGGATAGCGATGCAGTCCATATCTTTCCAGTTGAAGAGTCTATCTCAACGGAATTAGCGACTAGTTCACCAGATGAATTAAGTCAGCGTTTAGATTCATTGAGCTTTTTGGCAAATGATGAGCCGGGAATTTTGGTTACTTCAGTAGCTGGTTTGGAATATGAATTGTCAGCTAAAGATATTTTTAAGGCAGCTCAATTAAAGATTAAAGTTAATGAAGAATATGATTTGGAAAAATTGAATCAAGAATTTGTCCAAATGGGATACATCAAAGAGAAATTAGTAGCTAAACCCGGGGATTTTGCAATCCGTGGGGATATTGTCGATATTTATCCACTGACTGTTGATAATCCGGTTAGAATTGATTTCTTTGGCAATCAAGTTGAAAAGATTAAGTTTTTTGATACCGAAACGCAACGTAGTATGGAAGAACTTGACGATATTGATATCTTGCCAGCCAATGATCGAATCGTTACTGATGAACAAGTTGCTAATGGTTTAAAGAAATTACAAAAGAGTTATCAAAATCAATTAGATTCGGCTGATAAAGAAACCAAAGATAATTTGGAAATTTCTTTTGGTCAGACGGTTGAACAATTATCGGAAGGGATGCGTCCTGAAAATATTGGGAGAATTGCCGACTATATTTTTGAACATCCTAGTAATCTTTTAGATTATTTAGAAAAAGATGATCTGGTAGTTTTCAATGAATATAATCGTTTGATTGAACAATCTAATGATAATAAGGCTGAGAATCAGTCGTGGCTTGCTAGTCAGTTGGAATTTGGTAAAGCCTTGCCAGAACAGAAGATTCGTCAGGACTTTATTGAAAATATCAAAGATGATCAGCATGGACAGATTTATCTTTCAACATTCCAACAAGGTATGGGACATATTCGTTTGAATCAGTTGCAAAATGTTTCGGTTCGTTCAATGCAACAATTCTTTAGTCAGATGCCACTTTTGAAGTCAGAAATCGAACGTTGGCAAAAGCAAGAATACACGGTTATTTTGACAATTAGTAATGAAAAGCGAATCAATGCCATCAACAATACTCTGGTGGATTTCGGTATCAAGGCAATCTTGACCACAAGCGATAAAGTGATTGAGAATCAAACACAGATTATGAATGCCAATTTGAGTGCTGGTTTTGAAATGCCAGAAGAAAAATTTGCAGTAATTACTGAAAAAGAGTTGTTCAATCGTCAACCTAAAAAACGTCGTCATCAAACTTTAGCTAATGCAGAACGTTTGAAGAGTTATAACGAATTGAAGCCTGGGGATTATGTAGTTCATGTCAATCATGGTATCGGTAAGTTTATTGGTATGCAGACGATGGAAGTTGATGGTAAGCATCAGGACTATATAACAATTGAATATCGTGATGATGGTCGATTGTTCATTCCTGTAACACAGCTGGATATGGTTCAAAAGTATGTTTCAGCTGAAGGAAAATCACCGAAGATCAATAAGCTTGGTGGTAACGAATGGCAAAAAACAAAACGTAAAGTTCAATCTAATATTGAGGATATTGCTGACGATTTGATTGATCTTTATGCTAAACGTGAAGCTGAGAAGGGTTTTGCCTTTCCCAAAGATGATTCAATGCAGACAGACTTTGACAATGCCTTTCCATATCCAGAAACTCCGGATCAATTACGGTCAATTGATGAAATTAAACGTGATATGGAAAAACCACATCCAATGGATCGCCTTTTGGTGGGTGACGTTGGTTTTGGTAAGACGGAAGTGGCTTTAAGGGCTGCTTTTAAGGCAGTTGAGGCAGGCAAACAAGTTGTCTTTTTGGCTCCTACTACTTTATTGGTGCAACAACATTACGAAACAATGAAAGATCGTTTTGATGGTTTTCCAGTTAACATTGGAGTTTTGTCACGTTTTCAAACTCGTAAGCAAAGTAAGGAAACGATTGAACAATTAGCTGATGGTTCGCTAGATATTATTGTAGGAACACATCGTCTACTTTCCAAAGATGTCAAATTCCATGATATTGGATTATTGATCATTGATGAGGAACAACGTTTTGGTGTTAAACACAAGGAAAAAATTAAGCAATTAAAAGCTAATGTCGATGTTTTGACGTTAACTGCTACTCCAATTCCAAGAACTTTGAATATGTCAATGTTAGGAGTTCGTGATCTTTCATTGATTGAAACAGCACCAAGTAATCGTTATCCAGTTCAAACTTATGTTATGGAACAAAACTATGAAGTGATTGCTGGAGCTATCAAGCGAGAAATGGCCCGTGGTGGACAAGTCTTTTATCTACATAATCGAGTAGAAGATATGGACCAAGTGGCTAATCAGTTACAGGCTCTGGTTCCTAATGCAAGAATTGCTACGGCTCATGGTCGGATGAATGAAACACAAATGGAAGGTGTTATTGCCGATTATTTGGCGGGTGAATATGATGTTTTGGTAACAACTACCATTATTGAAACCGGTGTGGACATGCCGAACACCAATACTTTGATTGTTGAAAACGCCGATCGTTATGGCTTATCACAACTTTATCAAATTAGAGGACGAGTTGGTCGATCAAATCGAGTGGCCTATGCTTACTTAATGTATCGACCTAATAAAGTTTTGACTGAAGTTGGTGAACAACGTCTTGAAGCAATTAAGAACTTTACGGAATTAGGTTCTGGTTTCAAAATTGCTATGCGAGATTTATCCATTCGTGGTGCTGGAAATCTTTTAGGTAAACAGCAACATGGTTTTATTGATTCAGTTGGATTTGATCTTTATACACAAATGTTGAATGATGCCGTTGCTAAAAAACGTGGTCATACAAAGGCTGAAAAAACCAATGCTGAAGTTAATTTGGCTTTGGAAGCATATTTGCCAGCAGATTACATTACTGATCAACGTCAAAAAGTAGAATTATATAAACGGATTAGACAAATTGATTCATTGGAGAATTATCAAGAGGTTAGATCAGAATTGTTGGATCGTTTTGGTAAGTATCCAGTAGAAGTCGCTAATTTGTTAGATATTAGTTTATTAAAGAATTCATTTGATGAATCGTTAGTCAAAAGTGTCGTTATGCGTAATGGTATGATTGCTATCAAGTTCTCTAAAAAAGCTAATGACTATTTAACTGGCGATTTGGTCTTTAAGTTCTTAGGCAATACAACAATGAAAGCTAAAGTTAACGATCGAAATGGTGAATTTACGATTACTTTAGATTCAGGTAGTGTCAAAAAGGATGAGTGGTTCGGACAACTCGAAACTTTTGCTGAGAAGATGGCAAAGGGCTTTGACAATTTAAAGAAAGAAAAAATTAAAAACTAATATGCAAAAAGAAGTGTCTAGGGCTATTAAGGGGACCTGGATTCTGACGATTGCCTCACTGTTCTCAGAACTACTGAGTGCTATTTATCGGATTCCATTGCAGAATATTGTTGGGGATCGTGGTTATTTTATTTATCAGCAGGTTTATCCAATTTATGGGATTTTTTCTGTATTAGCACTTTCAGGATTACCGGTAGTAATATCTAAGACTTTTGCACAACAAGAATCGTTAGCAGCTAAGCATAACTTATTAAAGAAAACTTTTGTTATTCTAATGGTTGCATGTGTAATTATCACAGGGATGCTGTGGCTTTCAGCTAAGTATTTAGCATTCTTGATGGGTGATCCAGCGTTGTACGTGGAAGTTAGAGTTGTTGCATTAACATTTTTATTAGTTCCATTTGAAGCCAGTTTACGAGGATACTTCCAAAGTGATTTGATTATGACGCCGAGCGCTATTTCACAAGTTTCAGAGCAATTCTTCCGTATTGTCATCATTATTGGCAGTGCACTTTTGTTTGGACATGGAATTTTGAATGTTTATCAAATGGGAACGTTGGCTAATTCAGGAGCCTTCATTGGTGGCATTTTAGCGGTTGGTATCCTGATCTGGACCTTTTTGAAGCAACCCAAGACGGTAACATCAGAAGATTCTAAGATTAAATTGGAACATGGATTGGCTCTGGAAGTTGTTTTGATCGTTGTATTTACAGGAATTACGATTTTTTATCAGTTCATTGATTCCTTTTCTACGGTACGATTATTAGTTCATTCGGGGATATCTTTAAGTCAGGCGGAAATCCAAAAAGGCGTCTTTGATCGTGGACAACCGTTATTGCAATTGGGAATTGTTTTATCATTGTCTTTTGTTTCAACGATTATGCCACAACTAAAAGAAAAGAATCGTTTAAGACAAAATAAAAACACCATTCAAAAAATGGTGCGGGTTTGCTTATGGTTGTCGGTAGCTGAGACGGCTGGCTTAATTGCCTTAATGCCACAAGTAAATACGATGCTTTTTACGGACGCTAGTGGTTCAAGAACCTTAAGTATTTATATGTTGTCAATCTTGATTGTTTCATTTATTAATTTATTGATTGCTGTTACTAGTGGTGATGATGAAAAAAATTGGCATAAGCTGATTCTCTTCGGAATGTCGTTAGTCGCTAAAGCGGCCTTGAATATCATTTTGGTACCTAAGTTTGGTATTGCGGGCAGTGCAATGGCAACAGTTTTGAGTGAATGTATTATCTTGTTTGGAATTTTGATTATTTATAACTTTGATAGGAAGTTCTTAGCCTTGGATAAAAAGTTTACTTCCAATTTAATCAAGGCAGGTTTGATAATGGCCATTGCTGTTAAAATAGTTGTTAAGTTTTTGGCAAGCTATTATGGGATGACGCGGGCCAATACAATTTTGATCAATATAATCGCTATTCCGATAGGAGCATTCATCTATTTGAAGCTTTCAAGACATTGGCATATGTTAACTAAAGAAGAGTGGGAAATTTTACCCATGGGAAAATATATTACAAAGTTTATGAAAATTGAGGATTAATTATGAGATTAGATAAGTTTTTAAAAGTAAGTAGAATTATCAAAAGAAGAACCGTTGCCAAAGAATTTGCTGATAACGGTCGTGCTTTGATCAATGATCGTGTTGCCAAATCGTCTAGTGACGTGACTGTTGGTGACGTAATAGAATTACACTTCGGTGAGAAAACTATGAAACTTAGAATTCTTAATGTTAAAGAAACAACTAAGAAAAATGAATCAATGGATATGTACGAAGAAGTTTAATTAAAATTAGAAATAGATTAAAATTAACAATTTTTTTATTCAAATAATTGCTTAAACTTGTTATACTCAAGATAATCATTTCTAGGGGAGTAGTGGTATGGAAGTACGTAAACTAAATTCTAACGTTTCTGTCTTACAACCAAAAAAATCTCAAACTCCTAATCCCAATCACAATAACCACAAAAAGGTCGTTCATCGCAGACGTATGGCCATGATTGGAATTATTTTTGCGATTATCTTGGTTGTATTTGGCGTTCAAATTTTTAATGCACATCGAACATATGCCAATACAATGGAACAAATAGAAGTTAGCAAGCAGAAGTTGGATAAGCAAAAATCGACGCAACGTGATTTGAAACTTGAAGTTAACCAACTTCATGACACGAATTATTTGGAAAAATATATCCGCGAGAAATATATGTACAGCAAACCTGGTGAACAAATTTATAATTTGCCTGATGATGTAAAGACCACTACGATTCAAAAATAGGGAAAGGAATATTTTTTAATTAGATGACAGTTGAAGTAGGAGCTAAAACAGAAGGTAAGGTTACCGGAATTACAAATTTTGGGGCGTTCGTAGATCTCGGAGAAGGACAAAGCGGAATGGTGCACATCAGTGAAATTGCTGATGGTTATGTCAAAGATATTCATGATGTGCTAAGCATTGGCGATACTGTTAAGGTTTTAGTTCTTAATGATAAAGATCATAAAATTGCACTTTCAATTAAACAAGCTTCAGACAAGCCTAAGCCAAAATATCATTCACATCGTTCACACGATTCTAATGATAGAAAACCAAGACCACACAAAAAAGAAAGTTTTGATGATATGATGTCAGGATTCATGAAAGAAAGTGAAGAAAGACTTAGTGTTATCAAGAAAAATACTGAAGGTAAGCGTGGTGGCCGCGGCGGACGTCGTAGCTAATAGTTTATCTAGGTTGGGACAATGTCTCAGCCTTTTTTTGATTTTTGAGAAGGGAGTTTTAAATGGAACTAGATAATAAAATCTTAGGAACAGTCAGGCAAGTTTTAAAAAGGTATCAAGCTCAACGTGTATTAATAGCAGTTTCAGGTGGAGTTGATTCGATGGTGCTATTGAATGTTGTAGCGCAATTGTTACCGAATGATTCATTTGGAGTGGTGAATGTTGATCATAATTTGCGTCCAGAAAGTGCCTCTGAAGTAAAATTTGTTCAAGATTATTGTAAAAAAAATAACTATCAGTTCTTTACAACGAAATGGCAAGATAAACCTCAAAATGATATCGGCATGGAGGCAGCTGCTAGAAAATTCCGATATGGGTTCTTTAAAGAAGTTATGCAGTCTAATCAATTTGATACTTTATTGACAGCACATCACGGCAATGATTTGGCGGAGAATATTTTGATGAAGATGATACGTTCAGGTAATGCCTACGAGGTAGTTAGTCTTAAAGAACAGCGTCAATTTGGACAAGGACAGATAGTGCGTCCTTTGTTGGATTTTTCAAAAGCAAAGTTGTCAGAATATTCTGATATCCATGATATAAAACATGTTCAAGATGAAACTAATTTTGCTAATATTACTCTACGTAATAGATTACGTAATAATATCTTCCCAGAACTACAAAAAGAAAACGGTCAAATGCTAAGTCACTTTCGCTTTTTTGATCAACAATTGACCGCATTGATAGATTTGGCTAAAAAACAATTTCAACAAATTGAACAATCAATGTCATTGCAAGAAAACTCCCAACAAATAAGTGGTTTGATCGAACCAATTTTAAAGTTGAATTTTGAGCAGCAAACATTATTTTGGGGGAATTTCTTTACTAAACGACATTTGGATCTAACCATTAGTAATCGTCAGATTAATCAAATTATTGAAATATTGACGGGCTCAGAATCTAATGCCTCGATTGATTTAGAAAACTCTTGGCAATTTATCAGAACTTATAATCAATTTGTGATAAAAAAAACTGTGAAGAAAAATTTAGCTACGGTTGATCTAGTGATTGGACAATCGTTGCGCTTTGATAATAAAACAATAGAAGTTTTAGAAACAACCGATAATTACACTTTATCAGTTGATAAAAAGCCGCAACAAATTACTTTGAGAACTCGTCGTGACGGTGATAAACTACTTTTATCGAATGGTTTACATCAAAAGCTTAGCAAGCGATTTATAAATGAAAAGATACCTGAATATGAACGAAATGATTATTTAGTTTTATTATTTGATAATCAGATTGTTTGGGTTGAAAAAATCTATAATATGGGCGATTATTTAAAAAAAGGTAATCTGCATTACAAAATTAACTTGGATGAGGTAAAAGGATGAATTCAGATATCGAAAAGGTATTGGTTTCCAAAGAAGAGATCGAACAAGCTAACAAAAGACTTGGCAAAGAATTGACAGAAGAGTATCGCGGAAAGAATCCATTGTTTGTATGTATTCTACGTGGAGCTGCTATGTTTATGATGGATCTAGTCAAAAACGTAGATATTGAAATGGAGTATGACTTCATGGATGTTTCTAGTTATGGTGGCGAGAATACGGTGACAACTGGAGATGTCAGAATCATTAAAGATTTGGATACCTCAATTCGTGATCGTAACGTGATTATTGTGGAAGATATTATTGATACTGGATACACGTTGGACCGCTTGACTGAATTGTTCGATGCTCGTCATGCCAAATCAATCAAGATCGTTTCATTTTTAGATAAGCCAGCTCGCCGAATTAAACACGTTGATGTTGATTATGTTGGCGTTCAAATTCCAGATGAATTTGTGGTCGGCTATGGTATGGATTATAACGAGCACTATCGTAATTTACCTTATGTTGGTGTTCTAAAACCAGAGGTATATAATACAAAATAATTTAGTTAGAGTTACAATTATTATTGTGTTACTGTTCACCAATGTTACAATATGTAACGTCTAAGTAATTAGGAGGAAATGTATGAAAAATAATCGAAATAGGTTAATTAATAATAGCCTGTTTTACATCTTGCTCTTTGTTGTTTTGGTTCTTGCAGCGAGTTGGTTTGCTGGTGGTCAATCCTCAGACCAATCAAAAACGTTAAGCCAAGACCAATTCATCACACAATTGAAGCAAGGCAAAGTGAAGAGTTTCAAACTAGAGCCAATTGGTGGAGCTTATCAAGTAACTGGTGAATACAAGAAAGCTCAAAAGGCCGAAACTACACGTTCAGTGTCATTATTCAGCCGTAATCAATCTACGACTTCTAGTGAAGTAACTTCATTTAGTTCAACTGTTTTGCCTAACAATGACACGTTAAAGAGAATTAACAATGCCGCGATGGCAAAGGGAGTTAAGACGACTGCTGCTCCTAAGTCGCAATCGGGACAATGGATATCATTGATCTTGACGGTTATTGTTCCGTTTGCATTATTCTTCTTTATAATCTTCGCAATGATGGGCCGTGGAGGCCAAGGTGGTGGCGCAAACCGTGTCATGAACTTTGGTAAATCTAAGGTTAAACCAGAAGATCCAAAGAAAAATAAAGTTAGATTTTCTGATGTTGCCGGTGCTGAAGAAGAAAAACAAGAACTTGTTGAAGTTGTTGAATTTCTAAAAGATCCAAGAAAATTTGTCTCTCTGGGTGCCAGAATACCATCTGGTGTTCTTTTAGAGGGTCCTCCCGGGACTGGTAAAACTTTACTAGCTAAGGCTGTTGCTGGTGAAGCTAAGGTTCCTTTCTATTCAATCTCTGGTTCAGATTTCGTTGAAATGTTCGTTGGTGTCGGTGCATCACGTGTACGTGATTTGTTCGAAAACGCCAAAAAAGATGCTCCATCAATCATCTTTATTGATGAAATTGATGCCGTCGGTCGTCAACGTGGTTCTGGTACCGGTGGTGGTAATGATGAACGTGAACAAACTCTTAACCAATTATTGATTGAGATGGATGGATTTACTGGTAATGAGGGTGTCATCGTTATGGCTGCTACTAACCGTTCTGATGTCCTTGATCCAGCCTTACTACGTCCAGGTCGTTTCGATAGAAAGATTCTTGTCGGTCGTCCTGATGTTAAGGGTCGTGAAGCTATTCTTAAGGTTCACGCAAAGAACAAGCCATTTACAGATGATGTTGATTTGAAAGCAATTGCTCAACAAACTCCAGGATTTGCTGGTGCTGATCTAGAAAACTTACTAAACGAAGCTGCACTTGTTGCTGCAAGACGTGGTAAGCAAAAGATTGATCCAACTGATCTTGATGAAGCTGAAGATCGTGTTATTGCTGGTCCAGCTAAGAGAAATCATGTTGTTCCTGAACAAGAGCGTCACACAGTGGCTTACCATGAAGCAGGACATGCTTTGATTGGTTTAGTATTGAGTGATTCTCGAGTTGTTAGAAAGGTTACTATTGTTCCTCGTGGACGTGCTGGCGGTTATGCTATCATGCTTCCTAAGGACGATCAAAACCTTGCTACTAAGAAGGAATTAAACGAACAAATTACTGGGTTACTTGGTGGACGTACAGCCGAAGAAATTATTGTCGGCCAACCTTCATCGGGTGCTTCAAATGACTTTGAACAAGCAACTCAAATTGCTCGTACAATGGTTACTGAATATGGTATGACAGATAGATTGGGTACTGTTCAACTTGAAAAGAACGGTCAACCATTTAGCGGTGGTAATTATCGTCAATTGCCTTCATATTCAGAAGATACTGCTAAGGCTATTGATCAAGAGGTTAAGCGTATTATTGATGAAGATCATGAACGTGCTCGAGAAATTCTTGAAACACATCGTGAACAACATAAGATTATTGCTGAAGCCTTGTTGAAGTACGAAACACTTGATGAAAAGGAAATCTTGAGCTTGTATAACACAGGTAAGATGCCTGCCAATGATGCTAACCAAGAATTCCCAAGTGAAAGTGCTGCAACCTTTGAACAAGCTAAGAAGGCTGCTGAAGCCAAAGATGCTGCTAAACAAAAATCAGAAGAATCAAGTAAGGAAAGTTCATCAACATCAACTAATGATGGTCTTGATGAAACTACATATCCTTCAGAAGATGCTGATAAGAAACCAGCAGAAGATAACAATTCTGCTGATGAATCAGCTAAGAATGATTCTGATAGTTCAGACAGTGATTCAAAGGACAATAGTAATAACAATAATAATGATAATTAAACAGAAAAAGCGACTCGTTAGAGTCGCTTTTTTGAACGGAGGAATAAATATATGACGGATACTTTAACTAAAGCAATCTCAAAGGATGGTAAGTTTAGAGCTTATGTTGTGAATGCAACAGAAACAATTCAGGAAGCTCAAAAACGACATGATACTTGGAGAAATTCTAGTGCAGCACTGGGTAGAACTATGATTGGTTCAGTACTAATCGCCACTTCGACATTAAAGGAAGATGAAATATTAACTACTCGTATTCAAGGTGATGGACCAGTTGGTGCAATTATTGTTGATGCCGATGCCAAAGGAAATACTAAAGGATATATTTCTAATCCCCATGTAAGTTTGAAGGCTCGTGAAGATGGTCATATCGATGTTAAAGCTGCTGTTGGTACAAAAGGTACTTTGAGCGTAACAAAGGACTTACATTTGAAGACACCATTCACAGGTTCAGTACCATTGGTTTCCGGTGAAATTGGAATGGATTTTGCCTATTATATGGCTGAATCAGAACAAATTCCTTCAGCTATCGGAGTTTCAGTATTTGTAAATCCTAATGAAACTGTTGGTGCTGCTGGTGGTTTCTTAGTTCAAACATTGCCAGGAGCTACTGATGAAGATATTGCTAAGATTGAAAATAACTTAAAGGTTATTCCTAATTTATCTACTTTATTGAATGAAGGATTGAGCAATAAAGAAGTTATGGAAAAAATTATGAATGGAATTGATATGAAGTATCTTGAAGATATGTCAGTTCAATTTAAGTGTGATTGTTCTAAAGAAAGATTTTCTAAATCTTTAGCAACTTTATCAACGGATAATTTACAATCCATGATTGAAGAAAATCATGGAGCCGAAGCAATCTGCAAGTTTTGTGGCAACAAGTATCAATTCTCAGAAGCTGATTTAAAAGAAATTATTGCTAAAAAGGATTAATGATATTTGCCATATTAATAGAAAATTTGTTATTATTGCAAGTTGTAATTGAAAAAAATCCGAGGTAAAAGTATGGAGTGGAAAATAGGCGATGTGACAATTCCTAATCAGATTGTTGTTGCTCCTATGGCTGGAATAACTAATTCTTCTTTTCGAGTTACCGCCCGAGAGTTTGGCGCAGGATTAGTTGTTTGCGAAATGATCAGTGACCAAGGAATTAAGTATCATAATAATAAAACACTCGGTATGTTGTTCGTTGATCCCAAAGAACATCCCGTTAGTATTCAGATTTTTGGTGGTAGCAAGGAATCATTAGTTCAAGCAGCACGTTATGTTTCGGAAAATACTGGAGCCGATATTATTGATATCAATATGGGCTGTCCAGTAAAAAAAGTAACTAAAATTGGTGCTGGCTCAAGCTGGTTAAGAGATCCTGATGCTTTGTATGAGGCTGTTAAGGCTGTTAGTTCAGCTATTGATAAGCCCTTGACTGTCAAAATGAGAACTGGTTGGGATAACGACCATATTTTAGCCGTCGAGAATGCATTGGCTGCTCAAGAAGCTGGTGCTAGTGCTATTGCCATGCATGGTCGAACTAAGGCTCAAATGTATACAGGACATTCTGATTGGGAACTTTTACACGAAGTAGCGCAACACTTAACGATTCCATTTATGGGTAATGGCGATGTGAAAACACCTCAAGATGCCAAAAAGATGATTGATGAAGTTGGAGCCGATGCAGTAATGGTCGGTCGAGCAGTTTTGGGAAATCTTTGGCGTTTGAATGAAATGAACCATTATTTGGAAACAGGAGAAATTTTACCTGAACCATCAGTTGGAGAAAAAATTAATATAGCTAAACTTCAACTCCAACGTCTGGTAGACTTAAAAGGTGAGCATGTTGGTGTTCCAGAATTTCGTCAACAAGCAGCATATTATCTAAAGGGGATTCCCCATGCAGTACGAACTCGTGCTAAAGTTATGAATGAAAATACAATGCAAGAAGTGTTCGGTACATTAGATCAATTTGTTGAAAGTTACGAAAAACGAGAAGCGAGATCTTCAAAAATTTCGTAGACAGGGGGAAAAATTTTGAGTAACGAAAATAAGAAAAAGCAACCAACTAAAGAAGAAATAAAGAAGACTAGAGTCATGAATGACCAATTGAGGGTCAGACGTGAAAAACTACAAGAACTTTATGATGAAGGAATCGATCCTTTTGGTTCAAGATTCGAAAGAACAGCTCTAGCTCAAGAAATTCATGATAAGTATGGTGATGAGGATAAGGAAGTTCTTGAAGAACAAGACTTACCTTGTGTTATTGCCGGTCGTATGATGTCAAAACGTGGAAAAGGTAAAGTTGGTTTTGCCGATATTCGCGATAGAAGTGGTAAGATTCAAATTTATGTACGTAAAGATACTGTTGGTGAAGAAAACTATCATATCTTCAAACGTGCCGATATTGGTGATCATTTAGGTATTCATGGTGAAATCATGAAAACTGATATGGGTGAATTAACAGTTAAAGCTACTCATATTACAATGCTATCTAAGTCATTACGTCCATTACCTGATAAGTTCCATGGATTAACAAACGTTGAACAAATTTATCGTCAAAGATATTTGGACTTAATTGCCAATCAAGATAGCTTTGATCGTTTCAAGAAGCGTACTAAGATCATCTCAGCTGTGCGTGAATATTTGGACGGAGAAGGTTTCATGTCAGTTGAAACTCCTGTTTTAAATACTCAAGCTGGTGGCGCTAGTGCTAGACCATTTATTACTCATCACAATGCTTTGGATATGCAAATGTATCTTCGTATTGCTTTGGAATTACCATTGAAGAGATTAATTGTTGGTGGTTTTGAACGTGTCTACGAAATTGGTCGTGCTTTCCGTAATGAAGGTTTGGATACACAACATAATCCGGAATATACTTCATTGGAAACATATGCTGCATACTGGGATATGACCGACGTTATGAAAGAAGTCGAAGGAATTTTCAGACATGCCGCGGAAAAAGCTAATGGCACACAAACTGTTACTTACCAAGGTGAAGAAATTGATCTAAGCAAGCCATTTAAGCGTATTAAGATGGTTGATGCTATCAAGGAACAAACAGGTATCGACTTTAGTCAAGATATGGATCTTGAACAAGCTCGTAAGTTAGCTGATGAAAAAGATGTTCACTATGAAGAGTTCTGGGGTGTTGGTCATATCATCGCTGAATTCTTTGAAGAATTTGTTGAAGATACTCTTAAAGAACCTACATTTGTTTATGAATATCCTATCGAAGTTTCACCTTTGGCTAAGAAGAGCAAAGATAATCCTAATTTCACAGATCGTTTTGAAGTTTATATCTTAGGACATGAATACGGTAATGCCTTTACTGAATTAAATGATCCTATTGATCAAAAACAACGTTTTGAAGCACAAGCTAAAGAACGTGAAAATGGTAATGATGAAGCTGAACACATTGATAACGACTATGTTGAAGCTATGGAATATGGTATGCCACCAACTGGTGGACTAGGTATTGGTATTGATAGATTGGTAATGTTATTGACAGATGCACCATCAATTCGTGATGTTATCTTGTTCCCAACAATGAGACCTGAAGACAATACAAATAATGAAGAATAAATTTAAAAAAGCTGGCCCTGATTTTAAGGGCTAGCTTTTTTTGTTTCTGTTCACTGCCGGTTCCGGGGTGAAAGAAAATTTTGGCTGGAACGTAGTGGGCACGAATTTGAACCAATTGAAAGTCGCAATTGTTTCAAATTTCGGCCTTCTACTAACCTCACTACGTGAGCTAAGTAGAATTTCACTACTGAGCCAAATTTTCTTTCACCCCTCCACCTAGAGCTATTTATATTGCGTTAATTCAAGTTGTATATTATTTTGCTTACTTAAATAGAATATAAACTAGTGTATCGAGTATTAGGCTTTCTTATTGTGAATACTTAATGTGATGGAGACGTAATAATTGTTGAGGCATATAGAAATAAACGTTGTAACTGAACATTAAAAAGAATTTGGAAAAACTAGGTGGAGAGACAAAAGAAAATTTGGCTCAGCCACGAAGTTCTTCTTAGTGGGGAACCCACTTAGAAGAAGGCCAGTATTTGAGATAATTGTGTACTTCAATTAGCTCAAATCTGTGCCCGTAGCGTTCCAGCCAAAATTTTCTTTTGTCTCGGAACCGGCAGTGAACCACTATAAAATCATCCTTCAAAAAAATTAAATTAAGTTCAAAATTTTCGTTGACAACTTTTATGAGCAAAAGGTATACTAATATAGTTGTTTCAAACGAGAAACACTATGGAGGATTAGCTCAGCTGGGAGAGCATCTGCCTTACAAGCAGGAGGTCACAGGTTCGATCCCTGTATCCTCCATTAAGCAAAATGCTTAGTGGATTTATTAAGTTTTTTGCGGGTGTGGCGGAATTGGCAGACGCGCTAGATTTAGGTTCTAGTGTCCTTTGGACATGAAGGTTCAAGTCCTTTCACCCGTATTAATAATTAACCTTGCAAAAAGGTTAGTTATTAGGTATTATGTTAATTGTTGTTGACATAATGCCGACTTAGCTCAGTTGGCAGAGCACCTGTCTTGTAAACAGGGGGTCGGAGGTTCGAATCCTCTAGTCGGCATCGTCATAATGCGGAAGTAGTTCAGTGGTAGAACATCACCTTGCCATGGTGGGGGTCGCGGGTTCGAATCCCGTCTTCCGCTTTAGAGAAGTATCACAATTGAAAAAAGGGTAATTAATTCTAATAAGAATTGATTACCTTTTTTCGTTCTCTAAGAATTATTTTTAGTAAATATAGAAATGTTCAGATTGGCAATCTGAATTAAGCGTATAAGTTGTGCGAATGTGTTAGGATTCTAGTGGAAGCAATTAATAAACGTATAAAGATATGTAAGAATATTTATAGTGGAAAAATTGCTAAAAAGATAAATTAATTGCTTTTTTTTAAAACACAATTATACTTTCTAAACAGACACTTAAAAAGTAGAGGTAACATTTATGGACAAAGTATTTACCGAAAGCGCCAAGAATGCACTTGTTTTAGCCCAAGAACAAGCTAAAACATTTCATCATAATGCTGTTGGAACTGAGCACATTCTACTTGGTCTAACAATGGAGAACGATGGTATTGCCGGTATTACTTTGAGAGATCTAGCTGTAAGTGATCGAGATGTTGAAGAGGAGATTGAACATCTTACAGGTTATGGGGATGTCTCATCTAATACTGCTAAAGGAATTTATTTACCATATTCCCCTAAAGGACAATTAATTTTAAGCGATGCGGAAGAAACTTCTAACTTATATAAGGCTAACCGTATCGGTACAGAACATATTTTATTGGCCATTCTTGATGACGCTGATAATTTAGCAAATCGAATTTTAGTTAATTTAGGACTCAGCTTGGCTAAAACTAAGTCATTACTTTTGAGTAAGATGGGTATGTCAAATAAGGCTTCTCGTCGTGGCTTTGCATCTGGTCTAGCTAATAAACAAAAGAAACAACAATCACAATCAAATGGTGGAACACCAACTCTTGATTCTTTGGCTCGAGATTTAACTAAGATGGCTCGTGACAATCAAATTGACCCCGTTATCGGACGTAAAGATGAAGTTGAAAGAACTATTCAAATTTTAAGTCGTAGAACAAAGAATAATCCTGTTCTAGTAGGTGAACCAGGTGTTGGTAAAACTGCTATTGCTGAAGGACTAGCTATTGCTATCGTTAAAAAAGAAGTTCCTATCGATATGCAAAACAAACGTATCATGATGCTTGATATGGGCTCATTGGTAGCCGGAACTAAGTATCGTGGTGAATTTGAAGATCGTCTAAAGAAAATTATTGAAGAAATTTATCAAGATAAGCATGTTATTTTATTTATTGATGAATTGCATACTTTGATTGGTGCTGGTGGTGCTGAGGGTGCTATTGATGCTTCAAATATTTTGAAACCAGCTTTGGCTCGTGGCGAACTTCAATTGATTGGTGCCACAACTTCTAATGAATATCAAAAGTACATTGAAAAGGACACAGCACTTGAACGTCGTTTTGCTAAAGTTCATGTTGAAGAACCAACTGCTGTTGATTCAGTTAAAATTTTGGAAGGCTTACGTCCAAGATATGAACAACACCATGGTTTGACAATCTCTGATGAGGCTGTTGAAGCTGCTGTGCGTTTCTCAACACGTTACCTAACAAATCGTTTCTTACCTGATAAGGCAATTGATTTGATGGATGAGGCTTCAGCTAAGGTTAGAATCCACAATGTTTCTAAGAATAACAAGGTTGAAGAATTAACTGATCAATCAATGAAACTTTTGAATGATAAGAATAATGCTATTCTTGATCAAGATTTTGAAAAAGCCGCTAAGATTCGTCAAGAAGAACAAGATATTCAAGAAAAAATCAGTAAGCTTAAAGAAAAGAAGACTGAAAGCAATAAAAAGCCAGTTGTTACAGCCGACGATATTGCTGAAGTAATTGCTCAATGGACTGGTGTACCTGTTAAACAGATCACTAGAAAAGAAAGTGAGAAGCTACTTAATCTTGAAAAAGAACTACATAAACGAGTTATTGGACAAGATAATGCTATCGGTGCTGTTTCACGTGCTATCCGTCGTGCTAGAAGTGGTATGAAAGATCCTAATCGTCCTATCGGCTCATTTATGTTCTTAGGACCTACTGGTGTGGGTAAAACTGAATTGGCTAAATCAATTGCTGAGGTTATGTTTGGCTCTGAAGATAATTTGATTCGTGTAGATATGTCTGAATACATGGAACAATATAGTACTTCCAAGCTAATTGGATCAGCTCCTGGTTATGTAGGATTTGATGAAGGTGGACAATTGACAGAAAAGGTTAGAAATGAACCTTATTCAGTTGTTTTGCTTGATGAAGTTGAAAAAGCTCATCCAGATGTCTTTAACATTTTGCTACAAGTCTTAGATGATGGTATTTTGACTGATGCCAAAGGTCGTAAGGTTGATTTTAGAAATACTATTATTATCATGACTTCTAACTTAGGTGCTAGATCATTAGAGGACAATCGTGAGGTTGGTTTCGGTGCTAAGGATGTTCACAACGATTATAAAGAAATGCAGGATCGAATTGATGCTGAATTAAAGAAGTTCTTCCGTCCAGAATTCTTAAATCGTGTTGATGAAACTATCGTTTTCAAGGCTCTAACTAAGGATCAATTGAAGGCTATTGCTAAGATCATGAGCAATAACTTGAGAAAACGTTTGGCAGAAAGAGAAATTAAATTGGTTATTTCTCCAACAGCTTATAATGATTTGGTTAAAGATGGCTATAATCCTGAGTACGGTGCTCGTCCAATGAGAAGAACTATTCAAAGAGAAATTGAAGATCCAGTTAGTGAACAACTCTTAATGGGTAAGGTTAAAGCTGGAGATTCAATTAAAGTTGGTTCTAAGAAGGGCAAGTTAACTATTACAGTTGATAAACCTGAAGCAAGAAAAACAACACTAGCTCATTAAAATTAGGCTCTTGACTATTGACAAGAAGAGTGTTTAAGAGTATTATCTCTTTTGAGATTCAAAGTTCAAATTGCAAGCCGCGATCTATTGTCCGTGGTTATGCTAAATAAAAAAACACAAAAATAGATTTTGATTCTATTTTTGGTTTTTTTTTGCCTTAAAACAGGTTAAAAAACCGTTTTCATGCAAAATGTAATCAAATTGTAATATTTGGTGGCTCAATTTGAACAAATTAAATGTTGAGGTGAAAAATTTGACTTATCATAACGTTAATTATGGTGCACACCGTGTTCGTCGTAGTTATGCGAAGATCAAGGAAGTACTTCCATTGCCAAATTTGATTGACATCCAAACTAATTCTTATAAGTGGTTCTTAGATGAAGGACTTAAAGATATGTTTGACGATATTATGCCAATCGATGACTTTGCTGGTAACCTTTCTTTGGAATACGTCGGCTACAAGTTGCTAGAACCAAAATATACTGTTGATGAAGCAAGACAACATGATGCTAATTACTCAGCACCATTACATGTAACTCTAAAATTGACTAACCATGAAACTGGTGAAATCAAGACTCAAGATGTTTTCTTTGGTGATTTCCCACTCATGACTGATGAAGGAAATTTCATCATCAACGGTGCTGAACGTGTTATTGTTTCCCAATTAGTACGTTCTCCTGGTATTTATTACAACCAAGATACAGATAAAAATGGCCGTGTAAATTACGGTACAACTGTTATCCCTAATCGTGGTGCTTGGTTGGAATATGAAACAGATGCTAAGGGTCTAGGCTACGTAAGAATTGATAGAACTAGAAAATTACCTATTTCTGAACTTGTTAGAGCACTTGGTTTTGGCGAAGATTCAGAAGTACTTGATATTTTTGGTGATAACGATACTTTGAACCTTACTCTTGAAAAAGATGTTCATAAAGATACAAGTGATTCACGTGTTGAAGAAGCCTTGAAAGATATTTATGAAAGACTCCGTCCCGGTGAACCAAAGACAGCAGATAGTTCTCGTTCATTGCTATATGCTAGATTCTTTGACCCACGTCGTTATGATCTAGCTCCTGTTGGTCGTTACAAGATCAATAAGAAGTTAAACATCAAGACAAGACTTTTGAACAAGACTTTGGCAGAAACATTAGCTGATCCAGATACTGGTGAAGTTGTGCTTGCTAAAGACACTCTTCTTGACCGTGATGCAATGAACAAACTTGCTCCTTATCTTGAAAGAGATGACTTCAAGACTGTTACATTACAACCATCAGATGAAGGTGTCCTAACAGACCCAATCACTGTTCAAATTATTAAAGTATATTCAGAAACTGACAACGAAAAAGTTGTTAATATGATCGGTAATGGTCATATTCCAGAAGAAAATCGTACAATTACACCTGCTGACATTTTGGCTGGTATCAACTACTTCTTGAACTTAAAAGAAGGTATTGGTAACACTGATGATATTGATCACTTGGGTAATCGTCGTATTCGTTCAGTCGGTGAATTGCTACAAAACCAATTCCGTATTGGTTTGTCACGTATGGAACGTGTTGTACGTGAAAGAATGTCAATTCAAGATTCATCAACTGTTACACCTCAACAATTGATCAATATCAGACCTGTTGTTGCTTCAATTAAGGAATTCTTTGGTTCATCACAATTGTCACAATTCATGGATCAAACTAACCCTCTAGGTGAACTAGAACACAAACGTCGTCTATCAGCTCTTGGACCTGGTGGTTTGACTCGTGATCGTGCCGGATATGAAGTTCGTGATGTTCACTATACTCACTACGGTCGTATGTGTCCTATTGAAACTCCGGAAGGTCCTAATATCGGACTTATTAATAACTTGGCTTCATATGCCATTATCAATAAGTATGGTTTCATCGAAACACCATATCGTCGTGTTTCATGGGATACTCACAAAGTAACTGATAAGATCGATTACTTAACTGCTGACGAAGAAGATAACTATGTTGTTGCCCAAGCTAATACACCATTGAACGATGATGGTTCATTTGCTGACAATACCATCTTGGCTCGTCACAAAGATGATAATATCGAAACAACTCCAGAAAAAGTCGATTACATGGACGTTTCTCCTAAGCAAGTAGTTTCTGTAGCTACTGCATGTATTCCTTTCTTGGAAAATGATGATTCTAACCGTGCCCTAATGGGTGCTAATATGCAACGTCAGGCTGTTCCTTTGATCAACCCACATGCTCCACTTGTTGGTACTGGTATGGAATACATTGCTGCGCATGATTCAGGTGCTGCCTTATTATCTGAACACGCCGGTGTTGTTGAATATGTTGATGCTAAGAAGATCACTATCAAACGTGATGAAGATGGCACAACTGATGATTACAAAGTAACTAAGTTCCGTCGTTCAAATAATGGTAAGAGTTACAACCAAAGACCTATTGTTCACAAGGATGAAAAGGTTAAGAAGGGTGACATCATTGCCGATGGTCCTGCCATGGAAAATGGTGAGTTGGCTCTTGGTCAAAACCCACTTATTGCCTTTATGACATGGAACATGTACAACTATGAAGATGCGATTGTACTTTCAGAAAAATTAGTGCGTGAAGATGCTTATACTTCAATTCATATTGAAGAGTACGAATCAGAAGCACGTGATACAAAACTTGGACCTGAAGAAATCACTCGTGAAATTCCTAATGTTGGTGAAGATTCATTGAAGGATCTTGACGAATTCGGAATTATCCGTGTTGGTGCTGAAGTTCGTGATGGCGATATCTTAGTTGGTAAAGTTACACCTAAGGGTGTTACAGAATTATCAGCCGAAGAAAGATTGCTACATGCTATCTTTGGTGAAAAGGCTCGTGAAGTTCGTGATACTTCACTTCGTGTACCACATGGTGGTGGCGGAATTATCCAAGACGTTAAGGTCTTCACTCGTGAAGCCGGAGACGAACTTGATCCTGGTGTAAACATGTTAGTTCGTGTTTACATTGCTCAAAAGCGTAAGATTCAAGTTGGTGATAAGATGTCTGGTCGTCATGGTAACAAGGGTACTGTTTCAATCGTTGTACCTGAAGAAGATATGCCATACATGCCAGATGGTACTCCAGTAGATATCCTATTGAACCCAATGGGTGTTCCATCACGTATGAATATTGGACAAGTTCTTGATCTTCATTTAGGTATGGCTGCTAGAAAACTTGGTATTCATGTTTCAACACCTGTTTTCGATGGTGTACAAAATGATGAACTTTGGGACATTGTTAAGGAAGCCGATATGGATTCAGACGGTAAGTCAATTCTTTATGATGGACGTACTGGTGAACCATTCAAGAACCGTGTTGCTGTTGGTGTTATGTACTACTTGAAACTAGCTCACATGGTTGATGATAAACTTCATGCTCGTTCAATCGGACCATACTCACTTGTTACTCAACAACCACTTGGTGGTAAAGCACAATTTGGTGGTCAGAGATTTGGTGAAATGGAAGTTTGGGCCCTTGAAGCTTATGGTGCCGCATACACACTACAAGAAATCTTGACATACAAGTCAGATGATATTGTCGGACGTGTTAAGACATATGAGGCTATCGTTAAGGGTGAAAGTATTCCTAAACCTGGTGTTCCTGAATCATTCCGTGTTCTTGTTAAGGAACTACAAGCTCTAGGACTAGACATGAAAGTTCTAGACTCACATAAGAAAGAAATTGAACTTAGAGATATGGATGACGACGATGATACTGTAAGTATTGACGCTCTATCTAAGTTTGCTAAACAACAAGAACAAAAACGTGCTGAAGAAGAAGCTAAGAAGCTTGAAGAAGCAAAAGATTCAGCCGAATCAACTAGTACAAAATCAGAAAACTAGTCAAAACTTTAGGGAGGTTACCTTTTGATAGACGTTAATAAATTCGAAAGTATGCAAATTGGTTTAGCATCTCCGGATAAGATTCGTAGTTGGTCTTATGGGGAAGTTAAAAAGCCAGAAACTATCAACTACCGTACTTTGAAACCAGAAAAAGATGGTCTATTCGATGAAAGAATTTTCGGACCAACTAAAGACTGGGAATGTGCCTGTGGTAAGTACAAACGTATCCGTTATAAGGGTATTGTCTGTGACCGCTGTGGTGTTGAAGTTACTCGTTCAAAAGTTCGTCGTGAACGTATGGCTCATATCGAACTAGCAGCCCCTGTATCACATATCTGGTACTTTAAGGGAATTCCATCACGTATGGGACTTGTTTTGGACATGAGTCCAAGAAACTTGGAAGAAGTTATCTACTTTGCATCATATGTAGTTATCGACCCAGGTGACACAGATCTAGAAAAGAAACAATTATTAACTGAAACAGAATACCGTAAGAAACGTGAAGAATTTGGTAACAAGTTCGTTGCTAAGATGGGTGCCGAAGGTGTCCGTGATTTACTTAGCCAAGTTGATATGGATAGTGAAGTTAAAGAATTACGTGAAACACTAAAGACTGCTCAAGGTCAAAAACGTACTCGTGCGATCAGACGTTTGGACATCTTAAGTGCTTTCCAAAAATCAGGTAACAAACCTGAATGGATGATCATGGAAGCTATTCCCGTTATCCCACCTGATCTACGTCCAATGGTTCAACTTGAAGGTGGCCGTTTCGCCACTTCTGATTTGAACGATTTGTATCGTCGTGTTATCAACAGAAACAACCGTCTAAAGAGATTGTTGGATCTACATGCTCCTAATATCATTGTTCAAAATGAAAAGAGAATGTTGCAAGAAGCTGTTGATGCTTTGATTGATAATGGTCGTCGTGGCCGTCCTGTTACAGGACCTGGTAACCGTCCATTGAAGTCACTTTCACATATGCTTAAAGGTAAGCAAGGACGTTTCCGTCAAAACTTACTTGGTAAACGTGTTGACTACTCAGGACGTTCAGTTATCGATGTTGGACCTACATTGAAGTTCTATCAATGTGGATTGCCTCGTGAAATGGCTTTGGAATTGTTCAAACCATTCGTTATGCATGAACTTGTTAAGAGAGAAATTGCTTCTAACGTTAAAAATGCTAGAAGAAAGATCGACAGACAAGATGATGACATCTGGGATGTACTAGAAGACGTTATCAAAGAACGTCCAGTATTACTTAACCGTGCCCCTACACTTCACAGACTTGGTATTCAAGCCTTTGAACCTGTATTGGTTGATGGTAAGTCAATCCGTTTGCATCCACTTGCTTGTGAAGCTTATAATGCCGATTTTGATGGTGATCAGATGGCTATCCATGTGCCACTATCAGACGAAGCCCAAGCCGAAGCACGTATGTTGATGCTTGCTGCTCACCATATCCTTGCTCCTAAAGATGGTAAGCCTATCGTTACTCCTTCACAGGATGTTGTTTTAGGTAACTACTATCTAACAATTGAAACAAGACATATGACTGGTGAAGGTAAGATCTTCAAGGATTCAAACGAAGTTCAAACAGCTCTCTTGAACGGTGACGTTCATTACCATACAAGAATTGGTATTGCTGTTGATTCAATGCCTAACAAGCCATTCAAGGATGACCAAAGAAGTAAAGTTATGATTACTTCCGTTGGTAAGGTAATCTTCAACGAAATTCTTCCAGAAGATTTCCCATACTTGAATGAACCAACTGATGATAATTTGATGCATGGTGTTCCTGATAAATACTTCCTTGGCAAAGGTGAAGATATTAACCAACGCCTTGATGAAATGGACCTTGTTGATCCATTGAAGAGTAGTTATCTATCAGATATCATTGCTCAAATCTTCAAGATCTATCGTGTTCAAAGAACATCATCACTTCTTGATGATATGAAGGAATTAGGTTACACAATTTGTACACTTTCTGGTTTGACAGTTGGTGTTACAGATGTTCCTAACTTAACTCAAAAACCTGAGATCATCGAAAAAGCCCACAAACAAGTTGCTTCAATTTCTAAGCAATTCCGTCGTGGACTTATCACCGACAATGAACGACATGATCGTGTTATTAGTGTTTGGAACGATACAAAGGATGAAATTCAACAATTGTTGATCGATTCATTTGATCCTACAAACCCTATCTCAATGATGTCTGATTCCGGTGCCCGTGGTAACATCTCAAACTTTACTCAGCTAGCAGGTATGCGTGGACTTATGGCCGCTCCTAATGGTGGTATGATGGAAATCCCTGTTATTTCTAACTTCCGTGAAGGACTATCTGTCATGGAAATGTTCATGTCAACCCATGGTGCTCGTAAAGGTATGACCGATACAGCCTTGAAGACAGCTAACTCAGGTTACTTAACTCGTCGTCTAGTTGATGTTGCTCAAGATGTTATCGTACGTGAAGAAGATTGTGGTACTGACCGTGGACTTGTTGTAAGTTCAATCATGGAAGGTACAGATATGATCGAACCATTGTATGACAGACTTGTTGGTCGTTATACACAAAAGACAATTAAAGATCCTAAGACTGGCGAAGTTATCGTACCTCGTGGTGTCTTGATGGATGAAACTATTGCTCAAAAAGTCGTTGATGCTGGTGTTACACACGTTACAATTCGTTCAGCATTCACATGTGATACAAAACATGGTGTATGTAAGAAATGTTACGGTCGTAACCTTGCAACTGGTGAAGAAGTTGAAATTGGTGAAGCAGTTGGTACTGTTGCTGCTCAATCAATCGGTGAACCAGGTACTCAATTGACTATGCGTAACTTCCATACCGGTGGTGTTGCCGGTGGTGACGATATTACTCAAGGACTTCCTCGTGTTCAAGAAATTGTTGAAGCTAGAAATCCTAAAGGTCTTGCCGTTATTTCAGAAGTTGATGGTACTGTTACAGCCATTGACGAAAACCCAGCAGAACATACTAAGGAAATTACTGTTGAAGGTGACATTGATACTAGAACTTATAGTGTTCCTTATACATCAAGTGTTGCGGTTGCCGAAGGCGATCACGTTAAACGTGGTGGTAAGTTAACACAAGGTTCAATCGATCCTAAGGAATTAATCAAAGTTACAAACGTTCTACATACAGAAAACTACTTGCTTGCAGAAGTTCAAAAAGTTTACCGTATGCAGGGTGTTGATATTTCTGATAAGCATTTCGAAGTTATGGTTAGACAAATGCTTAGAAAGATCCGTATTCTTGATCCTGGTGACACTGATGTATTGCCTGGTCAATTGATGGATATTTCTCAATTTACTGACCATAACCGTGAGACATTGTTCAATGGTGGTATTCCTGCTACTGGACGTCCTGTTCTTCTTGGTATTACTAAGGCTTCTCTTGAAACAAACAGTTTCTTGTCAGCCGCTTCATTCCAGGAAACAACAAGAGTTCTTACAGATGCTTCTATCAGAGGTAAGAATGATCCACTTCTTGGTCTTAAGGAAAATGTTATTATTGGTAAACTTATCCCTGCCGGTACTGGTATGGCTAAGTACAACCATATGGAACCTAAGAAAGTCGGTCCTATGGCAGACAATTCTTTGAATGGTGCCTATACAATTTCTGACATCGAAGCTCAAATGAAAGCTGAAGATGCTGCTAAAGAAGAAAAGCACTAATAAATGATTAAAAATAAATCCCAGTATAGAGACCATCAAGGATGGTTGCTATACTGGGATTTTTTATGTGGGAAAGATTGTGTCCAGGTTCTGGCCTAATGACAAAAGTGGTTATATCTCAAGTTCTTTTTTTGTATAATGTGAATGAAAAATAATTTGGGGGTTAAGATTTTGCAAAAACAAGAATTAACTTATCAAGATATCAAGTTTAACTTAGATACTTACTGGCTAGATCCTATTTCTGATTATGAAACTCCAGTTGATCATCCATTGGCGATTATTTGTCCTGGTGGAGCTTTTAAATTTTTGACAGATCGTGAAGCTCAACCAATTGCTTTTAAATTTAATGCTGTAGGAATGCATGCTTTAGTATTGGATTATCAATTAATTGATGATAATCACAGTGTTTATCCATTGGCTTTGCAAGAATTAGCGACAACTTTGAATTGGCTCAAAACACAAACTGATCATCATATTGATTTGAGTAAAGTTGTATTGGTTGGCTTTTCTGCTGGTAGCCATGTAGTAGCAAACTTTAATTCAATTATGTTAGATCCTGAGCAACGGGAGAAAATTTATTCTGAAGATTTGAGTGTTGAACCAGCCTTAAATATCTTATGCTATCCGGTAATAGATATGACCATTGGTTGGCCTAAAGATGAGGACTGGGCTATGAAAGCTGCGCCAGATATCTATTATTGGCAAGCCCAAGAGCATTTGACAAAACATGGGAAACCAACCTTTATTTGGCAGACAGTAACTGATAAAACAGTGCCGGTAATGAATTCGATTCTCTATGCACAAAAGATGGATATGCTAAAAATTCCTTATGAAATGCATTTGTTTGGCTCAGGTGATCATGGATTATCTTTGGGTACATATGTAACTCAAGCACCTGGAAATGAGGCTAACCTAAACGAGTACGACGTCAAGTGGTGGGAACTATGTGTTAATTGGCTTAAATTGCAAAATATTTTACCTAAACTATAAAGTGAGAGATCAGATAGATTATTCCAGTCGCAATTGTGATGTAGGGAATAAATCTAAATGATCTTTTTTTATTGATCAAAAAGATTCCAATACAGAATAAACAGGCAAGTAAGAGTACTTTGAGAAAAATGGAAAGACCCAGAAGAAAACCAATAATGGCTAATACTTCAATATCTCCTAATCCCAATAGGTAAAAGTAATTTAGTAAGCGTAAAAGAAGATAAATACTAATGCCAACCAGTAGATGAAGCGACGAATGATTCAAAAAAATCGTCGGAAGAGCGATTAAATAAAAAATGGGATAAATATAGCCATAATAGTAGTCGGAAAAGCTAAGAATTATCAACATCATAAAAAAGGGTAAGTAATTTAAATCTTGCCAATATAACAATGTGACAAGGAACGTACCGCCAATAAATTCCCAAAATGGATATAAAAAACTAAGTTGATTTTTACACGTGGAGCATCTACCATGAACTATGAAATAACCTATTATAGGTATAATTTCGAACCATCGTAAAATCCTACCGCAGTAGTCACAATGAGACCGTCTGGTTAAGCTGATCTGTGGGTAATCATATGCAATTACTTTTAGAAAGGAGATAATGCAAGCTCCCAGTATGAAAAATAATAAATATAAGAAGTATCTCAATTTAATCACCTCAATAGAAATTACGAGGAATTGTGGATAACTTTTTAGAAGTTGCATTGACATGGCTTTTTTTAGATGGTATTCTAGTAGACGTGCTTTTATTGGCAGCAATATTAGTTTGTTTATTAAATATAAAGCTCATAACGTACGCCACTCACGTGGTTTATTATTTTACCCAATTATGAACCACCTGGATGTGTGTACTTAAATTTTTAGGAGGAACTTTGAATGCCTACAATTAATCAATTAGTTCGCAAAGGCCGTAAGTCACAAACTTCTAAGTCCGATGCACCTGCATTGAACTACGGCTACAATAGTATGAAGAAAGTTGCCACAAAGAATCCAGCTCCACAAAAACGTGGTGTTGCAACTCGTGTCGGAACAATGACACCTAAGAAACCTAACTCTGCCCTACGTAAGTATGCCCGTGTTAGATTATCAAACCTTATTGAAGTAACAGCATATATCCCTGGTATTGGTCACAACTTGCAAGAGCATAGTGTTGTTCTTGTCCGTGGTGGACGTGTAAAGGATCTACCTGGTGTTCGTTATCACGTTGTTCGTGGTGCCTTAGATACAGCCGGTGTTGATGGACGTATGCAAAGTCGTTCAAAATATGGTGCTAAGAAGCCTAAGAAATAACAATTAATCATTTTAATGAAATAATGTAATAACGGAGGAATTTTTTATGCGTAAAGGTAGAGCTCCAAAACGTGATGTTTTGCCAGATCCAATGTACAACTCAAAGCTAGTAACTCGTTTGATTAACCACTTAATGTATGATGGTAAAAGAGGTACAGCTTCAACAATTCTATATCGTGCATTCGATATTATTAAAGATAAGACAGGTAACGAACCATTGGACGTGTTTGAAGAAGCAATGAACAATGTTATGCCTGTACTTGAAGTTAAGGCTCGCCGTATCGGTGGTTCTAACTATCAAATTCCTATCGAAGTTCGTCCAGATCGTCGTACAACTCTTGGACTTCGTTGGATCACAAGTTATGCTCGTCTACGTGGTGAACACACAATGGACGAACGTCTAGCTAATGAAATTATGGACGCAGCTAACAATACTGGTGCTGCTGTTAAGAAACGTGAAGATACACATAAGATGGCCGATGCTAACCGTGCATTCGCTCACTATCGCTGGTAGGATCTAGTTACTTAAACTAGTTAATTTGAGAGGAGAAACAATATTTCATGGCTAATAAACGTGAATTTCCACTAGAAGATACCCGTAATATTGGTATCATGGCCCACATTGATGCTGGTAAAACTACAACTACTGAACGTATCTTGTACTATACTGGTAAAATCCATAAAATCGGTGAAACACATGATGGTGCTTCACAAATGGACTGGATGGCTCAAGAACAAGAACGTGGTATTACTATCACATCAGCTGCTACAACTGCTGAATGGAAGAACAACCGTATCAATATCATTGATACTCCTGGACACGTTGACTTCACAATTGAAGTTGAACGTTCACTCCGTGTTCTAGATGGTGCTATTACAGTTCTTGATGCTCAATCTGGTGTTGAACCACAAACTGAAAATGTTTGGCGTCAAGCTTCAACATATGGTGTTCCACGTATTGTCTTTGTTAACAAGATGGATAAAATCGGTGCTGACTTTGACTATTCTGTAGATACACTTCATGAAAGACTAGATGCTAATGCCCATGCTATCCAAATGCCTATCGGTGCTGAAGATAAGTTTGAAGGTGTTATCGATCTAATCGAAATGAAAGCTGATCTTTATGATGAAGATGAGCTAGGTACAAAGTGGGATACAGTTGATGTTCCCGAAGAGTATGTTGAAACAGCTAAGAAGAAGCGTTCTGAATTAATCGAAGCCGTTGCTGATGTTGATGATGATATCATGGACAAGTACCTTGAAGGTGAAGAAATCAGTAACGATGAGATTCGTGCAGCTATTCGTAAGGCTACTATCAATTTGAAATTCTTCCCAGTTCTTGCTGGTTCTGCTTTCAAGAACAAGGGTGTTCAAATGTTGATGGATGCGGTTGTTGATTACCTACCATCACCACTTGATGTACGTCCTTATAAAGCTACTGATCCAAAGGATGATTCAGAAGTTGAACTTATGGCTGATGACAGCAAACCATTTGCTGGTCTAGCATTTAAGATTGCTACTGATCCATTCGTTGGTCGTCTAACATACATTCGTGTATATAGAGGTTCTCTAGAATCTGGTTCTTATGTCTTGAACTCAACAAAAGACAAACGTGAACGTGTTGGTCGTTTGCTACAAATGCATTCTAACCACCGTAAGGAAATCCCAGAAGTATTCTCAGGTGATATCGCTGCTGTTATCGGTTTGAAGAATACTACAACTGGTGATTCTCTAACTGATCCTTCAGATCCATTGATCCTTGAATCATTGGATATTCCAGATCCAGTTATCCAAGTTTCTATCGAACCTAACTCTAAGGAAGATAGAGATAAGATGGATATTGCTATCCAAAAACTATCTGAAGAAGATCCTACATTCCAAGCTGAAACAAATCCTGAAACTGGTGAAACTCTTATCGCCGGAATGGGTGAATTGCATTTGGATATCATGGTTGACCGTATGAAACGTGAATTTAACGTTGCATGTAAGGTTGGTGAACCTCAAGTTGCTTACCGTGAAACATTTACACAACAAACAAGTGCTCAAGGTAAGTTCGTTCGTCAATCTGGTGGTAAAGGTCAATATGGTGATGTTTGGGTTGAATTTACACCTAATGAAGAGGGTAAAGGCTTCGAATTCGAAGACGCTATCGTCGGTGGTGTTGTTCCTCGTGAATACATCCCTTCAGTTGAACAAGGTTTGAAGGAAGCTATGGAAAACGGTGTTCTTGCCGGTTATCCATTAATCGATGTTAAGGCTAAGTTGTATGATGGTTCATATCACGAAGTCGATTCATCAGAAGCTGCCTTTAAGATTGCCGCTTCAATGTCACTACGTAACGCTTCTAAGACTGCTGGTGCCGTAATTCTTGAACCTATTATGAAGGTTGAAATTGTTACACCAGAAGATTACTTAGGTGATGTTATGGGACAAGTTACTGCTCGTCGTGGACGTGTTGAAGGTATGGAAGCACGTGGTAACGCACAACTTATCAATGCTTTCGTTCCACTAGCAGAAATGTTTGGTTACGCTACAACACTTCGTTCAGCAACTCAAGGTCGTGGTACATTTACTATGACAATGGATCACTACGAGAAGGTTCCTAAGTCAATTCAAGCTGAAATCATCAAGAAAAATGGTGGTAAGGCTGAAGAAGACTAATCTTTAGTTGATAATTAATAAAGAGAAGATCAATTTGATCTTCTCTTTTTTTGTGCGACAAAAAATGGATTGTATATCTTTTTATCTCAAAATGTATATTTAAAAATGTATAATAGCAAGCAAAGGGGTGATTCCATGCGATTCAATCAACTTAAAGCGAATCCTAACGCAATTGTCAGAAAGAAACTTTATAAGAAGGGTAAGGTTTGGGTAGTTGCATCAATGCTGGGTTTTGCAGGCATAATGATGTTAAGCACAATGCCTGTAAAAGCTACAACCGTAAATAACACACAGCAAGAAGCTATTCAACAAGATCCTGATAGCGAATCAACCAAAAATAATGGTAGTCAGACTAACGATAATAGCAATTTAACCGCTGTAACTAAATCACTAATGGTGTCGTCTAATTTAGGTGATGTAGAGGTTTCCGTAAATGGTCAAGAAGGTACGACTGTTAATGTACCAGTTCCAACAAAAACTGGTTACACTGTGACAAGTAGTCCTACCGTTGCGGTTGAAATAAATGAGGATGGTTCTGTCAGTACTAGTGATGTGATTACTTATACTGCAGATAATACTAATACGAATAATGTACAAGCTGCTGATGTAAATGATGGCGTACAAACACAAGCAGCTGATACAACTCAAAATGATAATGATACTGCCGATTATATGGACGAAGATTCATATGTTTATCAAGGTGATAATGTTAAACAAAATGCTGATGGTACGTATTCGGCTTCAGTAACTTACCAAGGACAGACTTATGATGTTACCGGTAATATTGGTGATACAGTTAGAAAAACTGATAGTTCAGGTAATAGTGTAGTAATTAATATTGAAGCAAATAAACAGGAAAAATTTATCGGTCCAGCGGATGGCAATAAAATTATTTTGGATAGTCCATCTGGTTATGGATATATAGTAAATGATAAATATGGATTGAAATTAAACGTAGGTTTGGCTGGAAATAGTGATTGGACCGTAGATGCTCAAATGACAGATTATAATGGTAATATTTATTACCACACCATTGATATTGATGGATGGATTGAAGCAAATACAGGAGTAACATTTCAGGGTGGCAATCTCAACCCTAATACAGCAATAATAACCCCTGTATTTATTGTTAATGATCCAACCTTAAATAATGGAGAGTATAAATCAGTTACTGGAAATTTGGATAAGAACAGTAGCATTTATACAGGTACCGTCGTGGTTCACTCAGACTATTATGATAAAGATTTTACGTATTCGTATTCTGGAAAAGCTGGTGAAATTGTAAAAGCCACCTTGAGTAGTAATAATGAATCTATGGTTACACCAGATGTGTCTGTAAAGATTGAATCTTATTCTAAGGCTGTGCCGTTAATCGGAGGAAATACTTTATTTTTAGAGAAGAAAGATAATTATATTTACAAGGTTTACAAGTTAAACAATAAAAATATAGATATAACTCTATCTAATCGTGGACTACCAGCGGTTGATGAGGGGCAAACGGGTGGTACTATATGGCAAACTGATTCTTACCGTTATATTAATAATGTACTGTATTATCGTGTCTCAACTAGTGAATGGCTCAAACAAGTTAATGGCGTTGAGTACGACGGGGGAGTTGACATTTCAAATAATACGACCGAGGCCGATTACAAAATAACACCATATGTTGAACCATTAATAGTAGCTGATGTGACAATCGATTCTAATCTGGGTGAAAAATCTGTCAAAGAGATCAGTGGTTTGGCGGGTGATAAAGTAACAGTTAAGGTTCCGGATGTTCCAGGATATACTAAAGATAAGGATTCCGTTACAGCTGTTATTAATGCCGATGGTACGATAACTACTGATGAAACGGTTACTTATAAAAAGGTTTCCTCTGGTAATGGTGGTTCTGGCGAACAATTAGATATTGTTAAAAAGAATCAAAATGTTTCAACCTTTGTTGATAAGGGTGATGTTACTTTATATAAATTATCAGGAACTAATTTTGTTCCAGTGACGAACCGAGCATTAGCGGAGAATACTGATTGGTATTCAGATCAATATGTTAAATTAGGTGATATGACGTATTTCAGAGTAGCAACCAATGAATGGGTTAGAATCTCAAGTGTTTATCGTTATAAGGATTTTAATACGATTGCTAATACTAAAGATCAAATAGCTAGACTATTGAATGATGAAGGTGCATTGGTCACAAATAGAGCACTTGCTCCTAGAACTAGTTGGTTAGTTGATAGAATTGGTTATCTTGGTAGTGATGATAATCCAACCTCTTTTTATAGAGTAGCTACCAATGAATTCTTAAATATTTCTGATACGATTCAATAATAGTAGACTAATAATAAAAATAGGCATCGAACCCTTGATATATAAGAGCTCGATGCCTATTTAATTAGAAACTAAATGATTTGTTTCTTCTATTATAAACAGCAATTAGAATAGCAATGGCAATACCAACGAAAATTAAGGTTTCTAAGATCGTCAAAAGGCTATCTGCTAAAGTTACTTTACCTGACATTAATGTGCCTGAAACACTGAATACTAACGTATCAACTAGAATATGAAAGATGACAGGTACATAAAACATTTCCGTATAAAGATATAGTCCACACATTAACAGACCAAAACCAAAAGCAAAGATAACTTGATTAAGTGTATTGGCAATGCTTTGACCGGCAGTGATATTTCCTAAATGTAATAATCCAAAACAAAGGCTACTGACACCAGCAGCATAAAAGATTTTGAATTTAGTATTTCGAAATACTAATAGTAAGATCGTTAGAAAAGAATATCTAAACAATAATTCTTCGGCAATTCCTGCTTCTAAGCCGGAGAGAATATATTCTGGTTTAAAATTAAGATTAGAGAAGTTAAAGTTGAAGAACGATGTTAATAGATTGTTGCCACTTCCGAAAGCATTCCAAAGTACAAACCAAATACTTACTACCAATAATAAAGTCAAGACTTTGAAATTAACGGATTTAGCCAAACGCATCTTAGGTAAGGAATAGCCCCAATGATTCATTAATAGAAGAGTTAGGATTAGAAACTCCAGGGCACCGAGAAAGGCTGAATTAATTAAAGTAGCCATAAAAGGATTGAAGTAAAGTAAAGTTCCATAAGTTACCATACTCAATCCACCCATTGAAACATATTCAAAAACAAATAGTAAGATGACCAATTGCCAGAACTTGTTTCGAATGCTACCAAAGAAAACAGTTACGTAAGGGATATATATCAACAACATAGTTACAAGCAAAAGAGCAATTGAACTGGGAAGATTCCATCCGTAAAGTTTAGCTGTAGCATTAATCAGATAATGATACGATTCCGGTATGATAAAAACCTGAAAAAATAATTGAAAGATGTAATTGATACGATCAAGTATTTTTTGAGGGTGCTGTTTAAGATATAAAGCTAATAGATTGAGGACAATTGGACCAAAGAGATATAAGTTCTCAGTCATAGCACTGTAAGCAAAAATTGCTAGAGCATTAAAGATTACCTGGCTCTTGAACAAAATAAAATAAAGTTTGTCTTTATTATTTTGCGAAAACCTGTTATTATAACTAAATTCGAGATTATTATTCAATTCACACCTCCACTATTTCTTAGAGTATAGTTGAAAAAGCTTTTTTAAGAAAGCGTCTTTCATTTAAAAAAATACTTGATTTTACCTTGAAAATATGGAGTTCATCGTGTAATATTATAAGAGTGCTTATTTCATATAGAAGTATGTACCAAATTGATATTAAAATAATATCGACGGCTTAGAAGTGAGAGGTTGCGACACACCCGGCCGCTTTGCCACGGCAGGGCTGGCGGATATTTTCACGGAGCCGGTCATCTTGAAAGAGACAAAAAGGAGGTAACCCCATGGCAAGTCAAAAAATTCGCATTCGTTTGAAGGCTTATGAACATCGTATTCTAGATCAATCAGCTGACAAAATTGTGGAAACAGCAAAGAGAACTGGAGCACAAATTTCAGGTCCAATTCCATTGCCTACAGAGCGTTCACTATATACAGTGTTAGCTTCACCACATAAGCATAAGGATTCTAGAGAGCAATTCGAAATGCGTACACATAAAAGACTTATCGACGTTGTTAACCCAACAAAGAAGACGGTTGATTCACTTATGAAGTTGGATCTACCATCTGGTGTTGACATTGAAATCAAATTATAATTACTAATTAAAAATAAATTATTGGAGGTGCAAACATGGCCAGAAAAGGAATTCTTGGTAAAAAAGTCGGAATGACTCAAATTTTCACTGACAACGGTGAACTTGTTCCCGTAACAGTTGTTGAAGCAACACCAAACGTTGTTATGCAACTTAAGACAGTTGAAAATGATGGTTATGAGGCCGTTCAACTAGGTTTTGAAGACAGACGCGAAGTTCTATCTAACAAACCAGCCAAAGGTCATGCAGAAAAGGCAAATACAACTCCTAAACATTACATTCGCGAATTCCGCGATGTTGAAATGGGAGACTACGAATTAGGTGGCAACGTTACAGTTGATACATTTAATTCAGGTGATATTGTCGACGTTACAGGTACAACAAAGGGACACGGAATGCAAGGTAACATCAAGCGTTTTGGTCAAGCTAGAGGTCCAGAAACTCACGGTTCTAGATATCACCGTGTTGCTGGTTCAATGGGTGCCATCATTAACCGTGTATTCAAAGGTAAGATGCTTCCAGGTGTTATGGGTAACAACCGTGTTACTACACAAAACCTTGAAATCATCAAAGTTGATGCTGAACGTAATGCAATCATGATTAAGGGAAATGTTCCCGGTGCTAACAAATCATTAGTTAAAATTCAAACAGCTGTTAAAGCTAATCAAAAATAGGAAGGAGGAAATGAGTTATGACAAAAATCACAGCTTACAAAGATAACGGTGCTGAGAACGGTGCTGTTGAAGTAAAAGATGCAATCTTTGGTATCGAACCAAATGATAGTGTTGTTACAGATGCAGTCATCATGCAACGTGCATCAATGAGACAAGGTACTCATGATGTTAAGAACCGTTCCGAAGTACGTGGTGGTGGTAGAAAGCCATGGCGTCAAAAGGGTACAGGACGTGCTCGTCAAGGTTCAATTAGATCACCTCAATGGGTAGGTGGTGGTGTCGTATTCGGCCCTACACCAAGATCTTATGCATATCACCTTCCTAAGAAGGTTAGCCGTTTGGCATTGAAGTCTGTACTTTCACAAAAGGCTGCTGACAGTAACTTAATCGTTATTGACTCAATTTCATACGACAAGCCAAGTACAAAAGCTTTTGCACAATTACTAAATACAGTAGGTGCTGACAACAAGGCTCTTGTAGTTGTTGAAGACGGTAACGACAACGTTGCTTTATCAGCAAGAAACATTGATAAAGTTAAGGTTGTTGCACCAGAAGGTGTTAACGTTCTTGACGTTATTAACGCAAACAAGTTAGTTGTTACACAAGCAGCACTTTCTAAAATTGAGGAGGTGCTTGGATAATGAACGCAAGAGACGTAATTATTCGCCCTGTTGTTACTGAAAGCTCAATGGACGCTATGAGCGACAAGAAATATACTTTCGATGTTGCCCTAGACGCTAACAAGGTTCTTGTTAGACAAGCTGTTGAAGAAGTTTTCGGTGTTAAAGTTAAACAAGTAAATATCATGAATGTTTCTGGTAAGAAGAAGCGCCAAGGTCGTTATGTTGGTTTTACAGCAAAACGTCGTAAGGCTATTGTTACTCTTACAGCAGATTCAGATGAAATTAAGATTTTTGACGAAGAATAAATAAGGAGGTCAAATAATGGCGATTATCAAGTATAAACCAACCACAAACGGTCGTCGTAATATGACAGGTTCTGACTTTTCAGAAATTACTAAAACAACTCCTGAAAAGACACTTTTAGAATCACAAAGCCATACTGCTGGTCGTAACTCATACGGTCATATTACAGTGCGTCACCGTGGTGGTGGACACAAACAAAAATACCGTGTTATTGATTTCAAACGTATCAAAGACGGTGTTAAAGCTACAGTTAAGGCTATCGAATACGATCCTAACCGTACAGCTAATATTGCACTTATTCACTATTCAGATGGTGTTAAATCATACATCTTAGCTCCTAAGGGTCTAGAAGTAGGACAAGTTATTCAATCTGGTAAAGATGCAGATATCAAACCAGGTAATGCACTTGCACTTGCTGATATTCCTGTTGGTACAACAATTCATAACGTTGAATTGAAACCTGGCAAGGGTGGTCAACTTGGCCGTTCAGCTGGTACATCAATCCAATTGCTTGGTAGAGATGGTAAGTACTCAATCTTACGTTTGCCTTCTGGTGAAGTTCGTTTGATCCTTTCAACTTGCCGTGCAAGTATCGGTGCCATTGGTAACGAACAACATGAACTTATTAAGATTGGTAAAGCTGGTCGTAAGCGCTGGTTAGGTATGAGACCTACAGTTCGTGGATCAGTAATGAACCCTAACGATCACCCACATGGTGGTGGTGAAGGTAAAGCTCCTATCGGTCATCCATCTCCAATGTCACCATGGGGTAAGAAGACTCTTGGTAAGAAAACTCGTTCAACTCATGCCAAATCTGAAAAGCTTATCGTTCGTCATAGAAAAGGTAAGTAAACTATTCATTAGAATAATATAAGGAGGACATAAGATGAGTCGTAGTTTAAAAAAAGGACCATTCGCTGATGCACATCTTTTAAAGAAGATCGATGCACAAGCAGATTCTGACAAAAAGTCAGTTATCAAGACATGGTCAAGACGTTCAACAATTTTTCCTAGTTTCGTAGGATATACAATCGCAGTTCATGATGGACGTAAGCATGTTCCAGTTTATATCCAAGAAGATATGGTTGGACACAAGTTAGGTGAATTCGTACCTACACGTACATTCCATGGTCACGCAACAGATGACAAGAAGACAGTTAAGAAATAAGAAGGGAGACTTAAATGATGGCAGAACAAGAAATTACATCTGCAACAGCTAAGGTTACTAACGTGCGTATTGCACCTCGTAAGGCTCGCCTTGTTATTGATCTAATCAGAGGCAAGCAAGCTGCTGAAGCACTTGCAATTTTGCAATTCACACCAAGAGCAGGCTCTCCAATTATTGCTAAAGCTCTTAAGTCAGCAATTGCAAATGCAGAACATAACTTTGATTTAGATGCACAAAACCTATACGTCAGTGAAGCTTTCGTTGACGAAGGACCAACTCTAAAACGTTTCCGTCCTAGAGCTAAAGGTTCAGCATCACCAATTAACAAGAGAACAAGTCACATTACAGTAGTTGTAAGTGAAAAAGAATAGTATAGGAGGTAACTTTAGTGGGTCAAAAGATTAATCCAGTCGGATTCCGTGTCGGTGTTATCCGTGACTGGGATGCCAAATGGTATGCAAACAATAAAGACTTTTCAACATTTTTACATGAAGACCTTAAGATTCGTAAGTATATTGAAGACAAACTTTCAAATGCTTCTGTATCAAGAATCGAAATCGAACGTACTGCTAAGAACGTTACTGTTTCAATTCATACTGCTAAACCAGGTATGGTTATCGGTAAAGGTGGTTCTGAAGTTGAAAAATTACGTAATGAATTAAACAACTTAACTAACAGAAACATTCACATCAACATCATCGAAATCAAGAAACCTGATCTAGATGCAAAATTGGTTGGTGAAAGTATCGCCCGTCAACTTGAAGCTCGTATTGCTTTCAGACGTGCACAACGTCAAGCAGTTCAACGTTCAAGACGTGCCGGTGCTAAGGGTATCAAGGTACAAATTTCTGGTCGTTTAAACGGTGCCGATATGGCTCGTCGTGAATGGCATACAGAAGGAACTGTTCCTTTGCACACATTGCGTGCTGATATCGATTATGCTTGGGTTGAAGCAAAGACAACTTATGGTAATTTAGGTGTCAAAACTTGGATTTACCGTGGTGAAATTCTTCCTGCTAAGCCACAACATAATGACACAAAAAATGAAGGGAAAGGAGAATAATCTATGCTAGTACCAAAACGTGTAAAACACCGTCGTGAATTCCGTGGAAAGATGCGCGGAGAAGCTAAAGGTGGTAAAACTGTTACATTTGGTGAATATGGCTTGAGATCACTTGATTCAAGTTGGATCACTAACAGACAAATTGAAGCAGCCCGTGTTGCTATGACTCGTTACATGAAGCGTGGTGGTAAGGTTTGGATTAAAATCTTCCCTCATAAATCATACACTGCTAAGGGTGTAGGTGTTCGTATGGGTAATGGTAAAGGTGCTCCAGCTGGATGGGTAGCCCCTGTTAAACGCGAAAAGATTTTATTTGAAATCGGTGGCGTTGACGAGGATACTGCTCGTGAAGCTTTGAGACTTGCATCACACAAACTACCTGTTAGAACTAAGTTTGTAAAACGTGAGGAAGTAGGTGGCGCTGATGAAGGCTAGTGAGATCAAAGAGCTAACTGCTGCTCAATTGCAAGACAAAGTTAAAGAATATAAAGAAGAACTATTCAACTTGCGTTTCCAACAAGCCACAGGCCAATTGGAAAATACAGCTCGTCTAAAGACTGTAAGAAAGAACATTGCAAGATTAAGAACAGCTCAAAACCAAAAGAATAACGAAAAATAATAAACAGGAAGGGGACATCAAGTTGAGCGAAACACAAGAAACTCGTAACCGTCGTAAGGTATATCAAGGACGCGTCGTTTCAGACAAAATGGACAAGACAATCGTTGTAGTTGTTGAAACTACAAAACAACATCCAGTTTATGGAAAACGTGTTAGATATTCTAAGAAATATTACGTTCAAGACGAAAACAACGAAGCAAAAGTTGGCGATATTGTACGTATCATGGAAACTCGACCTTTGTCAAAGACAAAGCGCTTCCGTTTATTAGAAATCGTCGAAAAAGCAGTCACAATCTAGACTATAACTGATGAGAGGAGGGCCAAAACGTGATTCAACAAGAAAGTCGTCTAAAAGTTGCAGATAATTCTGGAGCTCGTGAAATTCTAACTATTAAAGTACTTGGTGGTTCAAACCGTAAGACAGCTAATATCGGTGATATTATCGTTGCTACTGTTAAACAAGCAACACCAGGTGGCGTTGTTAAAAAGGGTGACGTTGTTAAAGCTGTTATCGTAAGAACTGTATCAGGTGCTCACCGTACAGATGGTTCTTACATCAGATTTGATGAAAATGCTGCAGTTATTATTAATGCTGATAAAACACCTAGAGGAACACGTATCTTCGGACCCGTTGCTCGTGAACTACGTGATAACGATTTTATGAAGATCGTATCTCTAGCACCAGAAGTGCTATAAAAAGATCAATTAAATTCAGGAGGTGCTGAATAGTGTTTGTAAAAACTGGAGACAATGTCAAAGTTATTGCTGGTGACGCTAAAGGCAAGACAGGTGTAGTTAAAAAGGCTATTCCTTCTGCTAACAAAGTTGTCGTTGAAGGCGTTAACGTTGTAAAGAAACACTCTAAGCCAAGCAATTCTCAACCCCAAGGTGGAATTGTTGACGTTGAAAGACCTATTAGCGCAACTAACGTTAAAGTTGTAAGTAAAACAACTGATAAAGAAGATAAATAAGAAAGGAGAAAACTAAATGGTTAACGCATTAAAAGAAAAATACGTTGGCGAAATCACACCATCAATGATGAAGAAGTTTAACTACTCATCAATCATGGAAACACCTAAGATCGATAAGATCGTTTTGAACATGGGTGTTGGTGATGCTATTGCTAACTCAAAGAATCTTGACGAAGCAGTTGAAGAATTAGGTTTAATTGCTGGTCAAAAGCCTTTGATCACAAAAGCTAAGAAATCAATCGCTGGTTTCAGACTTCGTGAAGGTATGTCAATCGGTGCTAAAGTTACACTACGTGGTGATCGTATGTATGACTTCCTTGACAAACTAATCAACATTGCTTTACCACGTGTTCGTGACTTCCGTGGTGTATCTACTCGTTCATTTGATGGTCGTGGTAACTATACACTTGGTGTTAAAGAACAATTGGTTTTCCCAGAAATTGACTACGATAAGGTTAACAAGATTCGTGGATTGGACATCGTTATTGTTACAACAGCTAACACAGATGAAGAATCACGTGAACTATTAACTCAAATCGGTATGCCATTTACAAAATAAATTAGGAGGTAAATTCATTGGCTAAGAAATCTCAAATCGTACGTAATCATAGACCCGCAAAGTTCTCTTCACAAGCTTATACACGTTGCGAACGCTGTGGTCGTCCACATTCTGTATATCGTAAGTTCAAGCTTTGCCGACTTTGCCTTCGTCAATTGGCTCATGAAGGTCAAATCCCTGGTATGAAAAAAGCTAGCTGGTAAGATTTTTAATATAAAAAGGAGGCAAACTCAATGGTCATGACAGATCCTATTGCAGATTACTTAACACGTATTCGTAATGCAAATATGGTTAAACATGAATCTCTAGACATTCCCGCTTCAAACATCAAGAAGAGCATGACAGAGATTCTTAAAAATGAAGGATTTATCAAGGATTACGAAGTTATCGAAGATAACAAACAAAACGTACTTCGTATTTTCTTAAAATATGGTAAAGATCAACAACGCGTCATCTCAGGCTTGAAACGTATTTCAAGACCAGGTCTACGTAGTTATGTTGATTCAGATAACGTACCTAAGGTTCTTAATGGATTAGGTATCGCTATTCTTTCAACTTCAAAAGGTGTTATTACTGACAAAGAAGCCCGCGCTCAACACGTTGGTGGAGAAGTAATCGCTTATATCTGGTAATAATCTTAAAAAGTAAGGAGGTGCACTAATTTGAGTCGTATCGGTTATAAAGTAATTGAAATTCCCGCAGGAGTAACAGTTACTCAAAAAGATGAAAACATTACTGTTAAAGGCCCTAAGGGTGAATTAACAAGACATTTTGATTCAAAGATCAAGCTAACACTTGACGATAAGGAAGCTAAGTTCACACGTGAAGATGATAATGATAAAGCTCTTCACGGAACAATGCGTTCAAATCTTAATAACATGATTATTGGTGTTACAGAAGGTTACGAAAAGAAACTTGAACTACGAGGTGTTGGTTACCGTGCCCAAGTTAAGGGTGACAAATTAACACTTTCAGTTGGTTATTCACATCCAGTTGTTATGGATGCACCAGAAGGTATCAAGATCGAATCACCTTCAAATACTGAAATCAACGTTTTAGGTATCTCAAAACAACGAGTTGGACAATTCGCTGCTGAGATCCGCGATGTACGTTCTCCAGAACCTTATAAAGGTAAAGGTATTCGTTATGTTGGCGAATATGTACGTCGTAAAGAAGGTAAAACTGGTAAGTAGTAAATAAATCTATGAGGTGAAAATTGTGATTAACAAACCAGACAAAAACAAAGCACGTCAAAAACGTCAAAGACGTATCCGTGCCAAAATCTCTGGTACTGCTGAGCGCCCACGCTTAAATGTATTCCGTTCTAATAAAAACATTTACGCTCAAGTAATTGATGACGTAAAGGGTGTAACGCTAGCAAGTGCCTCAACTCTTGATAAAGAAGTTAAAGACGGTTCAAAAGTTGAACAAGCTCAAGCTGTTGGTGCATTGGTTGCACAAAGAGCTCAAGAAGCAAAAATTAGCAATGTAATCTTTGATCGTGGTGGTTACTTATATCACGGACGTGTTCAAAGTCTTGCTGAAGCAGCTCGTGAAAATGGGCTAAAATTCTAGAAGGAGGAAACCAAATTTATGACATATATCGATCCATCTCAATTAGAATTAGAAGATCGCGTTGTCTCAATCAACCGTGTTACTAAGGTTGTTAAAGGTGGACGCCGTCTACGTTTTGCTGCTATCGTAATCGTTGGTGACAAGAATGGTCACGTAGGTTTCGGTACAGGTAAAGCTCAAGAAGTTCCTGAAGCCATTCGTAAAGCTGTTGAAGATGCTAAGAAGAACCTTATCAGTGTTCCTATGGTTGGTTCAACAATTCCTCATGAAGTTATCGGTACATTTGGTGCTGGTAAGATCATGTTGAAACCTGCTGAAGAAGGTTCTGGTATTGCCGCTGGTGGTGCCGTTCGTGCCGTTATCGAATTATCAGGTGTTGGTGATGTTACAAGTAAATCACTTGGAAGAAATACTCCAATCAACGTAATTCGTGCCACAATCGATGGACTAAAACAATTAAAGACTGCCCAAAGCGTTTCTGAAATGCGCGGAATCTCAGCCCAAGAATTGCTTAACTAGAAGAAAGGTGTGTAATTATGGCTAAACTTAGAATTACCCTAACTAGAAGTGCAGCTCACCGCCTTCCTGCTCAACGTAAGATCGTAAAAGAACTTGGTCTTGGAAGAGTTTCAAGTTCAGTTGTTAAGCCGGATGATCCTGCCATTCGTGGTGCTGTATTGAAGATCGCTCATTTAGTTAGTGTTGAAGAAGTTAAAGATTAATAAAATTATAAAAGATTAGGAGGTGCAATAATGGAACTAAACGAACTTAAACCAAGTGCAGGCTCAAGACACTCAAGAAAGCGTCTAGGTCGTGGTACTTCAAGTGGTACAGGTAAAACTGCTGGTCGTGGTCAAAAAGGTCAATTGGCTAGATCAGGTGGTAAGACACGTATCGGTTTTGAAGGTGGACAAATGCCTTTGTTCCGTCGTATGCCAAAACGTGGATTCAATAACATCAACCGCAAGGAATATGCTATTGTAAATCTAAGCGAATTAAGTAAGTTTAATGATGGTGCTGAAGTTAATGTTGAAACATTAAAAGAAGCAGGAATCATTAAAAAACAATATAATGGTGTTAAGTTGCTTGCTAACGGTGAGGTTAGTGCTAAGTTAACTGTTAAAGTTGCTAAGAGTTCAGCCGCAGCTACTAAAGCAATCGAAGCCGCTGGTGGCACTGTAGAGGTGATCTAATGCTTAGAACTATCAGAGATGCTCTAAAGGTCAAGGAAATCCGTAAAAAGATTCTCTTTACCTTGATGTTACTTGTTATATACCGTTTGGGATCACAAATCACAGTGCCCGGCGTTAATGCTGCGGCAATGGATAAAGTTGGTTCTACAGGATTGGTTCCGCTATTGGATACTGTAACCGGTGGTGGTCTTTCAAACTACTCTATTTTCTCAATGGGTGTTTCACCATTCATCACGGCCCAAATTGTTGTTCAACTTCTACAAATGGACATTGTTCCTAAATTTGTGGAGTGGAGTAAACAAGGTGAAGTTGGTCGTAGAAAGTTAAATCAAGTAACGAGATATTTGACGATTGTTTTAGGTTTTGTTCAGTCAATCGGTATTACTGCCGGTTTTAACCAATTAAGTGGTTTAGGATTAGTTAAATCTCCTAATATGAGAGCTTTCATTACAATTGGTATCATCTTAACAGGTGGTACGATGCTTCTTACTTGGATTGGTGAGCAGATTACCGATAAAGGTTTAGGTAATGGGGTCTCTGTAATTATCTTCGCTGGTATTATTGCTAGATTCCCTAATGGAATTCAACAGATTTACCGTGACTATATTACAAACGCTAGCTCAGCAGATCTTGCTAAGAATATCGGATTTATGGTTGGTCTTGTGATCATCATCTTGATTGTTGTTCAGTTTGTTACTTATGTACAACAAGCTAATAGAAGAATTCCTATTCAATATACAAGACGTGCTGCAGGTAGTGGTAGTGAAAGTTTTCTACCATTGAAGGTTAACGTTGCTGGTGTTATTCCTGTTATCTTCGCTAGTTCATTTATTGTTACGCCTCAAACAATTTTGATGGCGTTCCAAGCAAATCACAGTGGAGATCAATGGTATCAAGTATTAACAGAAATATTCAGTATGCAGACTACAACAGGTTCTATTATTTATACATTGTTGATTGTATTATTTACATTCTTCTATGCATTTGTTCAAGTAAACCCTGAGAAGCTTGCAGAAAACCTACAAAAACAAGGGGCTTATATCCCTGGTGTTTGGCCTGGTAATGAAACAATCAAGTTCATGTCAGGTGTATTGATGAGACTATCAACCGTCGGAGCTGCGTTCCTAGGTTTGGTTTCATTACTTCCATTACTAGCAGCTAACTTATTCAACTTACCTCAATCCATCGGATTAGGTGGTACAAGTTTGTTGATTATCGTTGGTGTTGCTTTGGAAATGGATCGTCAATTACGTGGTCTTTTGATGAAGCGTGAATACGTTGGATTTATTAGATAATTGGAGATGTGACAGACAATGAATATTGTATTGATGGGATTACCTGGTGCTGGTAAAGGTACTCAAGCTGAAAAGATTGTTGAAGATTTTAAAGTTGTTCATATATCAACTGGTGACATGTTTAGAGCAGCCATGGCCAATAAGACAGAAATTGGTTTGAAGGCTAAAGGGTTCATCGATAAAGGTGAACTTGTTCCAGACGATGTTACTGAAGGTATCGTTCAAGAACGTTTATCAGAAGATGACGTTCAAAAAGACGGATATATGTTAGATGGATTTCCGAGAACTCTTGAACAGGCTAACGCTTTACAGACAATTGCAAAGAATGTAAACAAACCAATAGATGCTGTCATCTATATTGATGTAAAGCCTGAAACATTAGTTGATCGTTTATCTGGAAGATATATCTGTTCCAAATGTGGAGCAACTTATCATAAAATTTACAATCCTACTAAAGTTGAAGGAACATGCGACGTTTGTGGCGGCCATGACTTCTATCAACGTGAGGACGATAAGCCAGCAACTGTAAAGAATAGATTAAAAGTTAATATTGAAATGAATACACCATTAATTGATTTTTACGACAAGTTGAACTTGTTGCACAAGATCAATGGTGAACAAGAAATAGATGAAGTTTATAACGAAGTAAAGAAAGTTTTACAAAGCTTGTAAAACTTTTTGCTTTGGTTGTTTACATGTACGGGAAATTATTGTATAATTCGCCAGTATATGCAGATTAATTTCATCCCATGGAGGTTAATATCTTTGGCAAAAGAAGATGTCATTGAAGTAGAAGGTACAATTTCAGAAACATTGCCTAATGCAATGTTTAAGGTAAAGCTTGAAAATGGCGCTACAATTCTAGCCCATGTGTCAGGTAAAATCCGTATGCATTATATTAGAATTTTACCCGGTGACAAGGTTACCGTGGAATTATCCCCTTATGATTTAACCAAGGGAAGAATTACATATAGATATAGATAATAAGTTTTTTAATGGAATGGAGGTTCCACAATATGAAAGTAAGACCATCCGTTAAACCTATGTGCGAACACTGTAAAGTAATTAAGAGACGCGGTCGCGTTATGGTAATTTGCTCTGCAGATCCAAAGCACAAACAAAGACAAGGATAATATTAATAGGAGGTGTATTGATTAATGGCTCGTATAGCAGGTGTAGATTTACCTCGTGATAAGAGAATCGTTATCGCCCTAACATACATTTTTGGTATTGGCGAAACAACAGCTCAAAAGGTACTTAAAGACGCTGGCGTATCAGAAGACATCCGTACAAGAGACTTGACTCCTGATCAAGAAGACAAGATTCGTGCAGAAGTTGATAAGGTTCGTGTCGAAGGTGACTTACGTCGTGAAGTAAGCATGAATATCAAGAGACTACAAGAAATTGGTTCATATCGTGGCATGAGACATCGTCGTGGTTTGCCAGTTCGTGGTCAAAACACAAAGAACAATGCTAGAACTCGTAAAGGTAAGAAGATCAGCATTGCAGGTAAGAAGAAATAACAAGATTAAGATAGGAGGTTAATCATGGCACAAAGTAAAGGTCGTAAGCGCCGTACTAAGAAGCATATTGAATCTGGTGTTGCACATATCCACTCCACATTCAACAACACACTTGTTATGATCACTGATGTTAACGGTAATGCCGTTTCATGGTCATCAGCAGGTGCACTAGGATTCAAGGGTAGTCGTAAATCAACACCATTTGCCGCACAAATGGCTGGAGAAGCAGCTGCTAAAGAATCAATGGAACATGGTATGAAAACAGTCGAAGTAGCTGTTAAGGGTCCAGGATCTGGTCGTGAAGCTGCAATCCGTTCACTACAAGCTACTGGTTTGGAAATTACTGCTATTCGTGATGTTACACCAGTTCCTCATAATGGTTCTCGTCCTCCAAAGCGTCGTCGTGTATAGAATGGTTGTATACCCATATGAACTACGCTACACACATTTCGTTTTGAAAGGGGAACTAACCGAATGATCGAATTTGAAAAGCCATCTATTACTTCTGTTGAAGAAAGTAGTAGTTACGGTAAATATATTATCGAACCGCTTGAAAGAGGTTATGGTACAACTTTAGGTAATTCTTTACGTAGAGTTCTATTAGCATCATTACCTGGTACAGCGGTATCTGATATTCAAATAGACGGTGTATTGCATGAATTTTCAGCTGTTGATGGCGTAATTGAAGATGTTACACAAATTGTGCTTAACGTCAAAAAATTAAAGCTAAAGTCTTATGCTGAAGACAGCTTAAAAGCAGAGATCGACATTGTTGGTCCAGCTACTGTTACAGCTAACGATATCAAAGCTGATGATGACTTGGAAATCCTCGATCCAGAACAATTTATTTGTACTGTTGCTGAGGGTGGACACTTCCACATGCAAATGACAATTAAAAATGGTCGTGGATATACTCCTGCAGAACAAAATAAGACGGACGAAACACCTATTGGTGTTCTTCCAGTTGACTCAATTTTTACACCTGTAGAAAAGGTTAACTATCAAGTTGAAAACACTCGTGTGGGTAAGAGAAACGACTTCGACAAATTAACAATCGATATCTGGACAAATGGTTCAATTGGACCACGCGAAGCTATTAGTTTGTCAGCTAAGATCCTTACAGAACATTTAAATAGTTTTGTAAATCTTACTGAAGAAGCTAAGAGTGCAGACATGATGATCGAAAAAGAGGAAACTCAAAAAGAGAAGAAACTTGAAATGACTATTGAAGAACTTGACTTGTCAGTTCGTTCATATAATTGTTTGAAGCGTGCCGGTATTAATACTGTGCAAGAGCTTACTGAAAAATCTGAAGCAGATATGATGCGTGTTCGTAACCTTGGACGCAAGTCACTTGTTGAGGTTAAAGAAAAGCTTGCTGATCTTGGATTGTCATTGAAGCAAGAAGACTAATAATATCAAATTCAAACAGGAGGTATAGACATGGGCTACCGTAAATTAGGACGTAACAGTTCACAAAGAAAAGCAATGTTACGCGATTTAACTACTGATTTAATCATTAATGAACATATTGTAACAACTGAAACACGTGCTAAAGAAATCAGTCGTACAACAGAAAAAATGATAACCTTAGGTAAACGCGGTGATTTGCATGCTCGTCGCCAAGCTGCTGCTTATGTTAGAAACGAAGTTGCTAACATTACAGAAGATGATGATGCAGTTATTGTACAATCAGCTCTTCAAAAACTTTTCAGTGATATTGCACCTCGTTACAAAGAACGTAATGGTGGATACACACGTATCTTGAAGACAACTCCACGCCGTGGAGATGCTGCACCAATGGTTGTTATTGAATTAGTTTAATAATAATTGTTTATTAATATTTAAAAAATCAGTCATTCTGATGAATTAGTGAGTGTTAAGATGATGGTTGTTTACAGCCAAGTCTATCTCTGAGATCTCTGTAAAAAGGGACACTAATTTATCGAATGATTTTTTTTTGCCCAAATTTGTTATTATATATGTAACATAATTTTTTAGGGAGATTGCTCTTGGAAAAAATAATTTCAATCAAGGACTTAAATTATACTTATCCAGATGCTAAGCACCCCGCTATCAATAATTTGTCGCTTGATATCTATAAAAATGAATGGGTATCGATCGTCGGTAAAAATGGTAGTGGTAAATCAACTTTAACGAAGTTGATCGATGGATTGATCGAAGCTGAATCAGGTACAATTGCGATTGATGGTCAAATCATCAATGAGGATAATATCTGGGAAGCACGAACCAAAATCGGAATAGTTTTTCAGAATCCAGATCATCAATTTGTTGGTGCAACTGTCGAAGATGATGTTGCATTTGGATTAGAAAACCAGGGGATTCCACGAGATAAGATGGTTACTGAAGTTGATGAGGCTTTGAAGCTAGTCAAAATGTCTGACTTTAAGAAAAGAGATCCGCAATCACTTTCTGGTGGTCAAAAGCAACGAGTAGCAATTGCTGGAGTTTTAGCTACTAAACCACAGATTATTATCATGGACGAATCTACTAGTATGTTGGACCCAGATGGACGTCGAACTGTCTTGAATTTGGTTCAACAATTAAGGCAGGAGCAAGATTTGACAATTATTTCTATTACACACGATATCGAGGAGACAGAATTATCGCAACGAATCGTAGTGATAAATGATGGAAAAATCGTTCAAGATGGAAAACCAGTTGAGATTTACGATTTAGGGTCTAATTTGCGTAAATTTGGGCTTGAGGAGCCATTTACGAACAAATTAATATCAACGCTAGGGGATAAGTTAAAATTGCCTGAGGGTTATCTGAATGAAGAGGAGCTAAAGCAACAATTATGGAAATTACATTCGATCATGTGACACATTCATATAATCCTAATAGTCCAACAGCCAATTTGGGGTTGGATGATGTTTCTTTTACAATTAAGGATAAATTGTTTACAGCAATTGTAGGGCAAACTGGTAGTGGTAAGTCGACATTAGTACGTCATATCAATGCTTTGCTTAAACCGACTTCAGGTAATATTAAAGTCGGAGAACGTGTTATTACTTCAGAAACTAATAATAAGAATCTTAAACCTTTACGTAAGCAAGTTGGAATGGTATTTCAATTTCCAGAGAATCAGTTGTTTGAGGATACTGTGGAAAAAGATATCATGTTTGGTCCAATGAATTTTGGAGCTTCTGAAGAGGAAGCAAGAGAGTCTGCACATAAGATGATTAAAATGGTAGGACTGGATGAAACATATTTAACTCAGTCGCCGTTTGATTTATCAGGTGGACAAATGCGTCGAGTGGCAATTGCTGGAGTTTTGGCTAGTGACCCAGAGACCATTATTTTAGACGAACCAACAGCTGGACTTGATCCGGTGGGGCGTAAGGAAATAATGGAGTTATTTAAAGGATTGCAAGAAGAGGGTAAGACGATTATTTTGATTACCCACAATATGGATGATGTAGCTGATTATGCAGATGAGATGGCAGTTATCCACCGTGGAAAACTAATTACCGAGGGTTTACCCAAAGAAGTTTTCAACAATCAAGATTTACTGAAAGAAGACTTGTTGACGCTTCCTAAGAGCGCTGCTTTTGCTAAGGAGTTATCAAAAAAGGGATTTCAGTTTGATAAACTACCCATAACAATTGATGAATTGGGAATTGAAATTAAACAACAGTTGAATGGTGATTAAATGGATAAGATTATTCTAGGAAGATATTTACCAGGGGATTCCTTAATATATCGTTTAGACCCACGTGGTAAATTTTTATTAACATTTTATTTTGTCGGTATTGTTTTTTTGGCTAATAATGTAGCCTCTTACGCCTTTTTATTGGCATTCGTCTTATTCGCCGTCTACTTGTCAAAAATCAATCTGGGCTTTTTTATTAAGGGTTTGAAGCCAGTTTTCTGGTTAATACTTTTTACGGTCGTTTTGCAGTTACTATTTACACCAAGTAGTCATCCTATATGGCACTGGGGAATCTTTACTCTATCTAAAGAGGGAATGGTGATTGCTGGTTACATTTTTATGCGCTTTATTTTAATTATTTTTATTTCAACACTCTTGACGTTGACTACGACACCTATTGAAATTTCCGATTCGATCGAGAGCATTCTTAAACCACTGAAGAAAGTTCGTTTTCCAGTGACACAAGTTGCTTTAATGTTGTCGATTGCTTTAAGGTTCGTGCCGCTATTAGTTGATGAGACAACTAAAATAATGGATGCTCAAAGAGCTAGAGGTGTTGATTTTGGTGAAGGTGGAATCATTAAGCGTATTAAGTCGTTTGTACCCATTTTGATTCCATTATTTGTAAGTAGCTTTTCAATTGCGTATGACTTGGCAATTGCTATGGAATCACGTGGATATAAGGACGGCGAGGGTCGAAGTAAGTATCGAGTTCTCAGTTGGTCAAAACGTGATAATTTGATGGTTATTTTTATGGCCGCAGTAACAATTATTTTATTATTCTTACGGAGTTATTAATTTATGACAAGATACAAATTGACGATTGCCTATGATGGAACTAAATTCCATGGCTTTCAACGTCAAAATGATTTGCGAACAGTTCAAGGTGTAGTAGAGAAAGCTTTAACTAAGATGACTAAAGGGCAGCATGTTGCAGTATTTGGTTCGGGTCGGACCGATGCAGGTGTTCATGCTCTGGGACAAGTGATCCACTTTGATTACCCTGGAACTATCCTAGCTGAAAATATGTTAAGGGCTATCAATTCGTTGATGCCTTTAGATGTTTTGGCAAAGGATTCACAGATTGTTGATGACGATTTTCATGCTCGCTTTGGGGTTAAAAAGAAAACTTATCAATATCGAGTAGATTGTGGACATTATACTGATCCTTTTAAAAGGTTTTACACAGGGCATTATCCTTATGCTCTGTCTGTGGAAAAGATTCAGATTGCCTTGAAAGATCTTGTCGGCGAACATGATTTTTCGAGCTTTGCGGCTTCCGGTGGCGTGATCGAAAATAAAGTTAGGACTATCTATTCTGCTACATGTGTGTATAATAAAAACAATGACGAATTAGTTTTCGAATTTACAGGCAATGGCTTCCTATACAATATGGTTAGAATTTTAGTTGCTACTCTGTTGGAGATTGGTAATGGGCGTCGGGATGTACATGACTTCTTGAGATTGTTCGAAGTGAAGAATCGACAAGAAGCTCGTGGAACAGCACCGGCAAGTGGACTATATTTAAAAGAAGTTTTTTATTAATAATTCTGTGGATAAATATTGACTTACTATAGAAATCACAGTATTATTGTAACTGGTATTGTTTGCCCCACGATAAGCCCCGGAAACTTATTAGGTTGTCAAACAGACGTAGAAACTGGAGGAATTTATAGTGCGTACAACACCATTAGCAAAAGCAAGTGAAGTTGAACGTAAATGGTATGTAATTGACGGTGAAGATGTTGTCTTAGGTAGACTTTCATCAGTTGTTGCTTCTATCTTAAGAGGTAAGAACAAACCAACTTACACACCTAACGTTGATACAGGTGACAATGTTATTGTCATCAATGCAGATAAAGTTAGATTAACAGGTAAGAAAGCTAAGAATAAGATTTATTATTCTCATTCAGATCACCCAGGTGGGTTGAAGAGCATTAGTGCTGGAGAAAAGAGAGCTACAAAGCCAGAACGCTTTGTTGAAGACTCAATTCGTGGCATGTTACCTAAGAACACTCTTGGTCGTCAAGAAATCAAGAAGTTGCATGTTTATGCAGGTTCAGATCACTCACACCAAGCCCAAAATCCAGAAATGTTGGATATCAACAAACTAATTTAAGGAGGAAAAGAATTTGGCACAAGTATCATACGCCGGAACAGGTCGTCGCAAGGATTCAGTTGCTCGTGTACGCTTAGTTCCTGGAAACGGAAAGATTACTATCAACAAACGTGATGTCAAAGATTACATTCCTTTTGACAATTTGATTGCTGATATGAAACAACCTCTAGATGTTACTGAAACAGCAGACAACTATGACGTTATTGCTAACGTTAACGGTGGTGGCTTCTCAGGACAAGCTGGAGCAATTAGACATGGTATCGCTAGAGCCCTACTTGATGTAGATCCTGATTTCAGACCTTCACTTAAGTCAGCCGGCTTCTTAACACGTGACCCTCGTATGAAGGAACGTAAGAAACCAGGTCTTAAGAAAGCCCGTAAGGCTTCACAATTCTCAAAACGTTAATATTTCTATTTTCAGTTTTGGATCAAAAACATCTCTCACTTCGAGGGATGTTTTTTTGTTATGATTAATAAAAAAGAGGATAAATTATGATAGATGTGGATAAGTTATCAAAAAAATATCAAGTTAGAAAATTAACGCCGGTAGATGCTGATAAGGCCTTTGCCTTAGTACAAAGTAACCCAACCTATTTCAATTTTTGTCCACCACAGGCCACTAGACATTCCATTTTGGAAGATATGAAGGTAGTTCCAGCTAATAAGACTTTGGCGGATAAATATTATGTTGGATTTTTTGATGACAATAAATTAATTGCTATTTTGGATTTGATTACCCAATATCCTGACGACCAAAGTGTATGGATTGGATTCTTTATGGTAGACAAATCGTATCAGGGTCAAGGGATTGGCAGTGGAATCATGAACGATGTTTTATCGAGCATAAAGTCAACTAATTTAAAAAGAGCTGAGGTAGCCTATGCCAAAGGTAATACACAAAGTGAACATTTTCTGTTGAAAAATGGATTTGTGAAAGATGGTCGTGAGGTTTCAGTGCCAGGTTATACGGTTGTCGTTATGGAGAAATTTTTAGGGTAAAAAGTTAATTCAAATTATTAATAGTAATATATTTTCCGGATTATAATATGGATAACTTGAAAACTAGGGGTGATTCCCATGAGAAGAAAGAAATTGATCGAAAATTTATCTATTTTGGTGATTTGGTTACCGAGTGTTTTTGCACTGGGGTTGTGGAAAAGATTGCCCGATCAGATGCCGGTTCATTTTAACGGCCGTTTAGTAGTCGATGGGTGGTGTCCTAAGCCACTAGCTATTTTCTCGTTGCCGATTATTTTAACCTTGGCACAATTGTTGATTGCTTATTTCATTCGACATGATCCTAAAAATGCGGATATCCCTGAATGGATCAATTATGCAGTTATGGGAATTCTACCGGTTGTTTCAATTCTAGTGAACTTCTTGATGATTACCTCAGCTTTGGAAATTAATATTTCTAGCATTGGATTAGTTTTGATAGATTGTGTTACAGGTATTCTTTTAATTGTTCTAGGTATTATTCTAGGTGTAGTTGGACCTAATCAAGTAATTGGAATTCGTCTACCTTGGACTCTGAATAGTTCTAGAAATTGGCGTTTAACACATCGTTTTGGATCAAAGATGTATATTGTTGGCGGCATTCTTTTGATTGTTTGTGGTCTATTAGGAGTTGCTGGATTGACTTTATTTATTCTTTTGACGGTAATTATTTTGCCTTGTGTTTATTCATATATGTTACATAAGAAAGGAATTTGAAATCTAATAGTAAACTAGATGTTCTTGACTAAAGTGGAAAAAGTTAATATTATCAATTGGTTGAATGAAATTTATTAAAAAACTTTTTTAATTAGAAAAGGAAGCACAATGGTTTATAAAGTAGATTTTGAAAATGTTGCAACAACTGGCTTAGAAGATTCACCAGTAGCAAAAGAGTTGGCAGAGTTGAGAGCAAGTGAAGCTCGCTATTTTTGGAATAAATATCAAAGTGAATTTGTAACCATGTCGGCTGACGAAAATCCTGAAATTATTAATCGTATTGAAGCTATTTTGAAGAAGCATGATTTAGAACTTCCTTATACGGCATTGGCAGTAAGTGACTTTGCTGTTAATAACGTGCGTTGTTCATATATTTTTTATGACAATGGATTAGAAGTTAATCTTCAAGCAAGCTTAGATAAACATGGCAAGCGTTCAATTGGTTTCAAGCTAGTAGATGGTATCGATGTTCCTAAGGAATTGGAGAATAGATTTAGATTTGTCCATCAAAGATCTCAGAATAAGAGCAATGTCAGAGGCGCTTATTTTATCGTTCAAAATAATCATTAGAAATGTTTATTAAAAAGTAAAAATAGCGTCTGTTAATAAGTATTCTCAAGGTATATGAAATACCCGAATCTTATAACAGACGCTATTTTTAATGTGACATGATATTTGTGTAGATTGTGACTGCTACTAGTAACAGTGTCAAAACCATTATTAAACCAATTACAATCAGGTGTCTTTTTTTATTCATCAAGAAGACGGCAACAAATTCTCTAATCAAAGCATTGGGTAAAAAATAGAATTTAGTCGCTGCACCAATACCATTAGCGGCAATTCCAGCCATTTTAGCGTAAAGACCAGCACGAAAAATATGGTAATTATTGCTAAAGAATTTAATATAGGCATTATTTTGACCATAGTCATTTTGAATAATTGCTTTTGAAAATTGCATATTCTGCAAGGTATTTCGTGACTTATCTTCAAGGATGACTAAATCCTTATCCCAACCGTGAGCAATTGCATAGTCAGCCATGGCTTGGGCTTCAGATAATTTTTCGTCAGGACCTTGGCCACCAGAGAATACAATTTTCGGAGCTGGACGTCCCTTTTTAATCTGTTTGTTAGCAAACTTTATAGCGGCATCAATTCGATTGCCAAGTAGTGTGGATACAGTATCGCCGTTAATTAAACCCGCTCCTAGGACAATTAAATAATCGGCTTTATAACGTCGAGGTAGAAACTGGTATAAGAAGACATTGACTAAGAAGTTATAAGAGCAAATAACTAGATAGAAGCCAATAACTGGCAAGCTAGATATTAAAGTATTGAACCAATCAGGTAAGAATCTTGCTCGTCCAGCCATGAATGAATTAACAATCCATAAACCTATTAAGAACAAAGCTAGAAATAACGTTAACATATTTGATAACGTATGACTTTCACGTTTCCAAACAATCAAGGCGTTCCAAAGCAATAAAGCCCACATGAAAAGCATTGTTACTGAAATAACTCCGACAATCAACAAGAATAAAACACCCATTATAACGATAAAAGGTAGATTATTAGTGCTAAAAATCAATATTGCAAGCTCACTTAAAAAGCTAATGAAGAAAATGGTAAAGGTAATACCATTGATCAGACGTCGTGGTTCCCTCAACCACATGAATAAAAAGATTCCAAAGAGAATGATAGTTGCCATTCCCCAATAAAGTGAAATCCTTTGTAAATCATTTATGTACGGAGTAATTCCGTTCATAAAATCACCTCACTTATTGATATATTATTCCCAAATAATCATATTAATTTTATCATAGCTGGGATTTTTATCAGAGGATAAGGATGGTTTCCTATTCAATATTAAAAATATGCTATGATACAAAATATAATACTAATTTATAAGCATTTTTTAAATATTGAGGTGAATAATAATGACTGTTAAATTAATTTTGAGTGATATTGATGGAACAATATTAAATGATAATAATATTGTAGATAGTGGTTTAAAAGAATCAATTGAAAGGTTAAAACAAAAAGAAATTCCTTTTGTTTTAGCATCAGCCAGATCACCCAAAGGGATGCTGCCAATTGCTCAAAAATTAGATGTTTTAGATAATCCGATTGCTTGCTATAACGGTGCTTTAGTTATCAAAGATTTAAAGAATGAAAATTACTCAACTGTATTCAGTCATGGATTAGATAATAATGAGGTTGAACAAATAGTAAAAATCATTCACGATAAGTATCCTAAAGTTTCAATAAATCTTTATACGGGTGCGGATTGGTATGTTGAGGATACTGATAAGTGGGTCACAATTGAGTCAGAAATTACCGAGATTGATCCAATCGTGACCGATGTAGATAAATTAGTTGAAAAACATCAAATACCTATTCATAAGATTCTTCTAGTAAGTGATTCTGCTGAAATAGATAAGGTTATGAATTATTTACGTGATGCCGTTTTTCCCAATAGTTCATTTTATTTATCTAAACCTAATTATCTAGAAATAACTAATAGTAATGTTTCTAAAGAAAAAGCTCTGCGTGAATTGGCCAAGGCGTATGAATTAGACTTAAAAGATACGATGACCATCGGTGATAACTTCAATGATGTACCAATGTTGAAGCTAGCTGGTTTGGGAGTTGCAATGCAAAATGCTCCGGTTGAGGTTAAAAAATGTGCTAACGTAGTAACGGATAGTAATAATCAAAACGGCGTTTCGAAAGCCGTGGAGAAATATGTTTTGTAGTGAAAGAAGTAATCATTATGGAAAAGATTTCCGTTATTAAAGGTGATATTGCTTATTTACCATTTCATGTTGATGCAATCGTTAATGCTGCTAATAGCGCTTTAGTACCTGGTGGTGGTGTTGATGGCGCATTGAATAAGAAGGCCGGTCCTAAATTAGGTCAAGAAATGCTTTCTTTTGGCGGAACACCAACTGGTACGGCTGTATATACACCAGCATATAATTTGAACGCAGACTATGTTATTCACGCAGTTGGTCCCCGTTATAACGATGGTGAACATGGCGAAGCGGAATTATTAAATGCGGCTTATCGGGCCGTGATGGAAATAGCACAAAAATTAGATATAAATTCAATTGCAATACCATTTCTCAGTACAGGTATTTATGGATATCCATTAGAAGAGGCGGTTACAATAGCAATTGATACTGTGAAGAATTTCAAGCCAGATAGTAAGGTTTATTTTGTGGCTTTTGATTCAACAACAGAAAAAAGAGCTGAAAATTATTTAAAGGGGTAAGTTAATTTAAAAAGTTGTTTTTTAATATCATAGGAACAAAAAAGTACCTATAATACTAAAAAGTGCATACTATCCAAATTGGTTAATTCGTTTTATATTATGAGTACGAATTAATTAAGGAGGAGTAATTATGGATCTTCATTTAACAAATAAATTAGCTTTGATTACTGGTTCAACTAAAGGAATAGGTAAGGCAATTGCCATCGAAATGGCACGTGAAGGTACCAACGTTATCATTAATGGAAGAAAACAGTCTGACGTTGATCAAGTTGTTGCTGAAATTCAAAAGAAATTTTCTGATATTAAAGTTCAGGGAGTTGCTGCTGATTTGTCAGTAGAGAGTGATCGAGAAAAGCTTTTTGATATTATTCCTCAAGTGGATATTTTGGTAAATAATATGGGGATTTTTCAACCCAAAGATTATTTTGATATTGATGATGCTACATGGGAAAAGTTCTTTAGAATCAATGTTCTAGCCGGCAATTCATTAGCTAAGTTTTATCTACCTAAGATGCTCCAACAAGATTTTGGTCGGATAATTTTTATTGCTAGTGAAGAAGCAGTTATGCCTTCAGGTGAAATGCCCCAATACAGTATGACTAAATCAATGAATTTATCTTTAGCAAAGAGCTTGTCAATGTTAACTAAGGCTAGCCATGTGACGGTTAATACTATTATGCCCGGTTCAACTTTGACTGAAGGCGTTCAGAAAATGCTAGATGATATGTATCAAGATAGTGATTTACCAAAGGATGAATGGGAACAAGATTTTATGAAAAACCATCGTTCACGTTCACAGATACAAAGGTTGATCCGTCCTGAAGAAATCGGTCGTTTTACGGCATTTGTTGCTAGTCCAGATTCATCGTCGTTCTCTGGAGAGGCACTCAGAGTTGATGGTGGTTTAGTTCCAACTATTTTCTAAAATTATCTATTAAGAAACATGGGAGAATTCACAGTTTTTTTGTTACCAATTGGATTTCTGATTCTAAATTAATTAATAAAAAAATAACAGTGCCTATTAAGCTTTCAAGGTAAAAATACCTGAAACTAATAGACACTGTTTTCTTTTTAAAACATTAAGTATTTAGTTGACCATTTGTTCATTGACGTATTGAGCATACAATTCATGGTTTTTCATTAACTCTTTATGAGTACCATGTCCGGTTACTGTTCCTTTTTCAATGAAGTAAATTTGATCTGCATCAACGATTGTTGAAAGACGATGTGCGATAACTAAAGTTGTGCGTCCAACCATTAGTTGATCCAAAGCACGTTGAACTTTCTCTTCTGATTCAGAATCTAAACTTGCAGTTGCTTCGTCGAGCATTAAAATCTTAGGGTCACGTAAGAAAGCTCTGGCAATAGCAATTCGTTGTTTTTGACCACCAGATAATTTAACACCACGTTCACCAATTTGGGTGTCTAATTGTTCGGGGAAGGTTTTGACAAATTCATCAGCGTAGGCCAATTTTAAACCATGCCAAAGTTCTTCGTCAGTCAATTGTTTGTTTAAACCATATTGGAGATTATCGCGAATACTACCAGCAAAAACAGCACTGTCTTGAGATACATAACCAATTTGAGATCTCCAATTTGCTAGGTCAATATTTTTGATAGATTTTTTACCGATTAAAATTGAACCACTATCGGGTTGATAAAATCTTTCTAATAGGGCAAAGATAGTTGATTTACCACCACCGGAAGGACCTGCAAAGGCAATTACTGTATTAGGCTTAGCTTCAAAGGAAACATCGTGCAAGATTTGATGGTCGGCATCATAGCTGAAATTCAAATGAGCAGCAGTGACGGTTTTACCTTCGACATCAACTTCTTCACCAACAGTAGAAATTTCAGGTTCGGTGTTAAGAATTTCTTGAATTCTTTCAGTTGAACCCATAGCTTTTTGAACCTGTGAAAAGAAGGTTGCAAAATTGGCTACGGGGGTAATGATATTGAAAAGGTATAGTAAAAAGGCGACTAAGGAACCACTTGATAGAGTTCCTTGTTGAATTCTAACGGCACCGTATCCTAAGATACCAACGAAAATTCCTAACATGACCGTAGTCATGATTGGTTGTAAGACTGCTTCTATTTTGGCGTCTTTAATTCCAACATTGAAAATACGATTGATAAATTTACCACCAGTTACTTTTTCAAATGTTTCACCATTGCTAGACTTGATCAAACGAACTTCTGATAACTTTTCGCTAGCATCAGCGTTAAAGTCGGCTGTAGCAGCTTGAAGTTTACGACCTAGTTTTGACATAATGCGTCCAATTGGTAGAAGTATTAACACAATAATTGGTACGACACCAAACATTAAGGAAGCCATTTTCCAGTCCATAAAGAAAAGAATGATCATTGATCCAATTAGTTGAATAGCTCCGGTAATAAAATTAGGGAACTGTGAAGTTATCAAATCTTTGATCACACTTGTATCATTAACGAGGCGGGAACTACTTTCTCCTGATTTATGATTGTCGAAGTAGTCTACTGGTAATTTTAAAAGATGTGCCCAAAGCTTTTCTCGTAAAGTTTTAACGGAACTTTCACCGACATATCTAAGGATATATCCGCCAATAGTTCCAAAACCGAGTTGAATCAAGAATGCTAAAATCAAAACAACTACCATTTTGCTGTCGATTTTAGAAAGTCCTGAGGTATCGACAAGACTTTTAGTTAATTGTGGAACGACTAAGCTGGCACCACTGGTAACCAAGCTAAGTAGCATTCCTAAGATAAATAGTGATTTTTTAGGATTGACGCTATTGATCAAATGTAAAAAATCTTTGAATTTGAATGTACCGTTTCTTTTTGGTAATTCGCGTCCCATCATTGCTCCATCACGCATTATTGTATCCTCACAAAATTAAAAGTTATGATTATTTTCCAAACCAAAAGTTATTTCTGAAATCTGGTCGGTGGCCATGTCCATCTTTGCTGAAATCATGATAATCACGATTGTTGAAATCAGGCATGCAACGACCATCGAATGGTGCGTGGCGCATATGTTCTCGCATTTCGTGGCGCATTTTTTCAATATCAGCAGGTGACATATCATCACGCATGTGCATCATTTGATCACGCATATTAAGCATTGCTTTGTAACGGTCAGTTGGATCAATAAATTTTTCGGAATTCTTTTTGAAATCATCGTCCCAACCATCAGAAATTTTTTGTAGATAGTCGCTAAATTGTTTTTTTTCATCATCGTTAAGCCCAGCAAGAAAGGTCTCGCTGTAACTTTCATTTTTTAGAGAAGCATTCTTTTCGGCTTTTTTACGACCGTTCTCCGTCAAAAAAATCAACTTACTGCGTTTATCTTTTTCGTCTTCTTGACGAATAATATCGCCATTGGTTTCCATTTTTTTCATTAACTCTGCAGTTGAACTAGGGCGAAGATCCAAAACTTCAGCTAAGTAGTTCTGAGTTAAACCGTCTTCTAACTTTAAAATGGCAAGAACCCTTTGTTGCCCAGTTAGCTTTTGCTTTTTTTGACTCATGAAGTAATTGGCCGCTTCACTGACAAATCTTAGTTGTTTCATTAAATCATCTGTAATTTTACTCATATCAAATTCCTCATTTCGTATATTGTTAATTTATTTCGGTACCGAACTTTATTGCAAGATGAATTATAGTTCGGTACCTAAGTAAATGTCAACTGTTTAAATTATTTTTTTTAAATTATTGTAAAAATAATTATTGAAAACTAATTAATTGACAGATAGAGAATAAATCAGTAGAATCTAAAAAGTAAAAATTATCATTTAAACGAATTGTATATATAAATCATTCAAGGAGAATTATTGTGGCAAAAAAATCAAAAATTGCTAGAAACAAAAAGCAACAAGAATTAGTAGCAAGATACGCTGAAATCCGTAAAGAACTTAAAGCAAAAGGTGATTATATTGCTTTATCTAAGTTACCCCGTGATTCCAGCCCTGTAAGAATTAAGAATCGTGATTCAATTGACGGACGTCCACATGCTTATATGCGTAAATTTGGGATGTCACGTTTGAATTTTAGACAATTAGCACATGCTGGACAGATTCCAGGTGTCAAAAAAGCTAGTTGGTAAGGAGAAAGTTATGGAAAAAATGACTACCGCTACAGCTTATAGAAATCTCAAAAGTCCTAATATTAAAACACGTAAACGTGCTTTAAGAGCGATTAAGGATAGTAAACGTAAAGTTAAATAATTGAATACAATTAAGGGCGAGATAGAACATAGGTCAATCCCTGAGTAATAAGAAATCCCCATGTATGACCATCAAAGGTCACTACATGGGGATATTTTTTTGGGGAAGAGACATATTGGAAATTTAAGACATTATTAACAATATTTTGAAGAGTTAGTATTAATACTTTATTTGTAAGTTCAGATATTTGGAGATATAAAAATTATGAATAATAATGCTAAGATCTTAACTAATAGTGAATTAAAGAATCAAACTCCAAGTTATTTGGAAACTATTTTTTCAATATCTAATGGACACTTTGGAGTTCGTGCGAGTGATCCAGTCGCTAAATCAATTACCGCAGGAACTTTAGTGAATGGCTTTTTTGAAATATCTAAAATAAATTATGGTGAAAAAGCGTATGGTTATGCTGAAAATAATCAGACAATAGTGAATTTACCAGATTTAAGAGCTATAGAAGTTTTTGACGCCCATCATCGTTTATTTGATAAGTCTCAACTAGAAACACAATATCTCAACATGCACAAAGGACTATTAGTTTCTGTTTATCAAATATCCAATTCAGCTGGCCAAAGTTTGAAGTTAACCTTAAAAAGTACCATTCAGCAAAGCCCTGATTCAATTATTGGATTACGTTATGAAATTCGGTCAATTAACTATACAGGAACAGTTACTATCAAAAAACATTTAAATATAAAAAATAATCATAAAGGTAGTGACGATCCTCGTAAATCTCGGCAGATTTCTACGTTAAGTTATGAGAAAAATGTTTTAGACAGCAGTGAAGTTCTCAAGGTTTCAACACAGCAAAGCCATCAATTTGTTGAAATAGGGGTTTATTCTGACGGTGGGTTAGAAAAAACTTTTGTATTGAAGCCTGATCAAAGACAAGATTTTGACTTTTTAGGATTAGTTGGACCAATCAATCGGAAAATGAATTTAAGAAAATATCCTACCTTTACTCAAATTCTGGCTGATTCAACAAGATTTTGGAATGATTTTTGGGCCAAGAGCGAAGTAACTATTTCAGGAAATGATGAACTAAATCAAGCCATGCACTACAACTTATTTCAACTAATGTCTTCAGCTGGTCGAGATGGTCGAACTAATATTGCAGCCAAAGGTATGTCCGGTACTGGTTATGAGGGACATTATTTTTGGGATACAGAGATGTATATGGCTCCATTCTTTGCTTTTACAAACAACAAGATTGCTCGTGATTTGATCAAATATCGTTATAGTCTGTTGGATTTATCCAAAAAAAGAGCAAGAACTTTAGGCGTTGATCAGGGAGCTTTGTTTGCTTGGCGAACAATTGATGGTCATGAAGCAAGTGCTTATTATCCTGCTGGGACAGCGCAATATCATATAGATGCTGATATTGCCTATGCGATTTATTGTTATCTAACGATTACAGGTGATAAAGATTTTGTGGAAAAATATGGACTAGAAATAGTTCTAGAAACAGCTAGATTCTGGAAAAATTTCGGTAGTTATAGTTTGATCAATGGAAAAAAGAAATTTTGTTTCTTTGATGTCACTGGCCCAGATGAATACACAGCTCTTGTGGATAACAATTACTACACTAATCGAATGGCCAAATTCAATTTGGAATTTGCAGTAAAATTGATTGATGAATTTTCTCGAAAAGCAGACAGCTTGGGTGTGACGACGCTAGAAAAAAAGGAATTGGCTAAAATTGCTAAGGATATCTATTTGCCTTATGATCAAAAATTGGCTATTAATCAACAAGATGATAGTTCTTTTCAAAAACCTGTTTGGCCTTTCTCACAAACTCCATCTGAGAATTATCCGCTGTTATTGCATTATCACCCTTTGACGATTTATCGTTATCAGGTCAATAAGCAAGCAGATACGTTATTAGCCGATTTTCTATTCGATGATTTATCGAAAGAACAGTTAGCTAGAGAATACGATTATTATGAAAAGATAACTACGCATGACTCGTCGCTTTCTAGATCAATTTTCAGTGCTTTGGCTGCTCGAATTGGTTTGCAAAATAAAGCTTATAAGTACTTTAATGATACGGTTCGGACGGATTTAACAGACCTACAAGGTAATAGCTGTGATGGTTTGCATTTGGCTAATCTTGGTGGTAGTTGGCTGACCGTAACTGAAGGTTTTGGTGGCATAATAATTAAAAATGATAAGCTGACAATCAATAACCATTTGCCTAAAGAATGGAACAAACTAACGATTAGATTGACTTATCAAGCTAGACGTTTGGAAATCGTCTATTTGCCAAATAATACCGAAGTACATTTATTAGCGGGAAAACCAATTGTTATAACAGTAGATGGCGCTAGCAAAATGATTGATTAAAAAATAAAGATTTATGAATAAAATTCAAACGTGGAATGAAATATTTTTTATCCCGCGTTTTTCTTTGGGCAGAGTTTCAACTTCGTTATAATTGAATTAACAACTTTGTTTTGGAGGAAAATATGTCAGAATATCGAATTGAAGAAGATACATTAGGTGCAGTCAAGATACCGGCTACTGCTATGTGGGGTGCACAAACAGAACGTAGTAGAAGTAATTTTTCGACTGGTAACAAGATGCCTTTAGAAATTATTAAGGCATTGTTGCAGATCAAAAAGGCTGCGGCGATTGCCAACAATGAAGTTCAGGCCATTACTGAAAAAAAAGCTGATTTAATCGTTCAAGCAATCGATCAATTGTTGAGTTTGAGTGATGAAGATTTACGTAAAGATTTTCCATTGGTCGTTTATCAAACTGGTTCAGGAACACAGACAAATATGAATGTTAATGAAGTAGTTGCTCATGTGGCAAAACGAATCAATTCTAAAGTTGAAATTCTACCTAATGATGATGTCAATCATGGTCAAAGTTCGAATGATATATTTCCTACGGCAATGAATATTACGGCAGCTATTGCTGTGGACAAATTGGAGGAAGCAACCAAGCATTTGATTGAAGAACTTCAAAAGAAACAAGTGAAGTATTGGCAAATTGTTAAAATTGGTCGAACTCATTTGCAGGATGCTACACCACTTACTTTTGGACAAGAAGTTAGTGGCTGGGTCAGCATGTTAGAACATGATTTAAATTATCTAAAAGTTTTGAACAAAACATTGGCAGAGTTGGCAATAGGTGGGACTGCTGTGGGAACAGGCTTAAATGCAGCACCTCATTTTGCTGATAAGATTGCCAAACAGATGAGCCAAGTCTATCAACATAACTTTACTGCTGAAACGAATAAGTTTTATGGTTTAGCGGCTCATTCAGGATTGAATGTTGTCCATGGAGCTATTAAAACTTTGGCTAGTGATTTGATGAAGATTGCTAATGATGTACGTTTCTTAGCTAGTGGTCCAAGATCAGGTTATGGTGAATTAAATATTCCAGCTAATGAGCCAGGTTCTTCAATTATGCCGGGAAAGGTAAATCCTACTCAAGCAGAAGCAATTACAATGGCAGCAGCACGAGTTATGGGAAATGACGTTACAGTCAACGTAGCAGCCAGCCAGGGAAATTTTGAGATGAATGTTTATAAACCGGTACTAATCAGTGCATTTTTAGAATCAGCAGACTTATTGACCGGAACTATCTATGGTTTTGCTGATAAAATGATTGCTGGTTTAACAGTCAATGAGAATCGTATGAAAGAACTAGTGGATCAATCGTTAATGACTGTGACTGCTTTGTCACCCCATATTGGATACCATCAAAGTGCTGAGATTGCTCAACAAGCTCAAAAAGATGGGTCGACGTTACGCCAAGCTGCTTTGAAATCAGGCTTAGTTACGGCTGAACAATTTGACAAGTGGGTTGTTCCAATTGATATGACTAATATTGAGGAGAAATAATATGGCAGAAAAATTTATCTTTGAACCAACAACAATTGACCAATTAAAAGATCATTATGATGTAATTATTATTGGCTCAGGTGGTGCAGGATTAACTAGTGCCATTCAAGCTTATGAATTAGGTTTGTCGCCAGTAATTCTTGAAAAAATGGATAAAATCGGTGGTAATACAACTAGGGCTTCTTCAGGAATGAACGCTGCTGAAACATTTGTACAATTGGATCATCATATTATTGATAGTTTTGAGGATTTTTATAATGAAACCTTTATCGGTGGAGGTAAACAAAATAATCCAGAATTATTAAAATTCTTTACGGAGCATGGTGCTTTAGCAATAGATTGGTTAAATCAACATGGCATTAAGCTAGACGATTTAACTATTACTGGTGGAATGAAGACTATGCGAACACATCGTCCAAGCTCTTTGGCTCCAATTGGTGGATATTTGGTTACCGAACTATTGAAATATGTTGCCAAATATCAAATCCCTTTGTTTGATAAGATCAAGGTAACCGATCTGTTAGTTAAAGACGGCCAAATATCAGGAGTTAAGGCTGTTGGTGAACGTGATTTAACAATCAATACTGAAGCAGTCATCTTAGCAACTGGTGGATTTGGAGCAGGGAAGGATCTTCTAGCAAAATATCGATCCGATCTTTTGAACTTGAGGACTACTAATCAACCAGGTGCTACTGGGGATGGAGTGAAACTGGCTCAAAAGGTTGGCGCTAAGCTGGTGGATATGGATCAAGTTCAAGTTCATCCAACCGTTCAACAAGATACACCACATGCCTTTTTGATTGGTGAAGCAGTACGTGGAGAGGGAGCTATTCTAGTTAATAATAATGCCAAACGTTTTGTAAATGAGTTAGATACTAGAAAAAATGTAACTAAGGCCATTGATGATTTAGGTGGGACTGGAGCTTATTTGATTTTTGATCGTGATATCAGAAAACGAGTTAAGGCAATTGAGTTTTACGATCATATTGGTTTGGTTAAAACTGGTGATACTATTGCAAAATTAGCAGAAACTATTCATCTAGATCCACAAATATTGCATCAAACAGTTTACGATTGGAATGTTGCTGTAGAACAACAAGATGATGTTGATTTTGGTCGAACAACAGGAATGGAAAGAAATATTAGTGATGGACCATTTTATGCTATTCATGTGGCTCCAGCTGTTCATTACACAATGGGAGGAGTTGCCATTAATCATCAAACTCAGGTTTTAGATAAAGATGATAAGGCGATTGCCGGTTTGTATGCTGCTGGAGAAGTTGTAGGTGGTTTGCATGGAAACAATCGTATTGGTGGTAATTCTATTGCTGAAACAGTTATCTTTGGTCGTCAAGCGGGACAACAGGTATTTAAATATTTGAAGGCATAAGCTTGATTGAAAGTATTATTAGGTACAGTAAGGTACAGTAATTTTATTATTGAAACACAAATAGCCCTCAGAAGAGATTAGATATTTCGCATGTCGTCTCTTTTGAGGGCTATTTTAATTTTTAAATAAATAATTCGACTAGATCATTGGGTTGCTTTAAGAGATAGTCAATTTTGTTAAATTCAGAGTTTTCTTTAGCTCCCCAACTGGCTAGGGCAAATTCAACTTGAGCATTACGGGCACATTGAAAATCATAAATTGAATCGCCAATATAGAGTGTGTTTTTAGGATCGATTTTTAAAGTGTCAATGGCTTTTAAGATTGGTTCAGGATTTGGTTTGTGTAGTTCAGTTTGGGATGCAGTAACAGCCGTGTCGAAATATTTTTTAATAGGAAAGTGGTCGAAGACTATTTTTAATTCTTGATTAGTTCGTGAAGTAACGATACCCAATTGAACTTGATTTTGTTTTAGTCCTCTAAGCATATTTTCTATGCCATCAAAAAGCTTAGCATAATGGAACATCTGATGGTCATTCTTTTCCCAAAGGTCAATTAATTCTTGGCTCTGTTCTGGACTAGTAGCATAACGTTCTACAGCTTTAGTGCCAGGAATTCCAAGAATATAAAATAAATCCTCGGCAGCCGGTTCAATATTGAAAGTTTGTTTTAGCGTCTTTTGCCAAGATTTAATAATTGTTTTTTCAGTATCAATTAAAGTGCCATCAACGTCAAACAGAATTGTTTTTTTCATAATTATCTATCTCCTTAGATATAAATCATTTGTGTTTTTGACTTTAGTAATTTATTTTCAAGTTTCTGTGGTAGTTGATCATTTGTAATAATGTAGTCTATTTGATTGAGATTGAGTACTTTAAAGTTATGTTTAACGTTAACTTTGCTGCTATCTAATAAGAGAACAATTTTTTTAGCTTGTTTACGGATTTTAGTTTTGTAGTCAATGTCATCTTCATAGGCGTAATAAACACCGTCCTTATCAATTCCAACTCCACTTAAAAATGCATAATCGAAAGTATAATTTTCTAAATCTAAACAAGGTCTAGTGCCAACGACACATCGCTTTTCTGAATCTAAATTACCACCCAAAATACGAGTTTTACATTTAGCATGACGGATGAGTTGATCAGCAATGTCGAGGGAGTTAGTGACCGCAAAAAGATTTTGACTAGTGAGATATTTAGGCATGAATTCGACAGTTGTTGAAACGTCTAGGTATATGTTCGTGGCCTGATTGGCAAAGATTGCAGCACGTTTTGCTAATTCTTGTTTGATGTTGACGAAATCATCGCTACGTTGTAAATAGTTATCTAATTTTTTAAAAGTATTAGGTAAACTGATGCCACCATAGTCACGTTCAACTAAGTTACTTTCAGATAATTTAACGATATCTCGACGGGCTGTATCCCTGGAAGTTTGGGTTAATTCAATGATTTGTTTGAGTGAAAGGGTCTGTTTTTCTTGAAGCGTTTTTAAAATAAGGTCAAGTCGTTCTTTTTGCATATCGAATCCTTCTTTAAGCTACTTTAAGTATTTACTAGAATATAACTTATTTAAACTTATATTGCAATGATTTATGTAGTAAAAGGGAATGCCTTGTTATTGGGACACTTTAAGCTTGACTTAAAAAGTACCATTTTTTGCTTCTTAGAGTATTTCTTTTTAAGATTGCTATAAAAAATAACTTATTGACAGCAATCTGTGCATACGCTTACAATTGTGACAATAGGTTTTGATTATATTTGATGAACTACCATTTTTTGTCTTGATAATAAAGGAGGACAAATATGTCGACCCCGATGGAGTTATTGAAATTTGATTATGTTAATCCAATTAAATGTATTTATCATCGTCCGATTGGAAAAAAATATGTAGTTCCACATTGGCATGAGGCAATTGAAATTACCTATATTGCTAAGGGAAATCCAGGGACAATGTTTATTGAGGATAAAAAGTATGAATTAGAAGAGGGCGATATTTATGTTATTAACTCTCGTTTGATTCACGGATTCGATACTACAATTACCCAAGACCAAAGGATTGTTACTTTACTGATCAATTATGATTGGTTACGCCATTGTTTACCTCAGACTGTTCGTGAGAGAAGTTTTTGTCTAATAAAACGACCAAAAAAAGACAACCAAATGGTTGCCTTTCAAGAGTTGACGAGTTTGATAAGTAAAATTAAAGATTCTCAGAGTCAGGATACTACCGAAGATGAACGTTTACATCAATTATCTATGGCAGTTGAGTTGATCAGTATATTAGTTAAAAACTTTACTGTTGATAAAAATATTGATCGTGATATTCCTGAAGTTATTTCAAAAATTATTGCTGACTTTCATAGTGAATACCAATCCGAAATTCATCTATCGAAAATGGCTAAGAAATATAATTATAGTTATGCATACTTTTCTAAATTTTTTAAAAAATACTTGGGTATTTCACCTAAGAAATATCTAACTTTGCTGAGAATCCAAAATGCAGCCGAATTGATTGAAAAAACTGATGATAAGTTGTCTAAGATTGCTGCAGATACAGGATTTCCTGATGAAAAAAGTTTTTATGCAGCTTTTAAAGAAAAGTATAATTTGACTCCATTAGAGTATCGTAAACAAACTCAAACAATTGCATGAGCACCTTGAGTATCAACTTGTAAATGATGAGCTTCCCATTTAGGGAAGCTTTTTTTGATTGCTTTGAGAATTTCTTGGGCCTGATCTTTTTTATCAGTTATAGCCATGAGAGTTGAACCACTGCCACTGATGTAGCACAGACTATTTTCATTAAGGCAGATATTTTGAACTTCTTCATAGTCAGGAATCAATTGCTTTCGAAATGGTTCATGCATTTTATCAATGATGGCTTTTTGAATTAGAGGAAAATCGCCATTTTCTAAAGCTTTAGCCAAAACAAGCGCATGTCCAATTTGGTAAATAGCTGTTTGGTAGGACATTTCTTTTGGGAGAATCTGACGTGCTTTTTCAGTACTGATTGAATAGTCAGGAATGAGGGCTAAAAAGTGTAATTTTGAAGAGATTTTAAAGTGGGCCGAGCAAACGTCATCATTGTCATCAATAAATGAAGCGCTCATATTACCATAAATCGCCGGGGTAACATTGTCGGGATGTCCTTCAATTCGAGTTGCTAGATCCAAAAGTTGTTCTTGAGAAAGGTTAGCTTTAAACCAATTATTTGCGCCCATCAATCCGGCTACAATACAAGTAGCAGAACTACCTAAGCCTCTGGAAACAGGAACTTGACTGTCGATAGTTATTTTTAGATTAGGGACAGGTTGTTGTAAGAAATCAGCAGCGGCAACGAAGGCTTGATAAATAAGATTATTTTTATTTTGATATTTTTTAGGACAACCGTTTATTTCTAAAGGCGACGAACTGTCTTCAAATTGAACAACTGCATAGAGGTTAACAGCTAATCCTAAACAATCAAAACCGACACCAATATTGGCACTAGTAGCGGGAACTTTAATTTTTATCATAAAAATTGGCCTCGACTTTCTCTTTAATAAAAGATTCCATTTCATTTTGATCAATAACATTTTGATGGAGAAGTGGTAAATTCCAAACTTGAGCTAAGTTTTTAGGAATAGGAACCTGAGTAGCGTAGTTTAAATCTAACATTGCTTCGTGATCGTCAGTAGGGACTTTGTCAAAGAGAGCTTTGGCAACAACCTGAGTGAATTTGTAGGGACTGGCAGTGCTCAAAAGAATCATTGGAGTATCAGAATCCGACTTTTGGTAATCACGCATAACTTTGTAACCTACGGCTGTATGTGGGTCCATTAAATAGTGATATTTTTGGTAAATATCAACAATAGATTGTTCGATTTCACTATCCGTACTGAAACCACAGTAGAAATCGTTGTGGATGCTTTGAAGGATTTCCTTTGAAACTTGATAGTGGCCATTTTTTTCGAGGTCAGTCATTAGTTTTTTAACATACTCAGTATCGTGATTGCTCTTATAGTAAAGAAGTCTTTCAAAATTACTAGAGATTTGAATATCCATACTAGGAGCATCAGTTTGTAGAAATGGAATATTTCGGTCATAAATACCAGTATTAAAAAATTTTGTTAAGACATTATTTTCGTTACTAGCAACGATGAATTTTTTAACGGGAAGACCTAATTGTTTGGCATAATATCCAGCCAAAACATCTCCAAAGTTTCCTGTAGGAACGGTGAAATTGACAGGATCACCCAAGGAAATATTTTTATTTTTAACTAGTTGCAGATAGGCATTGAAGTAATAGACAACTTGAGGAATTAGACGGCCAATGTTGATGGAATTGGCACTAGATAGGGAAACATTAGGATCAAGAGTATCTTTGAATTTTTGATCATTGAAAATTTTTTTGACACTAGTTTGTGCATCATCGAAATTTCCACGGATTGATGCGATTTCAGTATTATTCCCATCAGTTGTTTCCATCTGTAGTTGTTGAACTTTACTGACACCATTGTGAGGATAAAAAACAGTGATTCCCATATGATTTAGATTTTTAAAACCTTCAAGGGCTGCTTTGCCAGTATCGCCACTAGTAGCAGTTAAAATCATGACTTTGTTTTTAGGTCCTAAGACACATTTCATCAATTGGGGAAGCATTTGTAGGCCAATGTCCTTAAAAGCACTAGTTGGTCCATGGAATAATTCTAAGATATGAAAATCACTGACCGAAGTAAGTGGAGTTATTTTAGGGGTGTCAAAACTATTAGCATAGGCATTTTGGATACTTGTAGCGATTTCTGTTTCGGAAAAGTCGGGTAATAATTTCATTAAAACGACTTTAGCAATTTGCTGGTAATTAGCATCCTTTATTTCGTCTAAATTGATTTTTAATTGATTCAGTTCTGGGTAGACAAAAAGCCCACCATCATTAGAAAATCCTCGTTTGATTGCCTCTTTAGCGGGTATGCTGACTTGCTTGTTACGTGTGCTTGTATAGTTTTTATTCATGATCATAACTCCTTGCTTTTCGAATATCTATATGGTAGCCTGTTCATAAATTAAAAACAAGTGTTTATTATTAATGAACACGAAAAAGATTGAAAACAGGAGGTAAAACCTATGAAAGTTGCAATTCTAGGATTTGGAACAGTAGGAAAAGGTGTCTATAAAATAATTAAGAAGGCGAATGGACAAACCCAAAACCTCTCTGTAAGTCACATATTGATTAGGAAAAATAAAGAACCTATCTTGCCAGAGATGACATCTGAAATAGATAAAATACTAAATGATAGGGAAACAGAGGTTGTCGTTGAGGCAATAGGTGGAATTGAACCGGCTCATGAATATATTTTGTCAGCCTTAAAACATGGCAAAAATGTTATTACAGCCAATAAGGCAGTAATTGCTATTTATTTAAAAGAATTTACCGAAGCTGCTGAAAAGAATAATGTAAAGTTTTACTTTGAAGCATCAGTCGGTGGTGGAATTCCTTGGATTCAAGGTCTGGAGAAGGCTTTAAGAATTGATAATGTAAATTCAATTTCAGGAATTTTTAACGGAACAAGTAACTTTATTTTGGATCAGATGAGCCGCAATGGTGAATCGTTTGTCGATGTGCTAAAAAAGGCCCAGAAGTTAGGATATGCGGAAGCTGATCCTAGTGCTGATATTGATGGATACGATGTTGCCAATAAACTCTGTATCAGTGCTGATATTGCATATAATATCGACATTCAAAATCATCAGAGCTTACCTATATTTGGAATCAGAAATATTACTTGTGCTGACGTTAAGTATTTTCAAAGACGAGGATTGGCAGTTAAATTAATTGGTCGTACACATCAAAGTGGCGATAAATTTGATTATGTCGTCGAACCAACGCTCTTTTTGGATCGAACACTTGAGGCCAATACTCCTGATAATTACAATTTAATTTCATTGAATGGAGATACAATTGGACAATTAGATTTCTTCGGTCAAGGCGCAGGGATGTACCCAACTGCAAATGCAGTGATTCAAGATATTTTAGATATTGCTGAACGTAAAATCCACCTTAAACGAAACTTCGATAAAAAAATGCATTATTGTCCAGAATTAACAAAGGGTAACTATTTGGTTCGTTCTAATAAAAAGATTGATTCTATTTTTAAGGATTATCAGCTTTCTCAAGAGGGAGCATACGTAGAAGTTAAAAAGATTCCTGTGGGAGAAATGCATCATTTAATGAAAGAAGTTTTGAAATCTGATGCGGCAGCCTTTATGGTTAGTCTTCCGAGTCAAGGGGAGGTAGCCTAATGAAAGTAGCTAAATTTGGTGGGAGTTCAGTTGCAGATGCTGAACAATTTAGAAAAGTTAAACAAATTATTTATAATGATGCTGAACGAAAAGTAGTAGTTGTCAGTGCGGCTGGTAAAAGTCAAAAAGAACCAGTTAAGATAACTGATATGCTGATTGCTTTGGAGCAGGCAGCAGATACTGATAAAAAGCAACTTTTTCAAAAAATTGCTAAACGAATTCTTAAAATAAAAGCTGATTTGAAACTAAGTATTGATATTAGAAGTGACTTAAATACTATTCAAAAGTCACTACAGCATTGTTCACATGATTATTTAATTTCACGTGGAGAGTATTTAACTGCAAAACTAATGGCAGATTATTTAGGATTTTATTTTGTTGATGCCAAAGATGTCTTGGTATTTAATGATGATTTAGATTATGTAGAGTCCGGTAAAAGATTAAAGCAAATAATGTTACAACATCCTAATGTTGTTGTACCAGGGTTTTATGGAGCCAATAACAATGGGACAATTCATTTGATGCCTCGTGGTGGCAGTGATATTTCAGGAGCAATTTTGGCTAATTTATTAGATGCCAATTTGTATGAGAATTGGACTGACGTATCAGGTATTTTAATGGCCGATCCAAGAATCATCAGTCATTCAAAACGCATTGAAAAGTTAACTTATGATGAATTGCAGGCCTTGTCTTATATGGGAATTGGAGTTTTTCAAGAAGAAGCAGTTCGTCCAGTCTGGAAAAAGCAAATACCAACAGCTATCTTGAATACAAATTGCCCTGAATCTGGTGGAACTTTGGTAGTTGCCAAATTGCAAGAAAACAGTGATCACATTGTTACAGGAATAGCTGGTGGGAAGGATTACACTGTTATTACTATTCAAAAATATCAATTAAATAAACATATAGAAGTATTGCAGAAGGTTCTAGAAAGTTTTCAAAAGTTACATATAGTTAGTAACTACGTACCTTCAGGAAATGATGGATTCAGTTTTGTTTGCCAAAAACAAGCGATTGGAAATAAATTGAATCAGTTAATAGCTGATCTAACTAATAATTGTGGTGTAGATTCAGTCGACGTTAATCAAAATATTGCTCTAGTAGCGGCTGTGTCATTACAGTTTAGTCAACGTCCAGCAATGGCTGGAAAAATTTTGAACTACTTGGACAATAGTTTGATAAAAGTTAGATTTGTTTTTCAAGAAGGTAGTGATATTAAGGTGGTATTTGGGGTCGCTAATGCAGACTATGAAAGAACCATCAATAGAATTTACCATGAGTCGATGGATTATCATCGAAAAAAGATTTCAGCATAAAAAAACTCAGCAATGGAATTTTCCAGTTGCTGAGTTTTTTTTATTATTTTTCATTATTTTGATTTGTATAAGTTGTTGAATGTTCAAGAAATGCTTGATCGTCAGGATCAGCACCAACACGTTTATCACTATCCAATTTAGCAATTTGATCCATTTCTTCAGGTGTCAAATCGAAGTGGTAATCAAAGATATCAATATTCTCCTTGATACGATTTTCGTGAGTTGATTTAGGAATGACGATTTCGCCACGTTGGATGTGCCAACGTAAAATTACTTGAGCAGGACTCTTTTGATACTTGGCAGCAATCTCTTTAATTACAGGATTATCAACGACCTTATTGATTCCACCACCAAGTGGACTCCATGATTCGTGAGCAATATTTTTTTCTTGTAAATATTCATGAAGATCATTCTCTTGTAGATAAGGATGAGTTTCAATTTGATCAACCATTGGTGCAATTCTAGCAGTTTTCATTAATTGCTCAATATGATGAGCTTTGAAGTTAGAAACGCCGATAGCTCTAATTTTGCCTGCCGTATAGAGGTCTTCCATGGCCCGCCAATTCTCTTCAAAGCCAGCTGCTGGCCAGTGTATTAAGTACATATCCAAATAATCAAGACCTAATTTTTGGAGTGAATTATTAAATTGTGCAATTGTTTCATCGTATCCACGGACGTTGTTCCAAACTTTTGTAGTGATGAAAAGATACTTACGATCGATGCCAGATTCTTTAATAGCTTTACCGACAGCTTCTTCATTATCGTAGAAACTAGCAGTATCAATATGTCTGTAACCATTTTCGATAGCCCATTTGACACTGTTCAAGACCTCGTCGTCGTTCATTCTGAAAACTCCGAGTCCCACTTGGGGAATCATAACACCGTTTGCTAATTCGATATAAGGAATATTTGTAGCCATAAATTTACCTCCTGTGTATTTTCAATTCCATTATAGTCTAGTTATTTGTATAAAAAATGTATAAATAATGTAAAAGCTATATTTGATTATTTTACAGAAAATTAATTGTTACTTTACATTGCTTTGTTAATCTTATGTTGTTCAAAAAAATGATACAGAAAGTTGGGAGTTATTTATGAAAAAAGGGCGATTATTAACCGCTATCTTAGGGGTATTTTTGCTACTTACAGGTGTTTTAGCAGGTTGTTCATCAAAGAGTTCAGCCTCTGAAAAACAAGGTGGCGATAGTAATAAGGAAATCACAATGGTTTTCTATCCAAATGAATCAGCTAAGAATTTTACCGCTTCACGTAAGGCTTTGCAAGAACAATTGCACAAAGCTACTGGTAAGAAAGTTAACATTCAAACAACAACAGATTACAACGTAGCTATTGAAGCTATTGCATCTGGTAAGGCACAACTTGCTTTCATGGGTGCTGATGGTTATATTCAAGCTCACGCACAAAATAGTAAAGTAGAACCTTTACTTCTTCAATCAGGTCCTGATGGTACAACTAAGGGTGCTAGTTACTGGTCATACCTAATGGTTCCAAAGGATAAAGCCGATCAATATAAAAAAGATGGCAAGTACGACATTGATAAGATCAAAGGCGAAAAAATCTCATTTGTTTCAGCTAGTTCAACATCTGGTTTTGCCGTTCCAACAGACGAAATTCAAAAGCATTTCAAACTAAAGAACAAAGATGAACTATCAGAAGGTGGTAAATTCTTTAGCAAGGTTCTTTATGGAAGTACTCACCCAGGTTCAGCAATCAACTTATTGAAGGGTGACGCTGATGTTGCTGCCTTTGATGATGGCGATTTGACACCATTCTTAAAGGTTTCAGAAGGTGGTTATGACAAAGTTGGTTCAACATTTAAAGTTAGAGACGATGCTGATGCACCATTCGCAGAATTTAAGGGTAAGGAATTAGTTAATATTTCAGTTCTACCTGTTCAAAATGGACCTTTCGTTGTTAATAAGAAGGCCTTGAGTGAAAAAGATACAGATGCTATTACAAAGCTTTTCACAACTAAAGAATTTACAAATAACAAAGATTTATTCTCAGATGGAAAGAGCAAAACACCAACATTGTGGCAAAAGAAGAGTGATAAGACAATTCTTCTAAAAGTTAATGATGACTGGTATAAACCTACTCACGAACTTGTTGGTAAATAAGAGAGGTAACCTATGTTAGAGGTTAAAGATTTACAAAAGAGTTATGAAAAAGATAAACCGGCCTTGACTAATATATCGTTTGATATCAAACCAGGTACATTTGTGGCAATCATCGGACCTTCTGGTGCTGGTAAGACAACTATTTTAAGAAGTCTGAATCAGCTTATCAAAGATGACGGTGGTCAAATACTTTTGGACGGTAATGATATCAGAACTGCTAATAAAACGCAGTTACGTAAATATCGTCGTCAAATAGGAATGGTTTTTCAAAACTACAATCTAGTAGAACGTTTGACAGTAATAGAAAATGTTTTGCACGGTCGTTTAGGTTATAAATCGACTTTGGCTGGTGTTTTTGGGAGATATACCCAAGAAGAAAAAGAAGAAGCTATGTCATTACTAAAAAAAGTAGGATTAGAAAACTTTGCTTTGCAAAGATGTTCTGAATTGAGTGGTGGTCAGAAACAACGTGTTGGGATTGCCCGTTCATTGATTCAACATCCGAAAGTGATCTTATGTGATGAACCAATTGCCTCTTTGGATCCAGCTTCAGCTCAAAATGTAATGGAATTACTAAAGGATCTTACTGAAGAATATAACTTGATTTGTATTGCCAATCTTCATCAAATCAATATGGCAAAGAAATACGCTGATCAAATTATTGGTATCCGTAAAGGTAAGTTAGTTTTCGATGAAAATGCTGATTTGTTATCAGAAGACATTTTGAGAACACTTTATGATCAAGATATTACAAAGGAGCTTGAATAATGCAATCTCCTGCAAAATTTTTAAAGCATAAAGGTTGGCATCAGACAACGATTATCGCACTCGTTGGTGGTATCTATGTATTAGGCAGTTGGTTTTTAAAATTCGATAATTTGAATGGATTACTTGCAATACCTAAGGCATTTGCATGGTTAGGTGTCAACTTCAGACCTACGGCTAACTCTATGGAGTATCTACCTAGAATTTGGCAAAAACTTATTCAAACAGTGTTATTAGCAATTTCTTCTACCGTAGTAGCAGCAATTATTTCTATCTTTGTAGCTCTTTTGGGTTCAAAGGTCACAGGAATTAATGGTTTTGTTCAAACCCTTGTACGTGGAGTAGCCTCGTTCTTTAGAAATATTCCCTTAGTTGCATGGTCAATGATTCTACTATTTTCTTTTAAACAAAGTGATTTCACTGGTTTTCTGGCTTTGTTATTGATGTCTATTGGATATTTGATTCGTGCCTTTATGGAAATTATTGAAGATGAAGCCAGTGAAACAATGTTGGCTCTAAAAGCCACTGGAGCAAACTATTTCCAGGTTATTTTTCAGGCTGTATTACCACAGATCTTACCAAGTATTCTTAGTTGGATTTTATACATGATTGAAAATAACGTACGTGACGCTACTTTGGTTGGTATTTTGACTGGTACGGGTATTGGATTTATTTTTGATATTTACTATAAGAGTTTCAGATTTGATGCCGCAGGAATGACTGTTTTAGCAATTATTATCGTTGTTATAGGATTAGAAACTATTTCAAATCAAATTAGGAAGGTGATTTTATGATAAATAGCGAAGAAACTAATACTATTATTCAAAAACCAAAATTGCCTGATTCTCCTGAGATCAAACTGCATGAGAAGAGCTTATCTAGAACAATGATAATTGCAGTGTTTATAGGGTTAATTCTTATTACAGGATATACATTAACTCATTTAGATACTGCAGGAGTGCAGATTAATCAAGCTTTTAAGGAATTAATAACGACTTTGAATCAAATGTTCTTACAGCCTAATGCGGGAACTGATGGGGTGACTTTGTTACTCCAAGCATTAGGAAGTAGTTTATTACTTTCAATTTTGACAACAATCATCGGAGCCGTTTTCGGATTTTTGTTTGCGGTTTTAGCTTCTAAGAATTTGACTAATGCCTATCTAGGTGCAGGCATAAGAGTAGTCATGGCTATTATTAGAGCAATTCCCACAATTATCTGGGCTCTAATTTTCTCAATCGTTTGTGGACTGGGAACAACTGCTGCCATATTGGGATTGAGTTTTCATAGTGTCGCTTATCTGACGAAAGCTTATTCTGAAAGTATTGAAGGTATTGATAATTCTACAATTGAATCTTTAAAAGTAACTGGTGCAAAGTTTTGGGTTATTATCTTTCAAGCCATTTGGCCAACCATCGTAGCTTCATTTGTTTCCTGGACATTTATTCGTTTGGAAATTAATTTTGCTAATGCAATCGCTGTTGGTGCAGCCGCCGGAGCTGGTGGTATTGGGTATCAATTATTTGTTGCTAGTGGAATGAGTTTTGATTTTCATGAAACAGGCTTCATCGTTTATCTAGTTATTTTAGTAACATTTGTACTTGAGTTTATTGCGGTTAAGATAAGAAGATTTTATTTAAACCGTTAAGTTAGGGAGAGAATTTTATGATTGAAGCAGTTATTTTTGATTGGGCTGGAACAACTGTTGATTACGGCAGTTTGGCACCAGTTATCGCATTTAAAAAAGCATTCAAAGATGCCGGGATTGAATTGAGCGATGAGGATATTCGCCGAGACATGGGTATGGCCAAGTGGGATCACATTGGTAAAATCTTAGAGCTTAATAATGTTAAACAACAATGGGAACAGAAGTATTCTGAATTGCCTAAAGAAAGTGATCGTAAAAAGATTTACGAAGATTTCCAAAGGGCATTACTTCATTATTTAAAAGAATGTACAGAGTTAAAATCCGGGGTATTGAAGACTTTTAATTATCTTAAAGAATACGGAATCAAAGTTGCAACAACGACCGGTTATACTGCTGAGATGATGGAAATTGTTCAAAATAAAGCCGCTGAGTCAGGCTATACACCTGATTTGGTTGTAACTTCTGAAGACGTCAATGGGTTAGGACGTCCATCTCCAGCTATGATTCAATACATAATGAAGAAATTCAATATTGACGATCCTAAGAAAATCATCAAAGTTGGTGATACTTTGGTTGATATCGAAGAGGGTCAAAATGCTGGTGTTAAAACGGTTGGGATAGTCGAAGGCAGTAGTTTGATGGGATTGTCACAAGTTGAATTTGATGAACTAAATAATGACGAACAACTTGTTAGTAGAAATACAGTGAAACGTGAATTTGAATCAGTAGATACTGATTTTGTAATTGACAGTATATTTGATTTAGTTCAAATTATTGAATATTTAAATGAATCGATGGATAAAAAATGGTAGAAAAATATTTGCTCCTAACACCAGGACCTTTAACAACAAGTGAAACAGTTAAACAAGCAATGGATTTTGACTATTGTACATGGGATGATGATTATAAAAAAATTACGCAGTCATTCCGTCAGTCACTATTGGATGTTGCTCAAGTTAATGCAGATGAATATACAGCCGTTCCAATTCAAGGTAGTGGAACTTATGGAGTTGAATCTGTCATTAGTTCAACAATCTCAGCAAATGATAAGTTAATGATTGCTATCAATGGAGCTTACGGTAAACGTATTAGTGAAATGGCTGATATTTATGGTATTAATCATGTGGATTTAGTGGTGGATGAAAGGGAACCAATTACTTTAGAATTGGTGACCGAATATTTAGATAAGTATCCAGATATTACTCATTTTGCCATGATCCATTGTGAAACAACGACAGGTGTTCTTAATCCTATTGAGGATATTATTCCATTAGTAAATGCTCGAGGTATTGTAACAATTGTTGATGCAATGAGTAGTTTCGGTGGGGTTCCTATTAATGTTAAAGATAACAAAATTGATTATTTGATCAGCAGCTCTAACAAGTGTATCCAAGGTGTTCCAGGATTTTCATTTGTAATTGCTAGAAAGAATGTTTTAGAAGCAACTAAAGGAACTGCTAGAACATTATCGTTGGATCTTTACGATCAATATGCTGAAATGGAACAAAATAACGGAAAATGGCGTTTTACTTCACCAACTCACGTAGTACATGCTTTTTATGAAGCCCTTCAAGAGTTGGCTCAAGAAGGTGGAGTAGTAGCTCGTCATCAACGTTATGTTAATAACCAAAAACATTTGGCTGGAGGAATGGAAGAGCTTGGATTTAAAGTATTGATTGATGAAAAATATCAATCGCCAATAATTACATCTTTTATTTATCCTAGTGATGATTTTGACTTCCATGAATTTTATCAAGAGTTAAAGAGCGATGGATTCGTAATTTATCCTGGTAAGATTTCTCAAGTACCAACTTTTAGAATTGGTAATATTGGAGAAGTTTATGATGAGGATATTACTAAATTACTTGTAGCAATTAAAGAGATTATTAATAGATAAAAAATAGCGTTTATTTAGAGATAGGGTACACATTATGGATTGTGTATCGGCAACTCTGAATAAACGCTATTTTTTTATTATTGAGTATATCAATATACTCGATTTCTAATCATTGTGATTTTCTAATTTCAGAATATTGGCTATGGAATCATAATATCTTAAATATAATAGTTCACAGCATTCCCACCAAGTGCCTGCTAATAAAGCACTACCAATAACATCACTTGGGAAATGACCACGTAGGTAAATTCTTGAAATGGCTACAATAATTAGCCAGATAATTAAAATAATAGTAAGAATCTGTCGTGTAGATTGTTTTTTTATGTAAGGTAAAACAAGAAATATTAGTGTCAAAACCACTAGTGTTGTGCCAAAAGTATGACCACTGGGAAAACTGTAACCTGATGCAGGGATGATTTTATCCAGAGGACGTTGACGTCTAACGGTTATTTTAACTAAAAATGAAATAATATTTCCACTGATCAAAATGAAGCCAATCCAAAGACTGGAATCTTTTTTACCATGCTTATATAAAAGAAACATGATTATTAATAGATATATGACGTCCATAATAGGACTACCTAAAAAAGTAATAGCAGAAAAGATTTTAGTATTAATAGGCGAGACGATGGAACTAAAAGTATGTTGAATTGAATGATCAATTCCTAAAATAAATGAATTATTAGATACAATCATTATTTCTAATAAAAAGAAAATAGCTACATAGATTATGGAGAGTGATTTTCTATGATTATTTTGTTTAAATATCAAAATAAAACTCCTTTGTGACAAAAATGATAAGAAACAATCTCTCATCATTTGCTTTAAGCTTTGATTGTAATATTATTTTCATAACATTTACAGTGAATTAGTTATATTTTTTAAAGATATTTAATCATACGAAATAATATACGCTTTGTTTCCATTAATGATATAATCAACTCTACGAAAAGGAGGCTCAAAATGCTTACATTAATGGCAGCCAGCTCCAGTAGTTCAGCACCTTTGTTGATTGCTATTGGAGTGGCGATTCTTGTTATTATTTGGTTATTTATTAAAACGGGAATTGCTTTGTTACATCATCCAATAATCGGAATTATTTTAATTCTATTAGGGGGTTTAGGATTATGGAATTATTTGATTATCGGTATCGGGGTAATAGTCGGTGGAATAGTTTTCTTGGTAGTATCACAATTTTTTAATAATTAATAGTAAAAAAGAGAGTGGAAAGAATTGTTTAATTTCCGGTAATAAAAGATTCTCATGCAGTGATCATAAAATGGTTACCACATGGGGATTTTTTATTGGAATAGAATAAGATTAATTGTTTGATTTTTTCGGCAAAGTATTCGATGATAACGTTTGCAAGCAACTTATATAGTTACATAGATTGTTGATTTAATTTTTCGGAAGGAAAGTGAAAATATGACAAAAATGATAGCTGGACAGGCTTTAGTAAAAGTTTTAGAAGATTGGGGCGTTGATCATATCTATGGTGTTCCCGGTGGGTCGATTAACCATACTGTCGAAGGACTTTATTTGGAGAAAGATAAAGTTAAATATATTCAAGTTCGTCATGAAGAAGTAGGTGCAATTGCGGCCTCTGCTGATGCCAAATTTACTGGTAAGATTGGAGTTGCTTTTGGATCCGCTGGTCCTGGGGCAACGCATTTATTCAACGGATTGTATGATGCCAAGATGGATCATGTTCCAATGCTTGCTTTAGTAGGACAAGTTCCACAAGAAAATATGAATACAAATTACTTCCAAGAAATGGATGAAGGACCTATGTTCTCAGATGTAGCTGTTTATAATCGTACGGTTACAACGGCTGAACAGATCCCTTATGTTATTAATCAAGCCATTCGTGAAGCATATCGTCAAAGTGGTGTGGCAGTTGTCATTTTGCCAGAAGATTTGACAACAAAAGAAATTGATTATGTGCCTGCTAAGACGCCTAAGATTGTTAAAAATACTTATTCACAAACTATCAATCCAGAAGACGTTAAGAATACCTTGAAGATGTTAAAAGAAGCTAAGCATCCTTTAGTTTATGCTGGACGTGGTTTACTGGGTGCTAAGGATGTTTTGACCAAATTCTCAGAGCAATTCAATATTCCAGTTATGAATACTGTACCAGCGACTGGAGTTATTAGTACTGATCATTCAAACTTTATTGGCACTTTTGGCCGTTTAGGCAGCAAGTCTGGATTTGAAGCATTGCAACATACTGATTTGATTCTATTCATTGGCTCTGAATTTCCATTTGCTAGATTCTGGCCTGAGAATGTCAAAATCATTGATGTAAATAATAATGCTTACGATATTGGTAAAACAGTTGACGTTGACTATGCAGTTATTGCTGATGCCAAAAGTTATTTACAAGCTTTAATTGATACCAAGGAAACGATCCCTGCGGGTCTTTGGTTGAAAGCAAATCAAGAAAATAAAGCAAATTGGGACAAATGGCTTGATAAGTTGGCTAAAGATGATAGTGACGGATTAAATCCAGAAACCATTACAAATAAAATTGCCGAAATGGCTGGACCTAATGATACGTATGGAGTTGATACTGGTAATGTGTCAGAATTTGGTGTCCGTGGTTTGCCAATGAATCATAATCAACGTTTTGCTATTTCTGGATTGTTTGCCACGATGGGCTTTGGTTTACCAGCTGGATTGGCTGGAGCTTTGAGTGTTCCTGATGCTCAGGCTTGGACTCTTTCAGGTGATGGTGGTTTTTCAATGGTTGCTCCTGATTTAATTACTGAAGCCAGATATGGTTTGCCAGTTGTTAATGTTGTACTTTCAAATGAAAGACTTGGTTTTATTTATTATGAACAAGTTGCATCAAAACAACATTTGTATGGGGTTGATTTAACAGGTGCCGACTGGGCTAAAGTAGCTGAGGGTCTTGGTGGTATTGGTTTTACGGTCAAGTCTATTAAAGATGTTAATGAAACATTTGACAAAATCAAAGAGTTGCAAGCAAGTGGCAACAAGAAACCAATCGTTGTTAATGCTGTTATTAAGCAAGATGATCCTGTAGCAACTGCCTTCATGCCTCTAGATCCTAAACTATATGGTCAAGAAGCAGTAGATGCTTATGCTAAGAAGTATCATATTGATGTTAAAGAGCAACCTTCACTTGGTGAGATTTTGAGATCTCAAGGAGATAATGATTAGCGTTAGACATATTTAAACTATTTAATAAGATAATTGAGAACAGTACAAAACAGAATTTAAATTCTACACAAAAATCCCAGTATGATGACCAAAATGGTTGTCATACTGGGATTTTATATTATGTATTTATCCAAAATTTCCAGACACGTAGTCTTCAGTGGCTTGCATATGAGGATTAGTAAAAACATTAACGGTCGAATTGTATTCAATGATATGTCCTAAGTGTAGAAAGGCAGTGTAGTCACTAATACGGGATGCTTGTTGTAAATTGTGAGTTACGATGATAATTGAGTAATCCTTACTAAGAGTTTTTAGAGTTTCTTCAATTTTCGAAGTAGAAATTGGATCTAATGCACTGGCAGGTTCGTCCAAAAGCAAAATATCTGGGCGCATAGCAATTGATCTGGCAATGCAAAGTCTTTGTTGCTGACCACCAGAAAGAGCTAAAGCACTTTTATTGAGATCATCTTTGACCTCGTCCCAGAGTGCAGCACCTTTTAAACTCTGTTCCAAACGTTCATCTAGATCATTTTTTTTAGTGATGCCAGCATTTTTTAATGCAAAAGTGATATTCTCACGGATTGATTTAGCAAAAGGATTTGGTCTTTGAAAAACCATACCGATATGTTTTCTAACCTCGTAAACATTAATTTTCGATGAATTAATATTAACGTCACGATAAGAAATTTCTCCTTCAACACGGGCAATTTTATCATTCATACGGTTTAAGCAACGTAAGAAAGTTGATTTTCCGCAACCAGATGCACCAATCAAAGCAGTTATTTCGTGACGGGGGAAACTTAGATTGGCATCAAAAATGGCATGGTTATCACCATAATAAACTTGCAAGTCTTTAGTGGAAAGAACGCTTTTTTCTTTAATATTTGTAATATATGATTCATTAAGATTATATTCGTTCAATTGTAAGTCCTCATTTCGTTGCAGTGATTTTATTGTACAGTTTATTACCTAAGTAACGTGCACCAAGGTTAAAAATAAGAATAACGATGATCAAAACAGCGGAAGAAGCACTCGAAATTAAATGAGCGTCAGGTGTGACACTTTCAGTATTAACTTTCCAAATATGGACTGCTAGAGTTTCGGCAGGGCGCATGGGGTTAAGAAAACTTGTTGCAGAAAAAATATTCCAATTCCCATAATCAACTGTGGGGGCACTTTGACCAGCAGTGTAAATTAGTGCGGCAGCTTCACCAAAGATTCTACCGGCACTAAGAATCAGACCAGTTAGAATACCTGGTAGGGCAGCAGGGAGAATGATTTTGACAGTTGTTTTCCAGTTAGAAAGTCCTAAAGACATACCAGCTTCTCTTTGTAGATTAGGTACACTTCTCAGTGACTCTTCAATGTTTCTAGTCAATAAAGGTAAATTGAAGAAGGTTAAGGCAATGGCACCAGAAAGAATTGAAAAGCCAAGATTTAATTTAATAACAAATAGTAAGTAGCCAAATAAGCCAACCACTACTGAAGGTAATGAACTTAAAACTTCAACACTGGTTCTGATCAAATCCGTAAACCAATTGTCTGAAGCATATTCCGATAAATAGATACCGGCTCCCAGTCCGATGGGTAAAGAAACAATAATTGTTAAAACTAAAAGATAAAGGGAATTGAATAATTGATCCCTGATTCCGCCACCAGCACTGAATGATTGGGCGGCAGAAGTTAAGAAACTCCAAGAAATATCAGGGACACCATTGAATAAAATATATCCTAAGATGGCAATTAACAGTATAACGACCGTTGCTACTAAGGCGTAAATGACACCGCTGGCAATGCGGTCTATTTTTTTTGCATTCATTTAGAAGCGACCTTTCTTTCCAATGAATTTAACAAGTAGATTTAGGATCAGTGACATCAATAATAAAATCAAAGCCAGTGACCAAAGCGCGTTGTTAGGTAAAGTTCCCATAACAGTATTACCGATATCGGTAGTTAGTTTACTAGTTAGGGTTGAAGCTGGTGAAACTAGATTTTTTGGCATCAAAGCAGCATTACCAATGACCATTTGAACGGCTAAAGCTTCACCAAAAGCACGTGCCATACCAAAAATAATTGCTGTTAAAATGCCCGGAACAGCAGCACGTAAGATCACTTTATAGATTGTTTGCCACCGAGTGGCTCCAAGAGCTAAAGAGGCTTGACGATAGTAGAGTGGAACAGATTTTAGACTATCAACTGATAATGAAGTAATAGTTGGTAAAATCATGACGAAAAGAACCAAAGTACCGGATAGAATACCAAAACCAGTTCCACCAAAAATTCCTCTGATGAAAGGAACAATTACGGATAAGCCAATAAATCCGTAAACAACGGAAGGAATTCCAACTAATAATTCAATAACTGGTTGGAGTATTTTACTACCATGTTTGCTCGAAAATTCAGACATGAAGATAGCCACTCCCAATGCAAATGGTGTTGCTAATAAAGCGGCAAGTAAAGTGACACTGAAAGAGGTCACAATCATTGGTAAAGCACCGATGTCTGGATGTCCGTGAGTATCAGTAGCACCAGGATTCCAATTAGTTTTAGTTAAAAAATCTGTTACTCGAACATGGTCTTTGGTGAATGTGGCTAATCCTTTAGAGGCAATGAAGTAAAGAATACAAGTAACCAATAAAATGATTAAACCAATACATAAATAACAAATTCCCTTGCCAAAATAGTCTTGAAAAGTGGCTTTGGATTTCGCTTGTAGTTTTTTCTGAATATCATCCATAGGGAATCACTCCTGTACATATTAAAAAAGGACTTCAACCAAGATAGGACAAGGTTGAAGTTCTTTTTAGTTATTTATTTTGAACTAACTGTTCCTTTAGAATCTTTTTGAACTTTCATATTGTGGATACTGATGTAACCCATATCTTTAACCAATGAATCTTGAACGTCTTTAGAGTCCATGTAGTTAAGGAATTTGGCAGTAGCGCTATCGGTTTTACCGTTAGTGTACATATGTTCATATGACCAGATCTTCCATTTGTCTGATTCAACATTATCATCAGTAGGTTTTACGTTATCAATTGAAATAGCTTGAACTTTATCTGTGATATATGAGAAGGCTAGGTAACTAACAGCACCTGGTGTACTTTCAACAATCTTTTGAACAGTACCATTTGAGTCTTGTTCTTGAGATTTAATGGCTTCAGCACCTTTTAAAACAGCTGCCTCAAAAGTTGCACGAGTACCACTACCTTTGGCACGATTAACAACGGTAATTTTTTCGTCTTTACCACCAACTTCTTTCCAGTTAGTGATTTTACCTGTAAAGATTTGTTTAACTTGATCCATTGTCAAATTTTTAACATTTGCATCTTTGTTAACAACAGGTGCCATACCAACAACGGCAACTTTATGATCAACTAATTTCTTTGAATCGATACCATCTTTTTGTTCGGCAAAGATATCTGAGTTACCAATAGTAACTGATTTATCTTGAACTTGACTCAAACCAGTACCAGAGCCACCGCCTTGAACAGTGATGTTAATTTTGCTGTTATTCTTTTGGAAATTAGTAGCTGCTTTTTCAACAAGAGGTTGTAAGGCAGTAGAACCAACAGCTGTAATTTTTCCTGAAGTTTCATTGTTGCTATTGCCCTTTGATGAAGCACTAGTTTTGTTATTTCCACAACCAGTAAGAACAAGCATCAAAGCTGCAAAGCCAAGTACCAAAGAAATAATATTCTTCTTTTTCATTTTTAAATCCCCTATTCAGATTCGTATTGATAAAGTAACTTATCGAACACCTATAAAGATAAAGGGATTGTGTATATATAATGTTTATTTAATGTAAAAGTTTTGTAAAGTTGTGAAAAAAATATACATTTGCTTTGTAAACTGAAAAAAAGCAAGGGAAATCAGTAAATGGCAAAATATTACAACACTTGTATTTGGCTATATTGAAACATAATGGACGAATTTAACAATGTAAATGACCGCCCCAATTTACATTGTTATAATCAAAATGTGATGTGGCTGTAGTTGGTGTTGTCTTCAAGAATATTTTATATAAAGATTCTTGATTTTTAATATTGTAATAGTTTCAGCCCTTGCAATATTAAATGACTGGAAGGAAGTAGAGTAAATGCAACCGCTAGTATTGCTGAGTAATAAACTGTCTCTCTTTATCGAAATCAACGGATACTTCAACAATCAAGGTTGGTTTATCCGCAATGTAACTGATCCCAGAGAAGTTGAAAAGGTAGTCGAAAATGAGCATATCGCAGGTCTGCTCTGGGATTTTTCCATAACTGACATGAATCAATCTTTAAAGATTCTAAAATCGCTACGCAACAAAATAGCTGGTCCAATAATTGTTTTAGCACCAGCTAAAGAAAAGAGACGACGTTCTCTTTTTTACAATATAAATATTGATAGTTTTATAACTAAACCTTTTGAATATCCTGAACTAGTTGCAAAAGTTAAACAATTGTTTTGGGTTTATGATAAATTTTCTATTACTAAAGGTTCTTCAAAAGGGGCACCAAAAGAAATTAAGAGTGAAACCATCAAGTACAATGATATTGTGATTGATTTCAAACACTATCGAGTAACTCATAATGGTTATGATTTAGGCCTGACGCCCAAGGAATTTAGCTTGTTTTGGTACTTAGTTCAACACCGAGGGAAAGTTATGAGTCGTGATCAATTGTTAGAAGGGGTCTGGGGGTACGATTCGACAGGATCTAGCCGAACGGTCGATATACATATAAGTCATTTGCGTGATAAATTAGCTGAAAGATCCCATTCACAAGATTGTATAAGAACAGTTAGAGGCTTTGGATATGTTTTAGACAATGATTATCCGCTAGTTTCTGAGAAATAAATAGTTTGAAAATATAGTAAGCTCTGCATAAAAAAATCCCCATGTGGCAACCATTTTTGATGGTCACTGCATGGAGATTTTTTATTATCTATTGAGTTTCAAACGGATTATCTTATCAAATTCAGTAATGACAAGGACAATTGCACCGGCAGCAATGGCAAGTCCCCATTCAACAAATCCAATTGAACCGGTTGAAAAGATACTTTGCATAAACGGTACATAAGTCAAGAATAGTTGTAAGACAATCATTAATCCAACAAAGACGAAGGCCTTTGGATTGGAGAATAATTCTTTTGATAAAGCTAGTTTTGGTGTTCTGATATTAAATAGATAGAAAATTTTACCAATGATCAAAGTATTAACCATAGTTGTACTAGAAATTACTTCACCGACACCTTGATTATTGAGATAGATGTCAATAATTAAACTGACGGCTGCAATCAAGATAGCAACGTAAGTCATTTGGAAAACGTCATGTCGATTCATCAATTTACTACCAGTTTTTCTAGGTTTGCGATTCATGATACCATCTTCAGCCGGTTCAAAAATCAAAGCAAATTGAATTGTAATGGCGGAAACCATGTTGATCCAAAGTAATTGTGTTGGTTGCAAAGGAATCTCTTGTTTCATCAAGATTGCATAAGCAACGATCAAACCTTCGGAGAAGGAAATGGGTAGTAGGTAAAGGATACTTTTTTTGATATTGTCGAAGATACGACGACCTTCTCTGATAGCTGAAGACATAGTTGCAAAATTATCATCAGTTAAAATCATGTCAGCCGAATCTTTAGCAACGTCAGTACCTTTGATACCCATAGCAACACCGATATCAGCACGTTTTAAAGCGGGAGCATCGTTGACGCCATCACCAGTCATGGCAGTTACTTTATTATTTTTTTGTAAAGCTTCAATGATTTCCAGTTTATTGCTAGGAGTTGTTCGAGCAAAAACTTGATTTTCATCGGCAGCAATAATTTTTTCTTCATCACTTAATTGGTCCCATTCAGAACCGGTGATAGCATGAATCTCATCGGCTAAACCTAGTTTTTCACCAATTGATTTAGCAGTAATAGCATTGTCACCAGTAATCATTTTTACTTGGACACCAGCAGCACGCATTACTCGAAGTGATTCAATTACTTCTTCACGAGGTGGATCAATGATGGCAACTAGACCTAAGAAGTTTAGACCATCGACAATCATTTCATGAGTTACTTCGTTAGCAGTTTGGGGAGCTTCTTCATAACCTATGGCAATAACTCTTTTACCTTCGGATGAAAATTGCTGAACTTTTTGAAGCCAATAGTCATAGTTGAAATTAGAATCCTGTTTTTGGGCCATTTCTAAAAGTTTATCAGGTGAGCCCTTTACAAATAGGAAACGTTTATCTTCTTCATCTTTAACGATTTTACCAATATAACGATAGTCGGAATCGAAAGGTAAAATATCGATTTCGGTATATTTATTCGTTTGATTGTATGGGAATACTTTGTGATAAAGCGTTAAGAAAGCACCATCAGTAGGCTCACCGTTAATAGTCCACTGACCATTTTCTTGTAATAAAGTTGTATCGTTTGCTTGATAACCTGCTTCTAAAAGAAGTTGCAATTTAGGTGTAATTTCCACGGGTTGACCATTTTTAACAATTTTACCTTCAGGTTTATAGCCGGTTCCAGTTACTTGCAATTCTTGATCATCAATCAAGATATCAGTTACGGTCATTTCATTCTTAGTTAAAGTACCAGTTTTATCAGTAGCAACAACATCAACAGAGCCAAGTGTTTCAACAGCTGGCAGAGTTTTGACAATTGTATGCTGCTTTTTAGCCATGTCACTAACACCTTTGGCCAAAATAACAGAAGTTGTAGCGGGCATACCTTCAGGAATGGCACCGACCATCATTGCTACGACAGCCAGAGCTAACACCGGTAGAGAATATGTATCGAAAATCAAGCCAACAACGAAGATTACAATTGAAGCGGCTACGATAAAGTATGAAACGTTAGTACCTAAACTATCAATGATTTGCATCAAAGGAGTTTTACGTTGTTTTACGGAGCTAACTTCGTCAGAAATCTTACCGATTTCGGTATCTTTGGCAGTAGCAATAACTACACCGCTACCACTACCATTAGTAACAGCAGTTGAGGCAAAAGCCATATTCTTTTGTTCAGCTAAAGGTACATCCTGAGTTAAGGTGTCGGCTATTTTAGCAACTGAGTTAGATTCACCGGTTAAAGCTGATTCTTGAATACGTAAATTATCGGAATCAATAATTCTCAAATCAGCCGGAACGTTGTCACCAGCTTCTAAAAAGACAGTATCACCGACAACTAAATCTTCGGCTGAAATATCTTTTCTTTGACCATCGCGATAGACGGTAGCGTCAATTGATAACATCTGTTTAATTTTTTCCAAAGCATCAGATGCATTGGATTCTTGATAGTATCCAATAATAGCGTTAATGATAACTACCAAGAAAATAATGATTGAGTCTGAGTAGTGACCCATCAGTAGTGTTATTAATGTGGCTGCAATTAAGACGTAGATCACCATGTTGTTAAATTGACGGAAAAAAATCTTCCATTTTGGTGTCTTTTTTGTTTCCAGTTTATTAGGACCATTTTCACTCAAACGTTTTTGAGCTTCTTTTGTAGAAAGTCCGTTTTTAAAATCATTTGTGTTATATGTTTCTTTTAATTCTGTAAATCCTATTTGGTAGGGTTTAGTTTTCAAATTACATCTCCTTATTCGTTTTAAAGTTAAAAAAGCGTAATGCTATAGTAATGTGCTTAAACTCAGCTGCGAATTCGATGCAAGAAATATATAAGATTCGTCTTCAGTTAAATGTCACTCCTTAATTATTAGTAATATAAAGATATCAGCTCACTTATATTATGTCAATATTAAAATAACCATTAGTTTTTTTTAATAAATTAGTCATTGTGGAGTATACCAATTCAAAATTAATCTAGTCCAATTTCTTGTTGTAAACGTTTAACTTACTTTCAAACGGTGAAATGCAAATAAAATCATTGCACTTATGAATGTGTACCAGTATTATTGTGTTCGTTAAAGAACTTTTTTAATTAAGGGAGGAAAATAGGAAAATGAAAACCTATCTTCAAAGAATGGGTCGATCCTTACAATTGCCAGTAGCGGTTTTACCTGCCGCAGCATTGCTTGAAGGAATCGGACACTGGCTTCCTAAGGGGTGGGCGTTAGCTCAATTCTTACAAGTCGGCGGGAGTGCCATTCTAAGTCAACTAGCTTTGCTATTCGCAGTTGGTTTGTCAATTGGGATGTCTAAGGTAAAAGATGGTGCAGCAGCTATGGCTGGGGTTGTAGCTTATATCGTACCTACTTACGTATTAGCTCCCAAACAAGTGGCTTTATTATTAGGAACTAAAGTTACTCAAGTTAATCCAGCTTTTAATGCTATTGCTGGTAATGTATTTATTGGTATTATTGCGGGGTTGATAGCAGCAGCGCTGTTTGACCGTTTTCATGAAACTAAATTGCCAATGGCATTGTCATTCTTTAGTGGAAAACGACTAGTACCAATTTTAGCTACGTTGGTTATGTTATTGATTTCTGTTATTTTACTATTCGTTTGGCCAGTTTTATATGATGCTTTAATTAGCTTTGGTAAATTTATCGTTAATTTAGGTTGGATCGGTGCCGGACTTTTCGGTTTCTTTAATCGTTTATTGATACCAACTGGATTGCATCAGGCCTTAAATCAAGTATTTGAGTTTAATATCGCAGGTATTAATGATATTGGTAATTTCTGGGCTAATAAGGGTACTAAAGGAATCACTGGTATGTACTTAGCCGGATATTTCCCGGTTATGATGTTTGGTTTACCAGCCGGAGCCTTAGCTATTTATAAAAATGCCTTGCCTGAACGTAAAAAAACTACCGCTGGACTGATGTTAGCCGGAGCATTTGCTTCATTCTTTACAGGTGTAACAGAACCATTGGAATTCTCATTTATGTTCGTAGCTTGGCCACTTTATGTTATTCACGCTATTTTTACTGGTTTATCAATGGCTTTTGCGGCCTTTATGCATTGGACAGCTGGTTTTACTTTTAGTGCCGGATTAGTTGATTATATTTTGAGTTTCCATATGCCGATTGCTAATAAACCTTATATGCTACTAGTACAAGGCTTGGTAATGGCAGTTATCTATTATTTTGGCTTCGATTTTGCTATTAAGAAGTTTAATTTATTGACACCGGGACGAGAACCAATTGAATCTGATGAATCAGTTGAAGAGGTTGCTACATCTGATACTGATGATAAATATATGATCATGGCGAAAAAAGTTTATGCTGGTATCGGTGGTCATGACAATATTAGTGTGATTGATAATTGTACGACACGTTTGAGATTACAATTAAAAGATACAGATAAAACTAATAAGTCTCAGATCATGAGTGCTGGTGTTGCTGGTGTAAATATCTTGGATAAAGTAAATATTCAAGTAGTCGTTGGAACAGAGGTTCAGTTTGTTGCAGATGATTTGAGAAAATTATATGAACAAAATGCCGCTATTACGACAATTTCAGATGTTTCCCAAAAAGAACCTAATAAACCTGAACCTGTGAGTGATGTTAAATCTGGAGAAACAGATAGCTTTTACAGTGTTGCCAATGGATATTTGGAAGATATTGAAGAAGTTTCTGATTCAACATTTGCACAGAAGATGTTAGGTGATGGTTATGCAGTCATTCCAACCGATGGTAAGATTACTTCCCCAGTCGATGGGACGATTGAAACTATTTTTCCAACTAAGCATGCATTAGGAATAAAAACTGAAAATGGATTAGAAGTTTTAGTTCACATGGGTATTGATACAGTTCAACTTAAAGGAGAACCTTTTGATATCAAAGTAGAACAAGGGCAAGCGGTTCAACATGGTGACCAATTAGCTCAAGTTGATTTGGAAAAGATTAAACAGGCTGATAAAAAGACTGACATGATGGTTATCGTAACGAATATGCCAAGTGTTAGTTATATGAAATATAATGTTTTGGATAGAGATGTTCAATTGGATCAAGAAGTTGTTAAAGTGACAACTAAGTAGATGTATCACCCTTCATAAATCGCTTAGAAAGTCCATCGAGATTTTACTTAAATAAAAAAGAACAGTATTTATTAAGAAATTCAGGTACCTGAATACTTAACAATACTGTTCTTTTTAGTTAGATTTTAAAACAACTAATTATAACTGAACCTGAGTACGAACGATTTCTTTTAACCCAAGAATTCGAAAACATCCTTGCGGTTATACAAGTGAAGAACTTTTTCTAATAAGAACTGTAAAATCAATGCTACAGCAACAGGCACGATTAGCCAGCTTATAAAGAGCAGAACTACATTGAGACCAGCTTCAAGTGAGGCTAATGGTCCAACTAATCCTACTAAACCAAATCCAGCGGATGCTTGGGTTCCTGAGATACTAAATAGAGCAACTGGAATGGCTGAAATTGTAGCTGTTATTAAACAAGGAACGAGGATAATTGGTTTACGGAAGAGGTTGGGCATCATCATTTTCATAGCACCAAGTGCAATGGCAATTGTGACACCGGGTTTGTTAACTTTCCAAGAGTTAACTACTAGAACAAGTGTAGTTGCAGCAACACCCATGGCAGCAGCACCAGCAGAAATACCGTTAAGTTGAATAGCCATACCGATAGCTACGGTTGAAATTGGTGAGATGATCAGAGTGGCAAAAGCACAACTGATCAAGATACACATTAAGATAGGTTGCAAATTAGTAAATGAATTGATCCCATCCCCGATGGCTTTGGTAATGTCAGTAACGAAAGGATAGAGATAAAAACCAATCAAACCGGCCCCAACACCGACAACGATTGGAGTTAAAACAATCGCAACTGATCCGAATTTATCACCGATCAGAAGAATCAAACCAACAGCAATTGCAGCAGTTAACATGGTATTGATGATGTCACCAGTTCCTGCGCCAATATATGCTTGAGCTTTTTCGTTGAATTTGATAACACCAGAACCAACGAATGAAGCCCCACCAACTACCATCATAGGCATTGGTTTAAAGTCAAATTGTAGAGCAATTAAAGCCCCTATTAATAATGGCGTTCCTAGTTGAAAAATAATTGCCATCTGTCCAATTGCAATAGCAAATGGATTAGTACCGAAGAGTTTAAGGATAGCGGCTAGAACAGCATTGGGAATCAGTCCAATAATAATACCGGTAGCGGTTCCTGATAAAACTTTGTTTAGAAAAATTTTGGCCGTTAGTCTGTTATTCATAATAATTTCCCCTGTGATTTAATTAGTTAGCGCCAAGAATATCTTCTTTACAGTGAATTAATTGAGTTAATAAATCACAGTATGGAGTAGCGATATTGTATTTTTTACCCTTGCGAGAAATTGCTCCGTTGATATAGTCAATTTCAGTTAGACGGTGATTAGTAATGAGGTCTTGATACATTGAAGGGAAGTGCTTGCCAATTGTATCCGGATTAAAACATGATTCAACATGTTCAACAACTTCTTTGACGTCGAGATCTACACCTTCATGCTTAGCAACTGTCGCAAATTCATTTACAACTGTTACAACAATATCGTGAGCTGGTTTAGTAGCACCAAAATTAGTCATGTTAACTTCAAGGATTGAACAAAGACAATTCATTGTTCCGTTAACGCATGCTTTACGATAAATGGAATAGTGAATATTGTCAGAATATTTAGCATTTAGACCTGATTCAGAAAGAAAACTTGCCAATTTTTTAGCTGAATTCTCTTGACCTTGACCAAGATTTTGCAATTCTACTGAGCCATTTCCGAATAATTTAACTTGTCCAGGACCAATCAAACCAGCAGTCCACATAGTATTACCAATGAAGATATTTTCCATTGGAATGTATTTCTCAATAGTATCCTCGTGTCCAATACCATTTAATAGACAAAGTATCTTAGTTTGTTTGGAAATAAGAGGCTTAACATCTTGCAACATTTTGTCTAGTTGCATTGCTTTCGTGAATAAAATAATTAAGTCAGCCTTTTCAGAGCTGTTAATCTCTGATTGAAGCATTACGGGGATATTGACTGTGATGTTTTCACCGTTGAAATTGGCTTTTAGTCCATTCTTCTTAATAGCATTAACGTGATCTGGCCAACCATCGACTAGAGTAACGTCATTGCCACCTTTATGAAGCATGATACCGAATCGACTGCCCATGGCACCCGCACCTGCGATAATAATTTTCATAGTATTTTTCTCCTTTTATGTCTGTACATGTATTATACTCAGACTATTGTGAAAAAAGCTACAAGTAATTGAATAAGTCTTGACTAAAACGTTTTCAACTGTTAGATTATGTTTGAAATAAACATAAGTAAACATTGGGGGATAAGCATGAGCTCATTAGAAGATTTCCAAAAACTAAATCCAGAATATAAGATTCTTTCAATTGATAGTCCAGATTTCAAAAAGTACGGTAAAGTTTATACGAACTACGATATTAGTGAAGTAACTGATTACATGGATAAGAACGTTAAGATTTCAAGTCCTGCTAATTTCTATACACCTTCGAATAAGGGTCTTGAGGCTATTCCAGTTATTCAAGAAATGGGTAAAGACATTTATGCCAACTTACCAATTGAAGCAGGTGAATGTACTGGTCAATCAACTAACTTTTCTGCTATTGAATATCACCAGGGTAGTGAAACTAATATTATGATGACAGATGTGATCATGGTGCTTGGTCAACGTTCAACTCTTGATACTAAAGGTTCATATAGTCCTAGAGATGATGGTCAAACATTCTTTGTCCCAGCTGGTACAGTAGTTGAATTTTATAGTTCAACTTTGCACTATGCTCCGATCAAGGTTCATGATTCAGGCTTTTCAATTATTGTTATGTTGATTAAGGGAAGCAATGAAGAATTGCCAGCTGACTTTAAGAGTTCTAATAAACGTATTGTTAAACAAAACAAGTTCCAATTAGTTGATCCTAGTCGTAAAGATAAGATTGCTATTGGAGTTGAAGTTGGTTTGACTGGTAAGATGATTGAAATGAAACCTTTGGCTGAATAAAAATGAAGTTATAAATTTTCTTACTATTGTAGGTAAGGTGTTATTTAAACTTGCCGTCCTCCGCAACAAGAAAATTTGGCTGGAACGCCGCGGGCACAGATTTGAGCTAATTGAAGTACGTAATTATCTCAAATACTGGTCTTCTACTAAGTGGGTTCACCACTAAGTAGAATTTCGTGGCTGAGCCAATTTTCTTGTTGCACCGGACTAATGTATGATTTTATTTGTTATTTGATCTTAAATTCTAGGTATTAAGAACAAGAAAAAACATCTATTAAAGATTCAGGTACATTTTTTATGTACTTTGAAGGACTTAATAGATGTTTTTTTGTTTCGCAGATGGTGTAACTAACATTTGGCATAATTAAATTTAGATATTTATAGACTTAATTAGATACAACGACTTTTCCAATCATATGATTAGTTTCTACTAATTGATGAGCTGTCTTTAAGTTATCCACATTAATAGGGGATAACTTTTTATTGAGAGTACTTTTGATGATTCCTTCATCTAAAAGATGTGAAATTTGATTTAAAATTTGATGTTGGGTAATCATATCAGAAGTTTGATAGTAGGATTTTGAAAACATCCATTCCCAAGCAAAAGTAGCTCGTTTGGTGGTCAATTTACGTAAGTTTATGGGACGACGATTTTCGGTAATTGAGGCAATGTGCCCGCTGGGTTTGATCAATTCGGCCATTTCATTCCAATGTCCATCGAGATCATTTAATTCTAAAACGTAATCAACATACTTGTAGCCGAGCCGACGAACCTCTGTGACTAAGTCCTTATGATGATTGACCGTTTTATCGGCTCCATGTGCAATTGTCCAGGCAATAGTTTCAGGACGAGAGGCACTGGCGATGACGTTTAAACCCGCCCAGTGAGCTAATTGTGTTGCGGTTGAACCGACACCGCCGGAGCCGTTGATAATGAGAATATTTTTGCCGTGATTGTTTATTTTATCTTCGGGATCAATTTCTAATTGTTCAAAAAGTGCTTCCCATGCAGTTAAAGATGTTAATGGCATTGCCGCAGCCTGCGCATCGGATAATTTTTTTTGGTGCGATACCAACAATTCGTTCATCGACTAATTGGTACTCACTGTTGCTTCCAGAACGGTTGAATGATCCAGCATAAAAGACTCGATTGCCTTTGTTGAAGAGGGTAACTTTTTGACCAATTTCAATTACTGTTCCGACAGCGTCCCAACCGATAATTTTTGGTTGTTTGAGAGTTGCGTGACCACTTTTCCGTACCCCAATATCTACAGGATTGACAGAAACGGCATTAATCTTAACTAGTAGATCATGTCCTTTAGGAATAGGTTTCTCAAGTTCAAATTCAAATAAACTTTTTGGATCTGTAACGGGTAAATGTTGCTGAAATCCGATTGCTTTCATATTATTACTTCCTTTCGAAAGATATGATAGTCTAATATCCAAAAGGAACAATCGTGAAATTTTTGTTACTAGTGGGAGGAGTTTCGTTGTGCAAAGACGAGTTTATGATTGTCAAGTTGGCTGTCCAGTAGAAAGTACACTGCAATTTATTTCGGGTAAATGGAAGAGTGTGATTTTGTATCATCTAATAGAAGAGAAAGTTTGCCATTTTGGACAGTTGAAACGTGATTTGAAAGACTGTTCAACTAGAATGTTGGCTTTACAGTTAGTCGAATTGGAAAAAGATAAGCTTATTCAAAAGAATATCTATTCAGAGGAACCTTTGCGAACTGACTATACTTTGACAGAATTTGGAGCAACATTAATACCAGTCATTAGGGCAATGTCAGAGTGGGGAGACAGATTTAATCAATTAAATGGTTAAAAATATAATGTCTTAATAAAAATTTAATAAATAATATTTACTAAAAATGGACTATACAATTGGTACCTACCACTTTCAGTAAATTGGTCAACTTGTTTAATTAGATTTTTCAAAATAAAAAGCTTCAAAACTTAAGTAACAAACTGTTACTTAGATGTAACATGTGAAAAAAGTATATTTAATTTTTCCGATCTTTTTTAATTAAATTGAAAATGCTGATATAAAGGGGATAAAGGAACAATATATTTGAAAACAATGAAAAATTAAGCAAACTTTCAATTCTCACAAACACTCACAATAACGATCAAAAACAATCTAATATGTTTTGATCAAATAATACCTATTTTTTGGATACGCCGATGTGATAAGCCAAAATAAAGGACCAAAAGTGTGGAAAATGAATTAAAAAAATTATAAGTAAAGTTTAAAAATGTTTTTATTTGCGCCTTTTTGTTAAAAGTACTGTTTTTTTTTCTGAAAAAATGATATTATGTAAGGGTTCACATGAAGGGTGAGCTCTATTAAAGCGATTTATTTAGAAATTATTCTATTTTTATTGTCAATTCGATCATAAATGGGTGGTCAAAGTAAGCGCTTTAATGACATAAAAATAAAGGAGGATTAAACATGGTTGGAATTGTTATTGCAAGCCATGGTGACTTTGCCAAAGGCATCAAGATGTCTGGATCAATGATTTTCGGTGAACAAAAAGATGTTCAAGCCGTTACATTGCAACCAGATATGGGTCCTGATGATCTAAAAGCAAAATTGGAAGAAGCTGTTTCTTCTCTAGAAGACCAAGAACAAGTATTGTTCCTAGTTGACTTGTGGGGTGGAACACCATTCAACCAAGTAAATGGTTTGTTCGAGGCACATAAAGATAAGTGGGCTATCGTTGCTGGTCTAAACTTACCTATGTTGATTGAAGCATATGCTTCACGTCTATCAATGAACTCAGCACAAGAAATTGCTGCTCATATCATTGAAACAGCAAAAGATGGTGTTAAGGTTCGTCCAGAATCACTACAACCAAAGGAAACTAAGGCTGCTGTTGCACCAAAACAAGCACCATCAGGTGGTCAACCTGGTTCAATGAAATACGTTTTGGCACGTGTTGATTCACGTCTATTGCATGGTCAAGTTGCCACTGCATGGACTAAGACAACAAGTCCTACACGTATCATTGTTGTTTCAGATAACGTTGCTAAAGATGATTTGCGTAAGCAATTGATCATGCAAGCTGCACCAGTTGGTGTTCACGCTCACGTTATTCCAATTGACCAAATGATCAAGATTGCCAAAGATGATAAACACTTTGGTGGGGAACGTGCATTGTTGCTCTTTGAAACACCACAAGATGTTAAGAGAGCTATTGATGGAGGAGTTCCATTGAAGACAATCAATGTTGGTTCAATGGCTCACTCAGTTGGTAAAGTTCAACCAAATAAGGTTTTGGCTTTCGATCAAAATGATATCGATACTTATAAGGCTATGGAAAAAGAAGGCATCAAGTTTGATGTTCGTAAAGTTCCTACAGACTCAGAAGATAACCTTGATAACATTATGAAGAGAGCTCAAGACGAACTAAACAAAGCAAAATAATTTAATTTTATATATATGAGAAATAAAACGGAGGATTAATAATCATGCAATTAAACGCTATTCAGATTATTCTAGTCGTTTTAGTTTCATTCTTAGCTGGTATGGAAGGTATCTTGGATGAATTCCATTTTCACCAACCAGTTATTGCATGTACTCTAATCGGCTTAGTTACAGGTCAATTGTTACCTTGTCTTATCCTTGGTGGTTCATTACAAATGATCGCCTTGGGTTGGGCTAATATCGGTGCTGCCGTAGCACCTGATGCTGCTTTGGCAGCCGTTGCTTCAGCTATTATTCTTGTTCTTGGTGGTAAAGGTAGAGCTGGTGTTGGTTCAGCTATTGCTATCGCTGTTCCTTTGGCTGTTGCCGGACTACTATTAACAATTCTATGTCGTACATTAGCAACTGGTATTGTTCATATCATGGATAAAGCTGCTGAACAAGGTAGTTTTAGAAAGATTGAATTCTGGCAATATGTTGCTATCTGTATGCAAGGTGTTCGTATCGCTATCCCTGCTGCATTGATCCTTGCAATTGGTGCTGGCCCTGTTAAGGAAATGCTTAATGCTATGCCAGCATGGTTGTCTGATGGATTATCAATCGGTGGTGGTATGGTTGTTGCCGTTGGTTACGCTATGGTTATCAATATGATGGCTACTAGAGAAGTATGGCCATTCTTCGCAATTGGTTTCGTACTTGCAACAATCACACAATTAACACTAATTGGTCTTGGTGCTATCGGTATTTCTATGGCGCTTATCTACTTGAAATTGGAAAAATCAGGTGGTAATGGCGGTTCAAACAATGGTGGAGGAAACTCCAACACTGGTGATCCAGTCGGCGACATTATAGATAACTACTAAGAGGGGAGAACACATAAAAATGGCAGATCAAGTAAAGATTTCTAAAAAAGATAGAATTTCCGTTTGGTGGCGTTCAACATTCCTTCAAGGTTCATGGAATTACGAACGTATGCAAAATGGTGGCTGGACTTACTCATTAATTCCAGTACTTAAAAAATTATACAAGACAAAAGAAGACCGTGCCGCAGCTTTGAAGCGTCACATGGAATTCTTCAACTGTCACCCATACCTAGCTTCACCTATTCTTGGTGTTACTATGGCTTTGGAAGAAGAACGTGCCAATGGTGCACCTATTGATGATGTTACTATTCAAGGTGTTAAAGTTGGTATGATGGGTCCTTTGGCTGGTATTGGTGATCCTGTGTTCTGGTTCACTGTTAAGCCTATTATTGGTGCTTTGGCTGCTTCATTGGCTATGACTGGTAATATTCTTGGACCAATCATTTACTTCGTAGCATGGAATGCTATTCGTATGGCCTTCATGTGGTACACACAAGAACTTGGCTACAAAGCCGGTTCAAAGATTACAGAAGACGTTTCTGGTGGTGTCCTACAAGACATCACAAAGGGTGCTTCAATTCTAGGTATGTTTATCCTAGGTTCATTGATTAACCGTTGGGTTGTTGTTAAGTTCACACCAACAGTTTCATCAGTTAAACTAGATAAGGGTGCTTATATCGACTGGTCACATCTACCAGCTGGTGCACAAGGAGTCAAGGAAGCCTTGATTCAACAAAAGGCTGGTCTTTCATTGACAGCTCACAAGGTAACAACATTGCAAGATAACTTGGATCAATTGATCCCTGGATTAGCAGCTTTGCTTCTAACATTGTTCTGCATGTGGTTATTAAAGAAGAAAGTTTCTCCAATCGTAGTTATTCTTGGTTTGTTCGTTGTCGGTGTTGTCCTACACGTACTTCACATTATGTAATTATTTGAAACTTTCAAATATGGGGTGGACTCAATTAAATGAGTTCCGCCTCTTTTTTGATAATAGATATTTTCAGACGTATAATACTTTTTAAATAGATAAAGGGGTTAGGTTAAATGGTTCAATCAATAAATACGAAGTCGGATTTGGTCATGAATGCAACTTCTCACTTAGGAATGGCAGATTACGGTAAGATCATGATCGGAGATAAAGGCTTTGAATTTTATGATGATCGTGATACTAATAACTATATCCAGATTCCTTGGACAGAAGTCCGTTTGGTAATTGTTTCAGTGGTTTTTGGTGGCAGATGGATTCCTCGTTTTGCTATTGAAACTAAGAAGAATGGTACTTTTTCCTTTTCAGCAAGAGATCCTAAGAAGGCATTACGTGCTATTAGGGTCTATATCAGACCAGATCATATCGTTCGTTCACTTGGGTTCTTCCAAGTTATTAAACGGGCTTTTACAAGAAATCCAAATAAAAAGAAAAAGTCTAAGAAATAAGGGAACAATATTTTTTGTTTTTAGATAAAAAATTCCAGTATAATAACCATTTATTTAATGGTTACCGTACTGGATTTTTTTATGCCAAAAATGACAAAGTGGACGATTTGGGAACAGAATTTTTGAAAAAATAAGGTTCAAGGATTATCTTAATGATGATCATAGACAATCAAGGTGATTAAAATGGAAAATGAATTGAGTTTTGAAAGAAAAATCAGTTTTGAGCCATTATTGATCAGTATTTTTTTTGGAGTTGTAATAGCAACTATTTTCTATTCTATTTTTCCAAAGTATCCTTTAATTAGTCTCATTTTGGGCATATTAGCCTTTGTTAGTGAGAGCACAGTAATTTATCCTAAGTATCTGTCGAAGTCCTATGGTTACTGGAAAATTGATGATCAGGGAGTCTACTACTATGATTACAGTACTTGGGAGAAGAGAGTCTTAGCTATTTTTTTACCAAAACGTGAAAAGGTCATAAAAATGCCCTTTGCAGATATCAAAAATTTTTCAATAGTTGATGGTAAATCAATTATGAATACTCAATATCCCTTGGGTGGATCCCTAGGTGTTCCTTTAACCAGAAGAATCAATTGTCTAGTTATTAGAACTGGACACCGTCAAGTAAGGTTAAATTGTGCTTGGAAGTCGTCTGGTATTCCGACTACAGCTGATGATATTAAAAAAATTGTAGAATTTATTGATTCAAAAATGAAATAACGAATCTTTTTTAAGATTCGTTATTTTTTATTTAAGAGCTTAATTATATAAGCTATGTGAGAAGTACAATTTGAAGGGTGAGTTCTGTATGGAAGAAACAATAGCAGGACTTGTGTAATCTCAACGATTAAAGAATACTTTATCGAACGCGTTTCATGTCAAGACGATTTTTAATATAATTTAAGTGAAAAAGAATAAAGGGAGTAAACATGAAACTGTTAAAAAATAATTTAACTAAGATAGTTATTGCTAGTCTTTTGTTTCCATCGGTTCTGACTTTGATGGGACTAATTATTCGCAAGAAAAATGCTAATAGTCTTTGGCAGGCTTTAGGTGATTTAGTTGTTTTTATAGTGGCATATTTGTTAAATAAAGGTTATTTTACTCAAAAAGTTTATTGGTTTAATTCTAAAAAAATTGGTAAGCAACTTTATACAACTTTGCCAGCGATTGTTATTATTGCTTTTTTAAATTCGGCGATGTTAGTAGCGACTGATTTTCAAGTTAAGTTAAAAGTCATTATGATCTGCTTATTGGTAGGACTAGCGGAGGAGTATATTTTTAGGGGATTGTTAGTAGGATTATTCTTGAAGCTATTACATAACAATGCTTTAGGCGCTGTAACTGGTTCAAGCATTATTTTTGGATTGATTCATATGATGAACTTAAAATCATTACCAATTGGATATGTTTCAGCTCAAGTAATTTTTGCGGCAGCATTAGGTATACTTTTTGGAACAATTTATTTAAAAACTCGTAATTTAAGTATCGTTATAGCACTACATGCATTACGGGATATGTTCCCTATGTTCTCTAATAAGATGATGGCACAAGCCGCACAAACAACGTTTTCGATGGCTTCACTTTACGTGACGATTGTTTTCCTAGCGATTGCTTTAGTGATTGCCTATGTTCAATTGCAAAATTTTGAAATAAAAAAAGAGGAAGCTTAGGCTTCCTCTTTTTAATCTAATTTAAGTGGCTGTGTACTATCCAACCAATCGTTAGTTTGAATGTTTTTGAAATACATGGTTACTTCTGAAGTAGTACTGTCCACTTTAACTAACAAGGCACCGTCAAAACTCTTACCAGGTAAGACCTGACCATTATTTGCGGATGCAACTAGTTGTTGATTGTCGCCAGTAGCGTTAGTGGCATTTAATTGCTTACCATCTTGTTTAAGCATGATAGCATTACTTTGAACTTGTCCAGGCACTTGATTGCTGTTGGTTTTATTAGTGTAATTATATTTGACTAATAGAGCAGCATCACCGTTTGAATCTTTAATAAGTTTAACTTCGTTAGAGATTTTGAAAGTATACCAATCAGTATCGTAAGTTAAATCACTGTAACTTCCAGCATTTTGAATTTTGTTTTCAGCTGGTTTTTGTTCGGGCTGTTTTTCCACTTTTTTGGCTGGTTCTTCTTTAGTTACTTTCTGAGCCTTGTTTTTCTTAGCTTTTTTGGTGGTTTTCTTTTTGGCTTTTTTCTGTGGTTTAACCTTTTCAATTTTATGAGAAGGTTGTGATTCATTATTGTTGTTAGAATTTGCTCTCCAAAAAATAAATAGACCAATTAGAATAATTAGAATTAAAATGGTGGAAATAATAAATGATCTTTTCTTGTAAAAAGGTAATCTTTTTCTCCGAAGCGCTTCACGAGTCATACGAGATCTAATGTTGCGATTTTCCCTTTTCATAACGCTACTCCCCTGTGAATAATTCGATACTTTTATAATATCATAATTACTTCGTAGGAATTAATTTACAAAAAAATGCTTAGTTTTTTTTTGTAAAGAAATTTTAAATAAGAGTGTTGAACTGTCTTTTAAAAAGTGGTATAAATATCTGGTCGAAGTTAATGAGATAGTTATTTTGCATAGAAGGGGGTCACAATGATGTTGTTTTTTGGTAATCATGGCGATTATGAAGTAACTTGTAATTTCTTTAGCAAAGAAGGCCAAACAGTTGCTAAGAAGCGCATTTGTCACAATGTTTCTAAAAAAGAGGCACGTGACGGTATGAGAGATTATGTTACAAACAGATTCTCTGATATTATTGATGTAGCTCATCCCATTAAAGTTGTCGCTAAATTGACAACTAAATAGAAGGATATATAAGGGTAAGTATTTAGATGGAACTTGTTGGTTCCATCTTTTTTTTTGCAAAAGATTGGTATGATAGACACGAGGAGGCAAATTATGGATCATGAAAAAGTGACAGGTAAACGTTTCTTTTACGTAACCGTATTAAATGTTGTGATTACAATTACTGAATTTGTCGGAGGGTTTGTTTCTGGTAGTTTAGGTTTGATCTCCGATGCCTTTCATAATTTAGAGGATTCACTTTCAATTGTGATTTCATACGTTGCTAGTGTTATTGGTAAAAGAAAAAATAATAGTAAGAAGACATTTGGTTATAAGAGGGCTGAAATTTTGGCAGCTTTTGTTAATTCGATTGTATTAGTGGTAATTACATTGATGATGGTTTTTGAATCATTTAAACGATTGTCTCAGCCTCAACAAATCAATGGTAAATTAATGATGATCGTTTCTTTAATTGGATTAGCGGCTAATTTTGTATCGATGGTAATGCTAATGTCTGGATCGAAGCATAATTTAAATATCAAGGCGACTTTTTTACATATGTTGACCGATACGTTATCTTCAGTAGGGGTTTTTCTAGCTTCAATTTTCGTGATTCTATTCAATTGGACTTGGGTAGATCCTGTGATTACAATCGTGATTGCTATCTGGTTGCTTAAGGAAGCTTACAGCGTGGTTTCAGAAACAATCAATATTCTAATGGAGGCCAGTCCTAAAATTGATCTAGATGCTGTTCAGGCCGAAATATTGACTATTCCTGAGATTGTTAAGGTTCACCATGTTCATGTTTGGATGATTGATGAAAATCATATTATGTTGGATGCTCATATTAACGTGAAGAAAAATTGTAATATGGTTGAACTGGATTCACTTTATGACAAGGCTGATAAATTATTGAATGATAAATTCGATATTACGCACGTCACCTTACAGGCTGAGTGTGCGAGAGGGTTGGATAACTCGTTGATCGATTAATATAGAAATTGAATTGTGCTAAGATTAATAGGTAATTTTATATGAAAGTTGGGAATGTCGTAATATGGTAAAACTTGTCATGGTAAGGCATGGAGAAAGTATTGCTAATGCTTTAAATCAATATACGGGGTGGAATAATGTTGGTTTAACTCAAGAAGGCATCGTCCAAGCACACGTAGCTGCTAAAAAACTTCAAGGATTTTATTTTGACCACGTTCATACTTCAGTTTTGCAACGAGCAATTATTACAGCTTATATTATTCAAGATGATTTAAATCTTAATTATGTGCCAATCACAAAAACTTGGCGCTTGAATGAACGTCATTATGGAGCTTTGAGAGGGCTCAATAAAGATGCCACTAGAAGAGAGTATGGTATTGAACAAGTTCACCATTGGCGCCGTAGCTTCTATTCAATACCGCCTAAGTTAGAAAAACCAGATCCAAACGTTGGACCTTATAAGTACTTTGACGCCAGGATCATGCCAGTAGCAGAGAGTTTATATGAGGCGTATCAACGAATCATTCCTTATTATGTTGATCATGTGGCTCCAGGATTGCTTGATGGCAAAAATCAATTGATTGTGGCGCATGGTAGTACTATCAGGGCTTTGATTAAGTATATTGAGGGTATTAGTGATGAGGATATTGATGGGGTTGAAGTTGCTAATGGAAAACCTTTGATTTATGAATTTGATGATAAATTAAAAGTTGTGGATAGCAATCGAACTGAAAAATAATTATATTTGAAAATAAATGGAAGCACCTTTGAAGTCGAAGTGGACTTTGAATGTGCTTTCATTTTTTTTGAAAAATTTAAAGAAAATGCTTTCTTTTTGGAAATAATGCGTTAAACTATTAAAATGGTCTAGATAAGTTAGTGACGTTTTATGTGCCAAAAAGACTTATTTAAACTAATTTATTGTAATAATGTTCATTTCAGCATGAGTAGTAAAGATTGAATAATGAGAAACAAGTAGTTCCTTATACAAATCAAACGTATCACGTTAAAAAAATAATTATTACTAATATTTGGTCAAATCGAGAAGGAGTTTCGTATGAATATTTTAATTGCTTTAATACCGGCTCTAGGTTGGGGTTTCATGCCAATCATTACCGGAAAAGTTGGTGGTTCACCAGTTAATCAGATGTTTGGAATTGGTGCCGGTGCCACAATTGTTGGTTTGATTTCTTATTTGGTTACTCAACCTAGTGTTAGTGCACAAGCTTTTTGGTTTTCTGTCTTGTGTGGTGCTTTATGGACTATCGGACAAATCGGTCAGTTCATTTCTTTCAAACGTATCGGTGTATCTGGTACAGTTCCCTTATCAACTGTTTTTCAATTAGTTGGTAATTCAATTATTGGAATGTTGATCTTTGGCGACTGGGCTGGAGTTCAATCGAAGATTATCGGAATTATTGCGTTAGCAATCGTCGTTGTAGGTGCCTTGTTGACCTCAGTAACCGATAGTTCTTCTGGTAAGAAGATGGAAGCTAAAGATGCGGCTTTCTTATTATGTACAACTGTTGGATTTTGGATCTATTCATCATTTCCTAATATTCCAATTGTTAAAGCAGAAAGTTCAACTGGTATTTTTTTACCAGAAATGTTGGGAATTCTTTTAGGGGCTATCATTTATGCCTTATTTACAGATAAGGATTCATTCAAACAAAAACAACAATATCAAAATATTATTGCTGGTATCGCTTGGGGAATTGCTGCTTTTGCTTATATTTTCTCAGCTAAAGCTAACGGTAATACATCAGCATTTATCTGGACACAATTGAATGTAGTTATCGGTACCTTTGGTGGAATCTTTGTTCTTCATGAACGTAAGAGCCGTCATGAGTTGACGTTTACTATTTTAGGGATTGTCTTGATTGTTATTGGTAGTGTTGCAACCTCATTTGCATAGAAATTTAATAAAAATATTAAAAACAACGCTTATAAGAAGCTCAAGATATGCATAATCATATCTGAACTCTTTAATAAGCGTTGTTTTTTATTTAAAGCACATTTTAAAATTCATACTAAATTTATTATGCTATCACGGGCTCTGAGATGTTTTCTCTTAAATAATCAAATTCACCATAGCCACTGTATAGAAATATATATTGAATATCTTTATAATTAAATTTGATTCGGTTCCAACCGTAATAATTATCTTCTTGAATTGTGGATATTTCTGTAATAGGAATGCTGATAGCGTCTGATTTGGTCAAACCTTTTAGTGCTGAAATTTTTAACATTCCTTTAGTAAACTTGAACTGTACATATCCATATTTGATTCCTGTATTTTGGTTGATAATTTGAACATAAGCAAACATTATTTTCACGTTCCTTTCTTGATTCACCTATACCATAGACTATCGAACTGGTTTGATAGCAAGGGGATGAAGAAAAAAACTTTGATTGCTATGGAACTGGTTTCATAAAATAATATATGATTAATTGAATTGAGGAGGAAGTAAATTTGATCAAACATATTTTTTCAGATATGGATGGAACTTTATTACAAAGCAATTGTAGAATTAGTGAAACTAATGTGAATGTAATTAAAGAAAGTGACATTCCATTTACATTGGTTTCAGCTCGTTCACCGATGGAGATGACGGATGTTATTGATAAATTGGAACTGACTGAACCTCAGATTGCTTTTAATGGTGGTTTGATTTTTCAAAAAATAGAGAATGATTTAAAGATTATTAAAGAAGACGCTATTGAAAATGCCAGTGTTAAGAAAATATTGGCTGAAGTTAAAGATTCTTTTCCAAAAGTAAGCTGTAGTTTTTATGATTTGGATAAATGGTATGTCGAAAAGATTGATCGTGGAGTTAAATATGAGGCCGAACTAGGTGGACAGACGCCTAATTTGACTAATTTTGTTTCTTTACTAAAACAAGAATCAACTAAGATATATAAAATAATGCTGATTTGTTTTGATAAAGACGAAATGAAAACGTTAGTTGAAAGAATGGAACAGTTGAATAAAGGCGATATGAGTGTTAACCAATCAAGTGCCGAATATTTAGAGATTACTAGTCCCTTGGCACAAAAGTCTCGAGGAATCCGTTATATTCAAAAGTTAGAGAATTTAGAGAAACTAGAGATGGCCGCCTTTGGAGATGGATATAATGATCTGTCGATGTTTGAAACGGTTGGGACGCCGATTGTTATGGATAATGCTTTGCCTGGAGTAAAAGATTATGGCAAACATATTACTAAAGATAATAATCATGATGGCGTTGCTTTTGGTATAAAAGAATATTTAAAACCTAATCAATAGCCATAAACATGAAAATAATTGATTGTCAGAGATTTTTGAAGTAATTATAGGTAATTAATTGTTTTTTAAAGAAAATCTATGAGAGGCTTTATAAATTGAATCAGTGAAGAACCATTGATTAAATTAACAATATTAAAATAGCATTCATTAAGAATTGTCGTAATTACTTAATGGATGCCATTTTTTTATGTTAGAAATTATATATTTTTAAACTTTAGCAATTTTAAGAATGTGGTCTTTTAAATATTTTGCTTCACCGTAACCAGTATTGATAAAGGTGTATTTTTTGCCACCATAAAAGAAACTGATACGATCAACGCCATAAAAGTTTTCGACGGTTAGATCGATGATTTTAGAAATTGGAATGGTAATACGATGCAAAGCTTTCATGCCTCTGCTCATCGTCATGGAAAGCTTATCTTCATCAAATTTAAAATACACATATCCCTTAAAGACTTCAGAGTCTTTGTCGATAATTTGAATGTAAGTAAACATGATAATCACTTTCTTTCTATTAAATTAATTATCAATGATACCGAACTTTTAATATCATTGACTACTGTGAATTATATTTAGAAAATTGAGAAAGTGAATTTAAGAGTCCCAACCATGACAAGATGTACAATATTAAGCCAAATTTTTGCTTTAATTTATTAAAAAAGCTATTTTTTATTAAAATAATTTTTTATAAAAGTAGGCGATGAAGATGGAAAAGGATTTTGCAAGAAAATTAAATTGGAAACCATTGCTTAATAGTTTAATTTTAGGAGCAGCTATTGGAACCTTTATCTATATTCTTCTAGATCATAATTTGATTATTGGTATTGTTCTGGGGATTTTGACTTTTTTGGTACAAAGTATGGTCGTCTATCCAAGAATTTTGCCAAGTCTTTATGGATACTGGAAAATAACTGATGGAAAGATTTATTTCTATGATTACAATACTTGGTCGAAAAGAATCAAAGCCATTTTTATGCCGGTAGTTAAGAAGCAAGCTTCAGTATCGTTTGAGAATATTCTTTCGTATGCCATCGTTGTTAGTAAAAAATCTGATCAGTGGCTACCACACTACATTATTCTTCGTCTTGATGATGGACACGATGTAGCCTTAGATTTGTCTTGGAACTTGTTAAAGTCAGGTGCACCTGAAAAAGATGTTGAGTGGGTAGTAGATTTTATTACCTCAAAGCTTCATCAAAAGACGGTTGAAGTGTTACAAGGCTAAAATAAATAAATCGTACAAAAATACCCGTGTGGCAACCATTTGATGGTAACCATACGGGTATTTTATTGTTCTGAGATTGAACGATATTCTAATTATTCATCATCATCGTCATCAATTTCACCGTCAATTTTAATATCTTTTAAGGCCGAACGGTCTTTTCTAACAAGACGTAAACGATTGAGTGAAACTTTTCCAAGAACAAGTGGAACACGTTCTTCTACAACATCACTGTATGAAAGTCCAAACCAGTTAGCTGGTGAAATGAATTTTTGAAGAACCAAGCGCATGTGAATAACACTCTTTTTAAGACTGCTGATCTTAGTATCTGGTGAAAGTACCTCTTTAATAATAACAAAGGAGAAGTCACCAACTTCACGATCAGGAATCGTAGTGTATTTCTGTGGCTGCGGCTTGATTTCACCATTTGACATCATGTCATTGACAACCTGACGTAGATAAACGTTGACCTTTTGGTCAACTCTGAATCCTAAGTAAAGTTGTACGCTGACCATATAGTCAGTATCGAATGTTTCGACACTATAAGCAGCAGTGTAAGGTTCATCGGTAACATTAACAGTAACGAACCAGTAAACTTGAGCACGCTTTGGACGTTTATCAAGAATAGAGTAGAGAATATTCTTTTTGATTCGATAACCATCGTGGATCTTTGTTAGATAAACCAAATTAGTTGTATAAAGTGGATAGCTTGGATCTTTTCTCAAATCATTTAATTGATGCTTAAAAGCTAGTAGTGAAACAAAGTGGCTCCGATAAGTGTTGTCATCTTTAAGTCTTTCACCGTATCTCCAGATGAACATAACGGCGATAAGTAAAGCGGCAATAAACATTGTGATATAAGCACCATGAATGAATTTACTACTATTAGTTACGAAGAAAATACTTTCAATAATAAAGAAGAAACTGATAATAATCGTTGTAAAGAAGCGGTTAGCACGTTTCATCAATAACCACTGATGTAGCAGAATAGTTGTCATCAACATAGTGATAGTAATTTCTAGACCGTAAGCATTAGACATGTTTTCTGAAGTTTTGAAATAGAAAACAATGAACAAGCAGACAACCCAGATAATTGAGTTAACTGTAGGAATATACAATTGACCTTTAAAGTTAGTAGGATAATAAGTCTTTAATCTTGGGAAGATTCTTAACTTAGTTGCTTCAGATACCAAAGTATATGATCCAGAAATCAAAGCTTGAGAAGCAATGATAGCGGCCATGGCTGAAAGAAAAATCCCAAATAGTCTAAAGTCAGAAGGAATTGATTGATAGAAAGGATTCATAGCTGAACCCATTTGTTGAAGCGTGTGATTATCTTTTACACCTAAGATCCAAGTAGCTTGACCTAAATAACTTAGCAATAAACAGATCTTAACAAATGGCCAACTGGTGTAAATATTAGGACGACCAACATGTCCCATATCAGAATACAATGCTTCAGCACCAGTCGTAGCTAGGAAAATACTACCAAGAATGAAAACTCCACGAATATTAATAGGACTTCTCAGTAATTCGATTGCGTAGTATGGATTTAAGGCGCGAATAATAGTCCAATCAGAAGATAGATTTAAAATTCCAATGAATCCCAGAAAGGCAAACCAAATCAGCATGATAGGACCAAAAGCACGACCAATCAATTGAGTACCAAATCTTTGAATAAAGAATAGGGTAGATAAAATGATTAGAGTAACAATAATAACTTGATTCTGAGTACTGATCAGAACCGTATTATTGATAGCAATACCTTTTAGACCTTCAATCGCAGCGGTAACAGTAACCGCTGGCGTCATCATACCATCAGCTAGGAAGGTAGCCCCACCGATCATAGCTGGAATGATCAGCCATTTAGCACGTTTTCTAACCAGAGTATAGAGGGCAAAGATACCACCCTCACCACGGTTATCGGCACGTAAAGCAATCAAAACATATTTGATTGTCGTAACCAAAGTCAGTGTCCAAAAAATCAAGGATACACTGCCTAGAATAAAATTGGTGGACATCTTTTCAAGTCCACCGTTCCCAACCATCAAAGAATGCATAACGTATAGAGGAGAAGTACCAATGTCCCCATAAACGATTCCCAAAGCAATTAGGAATCCCGCAACACTCATCTTTGAATGGGGGTTATTTTTTAATGAATTTAGTTGTGTCTTTTCCATATAAATAATCTCCAAAAATAAACAGTTCAACGGCGATTATAACATTAGAATTGATACTATGAAACCACTTAATTTTCGTCTAGTGATTTTCAATATATATCAAAGTATTTAACCGCTGTTGATATTATTTGGTGTATCTTGGAACGATTAATGAGGCATCATTCGTTTGAATTGAATACTTAATATCTTGGTTGCCACGAACGGTCATGCCATAATCAGTTGCATAAATGACTAGACCTAATTGATGGCCCTTAAGAAGCTTGTAAAAAGTAGGTTGCAATTCTACATCAATATTATAGAAAACGTTAGGATTTAGTTCATTAGTTTTATAGTTATTTTCACGATTTTGTAAATTTAAGTGACCCTTAGTAATCATTTTAAATGGAGTAGCTTTAGCCAAAGTAAATTCACGAAGATCATCTTCACGCCAATCATAAGTTTCTGCCAAGCTGTTTTTTGATAATAGAGTAGGAGAAACAGTTAAACGTTTGCTGTTCTTATAGTCGACTAATTGGAAACTCAAAAGCCCCAAGTCTTGACTTGAAGATACAGTTAAGTGAAGTTTAACTTTTCCATCGATAATTAAAGGCTCATTTAGAGGCTCAGTTTTATAAGTTAGTTGATTATTGATTAGTTTTTTATCGGTAGATAATAAATCTTTTTCCCAATCGGCGTTATGCTTACTGTAATAATCAAAAGTCTTTTCATCGAGTTTATCACTGAAGGATTGAATGGACCCAGCAACGTCTTTAGTGAGTAATTTATCATCTGATAAGTGATAGTTAATCTTATCATTTTTTGCATTAGACCAGTCTTGATAACTGTTCCAAGTTTCTGCTTTAGTATTATCCTGAATGATAACATTAGGAATTATTTCTTTAGCTTGATTGTCAATTCCTAATAATTCATGCGTTAGCCAGAGATTGATAATATCGTTATAGTCAATTGATCTGAAGGCATTGATGTAAATATGTTGTCCTTGATGGAGAATGATCTTTTGTGTAACGCCGTTATGCTTAATCCCGTTCCATAATCTTTCAACATTGCGTGGCTTTACATTCCAATCATTTAAACCATGGACCATAAAGACGTCAGCAGTTATATTCGAAAAGTTTTTGTGATAGTTTCTAGCATCCCAAAACGTATTATAGTCGCCTGTGATTCGATCTTCACCTTTTTGGATCTTAGTAATTTGTTCATTCCATTTATCCTTGATATTGTGAAAATCACCAGGTTGCAAACGACGACTGAAAGTTTCCTCTGCTAGTACATCAGCGTCTTCACCGGGAAAGCCATCTGGGGCAATTACTAAGCCACCATCACGGTAGTAGTCGTACCAACTTGAAATGGCAGCCTCACTAATAACTGTCTTTAGACCATAAACACCGGTTGTGGCGGCGGCTGTAGCAAGAGTACCTAAGTAAGAACGTCCTGTCATTGCAATTTTTTTATTGGACCACCATGCTTTAATTTCAATGTTGTCAGTTCGATTTGTGAAGGCGGGCAATTCACCAGTCAGCCATTTGATAATAGAAACAGTTGAAGTAGTTTCTTCTGGGTCACCAGTAGTTCGGAAACCGTCAGAATCTTTAGTCCCAATTCCAGCCATATAAACGACAGCAAAGCCACGTGCTAAGAAGTAATCATTCAAAGTATAAGAATTTTCTCTAGCAAAATCTTGTTCAGCTTTTTTAGTTTGACCATTGATCTCACGAGGAGCGGGAATTGTGAATTCAGGAGTTTTATATTCAATATCTTGATATTGCAAATTATTAGGTATTTTGTGTTTTAAGGAAACGTTGACATTGTGAGTCAATTTTTCGCCAGTTTCATCGTTCGTACCTTGGTTATAAGGACTAGCCGTATAAAGAACTGGTACTTTTAAACCTTGTTCAGTTTCTTGAGGACGTAATATCTCTGCCTTTAGCAAGTCACGCTTACCGTCATGATCGCTATCTTGGGGAGATTCGACATAAACTACTTCTCGAATTAGTTTATGAGGATCAAAGACTGGAAGAGTTTTGCCGTTGAAAAGTAAAGGCTTGGTTACTTTTCCATAGAATGGCACAAAGAATCCTTTAGCTGCTAATGAATCGAGGTAAGTTTGACCAGTTTTATTGTGAGTTGCCAAAAGCCAATACCAAGCAGATTTAAGTTCGTCGGTAGTGAAGAAGTTGGTGTTATGATCCGCAATCATTAATTGAATTTTTTTCATTGCTTCTAAAGGTTCTTCAAACGAAAAATCAACATCTGGATTAAACTTCAATAGTTGCAAAGCAACATTATAAAAAGCTGCAACAGATAAGCGGGTAGCTGAATCCAAATATTCATTAAGATTCTGATCTTTCGTTGCCATATAAGTTTTTAATTCTTCTTCAAAGGTGGAAGAGGTTTTAGATTCTAAAAAACTCTTACTTAGGAAACTTTTCCAAAGCTTGATAGTATCTGTTTCTGATTCATTATCCTTGTCTAGAAAACCGATATTTTTAAGTTCTATTAATTGATCTTTAAAGTCTGTTGGACGAATAGCAAATTGGTTATTTTTCATATTGACAACTCCTTTTTAGATATTAATTTCATTATAAGACAGTCGGAAAGTATTTACCTAGTTATAAAAAAAGCTCAGCACGCAAACCATATTTTGATGGTCATTATGCTGAGTTTTATTTAGTGAAAAATTAGGCTAAGGCACCCATTGGGTCCCATGGAGCAAGTACCTTAGGTTCCTTAGATTCTGTTTCGAAGGTCTTTTTAAGATCTTCTGGTAAGTATTTCTTATTGATAACTAATTGATAAACGAATTGATCAAACCATGAGTCGCTCATAACAAAGTAACCTTTGTTACCAACCTTTTCACCCCATGAGTTTTCGACTTTCCACTTCAATGGGTTGCCATTTTCATCTAGATCAACACCAGTAATAACCATGGCATGAGTCATCATACTTTCGATGTAATCAAGACGTTGAGCTTTAGTCATTTTGAGATCAGTGTTTAATAGTCCTTCAAGATCATAGATGTTTGTGTCCATAATACCAATTTTACGATCAGAACTTTGACCAACGTCACTACCGAACCAAACTGTTTCGCCAGCTTGAAGTTGTTTAATAGCAAGTTTTTTGAAGTCGTTAATTTCAAGATTCAAATGACGAACTTGACGACCGCCAATAACGTTACCCAACATTTCAACTGTATAAACGTGGTTGTAAGGTTTGTCAGATGTAGGGGCATTAATAGTTGAAATATAACTATCTAAATCCCAACCAACATACTTTTTGAAGAATTCTTGTGGTGTGATGCCAGTTTCTTTGTGGTAGTTCTTGTCATCATCACGATATGCCCAATCGAACTTAGTAGGTGGAACACCGACTGTATAAACCAAAATCTTGTAGATTTCACTTAGCATTTCGTTCTTTTTACGTTCGATATCTTCATCAGATTTGTTGTCATTAACTAAGTTACGCAAGATAATAGCATCTTTACGTAATTTCTTATTAAGAACTGAGTTTAATTCAGAAGAATTTGTACGACTGAATGTATCTGGCATTACAGCCTTTGGAACGACACCATATTTTTGAACTAGTGCCATAACCATATCCCATTGACCACCATCTTGTTGAGGTGTTGCCATCAAGAAGTCAACTTTACGATCACCAGTAGGTAAAGCAGCGGTATTGATAACATTTTCTAAGAAGTAGTTAGATTTTTCTAGTTTGTCCCAGAAAAGCATATAGCCTTGTGATAATTCAAAGCCTTTGATCTTGAAGTTGTCTTGAAGAGGGTGTCTCATAGTGTTCAAAGCGGCAAAGACCCAGCAAAGTCCAGATTGTTTTTGATCAGCAACTTTACCAGTATCGAGTTCAACTGAGAAAGTTGGGTCCATAGCTACTTTGGAAGCAATTGTTTCACTTGATTTGTACAAACCGTTGTTAGCAACAGCATTTTTAATTGCTGAAGAACCAGGTGTGTTTTCGAATGCAGTTTGAAATTTATCTAATTCTGATGATGTGATTTCTTTAGTCATACAATATTCTCCTCTATCTGATATTATCGATTACTTTAGGTCCGTTCTCATAACCGACGATAATAGTATTAACTATATCAAGAAATAGTCCATGTGCAACTATTCCAACTTGATGATCTAACCAATCAGCCAATAAGTGGGGATGCTTAATTTCACCCATTTTAAGATCGATTACGTAATTTTTGTTATGTGTCAAAATACGATTGCCTTTATCATCCAAACGAAATTCTGGTTTAAGATTTTCCTTCTTCAAATCAGCAAAGGTTTTTTCACAACCAAAAGGAATAACTTCCAAAGGTAATGGGAAACTACCTAAAGTATCAGCCATTTTTGATTGATCGACGATCCAGATATTCTTAGTAGAATTAGTTGCGACCATCTTTTCAAGAAGATGAGCAGCTCCGCCACCTTTGATACCTTGATAATTCTTATCAATTTGATCAGCACCGTCAATCGTTAAATCAATGTGGTCAACGTCGTTAAGATCTTTGGTTGGGATACCAAGAGATTTAGCTTGTTTTTCGGAGCGTGATGAAGTAGTTACAGCAACAATATTTTGAATTTCACCGGCCTGATATCTTTTGCCTAATTCTTCAATCATGTAATAAACTGTTGAGCCAGTACCAAGACCTACGACTGTATTGCTTTGAATATAGTCGACGGATTTTGTACCAACAGCTTTCTTTAATTCATTTTGATCCAACTAATTTTCCCCCTTTAGCAGTTTTTGGTAATTATCGGTTAATAAAAAGCGGATCTCGGGTTTCTTTTTGAAAGATGCTTTAGCATATTCACAAACGGGAACAATTTTTAAACTCTTTAAGTCAGCAAAATCCAATGCAGCATTCAAAAGTTTACCAGCTAATCCTTGACCACGATAATCGTCATCAACATAAGTATGATCTAATGAAATAACACCATCTTCAACAGAGGAATAAGTTATTTCACCAATCATTTTGTCATTGTCTTCCAAGTAGAAACGACCATCTTCGTGCTTCATTTCCATAAAATTACCTCCTGCTTGATTAATTTAATTTTATACTACTCTATTATAAGAAGAAAGTCAGGGCTATGAATAGTTTTATGGCGTCTAAAATGCTATTATTTTAGTTATCTAATGCTGAAGGAGTTTTCAATTTGACAAAAAAACGTGGATTTGAAATTGTGAAAAAATACGAGGGTAAAGGAATCAATTTGCCAATTCGTCAAACTAAAAATGCTGCTGGGTACGATATAGAAAGTGCCGAGGATTTCGTTGTGCCTTCAATCTGGAAATTTGGAGTTTTGAACGTTTTGAAGTTCATTCTTAACAAAGGAAAAATGGATGAGAATAAAATTGCAGATGTTCAGAAGTCAATCAAACCAGTCTTAGTACCAACTGGGGTTAAAGCATATATGCAAGATGATGAAGTGTTGATTATTGCTAGTCGTTCCAGCAATCCATTAAAACGTGGCTTGGCAATTCCTAATGGTATTGGAGTAGTTGATGCCGATTATTATAATAATGAAAGTAATGAGGGAGAATTGTTTGTTCAATTGATCAATTTCTTCCCAGTTGATTACAAAGTTAAAAAGGGCGAACGCTTAGCACAAGGTATCTTTATCAATTATCTAACAACGGATGATGATGAAGGTGGATTAACGAAACGTCATGGAGGATTTGGTTCTTCAGGAATATAATAAGAAGGGAATTATTTTATTGGCTAAAGCTAAAACAAAATTTGTCTGTCAAAATTGTGGTTATGTTTCACCAAAGTACTTAGGACGTTGTCCTAATTGCGGTGTTTGGAATCAAATGGTTGAAGAAGTCGATCATCCAGAATCTGTTAAAGCTAGTGCAACGCCCAGTCGTCGTGTTAGTGATTTAGAGTCTAAGCCAGTTAAGCTTGCTCAAGTTTCTTTTGAAAAAGAACCAAGAGTTAAAACTGAATTAGGTGAGTTGAATCGAGTACTTGGTGGTGGAATCGTGCCAGGTTCTTTGATTTTAATTGGTGGAGATCCTGGAATTGGAAAATCAACCTTACTAACACAAGTTTCCGGTCAATTGGCCAAAGATGGCGGCAAAGTTTTATATGTATCTGGTGAGGAAAGTGCCTCGCAAATCAAAATGAGAGCTGATCGTTTAGGAATAACAGGTGATAATTTATATCTTTATCCACAAACTGATATGAGTTACATTCGTCAAACAATTGATGATATGCATCCAGATTACTTAATCATTGATTCTGTTCAAACAATGGATGAACCTGAAATAACATCAGCCGTTGGTAGTATTTCACAGATTCGAGAAGTTACAGCAGAATTGATGAATATTGCTAAACAACAGAATGTAACCGTTTTTGTTGTGGGACATGTTACCAAAGGTGGAGCTATTGCTGGTCCAAAGATTTTGGAACATATGGTGGATACTGTTCTATACTTTGAAGGGGACACCCATCATAGCTATCGAATCTTGAGATCGGTTAAGAATCGTTTTGGCTCAACTAACGAGATTGGTATTTTTGAGATGCAGACTAAAGGATTGGTAGAAGTGGCCAATCCTTCGGAGATCTTCTTAGAGGAACGTTTAGCTGATGCCAATGGTTCCGCGGTTGTGGTTTCTATGGAAGGTACCAGACCAATTTTAGTTGAAATTCAATCGTTGATTACTCCAACTATTTTTGGAAATGCCAAACGAACAGCAACTGGTTTAGATCATAATCGTGTTTCTGTTATTATGGCGGTTCTGGAAAAACGTGGAAATCTAATGCTTCAAAACCAAGATGCTTATTTAAAATCAACTGGAGGAGTAAAATTAGATGAGCCAGCGATTGATTTAGCTTTGGCAATGTCAATTGCATCCAGTTATAAGAATATTGGTATTCCTGGGACTGATTGTTTCGTCGGTGAAGTTGGTTTGACGGGTGAGGTTCGTCGAGTCAACCGCATTGATCAACGAGTTAATGAGGCAGAGAAATTAGGATTTAAACGTATTTTTATTCCTAAAAACAATTTGGGTGACTGGTCTAAAAATAACAAGATTAAAATAATCGGTGTCAGTACAGTATCAGATGCAATGAACAAGATTTTTTAAATGAGGAGGTTTCTATGCGAAAGATTGTAGTAAATATAATTTTTGCACTATTAGGTATTGCAGTTGGTATTACTGTCTTACCTAGTTTGTGGGAAGTATCAGGCTTAGCAGAAGTTGCTTTTATCAATAACGGCTATTTTGACGGACTTATTGGATGTATTATATTTTATTTCTTGTCGTTCTTGTTTGTTAAACCAATTTTGAATTTGAATCAAAGAATTGAAAAATATTTAAATTCTAGATCCCCTGGTTGGATCATTTACGGTTCAGCTTTTCTAATTGGTGGTTTAGTTTTAGCTAATATCATTTCAATTCCGTTCTATTTGATGCACAATATGTTTTCAAATGTGATTCCAGTGATCTTAATGATCGTCTTTGGCTGGATCGGATTTAGAATGGGAACAAGCCGTCGTAGTGACTGGAGTAATTTCTCTATCTCTAAACGTAGTAACAATGCAGAAAATAAGGTTGATAAGGGTAGTGCTTTAGCTTCAGAGGGTGAAGTAACACGTCGTTCGGCTAAGAAGGACTTTTATCCATATAAGATTTTAGATACTTCAGTTGTTATTGATGGAAGAATTCATCAGTTGGCTCAAACGGGATTTTTGGAAGGTAAGTTGATGATTCCTGATTTCGTTGTACATGAATTACAATTGATCTCTGATTCTAGTGATAATCAAAAACGTGAACGTGGTCGTCGTGGTTTGGACATTTTGAATGAAATTAAGATGGATCAAACAATAAATTACGAAACAACAACACGTGATTATGATAATATTCCAGAAGTGGATATGAAATTACTTAAATTAGCTAAAGAAATCGGTGGTGCTGTCATCACAAATGATTATAATTTAAGTAAGGTAAGTGAATTTCAAAATGTTCAAGTACTTAACATTAACGAATTAGCCAAAGTTTTGAAACCTATGGTTTTGCCAGGAGAAACGATGACTGTTAAAGTTATAAAAGAGGGTACTGAAAGAGAGCAAGGTGTCGCATACCTAGAAGACGGTACGATGGTTGTTGTTGAAGAAGGTAAATATTTCATCAACAAAGATGTCGATGTCGTTGTAACTAGTGCGTTGCAAACCGATGCTGGTAAAATGATATTTGCAAAGCCTAAGCATTCAATGCATGGTATCCAGGAAAAGAGCAGTGCCAAGGAGAATACCAATAACCAAAGTAAGAACGGTGGCAACAATCGCAACCGTAACAACAATGGCAATCGGAATTCAAATAAAAACGGCTCGAGAAATAAAAGGGGAGAACACAGAAATGGCAAAAAAGTCAGATAACAAAATTCGTGTAAGATATGCACCAAGTCCAACAGGTCACTTGCACATTGGGAACGCTAGAACAGCTATCTTTAACTACTTGTTCGCACGTAGTCACAAGGGAACTTTCGTTATCCGTATCGAAGATACTGATACAAAGCGTAACGTTGAAGGTGGTACAAAGAGTCAACTAGAAAACCTTAAATGGCTTGGCGTTGATTGGGATGAAGGTCCAGATGTCGGTGGAGATTATGGTCCTTACCGTCAATCAGAAAGAAAAGAAATTTATCAAAAATATATTGATGAATTACTTGAAAAGGGCTTGGCTTACAAATCATATCTGACTGAAGAACAACTACAACAAATGCGTGAAGATCAAGAAGCTCATGGTCAAATGCCTCACTACGAATACGAATTCGAAGGTATGTCTGAAGATGAAAAGGCTGCTAAGATCAAGGAAGCTGAAGATGCTGGTTTACAACCAGTTGTTCGTTTCCACGTACCAGTTGGTAAGAACTATGAATGGGACGATATCGTAAAAGGTAAAGTTTCAATCGGTTCTGATACTATTGGTGGCGATTGGGTTATCCAAAAGCGTGATGGTATGCCTACATACAACTTTGCCGTTGTTATTGATGACCATTTGATGGAAATCAGTCATGTTCTTCGTGGTGACGATCATGTTGCCAATACACCAAAACAATTGATGATTTATGAAGCACTAGGCTGGGAAGCACCTAAGTTTGGTCATATGACATTGATCATCAATACTGAAACAGGTAAGAAATTAAGTAAACGTGATGAATCAATTCTCCAATTTATCGAACAATATCGTGAGTTAGGTTACTTGCCAGAAGCAATGTTTAACTTTATTGCCCTATTAGGTTGGTCACCAGTTGGTGAAGATGAATTATTTACACGTAAACAATTTATCAAGATCTTCGATGAACATCGTTTAAGTAAATCACCTGCTAAGTTTGATCAAAAGAAACTTGAATGGGTCAACAACCAATATGTTAAGAATGCTGATCTCAGTGAAATCACTGACTTAGTACTTGCTAACTTAATTGAAGCAAAACGTATCGAAGCTAACCCAAGTACAGACGAAATTCAATGGGTAAGACATTTGACAGAACTTTACATGCCACAAATGTCATACACACAACAAATCGTTGACTTGTCAGATGTCTTCTTTAACCAACCAGAACATCTAACAGATGACGAACAAAAAGAACTTGCTGATGACGATGCTAAGACTGCTATTGAAGACTTGAAAGGTAAGTTAGAAAAACTTGACCGTTTCACTGCTACTCAAATTATGAGTGCTATTCAATCAGTTAGAGCTGATACTGGAGTTAAGGGTAGAAAACTTTACATGCCAGCTAGAATTGCCGCTACAAGAACAATGCATGGTCCAGCTATTGCTGAAACTATCGAATTGTTTGGTCGCGACAAAGCTCTTGCTAATATTGACAAGACACTTTCAGAAATGAAATAATCAGAGAGTGGTATGGGAGAGTTACTCTCATTTCACTCGTTTCAAATAAACAAGAAACCAAAAAGAGGTTGAAGGAAAACTTAGTTTGCCTCAACCTCTTTTTTTTATAGGGTGGAATAAAATGTTAAAAATATTGAACACATTGACACGCCAAAAAGAAGAATTTAAACCATTAACGCCTAACGAAGTGAATATGTATGTCTGTGGACCAACCGTCTACAATTATATTCATATTGGTAATGCTCGTTCTATCGTTGCGTTTGACACAATTCGACGTTATTTGGAATTTCTTGGATACAAAGTGAAATTTGTTTCTAACTTTACCGATGTCGATGACAAGATGATCAAAGAGGCCAACAAAGAAGGTATTACTGTACCCGAAGTGGCGGACCGTTACATTAAAGCATTCTATGAAGATATTGCTGCTATCAACGTTCAAAAGGCCACAATTAATCCTCGAGCATCTGACAATATTCAAGAGATCATCGATTTTATCTCTGATTTGATTGAAAAAGGTTACGCTTACGAATCACAAGGCGATGTCTTTTATCGAGCTAGAAAATTTAAGAATTATGGTGAACTATCTGGTCAAAATATCGATCAATTAGTTGAAGGTGCCAGTGAACATATTGGCGATGATGAATTCGATAAGAAACAAGATCCAATCGATTTTGCACTCTGGAAGAAAGCTAAACCTAATGAGATCAAATGGGATTCTCCATGGGGTGAAGGTCGTCCAGGTTGGCATATTGAATGTTCAGTCATGTCGACTAAATATTTAGGTGATACTTTTGACATTCATGGTGGTGGTCAAGATCTTGAGTTCCCACATCATGAAAATGAAATTGCCCAAAGCGAAGCTAAAACAGGTAAGAAATTCGTTAACTATTGGATGCACAATGGTTTCGTTACAGTCGAGAACAATGAAAAGATGAGTAAGTCACTAGGAAACTTTGTCACAGTTCATGATCTTGTTAAGACAACAGATCCACAAGTTTTACGTTTCTTCTTATCTTCAACACATTATCGTCGTCCACTTGAATACTCACAATCTAATTTACAAAAGGCAGCCGATAATTTGAGTAAAATCAAAACAGCTTACAATAATTTGAAATTCAGATTAGATAATGCTGAAAAAGACGATGATGATAGTGATATGTTCACGCAAGTTGCAACAATCGTTGATGCCTTTAAAGAAGCTATGAATGATGATTTTAATGTTCAAAATGGTTTAACCGAAATATTTAACTTGGTTAGTTTAGCAAACAATTATGCGGCTCAGGATATAGTTGCGAAAAATAACGTAAATGTTATTCTAGAAGCTATGGTCAATTTGACAAGTATCTTAGGTGTTAAATTAGATGATCAAAAGGATCTTTCTGAAGAGATTCAACAAATGGTCGATCAACGTGATCAAGCTCGTGCAGACAAAGATTTTGCTACAAGTGATAAATTACGTGACCAATTAAAAGACATGGGTGTAATTCTAGAAGATACACCACAGGGAACACGGTGGCATATTAATGACTGATGTTAAAAAATTTAATGGCGTGACTTTGGCTTATTTAGGGGATGCAGTTTATGAAGTATTCATTCGTGAACATTTACTCTCTAAAAATATCGTTAAAGTTAACGAACTACAGCACCAAGCAAAGCACTACGTTTCAGCGAAGGCTCAGGCATCTTTAATTACTTTGATGCTTGATAAAGATGTTTTATCTGAAAAAGAAATTCGGATTTATAAGAACGGTCGCAATGCGAAAAAGCAAACAAAAGCAAAGAATACGAGTGTTGTCACATATCATATGTCCACTGGATTTGAAGCTGTTTTTGGTTATTTAGATATTACTGGCGACAAAGAACGTGTGAAAGAATTAGCACAATGGTGCATCAATGAAGTGGAAACAGGAGAAGCAGATGGCAGACAATTCGAATAGACATAACAATAGTAGTAATTTAGAGGAAAATGAATTAGTTTATGGTGTACATTCAGTAATTGAATTATTGAAGTCAGCAACAGCTAATCAACGTGTAAATAAGGTTTTAGTTCAAAAGGGACTTTCAAGTGAACATATTGCTGAGGCTATCAAGTTAGCTAAACGTGATCGTTTAATCGTTCAAGAAGTACCTAAGAATAAATTAGATGATGTCAGTGATGGTGGTAATCACCAAGGTATGGCAGCTTATGTTGCTCCATACCAATACGCAGAAATGGACGATATCTTTAAGAGTGCTGAAAAGAAGGGTACTGATCCTTTTATTTTGATTCTTGACAAAATTGAAGATCCTCATAATTTAGGTTCAATTATGCGTACTGCTGATGCTGTCGGTGTAGATGGAATTATTGTTCCAAAGCATCGTTCAACTGGATTGACTTCAACTGTTGCGAAGACTTCAACTGGTGCGATTGAACATGTTCCTGTTGTACGAGTTACTAACTTAGTTAATACTATTAAAGACTTAAAGAAGCGTAACGTTTGGGTCTTTGGTACAGCTATGGAAGGTGACAACTATCGTAATTGGAATGCTAAGGGTGCAGTTGCTTTAATTATTGGTAATGAAGGTAAAGGTATCTCACCATTAGTTCTTAAACAAGCCGATCAAACATTGAATATTCCGATGGTTGGACATGTTCAAAGTTTGAACGCTTCAGTTGCAACTGGTATCTTGTTATATCAAGCTTTTGCTTCACGTAATGCTTAATAATTATTAAACGGATGATTAAATTTCATTCGTTTTTTTTGTAAACAAGAGTTCGCTTAAAATGGGATTGGAATTCATGTTATTGTAGAATTATAAAATAATTGTCTGTAACAACATTGCCGATGTACAACGAAGAAGAAGCAATATGGATTGAACAAGTAAGAAGTAATCATGATTCCAATGCACTAAGTTGTTTAATTAATAAGTATCGCCCAATGATCGACAATATGCGTGCCCATTACTATATTAAAAGTTTGGATCGTAACGACTGGTATCAAGAAGCATTTTGGATCTGTTACCAAACCTGTAATTTATTTGATGGAACAACTGGTTCCAAATTTGGTAGCTTTTTTAAAATGAAATTTAAACATCGTGTTATTGATATAATTCGTAAAGAAAATTCTCAAAAAAGAAAACTTAATAATATTGCTGAACCACTCGAAAAAATTGATACAAAGCGCTTAACTATTCCCAGTCATCGTAATCAAATTGAGTTATTTGATACTTTGAATTATCTAGCTAAGAAGATGACTAAGACCGAAATTGTGGCTTTGAGATACGCCATGGGTCATCTTTCATTAAGACAGGCTTGTGAGCAGGCCCAAACTGATGAGAGGCAGATTCGTCAAGCAGTTTATAGCTGTCATCGTAAAATCAAAAAAGCTCGGGAATTAGATTTGTCATGATATTGCAATGGACAAAACAACTCCCAGAGTTTACAATTAATAAGATTAAGATTAGATTTTGGAGATAGACATGGGATTAAGAAAAGTCGCCCTTGCTTGTGAAGTTTGCGGTTCACGTAACTATACAATTACTGAGAACCCAAATAGAACTGAACGTCTTGAAGTAAAGAAGTTCTGTAAGCACTGTGGCAAACATACATTACATAAAGAAACAAGATAACCTTGGAGGAACAAATGAAACTATTTAAATTTTTTGGTAGCGTCAATAAAGAAATGAAATTAGTTGTTTGGCCTACATTTAAAGAAAACAGACGTGATACATGGACTGTTATCGCTACATCATTAATGTACGCAATCTTCTTTGCCTTAGTAGATTGGGGCTTGGTAGCGTTGTTACAACATTTTGTAATGGCTAAATAGATTGTAAGTACGTAAGAAATTTGCTATTATGTAACTAATGGAAAAAACTTCGACTTGGTTCGGAGTTTTTTTATTTTGAATTTTTGGAGGAAATTATGGCTGAAGCTGGCGAAAAACAATGGTATGTATTACATACTTATTCAGGATATGAAAATAAAGTTAAGGAAAATCTCGAATCACGTGCCCAATCAATGGGTATGGAAGATTACATTTTCCGTGCAGTTGTTCCTGAAGAAGAAGAAACAAAAGTTAAAAACGGTAAAGAAAAGAAAGAAATGGAAAAAACTTTCCCTGGATATGTTCTAGTTGAAATGGTTATGAGTGATGAATCATGGTTTATCGTTCGTAATACACCAGGTGTTACCGGTTTTGTCGGCAGTCACGGTTCTGGTAGTAAACCTGCACCATTATTACCTGAAGAAATTGATAATATTCTTAGTCAATTCGGAATGGATTCACAAAAACCTTCTGACTTTGAAGTAGGTGAAACAGTTAAGATCACTGATGGTGCCTTTTCAGACATGTCAGGTAAGATCACAGAAATTGATGATGAACATAGAAAACTTAAAGTTGATGTTGATATGTTTGGTCGTATGACATCTGCCGAAGTAGACTTCACTTCTGTTGAAAAACAAAAATAAGCATTGTCAATCTTAGTAGGCCGTGCTATTATATAACGGTATGTTTTTGAGACATACATGTGGGAGAGAAAATTTTGATTCTCATCATGACCACATCACGGAACAAGGAGGTATGCACCGTGGCTAAAAAAGTTGCTAACGTAGTAAAATTACAAATCCCTGCTGGACAGGCTACTCCAGCTCCTCCAGTTGGTCCTGCTTTAGGACAAGCTGGTATTAACATTGTTGCCTTTACAAAGGACTTCAATGCACGTACACAAGATCAAAAGGGTATGATTATCCCTGTTGTTATCTCAGTATATGAAGACCGTTCATTCGATTTCGTTACTAAGACACCACCAGCTGCTGTTCTATTGAAGAAAGCTGCTGGCGTTGAAAAGGGCTCTGGCGAACCTAACACAAATAAGGTTGCCACTGTTACTGAAGACCAAGTTCGCGAAATTGCTGAAACCAAGATGAAAGACCTAAACGCTGCAAATGTTGAATCTGCAATGCGTATGGTTGCTGGTACTGCAAGAAGTATGGGCTTTGAAGTAAAGTAAAAGACTAGATTTAAGCAGTTTACAGGAATGTGAAAACATTCTTAACAAGTGGGAGGAGAAAATTTAATTCTCCGAAAGACCACAAAGCAAGGAGGAACTTAGCATGGCTAAGCATGGAAAAAAATATACAGAAGCACTAAAACAAGTAGATAAAAACAAAACTTACACTGCTGAAGAAGCTGTTGAATTATTAAAGAAGGTTGACTTCGCTAAATTCGACGCAACTGTTGAAGTTGCTGTTAACTTGGACGTAGATCCTAAACAAGCTGATCAACAAATTCGTGGTGCCATCGTTCTACCTAATGGTACTGGTAAGACTCAAAAGGTTATCGTCTTCGCTGAAGGACAACAAGCTAAGGATGCAGAAGCAGCCGGTGCTGATATTGTTGGTTCAGATGACCTTGTTGAAAAAATTCAAGACGGTTGGCTAGACTTTGACGTTGCTGTTGCAACACCACCAATGATGGCTAAAGTAGGTCGTTTAGGTCGAGTTCTTGGACCTAAAGGTTTGATGCCTAATCCTAAGACCGGTACAGTTACTATGGATGTAACAAAGGCTGTTAATGATATTAAAGCCGGACAAGTTACATACCGTGTTGACTCAAACGGTCTTATCCACGCACCTATTGGTAAGATCTCATTTGATACAGACAAGATCGTTGAAAACTTCAACGCATTCTTTGGCGCAATTGCCAAGGCTCGTCCTGCATCATTGAAGGGTAATTATGTAGTTAGTGTTAACATGACATCTACATTTGGCCCTGGTCTTAAAATCAATGCTTAATTAGTGTTGACTAACAACCAAAATAATGATAGATTAATATAGTTGATTTCTACCGTAGACTCAGGTGATGAAAGTCTTAATATCCTGCCGAGGCCAGAAGATTATTTCACTTAATCTCTGTGTCCTTTGGGCACAGAGATTTTATTTTTTTAAGCCGTATTTGTAGAAAATTAACTAAAAAATTGTGGAGGTGAAACGTAATAATGAAGCAAGATGTATTAGCACAAAAACAAGCACAAGTTGATGAAATTGCTAAACAACTAACAGGCGCAAAATCAGTAATCGTTGTTGATTACTTAGGTCTAACTGTTGAACAAGCAACAGAAATGCGTGCTGAATTACGTGAACAAGGTGCTACAATGCAAGTTATCAAGAATACAATCTTGAGACGTGCAGCTGAAAAAGCTGGTGTTGAAGGTCTAGAGAAGTTCTTCGTTGGACCAACAGCTATTGCTTATTCAGAAGAAGATCCTGTTGGACCTGCTAAAGTAGCCGCTAAATTTGCCAAAGATGTTGAAGCCGTTGAAATCAAGGGTGGAATTATCGAAGGTAAAGCTGCATCTCTTGAAGAAATTCAAGAATTAGCTACATTACCAGACAGAGATGGCTTGCTATCAATGTTGGTATCTGTATTACAAGCTCCAGTTCGCGACTTTGCTATGGTTGTTAAGGCCGTTGCAGATAAAGAAGACGGACAAGAAGCTTAATTAATTTAAAAAAACTCATAATATTTGGAGGATACAATAATGGCTTTAGATACACAAAAGATTATCGATGATTTAAAAGATGCTTCAATTCTTGAACTAAACGACCTTGTTAAGGCTATCGAAGAAGAATTTGACGTTAAGGCTGCTGCTCCAGTTGCTGCTGCCGGTGCTGCTGGTGGCGACGCTGCTGCAGAAAAGGACTCATTTGACGTTGAACTTACAGAAGCAGGTCAAGAAAAGGTTAAGGTTATCAAGGAAGTTCGTGGTATCACAGGACTTGGCTTGAAGGACTCAAAGGACCTTGTTGATGGTGCTCCTAAGGTTATCAAGGAAGGCGTTGCTAAGGCTGACGCTGATGACATGAAGGCTAAACTAGAAGCTGTTGGTGCAACAGTTACATTGAAGTAATTCACTTTAATGATAAAATTAATCCTCGTAAGAGGATTTTTTTTTACCCTCAAATAGAAAGGTGAAAATTATGGCTAATCAATATTTTGAGAATGATCCTAGTTTAGAACATGAAATTAAAAATTTTAATTTTACTTTACGTGATCACAATTTGGATTTTATGTCTGACAGTGGAGTTTTTTCACGCCAAACAGTTGATTATGGTTCAAGAGTGTTAATTGGAGCAATTGATTTTCAAAATATTCCTAACGGAGATATTTTGGATGTAGGTTGTGGCTATGGACCTATCGGCTTGGCTTTAGCTAAAGATCAAACTAATCGTAAAGTAACAATGGTCGATGTTAATTTACGAGCACTTGATTTGGCAAAGAAGAATGCTCAAGCTAATCAAATTAAAAACGTAGATATTTTTGAGTCTGATACTTATAAGAGCGTTACTGGTAAATATGCCTTGATTGTTTCTAATCCTCCTGTTCGAGCAGGTAAGCAGGTTGTAACGTCAATATTGGCCGATTCTAAAGATTATTTGGTACCTAATGGTGAATTATGGATCGTATTGCAAAAGAAGCAAGGTGCACCGTCAGCTAAAAAATTGATGGAACAAACCTTTGGCAATGTTGAAGTTGTTACTCGTGATAAAGGATATTATATTTTGAAAAGTAAATTAATTTAAAAATTTTCGGAATATGGTATATTCATCTTGGAGGCGTTTTCTTATGAAGAAAAAAATCATGATTGGTTTAATTTTGTCTGCTCTAACAGCGGGAACTATTTTTACGGTATCTTCTGTGATTAAGCTTTTGAAGAAAAAAGCGATTCGACAAGATCGAAAAGAATTAGAATCATATGTTGAAAAATATTTACATGGCAATGAAAAACTTATGGAATTCGTTGAGACCTTGACGGATGACCAGGTGAAAGAATTAATCGATATTTTAGAAACACTGAAAAAGAAACAGGATCAACTTAAATTAAAAGCTCCTGTTTTTCCAAAATACTTAGAGAAGAAAGTAACCAACTTAATTAGTTAAAATGATATTTTCAGAAGATAAAATAAATGAATATATGGATCTGGCCTTAGATGAAGCTAAAAAGGCTGAAACCAGAAGAGAAGTTCCTATTGGTTGTATTATTGTGGACAATACGACAGGAGAGGTTATTGCTCGAGGTTCAAATGAACGAGAAGAAACTCAAAATGCTATCAAGCATGCTGAAATTATTGCAATCGAAGCGGCTTGTGCCAAAGTTGGTAGCTGGCGTTTAGAACATACAAGCTTATTTGTAACTTTAGAACCATGTCCCATGTGTGCTGGTGCGATAATTAATAGTCGAATTGAAGAAGTTATTTTTGGTGCCAGTGACCCTAAAGCTGGATCAGTTGGCTCTATTAATAATCTTTTGGCCGAAACGCGTTATAATCACCAACCAAGTGTTTTGAGTAATGTCAAAGCTGAGGAGTCGGCGGACTTGCTAAGGAACTTTTTCCGAGAAATTCGCCGCAAAAAGTAGCAAAAGTATTTAATTTATAGTATGATAGTTATTGCCGTAAGGCCATAAGGCAATGGTGCTCTTACAAATCGTGTCAGATCCGGAAGGAAGCAGCACTAAGTAAGGTGTGTCATGTGCCTTTTGTTATGTCTATTAACCTCTCAATCTGATTAAGGTTGGGAGTTTTTTTGTGTTAAAATTTACATATTAGTTTTTTTGAAGGAGAAAAAATGGCATATCAAGCACTTTATCGAGTTTGGCGTCCCCAAACTTTTTCTGATGTAATCGGCCAGGATGTCATTACCCAGACTTTACGCAATGCGGTAGCTAGTCATATGACCAGTCATGCTTATTTGTTCAGTGGCCCACGTGGGACTGGTAAAACATCCTGTGCTAAAATTCTAGCCAAGGCAGTCAATTGTCTTAATCCGCATGATGGTGAACCATGTAATGAATGCGAAATTTGTTTGGCTGCTAATGAGAATCGTTTGAATGATGTAATCGAAATTGATGCTGCATCTAACAATGGTGTTGAAGAGATCCGTGATATTCGAGACAAAGTTAAATATGCACCAACAGAAGCCAAGTTCAAAGTTTATATTATTGATGAAGTTCATATGCTTTCTCAAGGTGCCTTCAATGCTTTACTAAAAACACTTGAAGAACCACCTGCAAACGTTATGTTTATTTTGGCGACAACTGAACCACAAAAGATTCCAGCTACAATCATTTCCAGAACTCAAAGTTTTAATTTCCGAAGAATATCTCGTCAAGATATTTTGGAACGTATGACCTTTATTTTAAAGGATAAGAATATCCAATATGATGAAGAAGCTTTGAATATCATTGCTGCTTCAGCTGAAGGTGGAATGCGTGATGCTTTAAGTATCTTGGATCAGGCTTTATCATATGGCGATGATGAATTAACATTGAAAAATGCTCAAGAAGTTACTGGAGCTTTAAGCAATGAACAAATTGTTTCCTATATGACGGCTATTGCTGACAATAAACCTGCCGAGGCCTTGACCAGTTTGTATCAGATATTAGCTAGTGGTCGTTCAGCTCTAAGATTTACAGAAATGATCATTCGAGTTTGTCGAAATTTGATTTTGTATAATTCTAATTCTGATTTATCAAAACAAATGGATAATTCAGTGATGACTCAAGAATTGTTGGATATTGCTGATAAATTTGATAATTCGAGACTCTTTTATATCGTTGATCAAGTTAGTGCAACACAAAAGAATCTTAAGAACTCCAATCAAACAGATATTTATATGGAAATTTTAACAGTTAAGATCAGTGAACCTAAAGTCACTCCAAGTACAACTGAAGAAACTACAACTGGTAATGATGATAAGGTTGAAAATATTGAGATTGATAAGTTACGTGATCAGATCTCTCATTTGCAGAGTGAAGTTAAAGATTTATCCAATGGTGCAACACCAGTACAGCAAGTTTCTGCTAAACCTAAAGGGCATCACCGAGCTAATAACAATACACGTTTGAATAAAACGGCTATTTACAAGGTTTTGGGCAGTGCCACTAAGGGTGATTTGAATAATGCTAAAGACATTTGGCCTGATTTAATGAGTATGTTAGAAATATCGCAACGTGCTATGATGAGAGTTGCACAACCAGTAGCTGCTTCTCCTGAGGGAATTGTGGTAGCTTTTGATTATGCAATGTGGTTCGAACAAGTTCAAGATGATAGTGAGTTCTTGAGAGAGTTGACTGATAACGTCAGTCGTTTGATGAAGAAAGATTGTCAGATAGTTCTTGTTCCTAAAGCCGATTGGCCAAAGATTCGTAAAGAATATATTGACAATAATATTGATTCAGATAACAAAGACAAGGTAAAATCTAATAAAGAAACTAAAAAAACTGATCCCACCGTTGATGAAGCAGTAAAATTATTTGGTGAAGATATAGTTGATATTAAAGAAGACTAAGGAGGAATTATTATGAGTAAAGGTATGCCAAATATGGGTGGAATGGGTGGCAACATGGCCAATATCATGCGTCAAGCCCAAAAGATGCAAAAAGAAGTTCAAGCAACAACAGAAGAATTAAATAAAAAAGAGTATACTGGTAAGTCAGTTGATGACTTTGTCACAGTTAAAGTTACTGGTGAAAAGAAGATTGCTGATATGACAATCAGTGAAAAAATCATTGATCCAGATGATCCTGATACATTGCAAGATATGTTGATCGATGCTTTAAACAATGCTTTTGAAGAAGTAGACAAAGACAAACAATCTAAATTAGGTAAATACACAAACGGGTTGATGTAATGAAATATCCAGAACCAATATCAAAATTGATCGATAGCTATATGATGCTACCAGGTATCGGTCGTAAGACCGCTACAAGAATGGCTTTCTTTACACTAGGAATGGACAAAGACCAAGTGCAAGAGTTTGCCGAAAATTTAATTTCTGCAAAGACAGATCTCAAAACTTGTAAGATTTGTGGAAATATAACAACTGATGAGATATGTCCAATTTGTAGTGATAAGAGTCGTGATCAATCAATCATTTTAGTGGTTGAACAAGCCAAAGACATTATGTCATTAGATGATATGAATGGCTATAATGGCTTGTATCATGTGCTAGGGGGGGTCTTATCGCCAGTTGATGGGGTTGGCCCAGAGGATTTGAATATTAAGTTGTTGTTGAATCGTTTGAAGGAAAATCAAAAGGTAAAAGAGTTGATTATTGCCACAAACGCAACTCCTGAAGGAGAAGCAACTGCTCAATATTTGGCCAAATTAGTTAAGCCAGCAGGAATAAAAGTAACTAGACTAGCGCATGGATTGGCCGTTGGATCTGATATTGAATATGCAGACGAAATGACGTTGAAGAGTGCCGTTCTAGGTCGCAGGGAGATTTAACATGTTTGGTAGAAAAAAAGTTTCCGTCCAAAAAATGGAAGATGATCGCCTCTTAGACAATATCCACCAGATTCAACAAAGAATCGGTAATACTCAGAGAATGATCAATAATTCAGTTGATGTGGATGATACAACAAGAATTCATCTCAAATTAGATCAATTGAAGTATCAATTTTTATATTTAGAAGCAAGACGCCGAAAGGCCAAGGCTAAAGCAACAACCAATATTATCTTTGGTGATGAAGATACTTTCTTGAAACAACCAAGTCGTGCTGAAAAGCACTGGTAATTAAAGGATGCCGTTCTCCACAACAAGCTCGATTGGGCTGGAACGTAGTGGGCACAGATTTGAGCTAATGGAGTTCGCATTATCTCAAATACTGGCCTTGTCCTAATTGGGAAACCCACTAAGGACAATTTCACTACTGAGCCCATCGAGCTTGTTGTTCCGAACTAGTGTATCTGTTGGCTTGATTAGATATATAAAATTAAAAATGGCATCTATCTGGAGTTTTTGATACGCAGGAATGTGTGGATTATCAACTCTAAGGTGGGTGCTTTTTCTGTATAATAATTCAATTGAATTATAATGAAGACTCTGAATATTTTTAATCTCTAAGTTAAAAAATAACTAATTAGCAAAGTAATATACTAGTCCGGAGCAACAAAGAAAATGGGCTCAGTAGTGAAATTCTACTTAGCTCACGTAGTGAGGTTAGTAGAAGACCGAGCTTGAAGACTGTTGGCGAAGCCGAAAGGCTCCAAGTCGGTCCACTACGTTCCAGCCCAATTTTCTTTGTTGCGGAGGACGGAATCCTTCAATAACCCAAGACGTAAAGTTTCATTTCTTCGAGATTTCAAGTAAAATAGTAGTAATCATTTAGGAGAGATTATACATGTCAGGAATATTTATATCGTTTGAAGGACCAGACGGAGCTGGTAAAACTACGGCTCTTAATAAACTAATGCCACTATTGCAAAAAAAGACTGATCAAGAGATCGTTCTTTCCAGAGAACCCGGTGGTAGTCCCATTTCTGAGAAAATCAGAAAAATCATTTTGGATATTCATGATGAAGAAATGGATCCAAGAACGGAAGCTTTATTGTATGCTGCAGCTAGACGTCAACATTTGATCGATGTTATTTTGCCTACTTTGGAAGCTAATAAGATTATGTTGAGTGATCGTTTTGTTGATAGCTCTATTGCTTATCAGGGCGGTGGCCGACAAATTGGAACAAAAGAAGTAGCCGAGATCAATGATTTTGCTATTGATGGTCATTTACCGGACTTAACAATTTACTTTGACGTTTCACCGTCAATTGGTCTGTCACGAATCAAAAAGGATCATGAGGGTGCGATGGATCGTTTGGAGAAAGAAGCTATTAGTTTCCATGACCGTGTTTATGAATCATATGAAGAAATAGTTGCTCAAAATCCAACTAGAATTAAAAAAATTAACGCAGAACAGACTCCTGATAAAGTAGTTCAAGATGCGTTGGAAGTTATTACTAATCGTTTTCCCAATATTTTTAACAAAGGAGAATAAATCATGAAACTTATTGTAGCCATTATTCAAGATAAAGATAGTCAACAATTACAAACACAACTCGTCAAGGATGGATTCAGAGCTACACAATTGCCATCAACAGGTGGTTTTTTGAAAGCAGGTAACTGTACGTTCTTAATTGGTGTTGAAGAAGAAAAGGTTGATGACGCTTTGAAAGTTATCAAAAAGACTTGTCACACAAGATCCCAATACGTAACCCCAACATTTCTTTTACCAGAGGCCGCTTCAAGTTTGAGTGATCCTGTTGAAGTTCAAGTTGGCGGTGCTACTTGCTTTATTTTGCCAGTTGATAAATTCGTGAGATTTTAAAAATGGAAAGTTTACTCAAAGAGCAACCTAGAATTGTTCATGAATTTCAAAAAATTATTTCTTCCAACATGTTGTCGCATGCTTATTTGATCGATAATGCTTCATCTAAGATTAGACAACAAATGGCAATCTGGTTGGCTCAAAGTCAATTTTGCGAAAATTTGCAAGATGGTGCTCCAGATCAGACTTGTCAAAAGTGTCAGACAATTGCTTTGGGGGATAACCCAGATGTTTTAGAAATTAAGACCGAGAAACAGAGCATTGGTGTTGATGATATTAAATTTTTCAAAAAAGAAGCCAATATGGCTGCGACTCAGGGTAAGAGAAGAATTTTGATCATTGATGAAGCAGAGAAAATGACAGTTCAAGCAGCGAACAACTTGTTGAAAACTATTGAAGAACCAGAGGGTAATTTGATGATTATTCTACTGGCCGATTCTGCTAAACAACTTTTACCTACTATTCAATCCCGAGTTCAAATTTTCCATTTATCTAATAAGAGCAATGAGGATGAAATTGCCAGTTTAGTCAAGGAAGGTTTCAAAGCCGAGCAGGCTCAAAAAGCTTTACAACTGACTGATATTAAATATTTGGTTAATATTTCTGGTGATAAATACCAATCTTTAACTAGTGCAATTATTAATTGGTTGAAAGAAGTTAATAAACAAAAAATAAATTGTTTTGTCGACGTACAGACTGATATCATGCCTTTAATTGAGAATAAAGATCAACAACATTTGGTTTTCGACATGTTGAATCAAATTTTTAGTGATATATTATCAATTAGGTACAATTTAGAAAAATCAACATTAACGTCTGTGGATATCTTGGAAAATAAAAGTATCAAACGGCTTATTAAGATGTCTGATGACTTATTCACAGCCGAACAAATGTGGAAAAGTAATGTATCGTTCCAAGCTATATTAGAGGATTTGTCATTAAAATTTGTGGATTAGTAGGTGAAATCATGGCAGAGAAAGATTTATATGATGAATTTGAGACAATCACAAATCAACTAAATGATATAAGTAAAAAAGTTTCTTTGCTTAAAGAAGAGCTATCTAAGACTTTGGAAGAAAAAGAAGAGTTGAAGATAGAGAATCAAAATCTTCGCAAGCATTTAGAAAAGATGGGTTATGAGGATAAGGATTTCAAAGGAAATGAATTATCTTATTCAAGATTAAATTTGGAAAAATTATATCTCAAAGGATTCCATGTTTGTCAACAATTCTACGGCACTCGTCGTAAAGACAAAGAAGAATGTATCTTTTGTACGAACGTCCTTTATGGCGGCAAAGATAAAGGTAAAAAGAAAAAAGTTAAGATTAATTAGATAAGGGGAGCTATTTGAATGAAAGAACAAAGGAGTTTTGTTGATAATTCGAAGGGCTGCCTTTTTTTAGTGCCAACACCAATTGGTAATTTAGAGGACATGACTTTTCGAGCTGTTAACACCTTAAAAGAGGCAGATTTGGTTGCGGCTGAAGATACTCGTAATACTAAGAATTTATTGAATCATTTTGAAATACCAACAGAATTAATAAGTTTTCATGAACATAATACTGCTCAACGTATTCCAGAATTAATAGAAAAAATGAATGCAGGGATGAAGATTGCTCAAGTTAGTGATGCTGGAGCGCCTTCAATTAGTGATCCAGGTAAAGAGTTAGTTAAGGCGGCCATCAAGGAAGATATTCCAGTGGTTCCATTGCCAGGTGCTACTGCGTCAGTAACAGCTTTGATTGCTTCTGGTATTGCGCCACAGCCATTTTCTTTCTATGGTTTCTTACCAAGAAAGGGTAAAGAACGGACTGAGGCTTTGAATAATCTGGCTGATCGTGCTGAAACGACTATTGTATATGAGTCACCCTATCGAGTTAAAAAAACGATTCAAGATTTAATGGAAAACTTTGGTGAAGATCGTCAGATTACTTTAGCTCGTGAGTTGACTAAGATCCATGAAGCCTTTTTGCGTGGTACTTTGAAACAAGTAACTGAGTATTATGAAGAAAACGACCCTAAAGGTGAGTATGTTTTGATTATTGCTGGTAAACCAGAAGAAACTACCCAGGTCGAATCAGATGATGATTTAATCGCAACAGTGGATAAATTAATTGCTCAAGGTCAAAAACCTAACAAGGCAATTAAAGAAGTTGCGGCACAAAATGGACTTAAAAAACAAGAAGTCTACAATCTTTATCACGGAATCGGAGAGGAATAATAGTGACAGAGAAGAAAACTTATTCCATGGAGATGGAAGTACCTTACTATTTTGTTAATTTCACTGGTGATATTCGTTTATCTGCTTTAGTGGATATGATGTTATTAACTTCTGAAAAGCAATTGCATCAAGCAGATGCTGATAGTACTGAAATGGTAAAAAACAATGGCTTAGGCTGGGTCGTTGTACAGTATCATATGGATATTGACCAAATGCCTAGATTGGGTCAAAAATTAAAAGTAACAACACAAGCAACTAGTTATAATAAGTATTTCTTTTATCGTGATTTTTGGATCGACGATGAAAATGGTAATCGAATGGTTACAGCTCAAAGTGCCTTTGTCCTTATTGATATCAAAGCACGTAAGATCGTTAGTGCTAGTGATAGATTGGAAAACAAATTTGGAGCCGAAGAAACAAGCAAATTGAAACGTTTTAATCGTTTAAAAGTTCCCGATACTTTTGATTTTCAACAGTTACAACATATTGGTTATTACAATATTGATGTTAATAAACATGTTAATAATTCATATTATTTCGATTGGATGGTTGATACGTTAGAAATGGATTATATTGCTAATCATCGTATTAAGAGTATGGATATTAAATATGAAAAAGAATTAAATACACATAGTGAACCGACTTCATTTGCCAAATTGGATAATACGAATAATAAATCTATTCATTGGATAAAGAATGGTGACGTTCTGAACGTTATCGCTCAATTTGACTGGGAAGATAAATAATTTGCAGACAATTTACTTGTACAAAGAAAAAATAGTGCTATTATAGACGAGTACTTAAAAAATTTGGGGTAGGATTCAAGGCGTTAAGTGCTGATGGAACGGAATGTGAACATCGGACAAAGAGCTTTACTCGCGATCTTGTTTCCGCATTCGCCACTTTATATATGTTTCTTTGCCTATATCTGGTGGCAGCTCCTTTGAGGAGATGTCGATTATGAACAGTAGTAAAAGTACAGTAATAAGCGTTCAAGAAGTAACTTGGATGTCATTGTTGATCGCCATGCAGATGGTTTTATCTAAACTATCAATTGGTAGCAATATCATGAAAGTCGGATTTAGTTTTCTGGCGATAGGATTATTGGGTTATTATTTTGGACCTTTCAAAGCAGCTATCGCTAATGTCATTGCTGACGTTATTAGTAACGTAGTGATGCCATCAGGTGGTGGATTCTTCTTAGGATTTACTTTCTCGGCTTTAATAGCCGGAGTTATTTATGGTTATATGTTGCACAACCATAAGGTAACTATCTTGAGAAGTTTCTTGACGGTTTTGTTGATCACGGTGATAGTTAATACAGGGTTGAACACTTTGTGGATTCACATGATGACTAACGTTCCATATGTTGCTTTGTTAATACCAAGACTTACAAAAGAGGCATTCAGCTTGGTTTACCAAACTGGTCTTTTATATATCGTCCTTAAATGGATTGACAATTCGAAGTTTAATAAAATCGGCCGATAGGTCGGTTTTTTTTTGTTTAAAATTCTGTGTTAGAATAGGTTCTATTAAGAATGAGGGATAAGTATGAAAATATTAGCGTTTGATACATCGAATAAACCGCTATCCGTTGCTGTTGTAGTCGACGGCAAGGTTTTAGCACATCTTGAATCGACCGAAAAAAGAACCCATAGTGTAACGATTCTACCAGATATAAAAAAGGCGTTAGAACAATCTGATTTGGATATAAATGATATTGATTTGATTGCTGTAGCTAAAGGTCCTGGTTCGTATACTGGCGTGAGAATCGCTGTTACAGTTGCCAAAGTTTTAGCTGACACTCTTTCCAAGAAACTAGTTGGAGTTTCTAGTTTGGAACTACTAGCGGCTAATGGCGATAAAGCACATATTCTAGTACCTTTAATGGATGCTAGAAATGATAATGCCTTTGCGGGAGTTTATCAAAATTCACGTGATAAGTTTGTCAGCATTATTGGTGATCACCATACTTCAATGGAAAAGTTGTTTGAATCATTGAAGGAATATAACGAAGATCAATTGGAATTCATTAATGCCACACCTAGGTTGCAAGAATTAATTCAAAATCAATTTCCAAATTCCAAAATTATCACTAGTGAAAATTCATTGCCAGATGCAGCTAAGTTAGCTCAATTAGCTGAAACTAATAAGCCCGTGTCAGATATTGATGACTTTATACCAACGTATTTGCGTTTAACACAAGCAGAACATGATTGGTATGCCAAGGGACATAAGGACGACGGCAATGTTTCCTATGTTGAAGAAGTTTAAGCAGTTATTTTCTAAAGGGACTGCGAAATTTGATTTTGAAGAGAAATTAGTAACGATTGAAGATCAGAAATTTACTTTAAGAAAAGCTGTTCAAAAAGATGCTGTTGAGTATATGAAGATTCAAGAAACAATTTATCCGATACCAGTACCTTGGCCTATTGATGTTGTTCAAATGGAGATAGCTAACAAAAAGGCTCTTTATTTATCGTTAGTTGATACAGATCAAGTGATTGCTTTTATCGGTATTTCGTTGAGTGACAAAGAGGAATCACATATAACTAATTTGGCTGTACATGAGGATTATCACCGTATGGGAATTGGTCATCTTTTATTGAACCAGGCGTTTGATTATTGTCGTGCCCGAGATTATAAAAAAATGTCTTTGGAAGTAGACGTAGCTAATGAGCCGGCAATAGCTCTTTACGATGCTTTTGGATTCAAAGTTAAAACAGTACATAAAAAGTATTATTTTAGAAATCATCACGATGCATTAGAAATGATGGTTGACTTGTGAGGAGAATATTTTGAAAAAAGATACATTAATATTGTCATTTGAAAGTAGTTGTGATGAAACGTCTGTTGCAGTTATTAAGAATGGTAAGGAAATCTTGTCTAATATCATTGCAACACAAATAAAAAGCCATCAACGTTTTGGAGGAGTAGTGCCAGAAGTAGCTAGTCGTCATCACGTTGAAGAAATCACTAAGTGTATTAATTTAGCTTTGGATGAAGCTAAAGTTAGTTATAATGATTTGAACGCTGTTGCTGTGACTTATGGTCCCGGTTTGGTTGGCTCATTGTTGATTGGTATCATGGCCGCTAAAACAGTTGCTTTTGCTCACAATTTGCCATTGATCAAAGTTAATCATTTGGCAGGACACATTTACTCCGCAAATTTTGTGACTGAATTGCAATATCCATTTATGGCTTTACTAGTTTCTGGAGGGCATACTGAACTTGTTTTAGTTACTGCTCCAGGAGTTTTCCATACTCTGGGAGATACACGTGATGATGCTGTTGGTGAGGCCTATGACAAGATAGGACGAGTCTTAGGTATCAACTATCCAGCTGGTAAAAAAGTCGATCAAATGGCCGCTGTTGGAAAGGATACATTTAATTTCCCAAGGGCAATGGTTCAAGAAGACAACTTAGACTTCAGTTTTAGTGGTTTGAAGAGTGCCTTTATCAATACTGTTCATCATGCTGATCAAGTTCATGAAGAATTAAATAAGGATGATTTAGCTGCTAGTTTCCAAGGAGCAGTTTTGGATATCTTGAGTAACAAGACTTTCCGTGCTTTAAAACAACATCCAGTTAAGCAATTGATTGTTGGTGGTGGAGTTTCTGCTAACCAGGGATTGCGTACACGCTTGGCTGCCGAAATCAAGCAACGTAATTTGGATATGGAATTGGTTTTCCCTCCATTACGTCTTTGTGGTGATAATGCCGCTATGATCGGTGCAATGGCTCAAATTCAATATGATAAAGGTGACTTTGCTGAGTTGGATTTGAATGCTGATCCTAGTTTAGACTTTGATATGGAATAGAGAGCGGAATAAACCAAGAAATTGGTTTGTGTAACTCATTTAAAATAATGAAATATTTTTAACCCTAGATAAAACAATCTAGGGTTATTTTTATCTCCAAATATAACCAACAACCTATTGCCCAAACAAAAATCATCGTATATGATTATCACAATACTTTTGAAAGAAGAGGGCTCACTATGAAAGCAATTCTGACAGTGTTAGGTCATGACCAAGTTGGTATCGTAGCTAAGGTTTCTACGAGATTGGCTGAATTAAATGTTAATATTATCGATATTTCTCAAACTTTAATGCATGATAACTTTACGATGATGATGATGGTGACATGGGACGATGCCACTAAATTTGAAGTTGTTCAAAATAGTCTTAGTGATTTGAGTAAAACGACTGGTTTGAATATTCGGATTCAACGTGAAGAAATTTTTGATGCGATTCAAAAACTTTAGGAGGCTGTCATGGAAACTAATTCAATTTTAGAAACAATCCAGATGGTTTCAGAGGAAAATCTGGATATTCGGACAATAACAATGGGTATTTCCTTGTTAGATTGTATTGATAGCGATGGAAAAAAGGCTCGTCAAAAGATTTATAACAAATTAATGACTAAGGCTAAGGACTTGGTTAAAGTAGCAAATCAGATTCAATCAGAATATGGTATTCCTATCGTTAACAAGCGTATTTCGGTAACACCGATATCTTTGGTGGCAGCGGCTTCTGATGATAAGGATTATGTTGCTTACGCTAGGACAATGGATAAGGCTGCTGCTGAATTGGGTGTTGATTTAATTGGTGGTTTTTCAGCTTTGGTACAGAAGGGTTATCAATCTGGAGATACTAAGCTGATCAATTCTATTCCTCAAGCATTAACTGAGACTAGTCGTGTTTGTGGTTCAGTTAACGTTGGTTCAACTCGTTCAGGTATCAATTTAGATGCAGTTCAAAAAATGGGAACGGTCGTTAAAGATTTGGCAAAAGTCGATCCAGTTAACTGTATGAGTTTGGTTATCTTCGCTAATGCGGTTGAGGACAATCCTTTTATGGCGGGAGCATTTCATGGTGTTGGTGAGGCTGATTGTGTAATCAACGTAGGAATCAGTGGTCCAGGAGTAGTAAAGAATGCTTTAGAAAAAGTTAAAGGACAACCAATTGATGTGGTTTCAGAAACAATCAAGAAGACGACCTTCAAAGTAACTAGAATGGGTCAATTCGTTGGAAATATTGCTTCTAAGGCTCTAGGAGTACCGTTTGGTATCGTTGATCTTTCATTGGCTCCAACGCCTAACGAAGGGGATTCTGTGGCTGAGATCTTGGAAGAAATTGGGTTGGAAAGTGTCGGTGCTCCCGGGACAACGGCGGCCTTGGCTTTGCTAAATGACGCGGTTAAAAAAGGTGGCGTCATGGCATGTGAGCACGTTGGTGGTTTGTCAGGAGCTTTTATTCCGGTGTCAGAAGATGCTGAAATGATTCGAGCAGTTACAGCAGGCAACTTGAACATCGAAAAACTTGAAGCCATGACAGCTGTTTGTTCAGTTGGATTAGATATGATTGCGATTCCTGGTGACACTACGGCTGAAACTATCAGTGGTATGATTGCTGATGAGGCTGCTATCGGAGTTATCAACAATAAGACAACTGCTGTTAGAATCATTCCCGCTACTGGCAAAAAAGTTGGAGATGAGGTTGAATTTGGGGGATTGTTTGGAAGAGCTCCAGTAATGGCAGTCAACACTAATAGTCCTGCCGCATTTATTCATCGTGGTGGTCGTATTCCAGCACCAATTCATTCATTTAAAAATTAAAACTATAATATCGATAGAAATATCGGTATTTTTTGTTGCAAAGAATTATAATCCAATTAGAAGGCAATTCTTTTAGAAAACCTGTTATACATTTGAGGAATTTGTGGTACAAAGTATGTGAGGTGTATTAATGAAAAGCAAAACAAAAATTTCATACGTTATTTTAAAGTATGATGATCAAACAGATAATATTTATACTAAAACTTTAAATAACGGAAACCACGTTTACGAGATACCTACCTCGGAATATGTTCAAAAACGAGATTCGACTTTTGCGGATATCAAGAATTACGTTAAAGAAAAACTATTGGATTTTGATACAGTAATTGATGAAAATCATATTTTTATTCCATTTATCAATGTATTTTCTGAAAATGGAGCCCAGATTTATAATTACATAGCAGTAGTCTTTGAATCCGCCAAAGATGGATTCTCGTCAATGAATTTTGAATCGTGGTATCGTATTAAGTTTAATCAGGAAAAACAAATTTGGAATTTATCATGGGACAGTGGTTTAAGTGATCCGATTGATTTTGAATTTGAAAATCCAGCAGTGGCAGATTATGCAATAAATACTAAGAATAATCCCGAAATTAATTTTTCTAATGTAATGCATTTTATTTCTGAACAGACTAAAGATTTTCCGATTTTGGGGTTAATGTCAGGTAATAAGTTTACGATGAAGCAAGTATTCCATTACCAAGATCTCTTAGGAATCGAAGCTTTGAAAGCTGGAGACAACGCTACATTTGAAAGCCAATATTCCGATTCCATTCAGCCAATTAAGGATAATCAAATCGCGACATCTTATAAAATAAAAAATGAATATTTGAAGAAATAAAAAGGGCAGTATCTCTTAGGAGATGCTGCTCTTTTACTTATAACGATCTTCCAGTTTACTCATCCAGAAGGCAAGAATAAGACCAATGAGGAAGAAGATAATACTTAATGACCAATCAATCATCGTAGCATTTTGGTAAGTGATACTTTCAGCTGAATAAGGACTTGGTATCAAAATCAAAATGGTACTAGCTAAAACAATACCTAAGATAAAGTGATAAACACGCGAATGATGATACTGAATTAATTTTTCCATCGCTTTGGAGAAAGTCAGCATTGAAATGATTCCACCGATAGCAATAGGAATAAAAATCATAGGATCGAAATTCTTAAATCCCTTTAGCATTGGTGTGTAAAGTCCCAAAATAATCAATAGATTTGAAGGACTAAGACCGGGGACTAAAACTCCTAAAGCAATTAAGATCCCGGCGATAATGAAACCGAAGAAGTTAGCCGGAATAGTTCCAAAAATTTCACTCATGAAGAAGAGAAATAATCCACCGCCGATTAAAATTCCCAAGAACCAAGCTATGTCAATGCGATCCCTTTTTGTTTGAGAAGTTGATTCATACAGCAGAGTGGGGAGAGTTCCAATGATTGTACCAGCGAATCCCCAAAGAACGATCATTTGATAATTTGCTAGCAAATACTCTAGTGGTTTTGATAAAACACCAATTCCAACTATTCCACCGATTCCTACGGGTAGAAAATATAGAAAATCGCGTTTGAAATTTTTTCTAATATGAGCCATGAAGCTAAGCATTCGTTCATAGATTCCTAAAATGGCAGCTAGAACGCCACCAGAAACTCCGGGGAGAATGAAACCTAAAGCAATGACCATCCCTTTGATAAATCTGACTAAAAAATTATCTTGTTTTGTTTTCATAGAACCCTCATTAAAAGTCTTTTAATTCAAGTTAACAAATTAAATGTTTTTAGGCAATAAAAACAAAAAAACAGAACGAATCTCATACAAACTTGCCGTCCTCCGCAACAAAGAAAACTGGGCTGGAACGTAGTGGGCACGAATTTGAACCAATTGAAGTTCGTAATTGTTTCAAATCTCGGCCTTCTACTAAGTGGTAAACCACTAAGTAGAATTTCACTACTGAGCCCATTTTCTTTGTTGCTCCGGACTCGTGTATCATTTTTTTGGCTCTCAATAATAAAAGTAAGGGCAATGTATTATTGAGTATTCAAGATAATATTAGAATTTTTAATAGGCATTGATTGTCCTTTTGGTTAGAATATTGGTGTCTCTATTTGGTTATATGGAACGGAATAATTCCAATACTGTAAATCTAATTGCTAGTAATTAGAAATCAAAAACTAGTCGGGAGTGAAATCTCTGTGGATGTTCAGTGGTGAAATTGTTCTTAGTGGGGAACCCACTTAGAACAAGACCAATCTTGAAGACAATGTGAACTTCATTGGCTCCAAGTTGTGTCCACCACGTTCCAACGTCCACAGAGATTTTACGGACGACGGCATCCTTTAATCAACCTAGTAGGTATTAGGTGTACCCGAATTTGAGTAATGAGATAAAAAAATAGTGGACCTATAAAGTCCACTAATTATTGAAATCTTCTAATTCGATTGATTTTTCAGTCCATGCTTCTTCAATTTTGTCTTGTTGAGCTTTGTTTTCATCAAGTTCTTTTTGAAGGTCAGCTAGTTTACTGTAAGAAGTAAGGTTTTCATCTTTAACCATTTCTTTTTGAATAGCGGCATTCTTAGTTTCTAGTTCAGCTATCTGAGCTTCTAAGTCTTCAACTTGACGGCGTAATTTACGCTCTTGTTTCTGTTGTTCCTTAGATTGTTGATACTGCATTTTCTTCTCACTGACATTAGAAACGTTTTGCTCAGCTTCAGTTTCAGTAGGTTTATCAGTAGTTTTTTCAACGTAATAGTCGTAATCACCGAGATAAATTTTACTGCCGTGTTTACCAATATCAACGATTCGATCGGCTAAGGTATTCAATAAGTAACGATCATGGGAAACGAAGAGAACTGTACCAGCAAAGTTCTTCAAGGCATCTTCTAAAACTTCTTTACTATCAATATCCAAGTGATTAGTAGGCTCATCCATTACTAAGAAGTTGTCATTTTCCATAGACAATTTAGTCAAAGTTAACCGAGCCTTTTCGCCACCAGATAATCCTGCTACTGGTTTAAGAACATCGTCACCACTGAACAAGAAAGCACCCAATCTTTTACGGATGATTTGTTCATCTAAACGGGGATAAATATCCCAAATTTCATGAAGAACGTCTTTTTTAGGATCAAGTCCCTTTAGGTTCTGATCGTAGTATCCCACTTGAACGTTGGCACCAAATTGGGAAGTTCCTTTAATCATTGGAATTTTTCCTAAGATAGATTTGAGGAAGGTTGATTTACCAATACCGTTAGGACCAATAATACCAACACGTTCACCTTTTTTTACGTCTAAGTTAATTGGCTCTGACATAATTTGATCGTCGTATCCAATGGCTGCATTTTTAACTAGTAAAACATCGTTGCCACTTTCCTTGTCGATATCAAATGAGAAATGGACTGAATCCTGATCACTTCCTGGTCGGTCCAAGACGTCCATGTGTTCTAATTTTTTACGACGACTTTGAGCCATTTTAGTCGTGGAAGCTCGAACAATATTCTTTTGAATGTATTCCTCAGTCTTCTTGATCTCGGCTTGTTGTTCTTCATAATGTTTCCAAGCTACTTCTTGATTACGTTTCTTTTCTTGAAGATAGAAAGTATAGTTGCCAGAGTAATGTGTTGAAGAATGTTGATTAATCTCGACAATTTCAGTAACAACTTTGTCAAGGAAATATTGGTCATGGGAAACAATAACTAAAGCACCACGGTAACCTTTAAGATAACTTTCCAACCATTCAACAGTATTGATATCCAAATGGTTAGTAGGTTCATCAAGTAAAAGAATATCGTGATGTTCTAGTAGCATTTTTGCCATTGCCAAACGAGATCTCTCACCACCAGAAAGAGTAGAGATCTTGTTGTGCCAAACATTTTCGTCAAAGCCAAATCCCTTGAGGACACTACGAATTTCAGATTGGTAGCCGTAGCCATTTTCTTGACGGAAAGTATTTTGCAATTGGTCATATTGTTTCAAAATATTGTCATAGTCGGCAGTACTAGGATCAGCGATTTTTTCTTCTAAAGAGTGCATACGTTTTTCTTGTTCTTTAAGATAGTCAAAAACGTGTTCCATTTCAGAAAAAATTTCACTGTCGCTATTTAGACCAGAATCCTGAGCCAAATAACCAATATTAGTATCTTTTTTGAGGGCAATATTGCCATCGTTATAACTCTCTTGATCAGAGATGATTTTGAGTAGAGTTGATTTTCCAACTCCGTTTCGACCGACCAAACCAATACGGCTATTGTCTTGGACTTCGAAGCTCACATTGGAAAAAAGTTTTTTTGTTCCAAAGTTTTTCGTAATATTTTGTGCTTGTAATAAAATCAAGTTAATAACTCCTTTATCTTATTCACAATTTTATCATTAATTAATAATTTATGCCTTTATAGGAATTAACGTATTGCGTTTTTGGTGATTTTTATTTACTATGAATGTTAGTGAAAAGACACACATATGGTGGTAAATTATGACAAAAACAACAGTTCCAAACGCAACAATAAAGCGTTTACCAATTTATTATCGCTACTTCCAGTTTCTAAAAGACGAGGGCACAAAAAAAATCTCTTCTGGTGAATTGTCAGAAGGGGTCAAAATAGATAGTGCTACAATTAGACGTGACTTCTCGTATTTAGGAGCACTTGGAAAACGTGGTTATGGCTATGATGTAAACGATTTAGTAGCATTCTTTAAGAAACTATTGAATCAAGATAAGCGTACCAATGTAGCTTTAGTTGGTGTCGGTAATTTAGGTAACGCCTTACTAAATTATAACTTTTCTCGAACAAATAATGTTCGAATTGCGGCAGCTTTTGATATTAATAAAGAAATTGTTGGGACAGTTAAGAGTGGGGTTCCGGTTTATGATATTAGTGAACTAAAGGAACAGCTTAATCTACAACAGATTGATGTCTGCATTTTGACAGTTTCTTCAAATGCTGCACAGACAACAGCTGACAAGTTGGCTGATGCTGGCGTACGTGGAATCTTAAACTTTACACCGGTTATTATCAATGTTCCAAGTAGTATTCGCGTTCACTATGTCGATTTGGCAAATGAATTGCAAACTTTGATCTTCTTTTTAGACCGCGATAAGTCAATGACAGAAGAAAATAATTAATTTTTGGGGGAAAATTTTTATGAGTGAACCATTATTTCTAAAGCCAGTCTTCCACGAAAAAATCTGGGGCGGCAGAAAACTAGAAACCAAATTTGGTTATGACATTCCTGAGGGTAGTATTGGTGAATGTTGGGCCATTTCAGGACATCCACATGGTAGATCAGAAGTTGAAAATGGTGAATTTGCTGGACAATATGTTGATGATCTATGGAAGAACCATAGTGAACTATTCGGTAATCCTAAGGGCAAAGTCTTCCCACTTTTAACAAAAATTTTGGACGCTGAAGCTAGCCTATCAGTTCAAGTACATCCTGATAATGCTTACGCTGCAGAACATGAACACGAATTAGGTAAAACAGAATGCTGGTATATTATTGACGCTGAACCAGGTTCATACTTGATCTATGGTCACAATGCTAAAAATAAGGCTGAATTGGATAAGATGATCGAATCTGGCGACTGGGAACATCTTTTGAGAAAGGTTCCCGTTAAGACTGGTGATTTCTATTACGTACCAAGTGGTACAGTTCATGCCTTGAATAAGGGAATCATGGCTTTGGAAACACAACAAAGTAGTGATACAACTTATCGTTTATATGATTACGACCGTGTTGATAAGACAACTGGTAAGAAACGTGATCTTCACATTAAACAATCAGAAGATACAATTACAGTTCCTCATAAAGATCCAAAATTAAATATTGAATCAAAACAAGTTGGCAAGAATAAATTTACAACCTTCGTTCAACCACCAGTTTCACCATTCTTCTCAGTTTATCATTGGGAAATTAAAGAACCCGTTCAACTACAACACCAAATTGGTAAGTATACTTTGATCTCAGTTCTTAATGGTGAAGGTAAGATCACTGTTGATGGAAAAGATTATGATTTGAAGAAAGGGGTTCATTTGATTGTTCCAGCAACAGTTAATGAATGGACCTTGTCAGGAGATTTGGATATTATTGCTTCAGAATCTGGAGAAGAATAAGCCAAGATCTTGGTGAGAAACTCTTTAAATTAAACAAGAAATTCTAATCAAATTCTTAAATATAATTCTAAAATACAGAATGTCGGAAAAATAAATCCGTATATTCTGTATTTTTTTATTCAAAATCCAAGCAAAAGTAGAACAACAATTTCGTTATACATTAAAAATGTTCGTCTTAATTAATAAAATGAAAAATATTTTAATTTGCAACCGCTATCATTTTCCAATTTGATGAAAAATCTTCTATAATTGGAGATAAGTTAATTCAAAGGGGACTTAAAATTGCAAAGACAACGATTTTTTCGAGTCAGTCTAGGATGGCAAATCATTATTGGTTTGATCCTAGGTATTGTTTTGGGGCAGGTATTCTATCAGAATAAGGCTGCTATTCAAGTAATGCAGAATATTGGTACCATGTTTATTTCCATGATCCAAATGATCGTATTACCAATTGTTATATCTTGTTTGACCGTTGGTATTGCCAATATGGGTGATATCAAGAAGTTAGGTCGAATTGGATTAAAGACTTTAATTTATTTTGAAATCATGACTACATTAGCGATTATTATTGGTATTATCGTGGCTAATGTTACTCATCCCGGTACATATATTGATATTCACAGTCTAAAAGGTTCGGATATTAGTCAATATACAGCAACTGCTAAGACAGCCAAACATTCGGGTATTTGGTCAATTCTAATGAGTATTATCCCAACTAATATTTTTGCCTCACTTGGTAAGGGCGATATGTTACCAATTATTTTCTTCTCGGTTCTATTTGGTTTAGGAACTGCTTCGATTGGTAAACAAGGCAAAATTATTGTTGATACTTTAAATGCCGTTGCCAATGTTATGTTCAAAGTAACTAACTGGGTTATGCGTTTAGCACCAATTGGTGTCTGTGCTTTGATCGGTGTTACTGTTGGTGAAATGGGCTTTAATTCACTTAAACCGTTAGCTTTATTTATTATAATTGCCTACGCAACCATGGCATTCTTTGTTTTCGTTGTGATGGCAGCTGTAGGACATTTGTTCCATGTTAGATTTTATGAAATGTTTAGAATTATTGAAAACGAAGTAACTTTGGCCTTTACAACAGCTAGCTCTGAAGCTGCTTTGCCAAAAATGATGGAAAAAATGCAAAACTATGGATCATCTAAAGGTATTGTCTCCTTTGTTATTCCAACTGGATATACGTTTAATCTTGATGGATCTGCTATTTATCAATCATTAGCTGCCTTATTCTTGGCACAAGCTTACAATATTCATTTAACCCTAGGACAACAAATTACCCTTGTTGTTGTATTGATGTTAACATCTAAGGGGATGGCCGGAGTACCCGGAGCATCGTTCGTTGTGCTACTAGCCACAGTTTCAACTATCGGTGTGCCAATGCAAGGTTTGACCTTCATTGCCGGGATTGACCGTCTGGTAGATATGGGACGTACTGCTGTTAACGTTGTCGGTAATTCACTAGCAACAGTTATTATTGCTAAAAGTGAACATGAATTTGATGAGGATAAACGAAAGAAGTACGTTGCTAGCTACAAACGTGGAGACTAATAAGCACTCCTCGTAGTATAAAAACGATTTAAACACACAAAACGGAATCGAACATTGTTCAATTCCCAGTAACAAAAAAATACCCATGTAGTGACCAATAATGGCTGCTACATGGGTATTTTCTATCCTAAAGATATTGTTAAAACAATGGCATTCATAATTAAATGACTTCCGGCACTGACGTAAATATTCTTTGATTTGTAGTAAACAAATGAGAACCAAAGTCCCATTGCCACATAAACCAAAAATCTGGTGTCCTGATGCATAATAGCAAACAAGGCTGCTGATATTATAGCTGCGATATAAACGTTCGTAGGCTTGATCAGATTGGCAAAGAAGACACGTCTAAAAATAATTTCTTCCATGATCGGTGCAGCAATCATTACATAGATAAAGTAATATGGATATTCTCTAACCATAAGTAATAATCCTAAAGTATTCTGCGAAGTAGTGCTGACATGAAATAGAAGCTGATCCAAGAAACCAATTGCGTATTGAAGAGCAATGGCTCCAATTGTTCCCAAGATGATCCACTGTAAATCATGATTCAAAGAAGTTTTCTCTTCAAATTCATTAGGACCACTTTGTTTGACCAAATAGATCATTACTCCAGTTGCGACCATAGCACCAAGAGTAATAGTTAGAAAATAAACTGAACCGGTGATGGATAGTGTAGATAAGATTGTCCCTAAAGATAAGAGCAAGATGTAGGTTAACAGTGTGAAAAATTGATTTTTTTGGTAAGACATGATTTCCTCCGAAATTTTTTAAAGGTAAATACTTGCAACTTCACAATATAATGTTAATATAAAACTTGTGATTAGCACAAGAGATGTTTGAGTGCTAAAAGAGTTAAAAAAACGTAGAAGTAATAATATTGGAGGTATTTAAATTGTTAAAACCACTTGGAGATAGAGTCATTGTAACAGTCGATAAAGAAGAAGAAAAGACAGTCGGTGGCATTGTTTTGGCAAACAACGCTAAAGAAAAGCCACAAACAGCTGAAGTTGTTGCCGTCGGTGATGGTTTAGTTGCTGATGATGGTAAGAAATTACCTATGAACGTTAAGAAGGGTGACAAGGTTCTTTTTGACAAGTATGCAGGCTCAACAGTTAAGTATGAAGACAATGAATATTTAATCCTTCATGAAAAAGATATCATGGCAATCGTTGACTAATTAAAAATAGAAAAAGATAAACAAGAGAAAAATATTTTAGATTATGGAGTGTGAAAATTAATGGCTAAAGAAATTAAATTTTCAGAAGATGCACGTTCAAAGATGATGAACGGTGTTAATAAACTAGCTGATACAGTTAAGACAACAATTGGTCCTAAGGGTAGAAATGTTGTTCTTGAAAAGAGTTATGGTTCACCAGAGATCACAAATGATGGTGTTACAATCGCTAAGAGTATTGAACTAGAAGATCACTTCGAAAACATGGGTGCAAAACTTGTTTCTGAAGTTGCTTCAAAGACAAATGACATTGCTGGTGATGGTACTACTACTGCTACTGTTTTGACACAAGCAATCGTTAAAGAAGGTATGAAGAACGTTACAGCCGGAGCTAACCCTGTTGGTATCAGAACTGGTATCGAAAAGGCTACAAACGCAGCTGTTGAAGAACTTCACAACATTTCACATAAAGTTTCAGGCAAGAATGATATTGCTCAAGTAGCTTCAGTTTCATCAGCTAGTGAAGAAACTGGTAAATTAATCGCTGATGCCATGGAAAAAGTTGGTAACGACGGTGTTATCACAATTGAAGAATCAAAGGGTATCGATACAACTCTAGATGTTGTTGAAGGTATGCAATTTGATCGTGGATACATTTCACAATACATGGTTACAGATAACGACAAGATGGAAGCAGATCTTGATAATCCTTACATTTTGATCACAGACAAGAAGATCTCAAATATTCAAGATATCTTGCCATTATTACAAAAGATCGTTCAACAAGGTAAGTCACTATTGATCGTTGCTGATGATATTGATGGTGAAGCTCTACCAACACTTGTTTTGAACAAGATTCGTGGTACATTCAACGTTGTTGCTGTTAAGGCTCCTGGTTTTGGTGACCGTCGTAAGGCACAACTTGAAGATATCGCTACATTAACTGGTGGTACAGTTATTACTTCTGACCTTGGACTTGAACTAAAAGACACAACAATGGATCAATTAGGTCAAGCTGGTAAGGTTACTGTTACAAAAGATAACACAACAATCGTTGAAGGCTCAGGTAACAAGGATGCTATTAACGAACGTGTTGAAACAATCAAGAAGCAAATCAGTGAATCAACATCTGACTTTGACAAAGAAAAGCTTCAAGAACGTCTAGCAAAACTTGCTGGTGGTGTTGCTGTTGTTAAAGTTGGTGCTGCTACTGAAACTGAATTGAAAGAACGTAAATACAGAATTGAAGATGCCCTAAATGCTACACGTGCCGCTGTTGAAGAAGGCTACGTTGCTGGTGGCGGTACTGCTTTGATGAATGTACTTGGCAAGGTTACTGCTCTTAAAGAAGAAGGAGACGTCCAAACAGGTATTAATATCGTTGCTCGTGCTCTTGAAGAACCTCTACGTCAAATCGCTGAAAATGCTGGTTACGAAGGTTCAGTTATCGTTGAACACATTAAGAATCAAGATAACGAAATTGGTTTCAATGCTGCTACTGACAAGTGGGAAAACATGGTTGATGCCGGAATCATTGATCCAACTAAGGTAACACGTTCAGCTCTACAAAATGCTGCTAGTGTTGCATCACTATTGTTGACAACTGAAGCTGTTGTTGCTGACAAACCTGATAAGAATGCTGCACCTGCTGCTCCAGCCGCTGGTAACCCAGCTGCCGGAATGGGCGGTATGATGTAATTAGTACATCAAATATGAAAATAATTGAGGAATCATACTTTAATGGTATGATTCCTTTTTTTCTACCATTAGTCAATAGAGAACATGATATTGTTGGGTTCTCTATTTTGATATTGGGATATAGATAAGAGTCAGAGGATTC
>NZ_BIFW01000001.1 GCF_003967595.1 Companilactobacillus musae | reverse complement strand
ATTCCGGATTAGCTCAGTTGGTAGAGCATCTGACTGTTAATCAGGGTGTCGTCAGTTCGAGTCTGACATCCGGAGTTTTTTTTTACCTTGGAGAGTTGTCCGAGTGGCTGAAGGAGCATGATTGGAAATCATGTATACGGGTATTGACCTGTATCAAGGGTTCAAATCCCTTACTCTCCGTAAGCCTAATGTCTTTGCATAAAGGTGCAGAGACATTTTTTGTAGGTTTACTTCCAAGGTTTTGTAACAAAGCTTTTCGAAAGTATTTATAAAAATTATGTATATTAAATATAATATGTATGATATAATTAATTTCGTTGAGTTATTGATATGCGCCTATAGCGCAATTGGATAGAGTGTCTGACTACGAATCAGAAGGTTGTAGGTTCGACTCCTACTAGGCGCATCATATAAAAGACTTATGAGTTTATCTCATAAGTCTTTTTTTCTACAAAAAAAGATAAACATCATAAATAATGTTTATCTTTAAATATTAATCAGAAATAGTTTTAACAAAATCTTGGTAAGCTACTTCTTCGGCAGTTTCATTAACTACAATATTGTTTAAGGAATCTTTATGGAGGTCAGTTTCATCAATATTTATCTCATGCGTGAAAGTTGCATTGCCAATTAGTTTGATTTGACTTTGTTCTTTATTTTGCTTATTCAGAGTGATATGAGTTTTAACTAAACCGCCAGGATTGTAAACGGTAATGTCTTCTTCTGGATCGAATTGATCTGGATGCAACATTGCAAAAATTAAACTAGTAGCGGACATTCCAGTACCACAAGCATTGGTAAAGCCGACGCCGCGTTCGTAAGTCTGAACAAATAGGCTGTTGTTGTCTAGAATTTGACTGAAACTAACATTAACCCCTTCAGGGAAGTATTTGTTTTTACCATTAAGCTTTTGTCCCAAATCTCCCAGTTCTAATTGACTAATGTCAGGAACAAAGCTAATCAAATGTGGATTAGGTACAGCCACGGCTGAAAAGGTTTGTTCTGGTATAAATTCAGGTACCTTTTGATCTATCATCTCATTAAGATTCTTATATGAGAATGGTAGATCTTTTTTTTGGAAAGAAATAGGAGAAATTTCTACACTAAAGGCCGGAACTCCAGGATAAAAATCCTCAGCTTTAGAAACAATTAAATCTGATTCCATTGTTTCTACTTTGAAATTAGTTAATTGATATTTTTCTGATAAATAACGACTAATGGTTCGTAGACCATTACCGCACATCTTGGCCTCACTACCATCAGCATTGATAACACGCATTTTTCCTAAACTGCTATCACTAGTACCAACAACTAACAAACCATCGGCACCACCAAGAATATTGGTGCATAGATCAATTGCTAGTGCGATTAGTTCTTTATCTGTTAAAGCTTTTTCGAGTAATGTTTGATCTAAAATAAAAAATTTATTTTCTGAACCATGAACTTTGAGTAATTTTACCAATTTATTCACCTCATTAATTGAAGAATGTCTTATAAATTTTTCTAACTGCATTGTCGGCGTCTGATTCTTGAATACCTATCATAATTGAAATTCTTGAGGCACCTTGATTGATCATATGAATGGCAATATTGTTCTTGGTTAAAGAATCAATAATTTCACCCAAAGTATTAACATTATGAGCGATACCCTCACCAACTACCATAATAATTGCATAATCGTCGATCCATTCCAAATAATCTGGCTGTAAGACTTCTTTGACATCGTGGCAAAGATGTTTGATTGTTGTTTTATCAAGTTTAGTACGGTCAAAGATAACTGTTAAATCATCAATACCAGAGGGCATATGTTCGTAAGAAATATTATATTTATAAAAGATTTGTAATAATTTTAAAGTGAATCCAACTTCTTTATTCAAAAGATAGCGGTGAATATAAAGGGCTGAAAATCTCTTCGAGCAAGCGATTCCGGTTACTTGGTTGGCAGGATTAAATAGGAATTGTTCTGGGACGATCATAGTTCCTTCAGCACTAGGATTGTTGGTATTCTTAACATTGACGGGTACTTGTCCTTTAACAGCTGGAATAATCGCTTCATCTTGAAAAACTGAGAATCCGGCATATGATAATTCACGCATTTCTCGGTATGACATTTTCTTGATAGCCTGTGGATGATTAACAACGTGGTTATTGGCTACATAAATTGCATCTACATCAGTAAAGTTTTCGTACAAATCAGCATTTAAACCTCGGCTCAATAATGCCCCTGTGATATCAGAACCTCCACGAGAGAAAGTAAAGATAGAACCATCTTGGCTATATCCAAAGAAACCTGGGAAAACTGCTCTAGTATCATCAGCTAACTTAAAATTGCTCAAGTTGGTATAAGTTTCTGGTGAAATATCTGCATCATTTGGCTGACCATGTACGATAATGCCGGCGTCTTTGGGGTCAACGAAGACAGATTTAATACCTTGAGCATTCAAAACTTCATTCAATAAAATAGCGTTTAAAAATTCCCCGTGGGCTTTAAATGCTGCCATCAAATGGTCATCATCTACAAAATCTGTAGTCGCTAAATTGAATAATTTATTTTTTAGAAGCGTGATCACAGATTCATTAAGTTTAAAATGATCGCTGATTTCACGATATCTTGAAATAATTTCTTTAACTATATTTGTTTGATCTTCGTTTTCAATTACAGCATTGGCATACTCAATGAGTAAGTCTGTAACTTTTGTATCGCCACTGAATCGTTTTCCTGGAGCTGAAGTAACAATAATTTTCCTTTCAAAATCGTCCTTGATGATATTAATAACCTTTTCAAACTGTTCTCCAGTAGCTAAGGAACTGCCACCAAACTTGACAACCTTCATACGATGCACCTCTAAAATTAAATAGTTTTTAATGATGAGTGTATCATTTTTGGTTGTTATGACAAGAAAAAAATAGATTTTATTAGAAATATGAGAATATTCTTAATATTACTTGACGTATTATGAGTGTTGTTATAATCTTAATACCAACAAAAGAGGTCGCAATTAACATTAGTAAATGAGGGAGCTTCTGTAAAAGCTTAGAACTCATTGAAAGGGAAAATTGCCGAAGCACTAAGTTTTTACAGGGCTTAGCTAGCTGGGGCGTATTAATAAGATAATACGAACTGTCGTGACTAAAGTGTCAGTCACGTTGAGCTTATGACAAAATTGATGCAGATTATGCGTGGATCTCTTTGTTGATAAGCAAAGGGATCTTTTTTATTTGGTAAAAGGAGTGGAAATTATGATTATAGATGATTTGACTAGTAAGAACGGACATTTAATGATAGGTGGTATTGATAGCGTTGATTTAGCCAAGAAATACGGTACGCCACTATATGTATTTGATATCGATCAAATCCGTAGCCAAATAAAAGAATTTAAATCTGCATTTGAAAAGGCTAATTTAAAATATCAAATTAGTTATGCAAGCAAAGCTTTCGCTGTTAAAGCAATTTATCAAGTTATGAAACAAGAAAATGTTCATATTGATGTTGTCTCTGGTGGTGAACTATATACAGCATTGCAAGCAGGTTTTCCAAGTGACAAGATCAGTTTCCATGGAAATAATAAATCTTATGATGAATTGGTCATGGCGGTTCAAAATCATGTTGGCGTGATAATGTTAGATAATTTTCATGAAATTGAATTGTTATCAAATATTTTGAAAAATGAGAAGCAACAAATCAAAGTCATGTTACGTTTGACTCCAGGAATTTCTGCTCATACACATAGATATGATCAAACTGGTCAAACTGACAGTAAATTTGGTTTTGATGTTGAATCTGGTCAGGCTGATAAAGCGATGAAATTAGTTTTAGAAGATTCTAATATGAATCTTTTAGGAATCCACGCTCATATCGGTTCACAGATTTTTGGAACACAAGGTTTCGTTATGCTAGCTCAAAAAATGGTTGAAATTGCTAAGAGATTTCAAGAGAAATTTAATTATTGGCCGGAGGTTATCAATTTAGGTGGCGGCTTTGGAATTAGTTATAACGAAAATGATGATCCGATAACAGCAAATGAATTTATTTCCCAGATTGCAACGGAATTAAAACAACAATGTGATCAAGTTCCAGAGATTTGGATTGAACCAGGACGTTCCATTGTTGGACCTGCTGGCTATACGCTTTACACGATCGGTTCACGAAAAGATATACCTAACTTAGCATCTTATGTATCTGTTGACGGTGGTATGGGTGATAACATTAGACCAGCTTTGTATCAAGCTAAATATGAAGCTGTTGTTGCTAATAAGATGGATCGGAAAAATATAGAAACAGCACACATTGCCGGTAAATATTGTGAATCTGGTGATATCTTGATTGATCAGCAACAGTTACCTGAAACACAACCAGGTGATATCTTAGCAGTTCTAGATACTGGAGCCTACGGATATTCAATGGCAATGAACTATAATCGCAATCCAAGACCTGCAGTTGTTTTTGTAGAAAAAGGTCAGTCGAAGTTAGTCGTTAAGCGTGAAACATATCAAGATTTGACAAGTTTAGATTTGGATTATTAATTGGAGGAAGATTTAATGACAAAAATGAATGCTGAAGAAATTATTAATTATATAGGAAACTCTAAGAAAGCTACTCCTGTAAAAGTTTATTTACAAGGGGATGTCTCAGCAATTGATTTTCCTTCAGAAATCAAAGTTTTTAAAAGTAATGACTTGGCAATTTTGATTGGTGATTTTAAGATTATTGAACCAATTTTAAAGGAAAATAAGTTAAACGATTATTATGTCGAAACTGAAGCACAAAATTCAGGTGTTCCGATGCTTGATATCAAGCATATCAATGCTCGAATTGAACCAGGAGCTATCATTCGTGATCAGGTAACAATTGGAGATAACGCCGTTATTATGATGGGAGCAGTCATCAATATTGGTGCTGAAATTGGTGCCAAAACTATGATTGATATGGGAGCCGTATTAGGTGGACGTGCTATTGTAGGTGAAAATTCACATATTGGTGCTAATGCCGTATTAGCTGGCGTTGTAGAACCAGCTTCAGCTCAACCAGTAAGAATTGGCAATAATGTCATTGTTGGTGCTAATGCGGTTGTTTTAGAAGGAGTTCAAGTAGGCGATGATGCTGTTGTTGGTGCGGGTGCTATCGTAACCAAGGACGTCGCTGCTGGGACCGTCGTTGCTGGAGTGCCAGCTAAGATTTTAAAGGTTAAAGATCAAAAGACAACTGATAAAACTCAAATTGAAAATACTCTAAGGAAGCTGTAATTATGACTTTAACCAATGATGAATTAATTAAAATTAGACGTCATTTACATTCAATTCCAGAGTTATCTATGCACGAAGTTAAAACACATGCCTATGTTTTAGAGATTATTAAATCATTTTCTCAGACTAATTTGGAAATTAAAGAGCTACCAGAACTTCCAACTGCTCTGTTGGTGTTAGTCAAAGGATCTGATCCTCAAAAAAACATTGGTTATCGGTGCGATATGGATGCGTTACCTGTTACTGAAAAGAATGGATTACCATATGCTTCAACTAATCCCGGAGTGATGCATGCTTGTGGTCACGATTTACATACAACGGTGGCTTTAGGAATTTTGAATTATTTTAGTGAACATCAACCAAAGGATAATTTGGTGTTCTTTTTTCAACCAGCTGAAGAAAGTCAAAGTGGTGGTAAGGTTGCATATGATTTAGGAGCTTTTAAGGGTTCTTATCACATTGATGAGTTTTATGGATTACATGATAACCCACTTCTAAAAACAGGCGTTATTGGTTGTCGTAACGGCACTTTGTTTGCAGGGACTACTGAGGTAAATATCATAATTAAAGGTAAAAGCGGTCATGCGGCTTATCCACATCTTGCAAACGATGCTGTTGTGATTGCGGCCAATTTTATCAATCAAGTTCAAACAATTATTTCCCGTAGTATTGATCCCATCAAGTGTGGTGTGATTACTTTTGGAAAAATGGAAGCAGGCGTAATTCGCAACGTAATTGCAGGTGAAGCTCGAATTGAAGGTACGATTCGAGGGTTGACGCAAGAAATGATTGAATTCATTCGTCAACGAATTCAAGAAGTTGCAGCTGGTTTAGAAAAGTCATTTAATTGTCAAATTGAAGTTGAATATAATCAGGGCGGTTACTATCCTGTGGAAAATGATCCAACTCTGACAAAATGTTTTATTGATTATATGAAAAAAGCGCCACAAGTAGTTTTTGAGGAAACTGATCCTAAAATGACCGGTGAAGATTTTGGCTATTTAATCAATAAAATACCAGGGACAATGTTTTGGTTAGGTGTTGAAAGCAAAGGAGCACTCCATTCAGCAGATTTCCTACCGAATGAAGCAGCAATAAAAAAAGGTATTGATGCGGTAGTAGGTTTTTTGAACTATCGAATGAGTTTGGAGGAAGCATAAATGTTTGAGAATGTTGATTTAATGACAGCGATAATTACTCCGTTTGATGAGAATGAACAAATTGATTTTGAAGCTTTGAAAAAATTAACAGAACATTTGTTGGAAACTGGTAGTAAAGGCTTTGTCATCGGAGGAACTACAGGTGAAACGCCGACTTTGACTGAATCTGAGAAGTTAGAGCTTTATCGTAATTTTGTCAAAATTGTGGCTGGTAGGGTTCCAATTATCGCTGGTGCTGGTAGTAATAATACTGCACAGACAATTGATTTTATTGATAAGATCAGTGAAATTAAGGGGATTGATATGGCTTTGGTGGTTGTACCTTATTACAATAAACCCAACCAGCGTGGGATGATTGCTCATTTTGAAACGATTGCTAAACATTCTTCTTTGCCAATTATGATTTATAACATTCCTGGACGTACTGGAGTACTAATGGAAAAAGAAACAGTAGTCAAATTGTCTAAGAATCCTAATATTGACGGGGTTAAGCAATGTAATACTTTGGAAGATCTAGAGTATATAGTTGAACATACTGATGATGACTTCAATGTTTATAGTGGTGAAGATGCTCAAGCATTATTTGCTAAAGTAATTGGTGCTAATGGTGTCATTTCAGTAGCCTCACATGTTTATGGCACTGAGATTACCAAAATGTATCATGATTTGGAAAAGGGTAACTATAAATCTGCTGGTAAGATTCAACGTCAACTGACACCAAAAATGAATGCTTTATTTATGTATCCTTCACCATCTCCGGTCAAAGCAGCTTTGACTAAGTTAGGATATCAAGTTGGTGGTTGTCGTTTGCCAATTTTACCTTTAAATGATGAAGAACAAGATAAATTATTCAAAATTTTAGACCTCTAGGAGTTTTTTCAATGATAAAAGTAATAGTTTCAGGCTTTAGTGGTTCTATGGGACAAAAGGCCGTTAAAATGGTCAATGATTCTGAAGATATGGAATTGGTTGCAGGGTTTAATCCAATTGTGACAAATTTAGATCCGCAGACATATGATTTGAATAAAAATGTGAAAATTTTTAATAAACTAAGTGATATTAATATTAAAGCTGATGTTTGGATTGACTTTTCAATTCCGAGTGCAGTATTTGATAATACTAAATTTGCTATTGAACATGGAATTCGTCCAGTTATTGGGACTAGTGGTATGTCTGAGGAACAAACTAGTGAATTGAAAAGAATGGCAGATGAAAGAGAATTGGGTGGAATTATTGCCTCAAATTTTGGATTATCAGCTGTTCTGATGATGAAATTTGCACAAACTGCTGCTAAGTATTTTGCAGAGTCAGAGATTGTTGAAAAACATCACGAAGATAAAATTGACGCGCCTTCAGGGACGGCTTTGAATACGGCTCGATTGATTTATGAAGCTCGTGGAAAAGATCAAGTTCAACACAGTAGTGATGATCCATTGCATACCCGCGGTGGCGACTATCATGGTACTAAGATTCATGCGTTACGGTTACCAGGTTTTGTTGCGGATGAAGAAGTCATTTTTGGTGGTGTAGGCGAAACTTTGACGATTTCTCAGAGTACAACTGATCGTCAATCTTTCATGACTGGAGTCAAGCTTGCCATTCATGAAGTAATCAAAAAAAATCAATTAGTAATAGGATTAGAACAAATTATTTAGAAATTATTTAAAAATATTACAAAAGCTCTAATAATTTAATTGGATTTGGTATATTATTAAACTACATTAATTTTTAAGGAGTGTTGAAGAATGCCAGAATTAGATTCGTCAGTAAAAAATGTAGTAAATGAAACCATTGCCCCTATGGGCAGATCAATGATCAGAGAGTTTGCTGAAAAGTTTGCAAAGATCCCTGGCTTGGTAAAATTAACACTTGGTGAACCAAACTTTAACGTTCCCGAACACGTTAAGAATGCGGCAATCGAAAGTATTAAGGAAAATGAATCACATTATTCAGATCAAAAGGGCTTTTTAAGTCTTAGAGAAGCTGTTTCAGGATACTTAGATAAACAATTTGATCTTCAATATGATCCTGAAACAGAAATTGTTATTACAATTGGTGCTACTGAAGCAATCTTTGATTCTTTGGCAGCCATTATCAACCCCGGTGATAAAGTTATTATTCCTACACCAACTTTTGCATTATATATTCCTATTGTTCAAGTATTGGGTGGTATTCCTGTTCAAGTTGATACAACTGCTGATGGTTTCCGTATGACTGGAAAACATTTGGAAGAAGTGATCCAACAAGAAGAACCCGACAAAGTTAAGGCCATGATGCTTAACTTCCCAGGTAACCCAACTGGTTTTGTATATTCTAAGGATCAATTACAAGAAATTGTTGATGTGGTAAAAGACAAGAATATGTTTGTTATTTCTGATGAAATTTATGCAGAATTGACATATGGACATAAGCACGTTTCTTTGGCTAAGTTAATGCCTGGTAAAACAATTTTGATCAATGGACTTTCAAAATCACATGCTATGACAGGATACAGAATTGGTTACATTGCTGGTCCTAAGGATTTCGTGGAACAAGCTAATAAGATGCATGCCTTTACTGTCACTGCACCTTCTAATCCGGCACAATTTGCTGCTGAAGAGGCTTTGAAAAATGGAATCGAAGATCCAATTGCTATGAGAGACATTTACCAAGAACGCCGAGATTTCTTAGTCGATCAATTAAATGACATGGGTTATAAGACAGCCTTGCCAGAAGGAGCTTTCTACACCTTCTCTGAGATTCCTGCTGAGTACAATCTAAGTTCAATTGATTTTGCTAATAAGTTAGCTACCGAAGGTCTAGTTGGTGTAACACCAGGTGTTGCCTTTGGTAAGGGTGGCGAAGGTCACTTCAGAATTTCTTATGCTGCTTCAATGGAAGATATTCAAGAAGCCATGAAGCGCTTGAGAAAGTTTACAGATAGTTTATAAATTTTATTTAAGGGATGAAGATTTATGAGTGATGGATATACAGTAGCAATTTTAGGTGCCACAGGTGCCGTTGGAACACGTTTAATTCAACAATTAGAGCAATCAACTATTCCAGTATCAAAGGTAAAGCTGTTAGCTTCTTATCGTTCAGCTGGTAAAAAATTAAAATTCAATGATCAAGATGTGATCGTTGAGGAAGCTAAGCCAGAATCATTTGAAGGAGTCGATTTAGTATTGGCTTCAGCTGGTGGAGCAGTTTCTAAAAAACTTTTACCTGAAGCAGTCAAACGTGGAGCTGTCTGTGTTGATAACACGAGTGCTTTTAGAATGGAAGAAGATGTTCCATTGGTAGTACCTGAGGTTAATGAAGCTGCACTTTATAATCATCATGGTATTATCGCAAATCCTAATTGTTCAACAATTCAAATGATGGTGGCACTTGAACCAATCCGTAAGGCATTTGGTTTGAAACAGATCATTGTTTCAACTTATCAAGCTGCCAGTGGTGCTGGTCAAAGTGCCTTGAATGAATTGTATTCAGAAGCACAGGATTATTTGGATGGTAAAGACATGAAAGCCGAGATTTTTCCAACGAAGGGCGATAAGGAGCATTATCCTTTAGCTTTCAACCTCTTACCACAAATTGATGTTTTGGAAGATAATCTTTATTCTCATGAAGAGTGGAAGATGATTCATGAAACTAAGAAGATTATGTTGGGTGATATGAATTCACCTGAAATCAAAGTGACAGCTACTTGTGTCAGAGTTCCTGTTCCAATTAGTCATGGTGAGTCCGTTTATATTGAAGTTGAAGATGAATCAGCAACTACTGAAAAAATTCAACAACTCATCAAAGAAGCTCCTGGAGCTGTTTTACAAGATGATCCAGCTCATCAAGTTTATCCTCAACCAATTAATGCAGTTGGTAGTCGAGATACATTTGTCGGTCGAATTCGTCCTGATCTTGAAAATAAAGGTGCTTTTAATATGTGGGTCGTTTCTGACAACTTGTTAAAGGGTGCCGCTTGGAATACAGTTCAGATTGCCGAAAGATTAGTTGCTGACGATTTAGTTCATGTTCAATAAAAAGAAATCTTATTAGATTTTTTCAATATGTATATTTGTAAAGGTCTTTGTTCTAGGCAATCATTTGTAGTCAGATAAGTATTTTGAATTTTTAATTAAAAGATGAGCAGCTTCTATTAAGAAATTTGGGTATATATCTCGAATGTTTTCTTAATAGAGGCTGTTTTTGTTTTTAATCAATAATTAAATTTGAAAAAGAATCAAAAATAGGTTATGGTCCATATTTTTTTTATTATTTCTGTTAAAATATTTAAAGACATTTAATTTCAGGTGAGAAAAAAATGAAGCGAATAATAAATATATTTAACGAAGGCGTTTTAGACCTGTTGGCCAATGCTGGAGTCGCGATACCGTATTTTTTCTGTTTGACATTATACAATCAAAATAAGAGCATCTTTGTTTATGCTCTACCATTTTTAATGCTGTATACCTTTAGGGCTTTGGGCATGTTATTGACGACTTTTATCACATTGCCGGCATCAACCATGTTAGCAATGTCAAGTTTGTTCGGCGTAATTGGTTCTCTTTGCATTTTGGGGGCCGCTAACCCAATTCTAGGTGTAATTGGTGGTGTTCTTTTAGGATTAGCTTCCAGTTGGATTTGGCCTTATTATTTAACTGTTAGATCCCGCGGAAAAATGGATAAAGAATTCAAGTTCAATCGAATGCACACTTTGTCTGTTTTTTTGACGTTAATAATACTAATTGCTGTGCAGTTAATTGCCACAAAGACTAAATTGCTTAGTTTATCGTTTATTCTATTGGCTTTCTTGTTCTTTGCCGCTATGGTCGGAGGGATGAACATAACGCATCGGTTGACTTTCTATCAGGGAATGGAAAAGAAACCTAGATTTAAAGTTAATTCCTTGTTTAGTCTGATAGTTCTAGCCAGTTTGGTTATGCTAGTTTTTATTATTCGTTATACGAGATTGAAGGCCGTCTCTAATACGTTTGATTTACTTATTAGTGTGGCGGCTATAATGTTGTTTTTATTTTTAGCTTATTATCAAATTGGAATTCATAAAAAAATTTTCCCAGTTAGTTTGGTAGCTATTAACCGTGGGGTAGTGATGAATTATGTCATGCTTTATGCGGTTTTTGATAGTACAATTCGCTTTGGATTTAATTCATTGATGTTGATTTATGCAATATACTTAATTGGATTTGAATTAGGACCAGTGTTATTGAAGAAACATCAGTCTTGGCGTTATCCATTATTATTGTTAGGACTGGTTTTGGCATTATTTAATTATACTTATTTCTTGGGATTGTTCCTTTGTGCGATATTTGTCGGTACAGATAATCGTATTTTGAATGATGCGTTATATACGCATCCTAATTTAGACGCGGAAAGAGCCTTTTTAATTAAATATCAACTATCATGTGTTGGTAATGTATCACAGCAATTAGTCTATATGACTACGATTTATTTTATAAGTTATTTTATGAAGATAAATGCTTTAGGGTTCTTTAATAGTAATGTTTCGTCAGGACCTAATGGCACGATTTTATATGGAGTTCATATTTTCATAACAGCAGTTGTCTTCTTATACGCTGCAGTAACTTTCTACTTTGCTCGTGAAAAAGAGTGATCAGGCGTTATAACGATAAAAAAGCCAGAATAATTATATTTTATCAGTTGATAAATAGAAAGCCATATCAGTTTTGATATGGCTTTTTTCTTTGTCAAAAATCATTTTTATATAACATAAATTGGATTATTTACAAATTAAAAAAGTGAATCAAAGTTTACTAATGTAGCTATTTATAGACACAAAATTAAAATGATATTTAAATAGGAATGATTCCAAATAGTTATTTAATTTTAAAAATAAAATAGTTATAATCAAGGTAAGGATAGAAATTAATTTGGAAGGGATCGTGATTATATGAATTCAGATAAAATCAAACTATATGGAACCTTAACCATAGGTTTTATTGCTGCCATTTTGGAATTTGTTTTTCATTTAACAGGATACGCCCAATTGATTATTAGTATTTTAGGATTGTTGTTAGCTTTGATTATGTTTATTGATATGATCAAGGTTTTGAAATCTGGAGATTTTGGAATAGATTTATTAGCAATAACAGCAATTGTTGCAACCATTGTACTTGGTCAATATTGGGCTGGTTGGATTGTTCTTTTGATGCTCACTGGTGGAGATACTTTGGAAGAATATGCTGCCAATAAAGCTAAAAGTGAATTAAAATCTTTACTCGACAATACACCGTCACAGGCACATCTGATCGACAAGGAAGACATTACTGATATTGATATCGATGAAGTTAAAGTTGGAGATGAATTGTTAATTCGTCCTAAAGAACAGGTTCCAGTCGATGGGGTGGTAATTGACGGACAATCTGAAGTTGATGAATCATCTTTAACAGGCGAATCAATGCCAGTTAATGTAAAAAAAGATATTCACGTTATGTCAGGATCAATTAATGGTGAAAATCCCTTTAGAATCAGAGCTGAAAAGATTGCGGCAGATTCAGAATATCAAGCAATCGTTAAACTGGTTAAGGAATCAGAGATGCATCCAGCTCATTTTGTACGATTAGCGGATAGATACGCTGTGCCTTTTACTTTGATTGCATACGTTATTGCTGGATTAGCTTGGTATATTTCCAAAGATCCAGTTAGAATAGCCCAAGTTTTAGTTGTCGCTTCACCTTGTCCTTTGATTTTGGCAGCACCGATTGCCTTTGTTTCTGGTATGAGCCGTACTAGTCGTAATGGGATTATTATCAAATCAGGGACAGCCTTAGAAAAGTTAAATTCGGCTAAAACGGTTGCCTTTGATAAAACAGGAACGATTACTAAAGGTAAATTGGTTGTTGATGAAGTTAGCATTGCTCCAGACTTTGATAAAAAACAAGTTTTGGGATATGCCGCCTCGATTGAACAAAACTCTAGTCATGTCATGGCTCAAGCAATTGTAGACTATGCGAGAACTCAGACGGTTCCCTTACAAGAAGCAACTGATTTAAAGGAAATAACAGCTGAAGGAATTGTTGGGACAATTGATGGTCATTTAATAAAAGTCGGGCAAGGGGAATTTGTGACTGATGAGAAAGTTCCTGAAGTAAAAGGATCAGGCGTCTATGTTTCTGTTGATGGCAAGTATGCCGGTGTTTATAGTTTATTAGATCAAATTCGTCCAGAGGCTAAAACGACAATTCAAAAATTAAAGGGTTTTGGTATTCCCAATATCTTAATGATTTCAGGTGACAAAAAAGAGGCAACCGAAATGGTTGCCTCTGAAGTAGGTATTACAAAAGCTTATCCACAAAGTCTACCAGCAGATAAGGTTAAAATTATTAATGGTTTAGATAAAAGTTATCATCCAACGATTATGGTTGGAGATGGGGTCAATGATGCTCCAGCACTTGCATTGGCAGATGTTGGTATTGCAATGGGGTATAAAGGTGCTAATGCTGCAAGTGAGTCAGCTGATGCTGTTATTTTGCAGGACGATCTCAGCAAGGTAAGTACAGTTGTTAAAATTGCTCACGATACAATGAAGGTTGCTAAAGAAGCCGTGTTGATTGGAATCTTCATTTGTATTGCATTGATGGTTATTGCTGCCTTTGGTCTAATTCCAACAATCATTGGTGCCATGTTGCAAGAGGTAGTTGATACAGTTGCAATTCTCTACGCTTTAAGAGCACGTAGTGATCGCCTATAGCCAACCGTAAGTATCTAAATTCATATCACGTTTAGGCAATTTCGAAACATAAGGATTGCCCTCTACAATAAAACGCATATTTTTTGAAGTCCAAGGTTCCTTATTTTTCACGCCAATTCTAGGTGTTGCTAAAATATTTTTAGGGATTTGGATTTTTTTTTCGGAAAAAATAAAATTACTTTCATTTAATTTTGTTCCGGAAAGTTCTTTATTTTTAATTCCAAAAGCAGCCATCCATTTAGCTGGTCCGTTAGTAGTTTCAAAACCAGTTTTACCACGGTTTTCTTCCATCTGGTCAATTCCTTCAAGTGGTTGTAGAGCCCTAATCAGGACACCATTTGGAGTACCGGCTTTTTGAATACTGATATCCATGTCTAACCAACTATGAATTGAATAAATATAAATTGTTCCACCAGCCTGATAAAGTGGGTCATTAGCCTTAGTGTGGCGTCCATTATAACTGTGAGCTGCCATGTCGATAGGTCCCAAGTAGGCTTCGGTTTCGACGATGAGACCACAGAAGGTTCCTTGTTCTGATTTGTACGTAAAAGTGTGTCCTAACATGTCCTTAGCTAAGTCCATTGTTTCAGCCGTTTCAAAGTATTTTTGCACGTTCAAAATTCATTATCCTCCTATTTTTCAAAAAAAATCAAAAAAGTTTAAAAAAAAGCTTGCCACCCATATATTATTATTGTATTATATTTCTTGTGCTTGAGAGAGCAATACATAAATAAATATTTATGACCCGTTGGTCAAGTGGTTAAGACACCGCCCTTTCACGGCGGTAACATGAGTTCAAATCTCGTACGGGTCATTTTGGAGGATTAGCTCAGCTGGGAGAGCATCTGCCTTACAAGCAGGAGGTCACAGGTTCGATCCCTGTATCCTCCATCAAAGACGAAGAACATCTAACTTAGGTTGGGTGTTTTTTTGTTGCTTCATTTTTAAAAATAAAAAAGTTTGGAATAATTTTTCCAAACCTTAGATGATTAAAATTAAATTTCCGATAACCCGGTAGAATAGATTTGGCTGTGAAAAATTGCGATACTTTTTCAGCAACGACATGGTAACCACAAAAACAACTATGACCAATGCAGTCCACATACTAATATAGTTTAGTAGGAAAAGTAATACGCTTAAAACCGAAATAGCAATTAACTCAATATAATCCAATTTACTACCTTCAAAGTAGTTAATTAGGACAGTTGCCAAATTTACTAATAGTAGAGGAACGACAAATGTAACTGAAATAAAATGCATATAGGTGAAGGCTAGAGCAATTGACATGAAACTCGGCACAACGAAGTTTTCAACTAATGAAGCAATATTTTTATAATTATCGGGTAAATAGCGAATCATATATAAAAATGCTAGTTGAGCAAAGACTAGAATCATGACGAAGAGATTCAATGAATGTAGAGATAGTAACATTAGAATTAAATAAATTACACTATATAGAATATGGAAGTATCTGTTAGGGTTCAATGTCAGAATGAATTCTTTATACAAAGCCACCATGGCTACCATAATAATTAAAAAACCATGAAGTGAATAGTTATTTAAATCATGTACGAAAATAAAAATAAATGGAAAGATGTGGTAGCTGATAAATTCCACTAAAGCTGCTAATAACTTTTTAGATTTTAACTTGTCCATGGGTTCTCCTTCTAATCATAAAATAATATTAATGTAGAAAAAGATTAACGTCAAACCGATTTTTTCATGAAAATGTAATTAGTTTGTGTTAACCTATTAAAAGGTTCCTGATGGGATCCTTTTTTTGTTTAAGGAGAGGCCCTGTAACCGAAAAGGTGGAAAAGATATGTCAAAAAATTATTTATTTACTTCTGAATCAGTTTCAGAAGGACATCCAGATAAAGTTGCTGATCAAATAAGTGATGCAATTCTCGATGCTATTTTAGCAAAGGATAAAGATGCACGTGTTGCCTGTGAGACAACTGTTACAACTGGTTTAGTGCTAGTTGTAGGTGAGATTTCAACTTCCGCATATGTTGATATTCAAAGTGTTGTTCGTAAAACAATCACAGATATTGGCTATGATGGTGCTAATCCTGGTTTTAACGGTAATAGTTGTGCCGTACTAGTTGCACTAGATGAACAATCTCCTGATATTGCCCAGGGTGTTGATGATGCACTTGAAGAACGTGGTAACAATGATAAAGATCCATTGGATCAAATCGGTGCTGGTGATCAAGGTTTTGTTTTTGGCTTCGCTACTAATGAAACTAAAGAGTTTATGCCTTTACCAATTTCTCTAGCTCATAAGCTAATGAGAAAGACAGCTGAAGTTAGAAAAAATGGAACAATTGATTATTTGATGCCTGACGCTAAGTCACAAGTAACAATTGAATATGATGAAAATGATCATCCTGTTCGTGTCGATACAATTGTTTTGAGTACTCAACATAAAGCTGAGGCTAGTTTGGAACAAGTTCAAAAAGATATCAAAAAGTATGTTATTGATGAAGTTGTTCCTACAGATATGATGGACGACAAGACAAAGATTTTAATTAATCCTACTGGTCGTTTCGTTATTGGTGGACCTGAAGGAGATTCAGGTCTTACAGGACGTAAAGTTATCGTTGATACATATGGTGGCTTTGCTCGTCATGGTGGTGGTGCCTTTTCTGGTAAGGATGCTACTAAAGTTGACCGTTCAGCAAGTTATGCTGCAAGATATATTGCTAAGAATCTTGTTGCTGCTGGCGTTGCTGAAAAGGTTGAAATTCAAATTGCTTACGCTATTGGTGTAGCAAAACCTGTATCAATTCATGTTGATACATTTGGTACCAGTGATCTTTCAGAAGAACAAATTGAAGAAGTTATTAACAAATTCTTTGATCTTCGTCCATTAGGTATCATTCAAATGCTTGATCTACAAAGACCAATTTATAAGAAGACGGCCGCATATGGTCACTTCGGACGTACAGATATCGATTTACCATGGGAAAAACTTGATAAAGTTGATGATATCAAGAGTTTCTTAAAAATTTAATCGGTGATTACAGAGGCGTTCTTAAAGTTTATCTTTAGGAAACGTCTCTTTTTTTATGGGAGGAATTATTTAATGGCACAAAAAAATCAATCAAATGTTGTGATCGTTACGATTGCTGTTTTTATCGCAACTTTTATGACGGCAATTGAGGGAACAATTGTTTCAACAGCGATGCCAACGATTATCGGTAGTTTACATGGAGTTAGTTTAATGAATTGGGTCTTTTCAATTTATTTATTAATGACTGCTGTTGCCACACCAATTTATGGAAAGTTATCAGATATAGTCGGCCGTAAACCAATTTTGTTGATTGGACTTGTTATTTTCGTAATTGGATCGACTTTATGTGCAATGTCTAATTCAATGTTGACATTAATTTTAGCTCGAGTGATTCAAGGAATTGGTTCAGGAGCGATTCAACCATTAACATTTACAATTATTGCTGATATCTACCCACTTGAAAAAAGAGCTCGAATATTAGGACTTAATGGTTCCGCTTGGGGAATTGCAGCAGTTATCGCACCACTATTAGGTGGTTTTATTGTTGAAAAGTTGAGTTGGCATTGGGCCTTTTTGATTAACTTACCAGTTGGATTATTAACGATGGGGTTAATTTGGTTCTACTTTAAGGAAGATAAAAAAGAACATGAGAAATTAAAAATAGATTATTTGGGAACAATTATGTTGATTTTGGTGTTGTTGCCGCTGATGTTAGCTCTACAAAATATTGGTAGTGGCAATATGATTTTGCCGTTAGGATTAGTATTAGTTTCAATTATTTCGGTCTTTGTATTTATTCATGTAGAGAAGCATGTTAGTGATCCAATTTTGCCATTGGAACTTTTCAAAAATAAGACTTTCGTTATTCAAAATATCCTAGCTTTGTTAGTCAGTGGTTTTTTGATAGGTTTTGAAGCTTATATCCCCACTTGGATGCAGGGAATTTTAGGTTTGAGTCCTTCAATGGGGGGTTTTGCTGTTACTCCAAGTTCAATTGTCTGGATTTTTGGATCTTTCTGGGCTGGAACGCTAATAAAAAAAATGGCACCCAATCGTGTCATTTACATCAGTTTATTTTTCCTAGCAATTGCTAATGGATTATTGTTGATGGCCAATGCTACCACGCCATTTTGGTACTTCTGTATGTTAGCTGGTATTGCGGGGTTAGGTTTTGGACTAACTATTACAACTACCACAGTAACAGCTCAAACAGTTGTTGAACCAGAAAATGTTGGTGTTGCTACTAGTTTTAATACCTTGTTAAGAACTATTGGTCAGTCAATGATGGTTTCAGTATATGGAATTGTTTTGAATATGGCTTTGGCTAAAGGGGCTGCTAGTGATAGTCGTATTACGGTTGATATGATGAACAAGTTGATTGATCCGCAAACAGCGAGTTCATTGCCAAATCAACTTTTACCCAAAATGCGACAAATTCTTTTTTCAGGATTGCACAATATTTACATTGCTTCTCTTGTACTATTAGTGTTGGGTTTAATTCTTAATGCCTTTGAGTTGAAGAATCGAAAGATCCTTGGCTCTGAATAATAGAGTGTTGAAAGTTAGGATTGTAGCTGCTAGAAGATATCCTCCTAGGACATCACTAGGATAGTGAACTCCTAAAAATATTCGACTATATCCAATCAAGAGGACTGTAAGAATACAGATAGCACTGATAAATATTTTGAGACTTAGTTTTTTGAAAATGTAGAGGCTAATAATCAAAATAGAAATATATAGTGCAAAGGAACTAGCAGAGTGGCCACTAGGAAAACTGTAGCCGCCAGCGTAAATATAATGCATGTGTTCAGGACGTTCTCTTTTGACAAAGATTTTGATCAAACTATTTAAACCAGCGATAACAACCTTATTTAAAACTAAGTAGATTGAAGCATAATAATATTTTTTTATTATTAATAATAGAAAAATTACTACCGTCATGGTAATGGTTTCATAGGTATCACCAATATTAGTGATTGATTGAAAAAGACTGATAGTGAAATTATTTTGATGATAAATTTGATTTATTAAAGTGGAATCGTAATTTTTAATTAGGGTTGTTTGTAAAACCACATTGATAGTCCAAAAAATGAACAAAATCAACAAAATCAACAAAAGTACATTTAAGATTGATATTTTTTCAGATATTTTCATAATTTTTGATCTCTCTATTGTTTAAGTTTTTGTTAAGAAATATAATAAAGTATAAAGATTTTGAGGGAGAGCAGATATTTATGGTTATTACACGTCATGAACGCAAAATCGAAGATAGCCGTTTGACTAGATTAAATAATAAAAAGAGTAAGAACGCAAACTTACGTAAGAATATGACAATTTTAGGGTCAAGTATGTTTGTTGGTGCTGCCGTGGCTGAAATTACTACAATTTCAGCTCCAACACCCGTTAAAGCTGAAGCATTATCTGTAGGCAATTTGATAAATCAAAATTCAGCTGTAACGACTACACCGGTTACTTCTTCAGGTGTTGGTGATGAACAATTTATTGATTATATTGGTAATTCTGCCCGTAAGCTAGCCTCAAATAATGATCTTTATGCATCCGTAATGATTGCTCAAGCCATGATTGAAAGTGGCTGGGGAACTAGTGGACTTGCCAGTGCGCCTAATTACAATCTCTTTGGTATCAAAGGAGATTATCAAGGTGAATCAGTTAATATGGGTACCCAAGAAGACGACGGAACAGGTAGTCTTTACTCAATTAACTCTAACTTCAGAAAATATCCTTCATATAAGGAATCTCTTGAAGATTATGTTTCATTACTTCGCGGTGGAACTTCTGGAAATTCACAGATGTATGCAGGAGCATGGAAGAGTAATACTACTTCTTACAAGGATGCTACTAAATATTTAACTGGTCGTTATGCTACCGATACGACATATGCGGATAAATTAAATAGCGTTATTGAGAAATATAATTTAACACAGTTTGATACTAATGCTACTGATAAGGATCAAACATATACTGTTGCTCAAGGGGATACTTTGCAGTCAATAGCTGATAAATTCAATATGACGACTGATACTTTAATGAGTTTGAATGATTTGAAGACAGATAATTATATTTATCCAGGTAAGGTTTTGACTGTTTTAAAGGTTATTGGAAATAGTTCTACATCAGCATCAATGACTAATATGTCAAACAATACAAGTGATACAGGTAGTGTTGGCGATGCTTATGGAACACAACAGGCACCGGTTATTGTTCAAGATGAACGTGATGGTGTGAAGAAGTATGTTCCTTCAGATGACACTGATTCAGATTCTTCAATCAACGTTCAAAATGATTACAGTTCAAATGATTCTAATAATTCTGGTAGTCAAAACAATAGTTCAGTGACTGTTCAAAATGGTGATACAATTGATTCTATTGCTTCACAAGCAGGAACAACTGTTGATAATATTCGACAATTAAATAACTTAAATTCAGATTTATTGGTTGTCGGACAAACATTAATGGTATAAGATATAACACAACGGAAGTAGTAGATTATGAAGATACTTTTCAGAAAGCGTATGGGGATGTGAATACGTAGATCTTTGTTTTCGAACTCGTCCACTTATAATAGTTGCTGAACCCAAGTAAGTGACTGCGCTTGATCCTCGTTAAGGATTTTGAGAGTCGTACTTATTTGAGTACGGAACTTAGGTGGTAACGCGATAACTCGTCCTATGATTATTTTAATAATCATAGGACTTTTTTTGTATAGGAGGAAAAATATGTACAATCACAACACCGTAGAAAAGAAATGGCAAAAGTATTGGAAGGAAAACGATACTTTTAAGACAACTAATGATCCTAAAAAGAAGAACTTTTATGCTTTGGATATGTTTCCATATCCATCAGGGCAAGGTCTTCATGTTGGACATCCAGAAGGATATACAGCAACTGATATTATTGCCAGAATGAAACGTGCTCAAGGATATAACGTTTTGCATCCAATGGGGTTTGATGCTTTTGGATTGCCTGCTGAACAATATGCTTTGAATACTGGTCATAATCCTGCTGAATTTACTGAAAAAAATATTCAAAACTTCAAGCGTCAAATTAATTCACTTGGTTTTTCATATGATTGGGATCGTGAAGTTCAAACAACTGATCCTAAGTTTTACAAGTGGACTCAATGGATCTTTGAACAAATGTACAAAAAGGGATTGGCTTACGAATCAGAAACATTAGTTAACTGGTCACCAGATTTGGGTACAGTTGTTGCTAATGAGGAAATCATTGATGGTAAGACTGAACGTGGTGGTTTCCCAGTTGTTAGAAAGCCAATGCGTCAATGGATGTTGAAGATTACAGCTTATGCTGACAGATTATTAGACGACTTGGATGATATTGATTGGCCTGAAAACATCAAAGAAATGCAAAGAAACTGGATCGGCCGTTCTGTCGGTGCACAAATTACCTTTACAGTCGCTGATTCTGATGACAAAATCAATGTCTTTACTACTAGACCAGATACAGTTTTCGGTGTTGAGTATATGACTTTGGCTCCTGAACATAAATTAGTTGATAAGATCACAACTCCTGAACAAAAAGCCGCTGTTGATGCTTATAAAGAAGAAGTTTCTCACAAATCTGATCTTGATAGAACTGATTTGAATGATGAGAAGACAGGTGTCTTCACTGGTGCTTATGCTATTAACCCAGTTAATGGTAAGAGAATTCCAATCTGGATCTCAGATTATGTATTAGTTACTTATGGTACAGGTGCAGTTATGGCTGTTCCAGCACACGATGACCGCGACTTTGCCTTTGCTACTAAGTTCCACTTGCCAATGACACAAGTTATTGAAGGAAATTTGGAAGATGGTGCTATTACAGGTGATGGTAAGCATATTAATTCTGATTTCTTGGATGGTTTGAATAAGGAAGATGCCATCAATCGTATGGTTGAATATCTTGAAGATAAAGGTATCGGTGAAAAGAAAGTTAATTACCGTCTTCGTGACTGGGTCTTCTCACGTCAAAGATATTGGGGTGAACCAATTCCTGTTATTCATTGGGAAGATGGTACTACTTCATTAGTTCCTGAAGATGAATTACCACTAGAATTACCTGCTGATCAAGATATCAAGCCATCAGGTACTGGTGAAAGTCCACTAGCTAACTTGACTGATTGGGTCAATGTCGTTGATAAAAATGGCCGTAAGGGTCGTCGTGAAACCAATACAATGCCACAATGGGCTGGTTCATCATGGTACTACTTGAGATATATTGATCCACATAATGATAAAGAATTGGCTGATTATGATTTGTTGAAGCAATGGTTACCAGTTGATCTTTATATTGGTGGTGCTGAGCATGCCGTACTTCACTTGTTGTATGCAAGATTCTGGCACAAGGTATTGTATGATTTAGGTGTTGTTCCAACTAAGGAACCTTTCCAAAAACTATTTAATCAGGGTATGATCCTTGGTAAAGGTCACGAAAAGATGTCTAAATCAAAAGGAAATGTTGTTAATCCCGATGATGTTGTTGATTCATATGGTGCTGACACGTTGAGAACTTATGAAATGTTCATGGGTCCTTTGGATGCTTCAATTGCGTGGTCAGAAAATGGTCTATCTGGTTCAGCTAAGTTCTTGGATCGTGTTTGGAACTTATTCATCAATGATGATGATTACAGTACTCTTAAAGATGGATTCTTAACAGAAGAAAATGATGGTAAACTTGATAAAGTTTATAATGAAACTGTTAAGAAGGTTACTGAAGATTATGATGCTTTACACTTTAACACCGCTATTTCTCAAATGATGGTCTTCGTCAATGAAGCTCACAAGGTTGATACAATGCCAAAGGTTTATGCTGAAGGTTTAGTTCAATTATTAGCTCCAATTGCGCCACACATGATGGAAGAATTATGGAGTAAGTTTGGACATACTGAATCAATTGCTTACGCTAAATGGCCTACCTTTGATAGGAGTAAATTGGTTTCAGATACAGTTGAAATCATTGTTCAAGTTAATGGTAAGTTGCGTGATAAGTTTGAAGTTGCTACAAATACAGCTAAAGATGAACTTGAAAAGATGGCTACTACTGATGAAAAGATTCAAAAATTCATTGGTGATAAGAAGATTGTTAAGGTTATCGTTATTCCTAATAAGATTGTTAATATTGTTGTTAAATAACAAAAAAGACTTCGGAATATTCCGAAGTCTTTTTTTATAAGCTGAACATGAGAATCATACTTATTGTCTAAGGTGATTATATTATATGAAGGAATTTCAATTCTGTGAATAATTGCGTAATACGAGTTTTGTAGGTGAATTCTTAAATGAATAATTCCCATATTCAACAAAAATATTTTATCATAAAATGATTATTAATTAACTTTACAATTTGTTAGTTTTGTAAAGAAAGCTGATTTTTTTAAAACTAATTTGCTTTTTAGTGAATTTAAGAGTAATTTAAAATTTTTAGGATAAGAACTTTGCTATAATTAAATGGATAGTTTTTAAGGTGGTGCAGGTTTTGGGCGTAAATAAAAGCCGTAATGAAGAAGAAGTAATGCCAGTGATGGATCCGGAAGTTTCTTCGCAAGATACCATGCTAAAAGGTTCAGCGTGGATGACTGCTGGTAGTATTTTTTCTCGTATTTTAGGTGCGATATATATTATCCCTTGGATGGCATGGATGGGATCATATTATCCCGCAGCTAATGCCTTGTTTGCTAAAGGTTATAACATTTATAGTTTGTTCTTGATTGTTTCGACTGCTGGTATTCCAGGAGCTATTTCGAAGCAAATTTCACATTATAATGCTTTAGATCAATACTCGACAGGTAATAAATTATTTAAACATGGTTTAAAAATAATGACCTTTATGGGAATTCTTTTTGGGGCCGTTATGTATTTTGGAGCACCAGTCCTTGCAACAATATTTACTGATGGTGATCCTAGAAGTATTCCTGTTATTCAATCATTATCAGTGGCTGTTTTGATCATTCCTATTTTGAGTATCTTGCGTGGATATTTACAAGGATATTCAGATATGGCACCTTCAGCTATTTCTCAATTCATTGAGCAGATAGCTCGAGTTATTTACCTGTTAGTAGCAACTTATATTATTATGGTTGTTAATAAGGGGAGTTATATCAATGCCGTTGTTCAATCAACTTTTGCTGCTTTTATTGGAGCAGGTGTTGCCATTGGTATTTTGGTTCTAGCTTTATTAAAGAAGTTACCTAAGTTGCGTCGATTGTCACGAAGCGGTAAACCAGTGGCTGATGTTAATGAAACTAACTTTACCAGAGAGATTTTTGAACAAGCGGTTCCTTTTATTATTCTTGATGCGGGAATAACTTTCTTTAATCTTTTTGATCAATCGACCTTTAATCAATTCATGCGTATGTTTGTTAATGCGACTGGGGCTCAACTGGATAATTATTATTCATTGTTTGGATTCCAAGCTAATAAATTAATTATGATCATTGTTTCTTTATCAACTGCGATGGCTGTTACAGCGGTTCCCATTTTGTCAGGTCTATATTCAAAAGGTAATAAAGAAAAAATCGAGAGCCAAATTTCTAATACTTTGGAATTATTCTTTTTCATTATGATTCCAGCTTCATTAGGGATGTATGCTGTGGCACAACCACTTTGGACGACCTTTTATCGTTATGATGCTTTAGGCGTTTTGATGTTGCAGTTCTCATCAATCATTTCGATTTTATTAGGATTGTTTACAGTCTTGTCAGCAGTACTGCAGGCGTTATATCGTAATAAATTAGCAATTAAGTATTTTGTTTATGGTTTTATTGTCAAAGTCGTTGCTCAATTACCAATGATTTGGCTTTTCCATGAATTTGGTCCTTTGGTAGCAACAAGTATCGGTATGGCAGTTGTTTGTTGGCTAATGATTCGAGAATTGCACAAAATATATCCTTTTAATACGGGACGTATTTCTCGTCGCATTAGTGGAATTATTTTATTTTCATTGATTATGTTTGCTTCAGTTATGTTCGTTGACTGGGTTGTCTTCCATTTTGTTGGCAATTCCGATCGAATTATCAGTGTCGTTGTCTTAGTCTTAGAAGCTGGGTTAGGTGGCGCAATTTATGGTTACTTAGTTTTAAAGACATCATTAGCGGACAAGATATTAGGTACAAGAGTTGAACGAATCAGAAGAATTTTTAATATTAGATAAGATGAAAGACGTGAGTGATCATGTCTTTTTTTATTTGGTGTAAATTTAAAAGAGTAGTATCTATAAGAATTTAATATTTTTCTCCTATAGATGCTACTCTTAAATGGTTTATTTTTGATAACTGTATTTAGACATAAATTTAGGTAGTTTTTCAATAATAGTTGATGGAAGTACTACATAATGCTTTTCGTTTAATTTATCACCAATGGTACTGTGGATTAATAAGGCAGCTTGGATAGTAGCTAAAGAGTAACCAAATTGACCGATGAATCCAGCAATAATGCCTGTTAGAGTGTCGCCCATACCACCAGTTGCCATACCAGCATTACCAGCATTCATTTGGAAGGCTAAGTCTTGATAATAGATTTCTGAGTGGTGTTTTTTCAAAATCAAAACAGCATCAGGATTTAAATCTTGAATACTATTGAAATTATTTAATTCAGTTTGTTCAGGAATAGGTAAATGCGATAGTCTTTGCCATTCTCCTTGATGAGGTGTCATGATAACATGAGCAGTAGTTTGAATAGGAATTTTATCTTCAGCGATTATTGTTAAGGCTGAAGCATCAAGAATAACCGTTTGGTCAGTTTTAGTATTACTTAGGACGGCCTTTACAAGACCCTTAGCGATTGTTGACGTTCCAAGTCCAGGTCCAATTGCGATAACAGAATTATTGAGGATAGCAGTTAAAACTGCTTTTTTGTCGTGATAATCAATGGTCATGGCTTCGGGAATTTTAGTATTGATGGTGCTAAACTTTTCAGGAGTAGTGGCTACTGTAACTAGACCAGCGCCACTGTGAATAGCGGCACTGCTGCATAAGAGCGCTGCTCCACCGAACTGTGTTGAACCAGCAATGATTAGAATTTTGCCGTAGTTTCCTTTGTATGATTCAGGATTTCGAGGAGTTATTACTTGGTTTAAAATGCTTTTATCAATTTTTTCCATTACAAGGTCCTCCAATTGTAGTATCATTTTCATTGTAATCTAATTCCAAGGTTATTTGTATCTATTTGCCGTTGTGGCGGAACTGGCAGACGCGCAGCGTTCAGGTCGCTGTTCGAGTTTCTCGAGTGCGGGTTCGAATCCCGCCAACGGCAGTATAAAAAAGGTAAAATCGTTGAGTTAAAGCGATTTTACCTTTTTTTATTAAAATATTAATTCTGAAAGAGCTTTGGTCAAAGTTTTAGGATTCATTACTAGTCCATCATTTTCCAGAATATTTTTAACTTGTTGTTCGATGTTTTTCTCTCTTAATTTTTTGAGATATTGAAATCCTTCAATTGTTAATCCATTTAGTTTAATGAGAGTAACGTATTTTAAAGGGCTAATGATACCAGAAACCAATCCGTCATTAATCATACTGATGGTTGAATTTTGCATATCATCGATTAAGAATTGATTTGGATTATCGCTGGCAATATAATCTTTTACGATTTGGTAGCTTTGGGAAGCGTCCAATAATTCTTGGAAATCTTTAGGATTTTTTTCGGAGATAATTTCTAAAATCATTTTATAGATGTCAAAACTAGTCATATTTTCACGGCCTTTCAATATAGATTATACCTGTTTATTATTTAAGCGAATAATTGTCGTTTCGTATAGTTTAAATTGCTTAAAAATTTGCAAAAAACACTTGGAAACCCCCATAATTAAAGGTAGAAATCATTTTAGGAGATTGGGAATATGATAAAAGAATTCAAAGATTTTATTAGCCGCGGCAATGTAATGGATTTGGCCGTTGGTGTCATTATGGGTGCTGCTTTTACAGCTATTGTTCAATCATTAGTAAGTAATCTGATCAATCCGTTGATTGGTTTGTTTTTAGGAAAGATTGATCTAGGTAGCTTGGTATTTAAAGTAGGGGATGCCACTTTCAAATATGGGACTTTTATTGAGTCGATTATTAATTTCTTGATTATCGCTATTGTGGTCTTTTTGTTAGTTAAAGTTATGAATAAGATCATTAAGAAACGTGATAGTGAAGAAACAGAAGATGAGGAGCCAACTAAAGAAGATGAAATGGTTATGTATTTAAAGAAAATCTCTGACTCTTTAGATGAAAAGGATTCTGAAAAATAAAAAAGATTCAAAAAACGTAATTAAAACTGCCGTCAACAGTTTTAATTACGTTTTTTAATAAATGCGTTCAAAAACCTCACAAAGGACGGGAATGTCTTCATTAAATGTTTTACCAGCTTCAGCATATTCTTTTTTGAAAAAGTCTTCATGAACTTGACGCCAGTATTCTAAGGTACGGTCACCTTCACCTTCGTGGTAGGCATGTTCAGCACTAACTTGTTTGAAGGGGATCACTTCGGTAACAAGTGTTTTAGTAATGCAGACCGGTTCTTGGTCGCCGTCTAAAATGATATTGTAGTCACCGATTTGAGGCATGTATTCAGTAGGCTCATAAAGTTCATATGATGATGAGGTGGCTGTTTTAATGCCATCATAAACCAATTCGGCTAGTTTTTGTGGTTCGCCACCGAAGATAGTAATGTCACCTAAAGGGTAGTAGAGTGAATTTTTATCTCTCAGGAAATTAAACCAATAGTCTTGAATTTTTTCTTTATCCATCAAAAAAACCTCCGTGTATTCTTAATAAAGATAACATACGGAGGTTTAATTTTATAGTGAATCTGTGGCATTCCAAGTCCAAACACTGATATATTTACCTGGAGATGATCCAGTCTCATTAGATCTGAAATTTAATTTGAGATATTTAGTAATATTTGAAGTTAAATTAGTTGTTCGTTCCCATTTGCCATCCCAATCAGAATCGGACATACCAACTATTAAATCGTGGTCATTAACAAATTCATTTTTCCAGAAAATATCGTGTGACAATGATTCACTTGTGTTTATTTTTCTAAGCTTTGGCTTTTTTTCGTCCTCACCGTCTTCAAGTCCATCGCCATCGTCACCTTCGTCTTCGCCATCATCCCCATCGTCGTTGTCATCGTCAAGTTCTTTGTAGAACGAATCAACGGAAAGGGTGACTTCCAGTGGCGGTGCATTCGCGTCACGATAATCTTCAACAAGCAGATCTCCATGAACTACTGGTTTTTTAGGTGCCATTGAGGCTTTGGAAACTGAAGTTTGACCGAAGTCGATTGTTTCAGGGGCAAATAATTGATAACTTCCACCTTTGTGTTGGTAGTAGAAGGTATCCGTATCGGTATTATTTTTTGGATCGGTAATTTTAAATTCTATTTTATGTTTTTCAAAATCATTATGTGCTGAAATATCTAAATTTTCAATTTTCCAAGGCATTGAAGTACCAGGTTTTTTGTTTTGGATATTTTGTTGCAATATTTTTTCTTCACCATCATCAATCTTATAAGTAATTGATTTGATAGTTTTACTGTCTTTATCTGACCAAACTCCACTAATGTTTAGGTGATGATACATAGGTGAGTTAGGGCTGTCTTCAGAAGAGCCAGGAGTAATGATATCTATTTGAGGCTTATTTTCAGGATTTTTGATACGTTTGATAACAAGAGTTTGAACCTGAGAAAGATTTCCTTCACCATCTTGCATCCAGAATCTTAAAGTATGTTTGGAATTATTTAATCCATGAAGAGAAATTTGTCTTTTCCAATCGTGTACTTTTCCATCGACAGCTTCATTGGCTGTTTGAGTATAACTATCCAAAACGGCTGCATAATCAATGTCAAGATTTTCATCGTCAATGGTGAAAAAGATTTTTTCAAATGTACTATCAAAGTCATACCATAAACCGCTTAAATCTAAAGTATCATTTTTTGCGGGGATCAAAAATGGGTCATCTTTGGTTCCCATCTGGTCCAATCCAAGAACAGGGTTGAATCTTAGTCCCATGACATCGAGTTTTGAAGAAAATTCTAATTCAACACTTTGTTTTGGTGCGAGCATCTGCGATTTTGTACGCATAGTCAAACCAGAATCCCAGTAAGATGTTCCTTCATCGGTAGATAATCGAGCACCAGCTGGTAAATTTTTTCCTTTATCCCCGCGATCGTCTCTATCGTAGAAGGCATTGAAAAGCCCACGAGAGACATAAGGAGAACGATATTCCTTTTTCTTGTTATCGTAAAATTTGTCTTTGTCAGGATATTTACCGATTTTCCAAGGATAATATCTTTCACTAGCGATTTGTACCCCTGGAAGATATAGCAAATTAGTTTTTGAAAAACCCTTAGTAGCTAAGTACGATCTACCAATTGATCTACCAGCCCAACCATCGGGACCATTCGCAGAATTAACATAGAAACTAGTTCTAACTTCGTTATTTTGTGATTGTAAATACATACCACGTTCATTTCCTAAGGAACGCATAGGCATATAATTACCAATTTTTTTACCGTTAATGGCTTCAATTTCTTTTCCGTCTTTGTTTATAGAAATATCATGTGAAGAAAAACCAATAAAATCTGCCATTCCAACAGCACTAACATTTTGGTATGAAATTTTAGTGATAGTTTTTCCAGTAGAGTCGAATTTATGATTGATCGTAATTTGTAATTTGTGGATATCACGACCTTTTTTGGCAACAAGAAAATCTTGTTGTTTATAGACTAACTTTTGTTCTTCATAGCCAGTTTCGGGGTCAATACGATAGTATAGTTTTGGCATTTCAGACATGGCATAGCTACTACCATATCTATCAGGACCTGAAGTACCAGGTCGGGCTTTTTTATCAGTCTTTTTTACATAATTAAATAAATTATTTGATGTAAAAGAATTAGGAGAACCATAAGGTTTATCTTGTTCCTCACCAATCCAAGTCGTTGGAGTAGTATCAAAGCTTTGAGCATCTCCGTAATGTGAAGTATAAAGGTGATTTCCTTCACCGTGGGGACCACTTTCAATGGTTGAACCCTCTGGAGAATAAAGAACTGCCGAATTAGGAGCAGTTAAACTGTCTAAACGTGATTTAGGTTTTTTGCTAGTACCGCCTTTTCCAGAATAGGCTTCAGCAATGGTAGTTCTTCTTTCGGCATAATTAAAATCTCCGAAATAGAGATAGGGAACTGTTTTTCCACCATCGGTATGATCAAGAATTGGTCCTTGACTAAGTCTTAGTTTATCTGAGCGACGCCAACTGGCATCTTCAGCGTTTCCAAAACTTTCTATGTAATCATCTTTCGGTTGATTAAAATCATAATCGAATAATAATTCTTCTTTTGAATTAAGGACTGATAATTTGAATGGCTTTTTGTTATCAATGGTTAACAAGAAGTCGATTTTTTTAGGATCATCGAGTGTTAATTTGAATTCGTTTTTATCCTCATTAACTGAAATATTTTTTTCGCCGATTTCCTCGGCTAATTTGGCTTGATTAATTACGTTTTTTTCAGAAGTACTTAAGATCATAGTTTTATCAGAATCTAATACGTAACTAATATTAACGCCGGTATCATTTTTATATTCGTAAATTTCTGTTATATCCGCATCGTCTGCTTGTTCCGCAAAAACTGTGGTAGTTTTTAGGCAAAGAAATAACATGCATGTCATCAATGACATGTATAGTATGGTTATGCTTTTCCTTCTCATGTGGAATCCTCCCTCAATAAACGATTTCGTAATCTTATCATGAGAAATATTGACGACTGATTCAAAAACAGGAAAGCGGTTTTTTGTGAAATGGACCGCAAAATATTAAAAATAAAATCAAAAATATTAAGTTAATCCTAATATAGAACTTATTAAAATAACCTAAATTAAATAATTTATACAAAGGGTTTTAACGCAAAAACAGCATTTATTAAGAGATCCGGAGATGTGTTAATATATCTCGAATGCTTCTTAATAAATGCTGTTTTTTTTCATAAGTAGCTATACAGTATTTTCTAATGATGTTTAATAGGTAATTCAACGACAAATTCACTGCCGTGAGGAAGATTATCACGTACAAAGATATTGCCATGATGAACATTGACGATTTGTTGAGCAATTGCCAAACCTAGTCCATGTCCGCCACTATTGGTATTACGTGATTTATCAACTCGATAAAATCGCCCAAAGATTTTTCTTTTGTCGCTATCAGCCACGCCAACACCAGTGTCAGAAACAATAAATTGATATTTAGATCCTTCAACTTGATCGTAAATTTTGATAGTACCATTCTTAGGTGTGTATTTAGTAGCGTTGTCTAAGAGGATTATTAGTAATTGTTTGATCTTGTCGCGGTCTAAGTTAAGGGTTGGATTGTCATTAAGGTTGATCTGAAAGACCTTTGATTGAGAATTGATGATGTCTTTAAAAGGGACAATGGGATCTTTTAAGAAAAACTCTGGTTTAGTTAATTCAAATTTTAGATTAGTAGTAGCCGAATCTGAACGGGCCAAAACTAATAGGTTATTGGTTAAGGAATTTAGCCGATTGACTTCATCTAACGAAACTGAAATAGCCTCGGCTTCATCAATAATCTTTTTATTTGGTTTTGTAAGCATGTACTCGAGTTTTCCTTGAATGATTGTTAAAGGGGTCCTTAATTCATGGGCTGCGTCGTTAACAAATTCAGTTTGTTGTTGCCAGGATTTAATGATCGGCAACATATTTATACGTGCTAAGAAATAAGAAATAACTAAGGCGATAACCCAAAAAAGGAAGAAAGTAATAATTAGAATTCGTTCAAAATTTTCGATGGCTTGGATTTGAGTATCAATATTTTGCATGATTAAAACATAATTTCCAGCATACATCGGATTATTATTTTTCTTTGAGACTTTTATTAGTATTGAACGGAAGTTCATATTATTAACAACTAAAGTTTGTTTCAAATTAACATTATTTTTATTTAAATTTATGTTTTTTAAAACGGAATAACGATTTCCAAGACTACTCTTGTTCAATAACTTTCCCTTTTTGTTGAAAACTAAAATTGAAGCTTGAAAGGGAGCTTTGGGATTGGGTTTATTGACGTTGTTATTGAAGTGATTATTAGGGTCGTGAGGGTCAGGTTCTACTTGTTTCTTCATATTGGGTTGTTTTTGGATTGAAACGACCTGATTTCGAATATCTTTATCAATACTTTTGTAAGTTGAAGACTGAAAGAGATTGAAAATGATCAGGCCTAAAGTAAGGAATAAGACTGCAAATGCGGCCATAATTGATAGAAATAGTTTAAATTGTTGGCGGCGAGTAATTTTACTTTGTTTAGATTTCAGTTTCATCTTGGAAAATATACCCAACATTTCTGATGGTTTTAATTAGACCATCGTTCTCGGAAGGACGAAGTTTTTTACGTAGATTGCTCATATATACTTCGACTACAGTAATAGAGGTATCAGAATCAAACCCCCAGATTCTTTCAAAAATCTGATCTTTCGTTAAAATGGTATTTTTGTTTTGTAATAAATAAACCAGTAAATCATACTCCTTACCATTTAATGAAATTTGTTTGCCGCCGGCTTTAATTTCATGGTTATTTAAGTTTACTTCAAGGTTTCTAATTTTGAGAATTGAATCGTCAGCTAAAGAGCCGCCACGTTTTAGCAGAGCCTTGACACGGGCTAATAGTTCTTCACGATGAAATGGCTTGGTTAGATAGTCATCAGCCCCTAAATTGAAGCCGTGAATTTTATCATCAATTTCGGCTTTAGCGGTCAAAATCAAAACGGGGGTGTTGATTTTATCGGCACGGATGTTTTTTAAAACATCATAACCATTCATTTCAGGTAACATAATATCCAAAATAATTAGATCATAAACATCTTCTGTAGCAGCAAATTTTCCGCTAAGACCATCATTTTCGATATCCACTTCAGAAAAATCGTGTAAGAATGTTGCAATATTGTTGGCTAGATTTTCATCATCCTCAACTACTAAAATTCTAATATTATTTGACATTGCAATCTCCTTTTTTAAATTCTATTCATAATTATAAAACATAAATTTCAATTTAAGCTTAATTTAAGCTAGTTTGTCTAATCTTGTCCTTGTTGTTAAGAAAGGAATTTGAACAGATGAAAAATAATTTACATTTAAAATCGATTCTATTTTCGATTTTAGTTTATTCAATCATTTGTTTTTTTATAAATATAGCTATTTAAGGATAGGAGAAGATAAATGATGGAATCAAAAGAACCAAGTCGTGTTCAAAAGAATGAAAAGTTTAACTTTTTCAATAAATTAAGAACTATTAAATATGATTATTGGCTGATTGCCATTTTAATTTTGGCGGCATTCTTGTACGCCTGGAATATTTGGGAAGCAGGAGAGGCCAACAACTTTTATACAGCTGCGATTGTCAGTATGACCAAGAGTTTTAAGAATTTTTGGTACGCTAGTTTTGATCCAGCTGGATTTATTACGGTTGATAAACCACCGGTTGCATTATGGTTTATGACTATCAGTGCCAAGATTTTTGGTGTTCATGGATGGAGTGTTGTCCTACCATCAATTTTATTTGGAATTGGGTCGGTTTATCTAATTTATAATCTCGTTTCAAAACGCTTTGGCAGGATTCCTGCCCGAATTTCTGCATTAATTATGACATTAACTCCAATTGTAGTTGCTGACTCAAGAACTAATAATATGGATGCAACCTTAGTTTTCTTCCTATTATTATCGGTTTGGTTTGTTCAGAAGGCAGTTTTGAAGAAACAGCAACGATATCTCTGGATTGGATTCGCTTTGATAGGTTTTTCGTTCAATATCAAAATGTTACAAGCATTTATGATTTTGCCAGCTTTATATCTTTATTACTGGTTAGCTGCAGAAACAAATTGGAAAAAGAAATTGGCACATTTGTCAATTGCAACGGTTTTTCTAGCTGTTTTCACTTTACTTTGGCCCTTATCAGTTGATATGACTAACTCATCAAAAAGACCATATGAAGGTGGTTCAGAAACTAATTCAGCATTGGAATTAGCCTTTGGGTACAATGGTACGCAACGTTTGCTTGGTCAGACAACTGGTACTGGTGGAGCTTTCCCTGGTATGGGTAGTTCTTCAAAAAAAGGTAGTAAATCAATGACACCACCATCTGGTAGTAAATCTAAAAAACCAAGTGGTACGAAATCATCAAGCAATGCACCAACACCTCCAAGTGGCGCAAAGAAAAAATCTACAAGTAGTAATCCACCAGCTAAGCCATCTGGTTCTAAAACTAATGCTCCAAAAATGAGTAAGGGTGGTCAACCTGGCGGAAATAATAAAGGTACTGGTGGCGGAGGTGGTGGAGCCTTCAATATTGGTACAGCTGGACCATTTAGATTACTTCAAAAAGAATTAGGACCTCAAATCAGTTGGTTAATGTTATTAGCAGTTTTTGGAATTATTTCCAGTTATGCTTATTTCAGAGGTTCTAAGATGAAGAAATGGTACAATCTCAATCCACAAAGAAAAGAACTTTGGCTTTGGGTTGGTTGGCTAGTCCCAGTTGCAGGATTCTTTTCAGTAGCCAGTTTCTTCCATCCGTATTACACGATTATGTTGGCTCCAGCAATGGCAGTTTTAGCAGGTATCGGAGTTTATACGATGATCAAACAGTGGCGTGAAAAGTCACTTTGGGCGATGCTTTTGCCAATAGCAATTTTATCAACCAGCATTTTACAAGCATGGTATTTAACAGACTATTATCCAACTTTAGCATGGGTCTTACTGATAGCTGGAATTGTAATTTCCATTCCATTATTTGCATTACCTTGGATTGCAATTAAGTTGAAGAATAAACGAATTTGGCCAGTTGCAGCGATGATTATTGTCATGTTAGCTCCAACTTGGTGGTCATTAACACCAACCTTAGCTGGATCAAGTGATGGTATTCCTAGTGCTGGTCCGTCATTACTATCGTCTATGGGCGGTGGTGGCGGCATGGGTAATTCCCAGGTCGATTCAACACTATTGAATTATGTTGAAAAACATCAGGGTAAGGCTGAATATCTATTTGCCACTGATGATTCAAGTACTGCAGCACCTTATATTATTGCCACTGGTAAAGCAGTTATGGCAATGGGTGGATTCAATGGTACCGATAAAGCTATTACTTTGGCACAATTTAAAAAATTGATTAAAGAAGGTAAGCTTAAATATTACTACTCAGGTGGTAAGACTGGCGGTTCTAATAGTCAGATTGTTAGTTGGATCAAGAAACATGCTAAGAAAGTAAGTTTATCTAATAGCAGTACGCAAACTAATAATTCAAGTGCAGTAACGGTTTCATCCAAAACAAAATCTACAACAGCTCCAAATGGCGCTGGACAAACTCCTGGTAATGCTCCAACTTCTTCAACAGGATCAACTCCACCAGCCAAACCATCTGGTTCAAACTCTAATGCACCAAGCGGTAATGGTCCTTCTGGAAATCAACCAAATGGCAATGGAACTAAACCAACAGGTAAGAAGAAGTTAACTAAAGCACAATTAAAGAAAATGAAGAAAAATAAATCTAATAGTCCTTCAATGGGCAAAGGCGGTATGGGTGGTCCCGGTCAATCTGGAACGCTTTATGATTTATCAAGTATCTATAAGTAATAATGAAAGGAATCCTCGCATATGAAAAATCAATTAATCTCTATAGTATTGCCTGTCTTTAATGAAGAGGCGGGTATTCAAGCAACAATTGATACATTATTAAATTATATTGAACAACAAGAAGAAGCTTATGAATTGATCTTCGTTGATGATGGTTCTAAAGATAAATCAGTTGCTATTATTAACCGAGCCATTACTCAACACGATAATATTAAATTAGTTGAGTTTTCACGTAATTTCGGACATCAACTAGCTATTACTGCTGGATTGCAGTATACAAAAGGGGATGCCGTAGTAGTTATGGATGCTGACTTACAAGATCCACCAGAAGTCATTCCCCAAATGATTGAAAAATGGCATGAAGGCTATGAAATTGTCTATGGTAAAAGAATGCAACGTGATGGAGAAACTTTCTTTAAGAAATTTACTGCCAAAATGTTCTATCGTACCTTTAAAAAACTAGCAACAATTGATATGCCACTAGATACAGGTGATTTTCGTCTAATGGATCGAAAGGCTGTTCATCAATTACTAAAATTGCATGAGCAAGATCCATTCGTTCGCGGACAAGTTACTTGGATTGGCTTCAGGCAGACTAGCGTTCAATATCATCGTCAAGAAAGAATTGCTGGTGAAACCAAATATCCGCTTTCAAAGATGGTTAAATTAGCATTAGATGGAATCACATCTTTTTCTATGAAACCATTACAATTTGTCAATATTTTTTCAATTGTACCTTTAGCCAGTGGTATATTTACTTTAGGATATTTAATCGCTAGTGGTAATTATAGTGTTGCCTCAGTTGGAGTTACGATTCTTTTATTCACTTTAGGATTGTTGATGCTATCTATTGGGATACTTGGCAGCTACTTGGGTCGAGTTTTGGATCAAGTCAATAATCGCCCTCGTTATATTGTAAGTAAGACGGAAGGGTTTGAAGAACGAAATAAAGGTATCCATCATTTCACAGCTCGTCAAATGAATAATTAATATTATTAGAAAAAATCTTTTTTACTTTAAAAGTTTTCATACTGTTTAATTTTTCGGGAATGTGTTAAAGTAGTGGTAAATTTGATGGATGTAAAAGTTGTTTGATGGACAACCGATTCTTATCAAATTGAACATGAACTATCCCATTCATAAAAAAGAAGTTGACGAACACCCAGTCGTCAACTTCTTTTTCTTTTCTTAAAGAATTTTAATAAGAATCTGAAACATGATATAAATCATTTCATATAAAAATCCCTGTGTTACAACCATTCTTAAAGGTTGCTGCACGGGGATTTTTCATTGCTCAAGAATTGAGCAGTATTCGATACTTTTTATAGGTGCTTTTTAATTAGTAAACATCGCCATTGTAGATTGAATTTTTAACGATAACATAATCAACTTTACGAAGAGAGTTAAGATCTTTGCCACCTGCGTAAGAAATTGATGATTGAAGATCTTGTTTCATTTCATTTAAGGTATTCATAATCTCGCCCTTATAGGGAACTAACATTTTTTTACCTTCAACATTTTTGTATTCACCTTTTTGATATTGGGAAGCAGATCCGAAATAGGCTTTATATTTTTGACCATCTTTTTCGATAACTTCACCAGGGGATTCCTTATGACCAGCAAGTAAAGAACCAATCATGACCATATCAGCTCCAAATCGGACGGATTTGGCAATGTCACCATCATTTCTGACTCCACCATCGGCGATAATTGGTTTACTGGCAGCCTTAGCGCAGAGACGAACTGCAGCCAATTGCCAACCACCTGTGCCAAAGCCAGTTTTTAGTTTAGTGATACATACTTTACCAGGTCCAATACCAACCTTTGTAGCATCAGCACCGGCGTTTTCTAGTTCACGTACAGCTTCAGGAGTTCCAACATTACCAGCGATTAAGAAGGTTGAAGGAATGTTCTTTTTAATATAATGAATCATGTTAATAACGCGATCACTATGTCCGTGGGCAACATCGATTGTTATATAATCTGGTTTTAGGCCTTCGGCAACGAGGCTATCAATAAAATCAAATTCTTCTTTTTTGATACCAACGCTGATTGAAGTAAATAATTCTTTTTGGTTCATATCTTTAATGAAATTGATTCTTGTCTTTGGCTCAAAACGATGCATCACATAGAAGAAATCATTAGCTGCCAATTTTTCAGCTAAATTTTCATCGATGATCGTTTGCATATTAGCAGGGACAACCGGAATTTTAAATGTTTTTGGTCCGAATTTAATGCTTGTATCACATTCAGAACGACTGTCGACGATACATTTATTCGGTATTAGTTGGATATCTTCATAATCAAAAACTTGCATTTATTATTCACTCCATTAATTACGAACAATTATTATTTTTATATTGAATTTCGTTCGTATCTATAATTTAACCGGAAAAGTTAAAGAAGTCAAATTAAAGTTGCTAATAATATAATTTATTGTGATAGAATTTTCTTATATGATAATTTTAGTATTTAATATTGGAATTTATTGAAAATATTAATGAAAATATTTGACACTAAGATTTGTAATTGGTATTATCATCATATTATTAATAGAACGGTATATTAATAACGTTTGTTAGTGTTCTCAAAAAAATCGGTATATCCAATAGGAGTGGTTAAAAGTGCAACATTATACTGCAGAAGATATTACAAAAATGGTTAAAGATGAAAACGTTGAATTCATCTGTTTAATGTTTACAGATATTAACGGAATCATCAAAAACGTTGAAGTTCCTGTCTCACAATTAGACAAGGTTTTAGCAAATAAGATTACTTTCGATGGTTCATCAATTGATGGATTTACACGTATTGAAGAAAGTGACATGCTCTTGCATCCTGATCTATCAACATGGTTGATCTTCCCATGGGGTGAAGAACATGGTAAAGTTGCTCGTTTGATCTGTGATATTTATAAAACAGATGGCACACCATTTGAAGGGGACCCTCGTGTTAACCTTCAAAGAATTATCAAAAAGATGCATGATATGGGCTACACTAATTTCAATATTGGACCAGAACCTGAATTCTTCTTGTTTAATACAGATGAACATGGCAATCCAACTTTGCACCTTAATGATGATGGTAGCTATTTTGACTTTTCACCAGTTGATTTGGGTGTTAATGTTCGTAAGGATATTGTTTTGGGCCTTGAAAAGATGGGCTTTGAAGTTGAAGCAAGTCACCACGAAGTTGCACCAGGTCAACAAGAAATTGACTTTAAATATGAAGATGCTTTATCTGCAGCAGATAGTATTGAAACCTTCAAATTGGTAGTTAAAACAATTGCTAAGGAACATGGTTTGTATGCTACCTTTATGCCAAAACCTGTTCAAGGAATCAATGGTTCAGGAATGCATATCAATATGTCATTATTTAATGGTGATGATAATATCTTTGACGATGAAAATGATATGTTGTCAGATACAGCCAAAAAGTTTTTGAGTGGTATTTTGAAGCATGCTCGTGCATTAACTGCTGTTAATAATCCAACTGTTAACTCATATAAACGTTTAGTACCAGGCTATGAAGCTCCAACTTATATTGCTTGGTCAAGTAAGAACCGTTCACCATTAGTACGTGTACCTGCTGCAAAAGGTAAGTCAAAACGTATTGAAATGAGAAGTGTCGATCCAACAACTAATCCATACCTAGCTATCGCATGTATCCTTGATGCTGGTTTGGATGGTATTAAGAGCGATTATGATCTTATGCCAGAAGTTAAGGACAACATTTATGAAATGTCCGAAGAAAAACGTCGTGAAGAGGGTATTATTGACTTACCTTCAACTTTACACAACTCCTTGAAAGCACTACGTAAAGATGAATATGTTCAACAATCCCTTGGTACAGGCTTAACAAATAGTTTCTTCGCTGCTAAGAATGCTGAATGGGCTAGATACCAACAAACAGTTTCACAATGGGAAAGAGATACTTACATGTCTCAATATTAATTACAAAAAATGAATTCAATTCCCGAATACTAAGAAATCCTCCTGTAATGATCATCTTTGATGGTTGCTACAGGAGGATTTTTGTGCAAAAGAAATTATTTTTTAAAGTGTTTTTGTTTATTTTAAATAGTATAAAATGTTAAATTAACGGTTATACTTAAAGTAATATTTTTAAAGAGAAGAGGAATGCCGATATGGCTTATTCAATTGGACAAGTGGCAGAAAAGACCGGTCTTTCCAGTTATACACTACGTTATTACGATAAGGAGGGCTTAATGCCTTTTGTACATCGTGGGAACGGTGGTCGTCGTGAATTTACTGATGATGATATGGATTTTGTTGATTTGATATCATGTTTGAAAGAAACAGGGATGTCATTAAAAGAAATTAGACAGTTTGTTAATATGTCAATGGAAGGTAATTGTACTTTAGAAGAACGTTTAGCGATGTTTAAGAAACAACGTGATGAAGTTATGAAACAAATTGAGCAATCACAGAGATATTTGGAAAAGTTAGACCATAAGGTTAAGTATTTTGAGGCAGCTTGCGCTAACGGATCAGAAGAAGGATTAGAGGATTTTTGTGATACATTGGAAGCAGCTTCAAAAGCCAGCCAATCAATGAATAACTAATTTTTTGTATATAAGCAATTCTCTGGAATTTTCTTTTTTAGAATGTTAATATTTGGCGTAATCAAAATTCTGATTACTGCTTTCCCCCCAGAGAGCAGAAAAGACCCCAGTCTATGGACTGAGGTCTTTTTAGTTTCTAATCTCTAGTAATACTTAAAACAGCGGATGTTTTTAAGGAATTATTATTATCTTTACCAATAGTGATCCAATCAGCAGCACTGATCAAACCTTCGAGTTTATTTTCTTCATCTTCTTCAGTAACTTTGCCATCCTCAAAGCCACCCTTAAAGATACAGTCTAGATAATAGTGGTCTGTATTACTGGCCATTAGTGATGATTGATACTTCCAAGCAATAAGGTAAGTATCTTCAGTTATATGAATACTTCTGCCATTAACTAAATTAATATTTAAAGCCATGATACCGCCTCCTTAACTTTGATTATAGCAAAGTTACGCGCTGATGATAGAAAAAGCCGTGTTTGAAAGTTCAAACATGGCTTTTCATTTAATGATTTATGATAAGTAAAAAAATCGCAAAAAAGATAACATCCAGAATGGCCGACCATTCGTACCATTTATCTGGCTTATTAAATTCTACTGTGTTATGCCCTCTTCTATGAGGGTACCACGACGGATATTCTTTTTTGGATATATTCTTCATTTTGCATCTTCTCCTTATTATCTGACTCCATTATATCCAGAACTGATTATTTATGCCACCAAAAAAATTTTAAAGAATGAAAACATTAAAAAGAAAGGGCTTGCATTTTAATAAATAAAGAATATAATTTCATTTATTATCCGTTGAGCAGATATAAAGAAATAATTAATGGGGAGGTAAACAAATGAAATATCGTGTAGAACTAAATATCAAATCTCAGTTGTTTACTGTTGAAGATAAAAACACTCATGTTTTTGCAGATGGTAAAACAATTGAAGAAGCCGTAAAAAAGCTTCAAACCGTTTAAAAATTTATGCAGCAATTAGATAATGAAATACTTCAAATATAGCCAACCATGATGATATACACATGGTTGGCTATTATTTTTTTTGTGTAAATTGATATTGATTTACTATTTTTTTTAATTTAAAAACCCAATTGAATAGTCTGATCAACTAGTAGAAAATAAAGTAATTATTTGAATCAATTAGTGTAGGAGAATTTATGGATATAATTGATGAAAAGATTCAAAGAGCGTTGTTAGATTTGATGAAAGAGATGCCATTATCGGAAATTTCAATAATGGCAATTGCTGACAAAAGCTCAGTCGATCAAACGACAGTGTATGGACGATATGTCAATAAGCACGATATTTTACAAACAGTAGAAGATCGAATTTTGAAGGATTTAAATCCAATTCCGATTTCTTTAGTAAGTGGTAATGGGCCGAAAGGGTTATTTGAAGGTATTAATAAGCAAAGGGGTGATATTGGTATTTTATTGAATGAAAATAGTGATTTACGTTTTAAAGATAATTTTATTTCTCTACTAACCGCTAAGGGATTGCAACAGATCAAGGAAGGACTTAGTGGTTTGGATATTAGACAAAAAGAATTATTCATTCAATATTTGTCATCGGCTCTAAAGGGATTAGTTAAATATTGGTTGAACAATCCCAATATCAGTACTGCAAAATTGAGTATTTTCTTTGAAAATTTGTTCAAAAATGGTTTGGAAAGTTTTACGGAGAAATAAAAAAAACCGTTAGCCAAAAGACTAACGACGAATATATAAGCGAACTACGAGAATCGAACTCGCGACACTAGCTTGGGAAGCTGGTATTTTACCATTAAACTAAGTTCGCACTTCACAACTCTTTTATTATACAATAACTTATTTCAAAAAGATAAAGTTTATTTAAAAAAGTTCTATGAATTTACAATATAAATTGATTTTTAGTTTTCATTACCATAAAATCAAAGGTGACGATGAATTTTTATCAATAAATTGCATCAAGGAGAAGATTATAATGAAAAAAACATTGGTTACAATATTAGCCGCTGTTTCATTAATGGGTGGTTTTGCCGCCGTAACAACTGGTTGTTCAAACCAAAGCACACAACAGGCAGAGCAACATTCTGCAAAGAAGATCACTAAGAGTGAGATTAAAAATCAAGATTATGTTGGTGTAAGTAAAGATAACAAGAATGAATACATCACATTCTTTACTGGTAAAGACAACAAGACTGTTCAATTCGTTCGTGTAAACAAAGATGGCTCAAAGAAAGTTATTACTGACTTTAAGAAGGCCAAGATTGTTCTTAACAAGAAGAACGCTAAGAAATTCAAGATTGATGGTTTTAGAGTTATCAAAGAACCTGATTTTGACTGGAATTTCACTAAGGTTGGCAAAACAACAATCAAAACTTCTGATGGTAAGCAATGGAAACTATATAACGGAACTCACAAGCAAGCCGTTAAAACAGCTCAAAAGAATGCTAAATAATTAAAAGGTTTTGGATAAAGATTATTATCTTTATCCAAAACCTTTTTTGTTTGTTTCATAATCATATTTCAAAGAATATAATTTTTATTTATTGAATTAAAGGTATAGATTACTCACCGTTTTAAATTGAGTAGTCTTTTTTTAATGGATATATGATATCTAAAATGAGCAAGATTTTATAAATAAAAATAATTTCAGAAAATATTTATAAAATTATAATCAGCTATTTGGTAATTTGGAGAAATAATTTTTGATTAAAAAAATTCTAATTAGTGTAACCGCTTGCTAGATATAACGCGGATTAGGTTTACTAAAAAAATTAAAAAATATTTCATAATGAAAATCCTTTTTGAAATCGCTTGCAAAACTAATATCTGTTCGATATAGTGGGTGTTGGTAACGGAATTCAAATTAAGGAGTGATTTTTATGACTATGCCAATCCATGTTACTTCAGAAATTGGAAAATTAGATGTAGTAATGTTGAAACGTCCCGGACAGGAAGTTGAAAACATTACACCCGATACAATGCCCCGACTATTGTTCGATGACATCCCATATTTGCCAATTGCCCAAAAGGAACATGACCATTTTGCTCAAATCTTGAGAGATAACGGAACAGAAGTTCTTTATCTTGAAGATTTAGCAGCTGAAGCTATCGATGCTGGAAATGTTAAAGAAGCATTTGTAGAAAAGATGCTTCGCGAATCAGACTATGCCGTTGGTGCAGATCATGACGCATTGAAAGAATATTTGATGAGTCTTGATACACACGCAATGGTTAACCAATTGATGATCGGAGTTCGTAAGAACGACATTGACTTCCACCCGACGGATCTTGTCAGTGCAGCTGAAGATGAAGATTATCCATTCTTTATGGACCCAATGCCAAACCTATACTTCACACGAGACCCTGCAGCTTCAATCGGTGATGGTTTAAGTATTAACCATATGACTTTCGCTGCAAGACAACGTGAATCAATGTTTATGGAAGCAATTATTAAATATCATCCACGTTTTGCTAACAAAGGTTTGCATGTATGGCGTGATAGAAACCATACACATCGTATTGAAGGTGGAGATGAATTAGTACTTAGCGATCACGTGCTAGCAATTGGTGTTTCTCAAAGAACATCAGCTACAGCTATTCAAGATATCGCTAGAAGCCTATTCAGTGACAGCCATTACGATACAGTTATTGCTATCAAGATTCCACATAATCACGCTATGATGCATTTGGATACTGTATTTACAATGATCAACTATGATCAATTTACAGTTCATCCAGGAATTCTTGGTGAAGGTGGCAAGATCGATACATGGACAATCCACCCAACTAAAGATGGTGATTTAACTTATGAACACAATCAAGATTTGAAGGCTGTTCTTAAGAAAGAACTTGGTTTAGATGATCTTGACTTGATCCCAACAGGAAATGGCGATCCTATCGTTGCTCCTAGAGAACAATGGAATGATGGATCAAATACACTTGCAATCGCACCTGGTGTTGTTGTTACTTATGATCGTAACTACGTTTCAAATGAAATGTTAAGACAACATGGTTTGAAAGTATTGGAGACAATTTCAAGTGAATTATCTCGTGGTCGTGGGGGCCCTCGTTGCATGAGTATGCCATTAGTACGTGAAGACTTAAAATAATTTTAATTTAATTAGAGATTTGTGCTAGACTAAGTCTAACTCATCATTATGGAGGGATCACTTTGGATTATAAAGGTAAAGAAGAATCAGTATTTCAAGGTAGAAGTCTTTTAGCAGAAAAGGACTACACACCAGCAGAATTAGAATATTTAATTGATTTCGCAATTCATTTGAAGGCTCTAAAGAAAAAGGGCATTCCACATCATTACCTAGAAGGTAAGAATATTGCTTTACTATTTGAAAAGAATTCAACAAGAACACGTTCAGCTTTTACAACAGCTGCTATTGATTTAGGTGCTCATCCAGAATTCTTAGGTTCAAATGATATTCAACTTGGTAAAAAGGAAAGTGTTGAAGATACCGGACGTGTTCTTGGTAGCATGTTTGATGGTATTGAATTCCGTGGATTTTCACAAAAAGTTGTTGAAGATCTTGCTAAGTTCTCAGGCGTTCCAGTTTGGAATGGTTTGACAGATGAATGGCATCCAACACAAATGTTGGCTGACTTCATGACAATGAAAGAAACATTCGGCGACATCAAAGGTAAGACTTTGACATTCGTTGGTGATGGTCGTAACAATATGGCTAATAGTTTCTTAGTAACAGGTTCAATGTTGGGTGTAAATATCCATATCGTTGCTCCTAAAGAATTGTTCCCAGATCAAAGTGTTGTTGATACAGCTAAGAAGTATGCTGAAGAATCAGGCAGCAAGTTCTTGATTACTGATAACATCGATGAAGGTGTTAAAGGAACAAATGTTATCTATACAGATGTATGGGTATCAATGGGTGAAGAAAGTCAATGGGAAGAAAGAATTAAACTTCTTAAACCATATCAAGTAAATATGGACATGATTAAGAAAGCCGGTCAACCTGACGACCAAATTATCTTCATGCACTGTCTACCTGCATTCCATGATACAAATACAAAATATGGACAAGACATTAAAGACAAATATGGTCTTAGTGAAATGGAAGTTACAGACGAAGTCTTCAGAAGCAAATATGCACGTCAATTTGAAGAAGCTGAAAACAGAATGCACTCCATTAAAGCCATTATGGCAGCAACTCTAGGTAACTTGTTCATCCCTAAGGTTTAATCAGTTATTGAGGAAGGGCTAATCATAATGGTTGGCCCTTTTTTCATTCAGAATTTTTAAAATATAAGGAATGATTAATATGGAAGAAAAGAAGGGTCTATCACTTGGAGCTTTGACGGCCGCTGTCGTTACAAGTTCTATCGGCTCAGGTGTATTTACCTTAACAAGCTCATTAGCATCAGGAGCAGCTCCTGGTCCAGTTTTATTGGCATGGTTTGTCGTTGGATTTGGAATTATGATGTTAGCTATGTCTTTGAACAACTTGTTATTGAAACAACCAGAATCAGAAGGTATTCAAGCGTACGCACAAGTAGGATTTGGAAATTTTGCTGGATTTGTTAGTGGATGGGGTTATTGGCTATCGGCTTGGTTAGGAAATGTGGCCTTTGCAACCGTTTTGATGAGTTCATTAGGTTACTTTTTTCCAATCTTTAAAGGTGGACAAAACATTCCTTCGGTAATTTTTGCAAGTATCGTTTCTTGGATGTTGACCTTTATCGTTAATCGCGGTGTTGAATCAGCGGCGGCGATGAATACAATTATTACAATTTGTAAGTTGATTCCATTGTTTGCATTTATTGTTGTTGGAATTGTCGTTTTCAAGGGCGGCATTTTTACAGCTCATTTCTGGTCAAATGTAGCATCAGGTGTAGCTGGAAGTAGCAATATTGCTGAACAATTTAGATCTTGTTTGATGATCATGATGTGGGTTTTCGTTGGTGTCGAAGGAGCTAGTATGTTGTCATCACGTGCTAAAGACAAAAATGATGCCGGAAAAGCTACAATCATTGGAATTATCAGTTTATTAGTAATTTATGTTTTAGCTTCAGTTTTGCCATATGGTTACTTGTCACAGAATGAATTAGCTAAAATTAATCAACCTGCTATGCTTTATATTTTCCAAGATATGGTTGGAAAATGGGGCGGTGCCTTTATCGGTATTGGTTTGGTTATCGCAATTTTAGGTTCTTGGTTATCTTGGACAATGTTGCCAGCTGATACCACGATGTTGATGGCGGAAGAAAAAATGTTGCCTTCATCATTTGGTAAAAAGAATAAGAATGGTGCTCCAACTTTCTCATTAGTTTTGACAGCATCTTTGATCCAAGTGTTCTTGGTTATCCTCTTATTCTCATCAGAAGCCTATAACTTTGCATTATCATTATGTACTGCAGCTATCGTTGTTTGTTATATCTTCGTTGGTTTGTATCAAATCAAATTCTCACTCCAAAATAAAGATACAAAACAACTCTGGATTGGAATATTTGCGGCTGCCTTTCAGATAATTGCAATTATATTAGCCGGTTTGCATTTCTTGATGTTAGTCTGTATCGGTTATTTACCAGGAATCTATTTCTACTATCGTGCTAAGAAAGAGTACAATCTTGATGGTGGAAAATTAACTAAATCAGAAATTTTGTGGTCAATAATTATCGTGGCTTTGGCAATTATCAGTATTGTGATGATTGCAACGGGCTCAATTAAAATCTAGGAAGTGTGTTTATATGAAAATAGCTGGATTTGGTGTTGAAGAGTGGCTCAATGTCCACGAACGTGAAGCCAAATATGATTTGGCTCAGAGTACAATTACATCTTTTTCAATGGATGAAATTAAGAAATTGACCCAGGCTGATATTTATAATCAACTTAATGAGCAAAAAATGAATTATGGGTGGATCGAAGGTTCGCCAACTTTTAAAAAAGAAGTAAGTAAGATGTATCAGAATGTTGACCCCGACAATATTCTGCAAACAAATGGTGCTACTGGTGCTAATCTTTTGGCAATTTATTCTCTGATTGAACCAGGAGATCATGTCATTAGTGTTTATCCAAGTTATCAACAGCTCTATGATATCCCGAGATCATTAGGTGCTGATGTTAGTTTTTGGAAGTTGCACGAAGATAAGAATTGGTACCCTGACATCGAAGAATTAAAGAGATTAATTCGTCCAAATACTAAGATGATTTGTATCAATAATGCGAATAATCCAACTGGAACGATTTTAGATAGGAAGTTTTTACAACAAGTCGTTGAAGTTGCTCGCAGTGTTGGCGCATATATTTTGATCGACGAAGTATATTTGCCTTTCGATGAAAGTGTTGATTTTGCACCAATCGTAGATTTATACGAAAAGGGAATTTCAACTAATTCATTATCTAAAACTTATTCAATGCCAGGAATTAGAGTTGGTTGGACAGCAACTAATTCAGAATTAGCTGATATCTTTAGAAAATATCGTGATTATACAATGATTTGTTCTGGAGTATTCAGTGATCAGATGGCATGTCTAATTTTGGAAAATAAAGATAAGGTTTTAAACCGCAATAAAAAGATTGTATTAGATAACCTAGCATATTTTAAAGATTGGGTTGAAAAAACGGACAAAATCAGTTGTGTCTTTCCAAATGGTGTGTCGACATCGTTTGTTAAGTTAGAAACTAAAAAGTCTAGTTTGGAATTCTGCCGCGATCTATTGAAGGACACCGGAGTTCTACTTGTCCCTGGTGAAGCCTTTGATACTCCCGGATATGCGCGTTTGGGTTACTGTGCACCACATGAGACTTTAACTAAAGGTCTAGAAGTTTTAGGAGATTATTTACAAGCTAATTAAAGCGATTTTTTCGCTCATTCTGAGGAGAAACTATTATGACAAAAGAACGTATTGTAGTTGCTTTAGGTGGTAACGCTATTTTAAGTACAGATGCTAGTGCAAAGGCTCAACAAGAAGCCGTTAAGAAGACTTCTGAATCACTAGTTGAATTCGTTAAAAATGATAAAGATTTGATCATTACTCATGGTAATGGTCCCCAAGTTGGTAACTTGTTGTTGCAACAAGCTGCAGCCGACAGTGAAAAGAATCCTGCTTTGCCATTGGATACTTGTGGCGCAATGACTGAGGGAAGTATTGGATATTGGTTCCAAAATGCCATGAAAGAAGTTATGTTAAAAAATGGTATTAATAAGCAAGTTGTAACTTTGATTACACAAACAATCGTTGATAAAAATGATCCTGCTTTTGGTGATCCTACTAAACCAATTGGACCATTTTATACAGAAGCTGAAGTACCTGCACTTCAAAAAGACCATCCAGATTGGACTATCGTTGAAGATGCTGGTCGTGGATATCGTCGAGTTGTTCCATCACCAAAGCCAGTTGAAATTAATGAATATCCAGCTATTGAAGCTATTTCAAAAGCTGGCGTAATTCCAATCGTTGCCGGTGGTGGTGGTATTCCTGTTGTTAAAGATGGGAATAAACTAATCGGTAAAGAAGCTGTTATTGATAAAGATTTTGGTGCTTCCAAGATTGCTCAATTAGTTGATGCTGACAAATTAATTATTTTGACATCAGTTGGGGGAGTATTCTATAACTTCGGAAAGCCAGATCAAGAAGAAATTTTTGATGTGACTGCTGATGAGATTCAAAAGCATATTGATAATAATGAATTTGCTAAGGGTAGTATGATGCCAAAAGTTCAAGCAGCTGTGGCATTTGTTCAAGCTACTGGCAAACCTGCTGTTATCGGTGCTTTGGATGATGTTAAAGAAATCATTGCTGGTAATAAAGGAACGGTTATTCACAAATAATTATTGTTATTGATAATTTAATGTGCTATTATACTTGTGCAAAAGAAGGAATAATTAATTGTTCGAATTACAGCGAGGTCAAGCTTTGGTGAGAGTTGACCAATTCACAAATTAAGTCGTACCCTTCTTATAAAATTAAATAATTCAAATTAATGAGTGGATATTAATCAATTAGAGTGGTACCGCGGGAAATCTCGTCTCTTTCAATAGTTTATTGGAAGAGGCGTTTTTTTTATCTAAAGGAGGAAATTATGGATTTTAAAAAACAAGTAGTAGACGCACTAGTTAAAGTTTTACCTGAGGAAATTACTGAGGAACAAGTTACAAAATTAATCGAAAAACCTAAGACATCAGATTTAGGTGATTATGCTTTTCCAACATTTATTTTGGCAAAGACATTACACAAAGCACCTAATATGATTGCTGAAGAATTAGTTGGCAAGATTGATACAACCGGTTTTGAAAAAGTAGTTAATACTGGTGCCTACATCAATTTCTTCTTAGATAAAGAAGCCTTTTCAAACGATGTTTTGCATGAAGTTCTTACAAAGAAAAATGAATACGGTAATACTGACGATGGTAAGGGACGTAACGTTCCTATCGATATGTCATCACCTAACATTGCTAAACCAATGTCAATGGGACACTTACGTTCAACAGTTATTGGTAATTCAATTGCTGAAATCATCAAAAAGTTAAACTATCAACCAGTTAAAATCAATCACTTAGGTGATTGGGGAACTCAATTCGGTAAGTTGATTGTTGGTTACAAACTATGGGGTTCAGTTGAAGAAGTTGAAGCTGACCCAATCAATAATCTTTTGAAGTATTATGTCCGTTTCCATAAAGAAGCTGAAGATAAACCAGAACTTGATGATGAAGCTCGTGCTTGGTTCAAGAAGATGGAAGATGGCGATGAAGAAGCCTTATCACTTTGGACATGGTTCAAGGAACTATCATTAAAAGAGTTCCAAAAGATTTATGATCGTTTAGGTGTTACTTTTGATCACTTTACAGGTGAATCATTCTATAACGATAAGATGGATGCCATCGTTGATACACTTGAAGAAAAAGGTCTTCTAAAAGAAAGTCGTGGTGCTGAAATCGTCGATCTTTCTGAATATGATCTATCACCAGCCTTGATCAAAAAGACTGATGGAGCAACACTTTATATCACTCGTGACTTGGCTGCTGCTAAGTATCGTAAAGATACTTTTGATTTTGTTAAATCACTTTATGTTGTTGGTAGTGAACAAGCAGAACACTTTACTAAATTAAAGATTGTTCTTAAGAAAATGGGCTATGACTGGTCTGATGATATTGACTACATTCCATTTGGTTTGATCACAACAGGTGGTAAGAAGCTTTCAACTCGTTCTGGTCGTGTTATCTTACTTGAAAATGTTTTGAACGATGCAGTTGATCTTGCTAAGAAACAAATCGAAGAAAAGAACCCAGATTTGAAAAATAAAGATGCCGTTGCTGAAGCTGTTGGTGTCGGTGCGGTTGTCTTCCATGATTTGAAGAATGATCGTCGTGATAGTTTTGACTTCAATCTAGAAGAAGTTGTTCGTTTTGAAGGTGAAACAGGTCCTTATGTTCAATACACAAATGCTCGTGCCTTAAGTATTTTGAGAAAAGCTGGCGATGTTGATTACGCTGACGCTAAGGATTTAGCTGTTACAGATCCAGAAGCTTGGGATACTATCAAGTTATTGCAAGACTTCTCAAACGTGCTTGAACGTGCTGCCAAGGAATATGAACCATCAGTTGTTGCTAAGTATGTTTTGAAATTAGCTAAGAGTTTCAACCAATATTATGCTCATAGTAAGATCTTAGCTGATGATGAAGGTTTGAAAGCTAGACTTGCATTAGTTAAATCAGTATCAATCGTGCTTCAAATGTCTCTAGCACTTCTTGGTGTTAAAGCTCCTGAAGAAATGTAGGGTGAAGTACTTTTGGATAGAAAACTTTTTAGCGAACTATCGGAAATGAAAACAACCACGCTGGACGTGGCATGGTTGTTGTTAGCAATTGCGTTTATATATTTAAATTACGGAACGTTTAATATCTTATATGGAATCTTAGGATTCATTGCCGTTTTCTTTATTCATTTATTTATTAATTTTCATAATAATTATATGGATTATCGTAATTCGACCAATGAAGAGTATCGCCAAAAGATCAGTACAATCGGTATTAATCGTGAATCACTGGCAATAGTCAAAAAATGGATGTACGGTTTGGCCATTTTTCCATTAATTATTGGGGCTTTTCTGACATATCAAACTGGCTGGATAACTTTGATGATCGGGGTCATCGGAGTTTTAGTTGGTTTATCATATTCAGCAGGTCCTAAGCCATTGAATTCCACAATGTTTGGAGAAGTCGTGGTGGCTATTGCCATAAGCCAACTGATTCCAATAGCCTACTCCTATCTAGGGCTAGCGGGAACAGCAAAGTTTGATTCTAGCACTGCCATTTCGGTGATCTTAGTCAGTTTGCCTAATACTTTTGCATTCTTTTGTGCAGAGTTGAGTAATGGTACTTGTGATCTAGAAGCAGACGAAAAAAATGGTCGTCACACATTGGTTAGTAAAGTAGGGAAAGCCAATGCTTTAAGTTTGTTTAAAGCTAGTTGGGCAATAGCCTTTCTGTTAGTTCCCATCTTAGCTTTGTTGAAAGTAGTACCTTACATTACACTGTTGGTCGTGCTGCTTTATCCAAATATTTGGGACGATCTTCGTCCTTATCTACAAAAGCAGATAAAGACCCAGACGTATCCTCTAGTAATTAAGGCCGTAGGTAAATTCTCCGTAACATATATTTTGTTAATTGCTGTCGGGGCAATTTTCAAACTAGTTATGGCAGTAATTTAGTTAGGCTTCTCAGAAAGAGTCAAAAAAATCACTCCTAAAACTTCTTTCTGAACATAAAAGAAGAGCTCACCTAATTGTCGGGATTAGGTGAGCTTTTTGGTTGCTTTTAAATAAGCACATATTAAATTATACATATTTTGAGGTAACTTTGCTGTAATTATTTTGAAATTATTACTGAAAGGTTGCTGAAAAATCAATTTATGAGCAAATAGTAACAATTCTCCGTCTTTGTCATGAGGATTATAAAGTGGATCATTTACAATGGGCCAGCCATTGTGTGCCAAGTGAACTCGCAATTGATGGGTTCGACCAGTCAGAAGGTTTAACTGTAAAAGTGCATAATGATCATTCCTTTGTAAAACTTTATATTTAGTTACAGCGTTTAAACCGGAACTAGTGACCATTCTTTTACGAACATCAGTTGGATCTTGTCCAATAGGTAAGTTGATAGTTCCCTTGTCAGAAATGGGTTGATCTAAATTAACAACAGCTAAATATTCACGATGGAGGGTCTTACTACTTAATTGACGATTAAAGATGGGGACTAAATACGGAGTTTTGGAAATAAGAACTAAACCGGAAGTCTCCATATCAATTCGATGAACCATATAGGGATGATTATTTTTTAAATAAGTTTCAACATCATTCATCAGAGAATCATGTTCTAGTTCTTTATTAGGATGAGTTTTTTTACCAGCTCGTTTGTTAACAACAATGATATCGTCATCCTCATAGACAACGTCGACAGGATCATTTCCTGGTAAATAATGTTGATCGGTTCGAGGAGGAAAGTTGAAATTGATAGTTATGATATCATTCTTCTTTACGATAGTATTGAATGGCTGATAATGATCATTGATTAAAATATCTTTTTGAATTCGCAAAAAATGCTGCCATTTTTTGGGAACTAGCCATTTTTTTAGTAATTCTCTAATAGTTAGATTCTCATCATTTTCGGGTTGATAAGTGATTATTTTTTGGTACATAGATGCTTGGCTCCTTAAAGATTATGAGAGTAATTTATAAAATGCTCTCATAATGTGATAAAATTTGTTCTTATACAGAGGTATTTAAACGATGAATAATAACAATGGTTTTTGGGAGTGGTTTAAACCCAAATTACTAGTTGCTTGGTCTTTTATAAAAAAATATTGGAAGAGATTTCAAATTACACGTTGGTTAATTCTATTAGTGCTAACGTTGATTCTTATTTTGAGTAGCTATTGGACTTACAAAGCAAAAACAGCAAACGTTCAAGATCTGCAATCTTCTTTGCAGGCAAAGACAACTATTGTCGATAAAGATGGGGACGATGCTGGTCAATTATACGCTAATAAAGGAACTTATGTCAGTTTTGATAAGATATCTAAGAATATTCAAAACGCTGTTATTTCGACAGAGGATCGAACTTTTTGGACTAATCCTGGATTCAGTATCAAAGGTTATGCTAGAGCTGCTTTAGGATATCTGATCCATCATGGTATTTCTGGTGGTGGTAGTACATTGACACAACAGTTAGCTAAGAACTCGCTTTTGACTCAGAAACAGACGCTTTCCAGAAAAGGTGAGGAGTTATTCCTTTCGATTGAAATTAATCATGTTTATTCAAAAAAAGAAATCTTAACGATGTATTTGAATAATGCTTATTTTGGTAATGGTGTTTGGGGTGTTCAAGATGCATCTGAAAAGTACTTTGGAAAAAATGCATCTGAATTGAACCCAGCCGAGGGTGCAGTTTTGGCTGGTATTTTGAAGGCACCTAATTTTTATAATCCAATTGACAGTATGGATAATTCGACGTCAAGACGTAATCTTGTTTTGGATTTGATGGCCGATAATAAGAAAATCACATCTGCTCAGGCTTCGTATTATAAGAATACTGCAATTAACTTAAATGACAATTACGAAGTTAGTAGTTCTTATAAGTATCCTTATTTCTTTGACGCTGTTATTGCAGAAGCCGTTAACAAATATGGTCTTAAAGAAGATGATATTTTAAATAAAGGCTATAAGATCTATACAACTTTAGATCAAAAGATGCAGAGTTCGATGCAAAATACGTTTGATAATATTTATTTGTTCCCAGGTAATGCAGCTGATGGTACTAAGGTTCAAGGTTCTTCAATTGCAGTTGATCCTAAGAATGGTGGTATTTTGGCTGTTGTCGGTGGTCGTGGTGATCATACCTTTAGAGGTTGGAATCGTGCTACACAATTGGAACGTCAGCCAGGTTCGACTATCAAACCATTGGCGGTTTATACACCGGCGATTGAAAATGGTTATAGCTATGATTCTGAATTGCCAAATGAAATTACTACTTTTGGGAAGAATAAGTACTCGCCTACGAATGCGGATGGATTGTATTCAGAAACAATTCCAATGTATAAGGCTTTGTACCAGAGTGAAAATATTCCTGCGGTAGCCCTGTTAGATAAGATTGGTGTTAAAAAAGGTGTCAGCTCAGTGGAAAACTTTGGTATTCACGTTAAAAAGAGTGATCAAAATTTGGCTTTGGCTTTAGGTGGGATGAGCAATGGTATTTCACCACTACAATTGGCACGAGCTTATACTGCTTTTGCAAATGAAGGAAAACTTGCCAATACTCACTTTATTACGAAAATTGTTGATTCAACCGGTACAGTAGTTATTAATAATACGAATACTTCAACTAAACAGATTATTAGTAAGAGTACAGCTAAAGAAATGACTAGTATGATGCTTGGTGTTTACAACGAAGGTACTGGTAAATTGGCTAAGCCAAGTGGCTATCAAATTGCTGGTAAGACTGGTAGTACTGAAGTTCCAGAATCATGGGGCTACGCTGGTACAAAAGATCAATGGATGGTGGGTTATACACCTGATGTTGTTGTTGCCAGTTGGATGGGGTTTGATAAAACAGATCAAAATCATTTCTTAACTGCGGCTAATGAGAATGGCATGTCGACGTTGTTTAAGAGCGAAATGGGAAGTATTCTGCCAGAAACAAAGGAAACTAGTTTTGGAGTTAAGGATGCTGCTAAATTAGCCACTGACAATGATACAGATACTGGTAGTAATGATATTACGAAATCTATCCAAGATGGAGTAAATAACGTTAAAAATAAAGCTGCGGAATGGTACAATGATATTAAGAACTTTTTTGGTCAATAGGAGGACTATATGAACATTTACGATAGCGCCAATCAACTTGAACAAGATTTAAGAAAGACAACAGAAGTTTCTGAATTAAAACTTGCTTTTGAAGCTGTTAAGGCTAATGATTTGGCTTACAAGCTTTTTGATAAAGTTCAAAACAAACAATTTGAACTTCAACAAAAGCAAATGCAAGGTCAAGAAATTACAGATGACGATATTAAAGCAATGCGCGAATTAACAGATCAACTTTCAAATTACAGTGAAATCCAAAACTTAATGGAAAAAGAGCAAAAGATGAATTCTATGATGGATGAATTGAACAAAATCATTTCAAAGCCTATCGCAGAAATTTATCAAGATAAATAACAAGGACTTAGGGCTTAAGTAATTTGCTCAAGTCCTTTTCTTTTACAGGGGAGTTTAGAATGAAGTTTTTGCATGCAGCAGATTTACATTTAGATACGCCTTTTGTCGGTATTAGCAACTTTTCAAAGGAACTTCAAAAAAAATTACGTGCTTCAACCTATCAGGCAGCTCAAAAAGTTTTTGAAACGGCGTTGAAAGAACAAGTCGATTTCGTCATTTTGGCAGGAGATATTTTTGATGACACTGATAGTTCGCTTAAAGCACAGATGTTTTTAAAAGAAGAATTTGAAAAGCTGGCGACCGCTAATATTAAGGTTTATTTGATTTACGGTAATCATGATTATTATCGTAATAATTTTGCTGTGGTTAAATTCCCTGAAAATGTTTTTGTGTTTGGTCAAGATGTTACTACGAAACAATTTGTTGCTAACGATGGACAGAGAATAGGTATTACAGGGTTCAGCTATCATCAACAACATATCAATCAAGCGGTAGTTAAAGAGTATCCTCAAAGAGGTGATTTTGATTATCAGATTGGTATTTTGCACGCAGGCGTTGGTGATGATAATTATGCACCGTTTCAAGTTAGTGACTTATTGCAGAAAGGGTATGATTATTGGGCTTTAGGGCATATTCATAAACGTGAGATTTTGCATGAGAATCCTGCCATAGTTTATCCTGGAGATATCCAAGGTCGTAATCAAAATGAAACTACTCCTAAAGGTTTTTATTTAGTTTCAGTAGATCACCAGACAACACAATTAAAGTTCATTAAAAGCAGTATCTATACGTGGGATAAAGTCATCTTGAAGGTTAATGCTGATGAAACAATTGATTCGTTGATCGCTAAGATCACAGATTCTTTGAATATGACAGATACATTGGTAACTTTGACGATTGATAATGCTCAAAATTTAAATGAAGAAGTTCTAAAGACTATAAAAAGAAACGAAGTACTACAACATTTCAATAATATTAAAACGCCAAGTCTTCTTTACAAAATAAACTTAAAATTCAACGATAATCCACAGTTGTCCCAGATTGATCAGAAATATTGGGACCAAGCTAAAGATTCAGTGCTTGATTTGGATAAAATCAAAGATTTGGATCATAAATTATATGCTTCCACTATTATTCGTGATCATATCAATGAACCAGATTTTTTAAAGAAGATAACGGAATTGACGAGAAATACAATTAATCAAAAATATACTGGAGAATAATCGTGAAATTAGTTAAAGCAAATATATACGGTTTTGGCAAATGGGTCGACCAAAAGTTTAACTTTGAACAAGATTATCAAGTGATTTTTGGTTTTAATGAAGCTGGTAAAACGACACTTTTGAATTTTATTCAAAGTATTCTTTTTGGTTTTGCTTCAGCTCGAGGCGATAATAAATATTTGCAATATAAACCAAAAAATAGTGGCAGTTATGGTGGCGAGTTAGTTTTTAAAGCGGATGATAGTAGTCTGTGGACGATTAGGAGAATTGAAGGAAAAGGTGATGGTGACGTTACACTTTTTCACGATGATCAACAGGTTCCTATCAAGTTGTTGTCAGAAATAATTGGCAATTTTTCAAAAGACGATTTTGAAAATACACATGTTTTTGATGATAAAAGTATCTTGTCGATTTATAGCTTAGATGAGAACAAATTGGAAACTGAAGTTATGTCAATTGGGGCTGTCGGCAGCAAAGAGTGGTTAGAAACTGCCGAGCATTTGAATCATGATGCGGAAGATATTTATAAGCAACGTGGTCAAAAACAACCATTGGTCGTTAATTTAAAGAAATATGATGATTTAGTAGATGAAAAATCTGAAATTGAGAATCAAGAATTAGCTTATCAGCGAGTTAAAGAAGAGCTGGATCAAACTCAAGTCGAATTTGATGATAACGAAAAGTATTTGAAAAAGGTCAGTGAAACTGAAAACAACTTACGTAATTTGGATAAGAAGTGGTCTCGTTACGAGCAATTGCAACAGAATAAGAATCCTAATGGTGTTGAGAATCGAATTAGCGATGATGATTGGGAAAAAGTTTTAAAAGCTAATCAAGAGTTAAGCACGTTGAAGGAAACTTCCACCCCAAACAAGATTGCTGATTTAGATAATGTTGAAAAAAATATTCTCAATAATTATCGTCAAAATCAAACACGTTTGGACTATATTCGTAATCAGAAATTTGAATTACAGAATTTACAATTTCATCGCGATGATATGAATTCTAAATTATTGAAAGTCGATACTCAGGTTGATCAGTTGTTCAAAAATCATCCTGAATTATCGGAAAAAATGTTACCTTTGACTAGTGATGAAATAGACCAATTAGCTTCACAACAGAGTAAAAATAATATTCCTTTAATAATTTGTGGAATAGCTGTTGTCTTAGCTTTCTTATTGAATCCGTTAAGATGGCTGTTTGTAATAGTTGCCGTGGCAAGCGGTGGTTGGTACTGGTATCAAGAACGTTTGAATCGTACCAAGAATGATCTGAGTAATTATTTATTTTTACAGGAAAAGGGTTATAGTAGTTTATCCAAGGAAGCCATTTTGGGTATTCAAGGAACTGTTATTGCCTTAGATAATTTTCATCAGACTCAAAACAGTTTGATTGATGGAATTAAGTCGATTGAAGTGGATATGAACAAATGGCGCAATATATTAATCGAATTGAATGTCCTTGAGGAATCTTACAAAGACGACAACTACAATGAACAAATCGAAAAATATTTTGCCCGTTTGGATCAAATTAAGGCTAAAGCAGATTTGGCAGAACAGAATCAGGTAGAAACGCAAAAGTTAGCTGATGAACGTAGTCAGCGACTTCAAAGACTTAATCAGGAAATTTTTGCTGTTTTACAAAAATATCAAGTTGTTAATATGGATGATTTTATGAGAATGCATACACGGCAAATAGAGAATCAACGTCTGACAACTCAAATAGAGCAGGATAAAGATTTTCTAGGTACTGATTTGTCGGAATTGCAAAAATATTCTAGTCATGAAAAGTTAGCAGAAGAATTAACAGATGCCATCAATAAAAAGACTAGTTTGGCAGAAAAAAATAATGAACTAAGTCGTAAAATGGGTTCCTTGAAAGAGCAGATGCAACAGATTTTTGATAATACTCATTATCAAAGAGTGACAACCGAGTTGGCACAAGTTCAATCCGACATTATTGATAACTACGATGAATGGTTATCTAAGAAGCTTGCCAGTAATTGGATTAAAGAGATGCTTAATACAGCTACTGAAAATCGCTATCCTAAAATGCTAGAGAAGGCTACACAATATTTTTCATTATTAACGAATGGCCACTATATTCAAATTACTTTTAATAAAAGAGATTTATCAGTAACTAGTTCATCTAAAGTTCTTTTTGATGTTCATGAATTATCCAAAGCAACGACGATTCAGTTATATTTGTCGTTACGATTGGCTTTTGTCACTGAAATTTCTGATTTGATCAAGTTGCCAATTTTGATTGATGATGCTTTTGTTGATTTTGATATTTCTAGAACCGAAAACGTTTTTAAATTGATACAAGAAATCTCAAAAACTAATCAAGTCATTTACGTTACGGCGAATAAACCACAAAATATACCAGCAGATCATATATTAGAATTGGGGGAAAAAGAGATTGCCAAAACATATAATTGATTTTAATAAGGGCGATAACATGAGTTTGGAAGTTATCATTAAACGTTCAGATTTTCGATTGGCAAAGAATGGTAAGAATTTTTTATCTTTAGTATTTGAAGATAAATCAGGACAGATTCCTGGTAAGTATTGGGATGCCAGTGAAGAAGATGCTAAGAAGTTTCACGTTGGTGCAGTTGTTCAATTAGAAGGTCGACGTGATCTTTATCAAGGCAAACCCCAAGTTAACATAACTCGTTTGGGTTTGTTGGATCCTGAAACAGTTGATATGTCGCAATTCGTTCAAACTGCGCCAATGAAGCGTGTTGATATGGAGAATGAATTCGACGATGTTTTCTTACAGATTACTAACGGGGCATGGAATCGAATCGTTAGATTTTTGTTTAAAAAATATCATGATCGATTCTTTACAAGTGCAGCGGCTAAGAGTAATCACCATGATTTTCAAGGTGGCTTAGCTTTTCACACTTTGAGTATGGTAAGAATGGCAGAAGGTATTTCAGATCAATATCCACAGATAAATCGAGCTCTTTTGATAGCCGGAGCTTGCTTGCATGACTTTGGTAAGATTATTGAGTTAACAGGTAGCCTAGATATTGAATATACTTTTGAAGGAAACATGTTAGGCCATATTACAATAGTTGATGAGGAAATCGTAAAAGCGGCTCAGGAGTTAGATATAAGCCTTGAGAGCGAAGATATGATTCTTCTAAGACATATGATTCTATCGCATCATGGTTTACTAGAATATGGTTCACCTGAACGTCCTAAGCTTTTAGAAGCGGAAGTATTACATAATATTGATATGATGGATGCCTCAATCAATATGATCACTAAAGCTTTGGATAAGACTGAGAATGGTAAGTTTTCAGAACGGATTTTTGGATTGGACAATCGTTCATTTTATAAGCATAGTTAGTTTGATCAATTTTACGAAAAATAAAGCAGCATCTATTAAAAATTTCTGATGCACAGAATTTTTAATAGATGCTGCTTTTTGAGTTTTTAATTAATTTGGAAATAAAGTGGTCCAAATTAATTGTAAGTTCAAGATGATTAGAATTATGGCAATCACCCAAGAAAGATATTTGACCCAGGAACGGTTGACGAAAGGTCCCATGAGTTTTTTATCACTAGTGAATAGAATAAGGGGAATCATGGCAAATGGTAATGCTATGGATAAGAATACTTGTGAGAAAGTTAAAAGACTTTCGATCTTAGCTTCGTTACCCTTGTAGTAGATGGCAAAAGCCAAAACAGGGGTAATTGAAATTAATCGTGTCAAAAGACGCTGTGCCCAAAGGGGCATTCTCAAGTGGATGAATCCCTCCATAATCATTTGTCCAGCTAAGGTACCAGTGATGGTAGAACTTTGACCGGATGCTAGAAGAGCAATTGCAAAGAGCATACTTAACATTGGACTGGCAATTGCTCCAACGATTTTAGAATTACTTAAAGCATTGAATAGATCAACGAAACGACCCAATTCGCTATTAGTTCCATAAAATAATGCTGCACCTAAAATTAGGAGCAAACTGTTGACTACAAAAGCAATTGTTAATTGAATATTGGAATCAGCAATTGTAAAGCGGATTGTTTTTTTAACCGATGCATGGTCATGAATATCATATTTACGAGTTTGAGAAATTGAAGAACCTAAGTATAAATCATGAGGCATGACTGTGGCACCAACGATACCTAAAGCAAGATAGAGCATTGGTTGGTTAGTTAGAATTTTTGCGCGAGGAACATAACCACTCACAATACCTAAAGCGTCTGGTTTTGATAAAAATACTTCATAAGCAAAGACGAAGAGAATGACTGCTACTAAAGTAGCAACGATAGCTTCAATTTTATGGAAACCTAAACGCATTAGGAATAATAAAATTAAAACATCAAAAGCGGTAATAGTAATACCGACAATTAATGGGAAACCAAAAAGTAGCTCCAAAGCAATACCAGAACCGATGATTTCTGCAACATCAGTTGCCATAATGGCCAATTCGGTAATGATCCAGAGAATGAAACCTCCAGTTTTAGAAGTTCTTTCTCTGGTCAATTGTGCTAGATCACGACCAGTTACGATACCTAAACGGGCCGACATTGCTTGCAGTAACATGGCAATCAAACTTGATAATAGTACGACACTCAAAAGAGTGTACTTGAATTGAGCACCACCACCAATTGATGTAATCCAGTTACCAGGATCCATATAACCAACCGCAATCAATGCGCCTGGTCCCGTATAAGCTAAGAGCGTTTTGAAATAACCAGCATTATCTGGGACGTCAATTGAGCCATTGATTTCGTCTAGACTTTTGCGTTGAGTACCGGTATTTTCAACGAATTTATGCTCATGCTTTTTCTCATTTTTTCGTGTCAAAATGATTTTACCTCTTTTCGTAGTATTTTAATCCTACTTGTGAGGTTCCATTTTTTAACGGACAACAATCACCGAAACAGGAGCTCGTTTTGCTAAACGTGGACCAATTGCCCCTGCAATTTTTGAATGAGGGAATTGGGTGTCAGCTCCAGTCACTATCAGGTCGGGCTTAAAGTCTGGAATCACACGTTCTAAGATGACGTCGTCAACGTCGCCACCTTCATAGGCTAGAGGCTCAACATTTTTGAGTCCGTTATCTTCTGCCATTTGGACATATTGTTCAACAGCTTTTTTTAAAAAGTCACGTTTTTCTTTGATCTTGGAAGGCGTTAGGGAATCGAAGATATTAATGTCTTCACTTTCCATAACAGAAACGATTCCTAGTTTGGCATCATAATCGTGGGCAAGGGTAATAGCAAAACGGAAAGCACGAGTTGTTGATTCGTTGTCATCTTCGTCCACAGTTAATAAAATACGTCGATAAATCAAAGGGTCTTTGACATTTTGATAGTCCATAAAAATAATTCCTCCTCAGTTAAATTATAGTCTCATCATACCTATGTTTAGAGATAGTACAAGGGATGAAAATGATATCAAATAACGATTAAAAGAGCAGGGTATAAACGGATTATCTTTAAATGCAAATAATATTATTTCTAAAAAAAGTTTGACTGAACAAACAAATAACTAGAAACAAAATTGAGCCAAAATATTAAAGCAGTGAAATGTTACTAAGATTAATGAATAACATTCCACTTAATTATAATTATCTTTTTAGTAGATGTATCGTTTATTAAAAAAAATATCCTAATAATTTAAAGAAAATTGTTTAGATACACTAACTTTTAATAAAATAAGGTAAAAAAATAACGTTGATAAATTTATCAACGTTACTGACTAACTATTTCTTAGATGATGATGTTGATGAAACGTAACCCGCAAGGACATCTTTCAAGTCACTGTCTTTAATTGAAACATCAGCTTTCTTAAGTACCTTAGAAACTACTTTTTGCATAACAGTTGAATCTTGCATCCATGAAGCATATAGCTTAGATTTAAGTTCAGCTGTGTGATCGCTCATCTTACCCTTAGAAGGTTTCTTGATAAGCTTGATAACACTGTAACCATATTGTGTCTTAACAGGTGTATCTGAGTAGTCGCCGACTTTGTTTAGTTTGTATGCAGCTGTCTTAAAGTCAGTATCGATACTTGTACTGTCGTTATCAAAGGCAGCCATCTTACCACCCTTGTTCTTTGTGGCTGAATCAGTTGAGTATTCTTTAGCTAGTTTACTGAAGTCTTCACCATTTTGAAGTTTTGTAATAACTTCCTTAGCAGTGTCTTCCTTAGCTACAAGAATTTGTGCAACTTGAATCTTAGGTTGGTAACTCTTCCATTCCTTCTTAAGATCCTTGTTTGTAACTGTCTTGTTCTTCTTCAAAGCAACCTTTGTTAGAAGGTTAGTACGAATGTTCTTCTTGAATTGAGCAGTTGTCATACCATTTTGTTGAAGAATTTGGCTAAATGATGAACCATATTGACTCTTGTATTTATTGTATTCTTTATCAACTTGTTTTGTTGATACGTCTTTACCATATTGATCTTCAAGAGCTTTGGTAATGATCATTGTTTGAAGAGTTTGTTTACCAGATGTAGAACTCTTCATTTCCTTGTAATATTCTTCTTCGGTAATTCTGCCACCCTTAAGAGTAGCAACTGTTTTATTACCAGAACAACCGGCAACAACTGTTACCATAAATAGACCAGCAATAGCTAAGATCCATTTAGTTAATCGTTTATTCATCTTTACACATCCTTAATTAATATATCTACAATTGAAAAGACTACCATAAAATAAAGTTAATAGTTTATCATTTTAAGAAAAAATCACAAAAAATTCATAATTGGCATTAATCTTTGTTAAAGCCATCAAGGGTTTCTTGCATGTCATGAATAGAGTTCTGCAGTTCTTCTACGTCAGGTTTTATACTACTTGTATAGTTTGTTAAATCGGTTTGAATACCGGATAAAACTTCAGGAACAACAGCGGAATTCTTTTGTAGATCAACTAATATATCTTTAAAATCTTTAATATTCTGAAATATCTTGGTATCATTAACACTAGGTGTGGCGTCTTTGGATTGAAATAGTTGTAAAGCAATGCCAGAAACTGTCCCAATCATTAATCCAGCAAAAAATTTCATGTTAGTCCTCCAAGTTTTGTTTGATCTTGTCAGCACGTACTTGTAACTCTTCATTGCTTGCAAGTCCGGTGTTGTCACCCCAGTGCATTGAGAAGTCGTCATCCTTTGAATAGCGTGGAACTAAGTGAATATGTGAATGCATAACGCTTTGGTAAGCAATTTCACCGTTGTTTTGGCAGATATTCATACCAATAATCTTAGGGTTAGATGCTTTGATGGCACGAGCAATCATGGGAACTTTCTTGAAGACACGTTCAGCTAAATCTTCATCATATGCGAAGATATCTTGAACGTGCTTCTTAGGTACAACCAAAGTGTGTCCAGGAGTTACTTGGGAAATGTCAAAGAAAGCTTTGATGTCATCATCCTCGTAAATAGTAGTACTAGGGATTTCATTGTTAATTATTTTGCAAAAGATGCAATCATCCATGTAAAAATCTCCTTTCAAAAAACAGCATTATATTTACTATAATGCTATCATAATAACATTATTAAAAACAGATATAGGTGGTTTAATCCATGACTTTAGAAGTAAAAGAACTGACCGGAGGATACGGTCAAGTATCAGTTTTAAAGAAAGAAACTTTTACTGTTGAAAGTGGTCAAGTCGTAGGACTGATTGGGCTCAACGGTGCTGGTAAATCAACAACAATTAAACATATCATTGGTCTTTTGACGCCACGTGGTGGACAAATACTAATTGATGGTATTAGTTTGCACGACGATGTGGAAAAGTATCGAAAAAAGATTGCTTATGTTCCTGAAATGCCAATTCTTTATCCGGAATTAACTTTGAGAGAACATATTGATCTAACAATTATGGCGTACGATTTAGATCATGATAAGACTTGGGAAAATGCTAATAAGTTGTTAAAGACATTTCGTCTAAATAATAAGTTAGATTGGTTTCCACAGAATTTTTCTAAAGGTATGAAGCAAAAAGTAATGATTGTTTGTGCTTTCATGACCGATGCAAGTTTATTTATCATTGATGAACCGTTTACTGGTTTAGATCCACTAGCAGTCAATGATTTGCTGAATATTGTTGAAGAAAAGAAACAAGCTGGTTGTTCAGTTTTGATGTCAACTCACGTGTTAGCTACTGTTCAAAACCATGCGGATAAGTTCGTGTTGATCAACCATGGTCAAGTTAGGGCCGATGGTACTTTAGATCAACTAAAAGCAAAATTTGATATGCAAAAAGATTCTAATCTTGATGATATCTATATCAAGATGTCAAATGAGGATCTATAATGTTAAAACTTTGGAATGAAAGATTAAGAAGACATCAACTTAATCAATTCAAATATTTACGATTAATTTTTAATGATAATTTTGTATTGGCTTTTATCGTTCTAATAGGTGCTTTAGGATTTTGGTATTCAAATCTTTTAGGAACGATTCATCAACCTTTGCTTTTGGGGAAACCAATTGTGATATTACTGTTATTCTTGGCAACTCAGGTTGGTGGAATCGCTACGTTGTTGGAAGCACCTGATAGTACGTTTTTGCTGGTGAAGGAAAAAGAATTTTATCGTTACTTTAAGGCGGCTAAAAATTATAGTAGTTTTGTACCGATTGTGACATTGGCATTAGTAAATTTTTTACTATCAGCTTTTGCTTCTCGAGGTGCTGGGATGCATATTTTGGATATCGTTGTAGTCGCAATTGGTTTGATCATCTTCAAGTTGGGATTTTTGAATGTTAATTTGATGGAAATTTATGGTCGAGCTAAGTTTGGTAGTTTGAGTATGCGTTTAGTTTCTAACTTATTACTAGTTGTTGCTTTAATAGTTTCAACTTATTGGTTTAGTTGGACAATGATTATCATAGGATTAGGTTACTATTTCTTTTTAAATGCCCAAAGTAAGACTTTAGAAACAAGCGGTCAATTGGAATGGAAATATGCGATTGAAACTGAAAATCAGCGTATGTTTAGAATTAAACGATTCTACAATCTCTTTACTGATGTACCAGGTGTCAATAGTAAGATCAAACGTCGTAAGTGGCTAGATGGCTTATATAAACCAATTAAATTAGTAAACAACAATACTTACTTATATTTATTTGCACGAGGTTTTGTGAGAAATAATGAATATATTGGTTTATTCTTACGTTTGACGGTTATTCAGGCCATTATGTTGGCTTTGATTGACAATTTCTATATTTCCTTGATAGTAGAGATGCTATTTATTTATCTAGTTGGCTTCCAGTTGAAACCATATTTTAAGGAAGTTATGCAAAATTTAATGCAGCGACTATATCCAATTAGTGGTAAAACTAAGATTGCTGATTTTACAAAATTAAGTACGATTATTCTGTCGATTCAATGGATCGTCAGTGCACTAGCAATTTTTTATAAATTTGGTTTTAGTATAAATAGTTTGATCATCATTGTGGCAGGTTTAGCGGTTTTGATTTTCGTCAACTATTTCTATATGCCAAGACAATTGAAAAAATATTTAGATTAATGGAGAGAATTAATATTTATGCGATTAAGAAACAAACCTTGGGCTAAAGATATGATCAATGAAAATCTTGATTTAATCTCAATCCAACCAGAGAACATGCAAGGAAAATGGCAAGATCGTTTTGAAAAGGAACAACCTTTATTTATTGAAGTTGGTTCAGGTAAGGGCAGATTCATTACAGAATTAGCTAAACAAAATCCTCAAAATAATTATATTGCGATGGAAGTTCAAGAAGGGGCAATTGCCTTAGTACTAAAAAAGCAAGTTGAGTTAAAATTACCCAACTTGCAATTGCTATTAGCTAATGGTGCCGATTTATCAGAGTACTTTGCCGAAAATGAAATTGATGGAGTTTACTTGAACTTTTCAGATCCATGGCCTAAGACACGTCATGAAAAACGTCGTTTAACTTATAAATCATTCTTAAAACAATATCAATACATCTTAAAAGATGATGGCTATCTAGAATTTAAGACTGATAACCAGGGCTTGTTTGAATATTCACTGATTAGTATGAATAATTTTGGTATGAGGTTTGATGAAATATCATTGGATCTTCACAATAATGAAGAATTGAATCAAAATAATATTGAAACTGAATATGAAGAAAAGTTTTCAAAAAAAGGCTTCAGGATCAATTTCCTGAAAGCCCAGTTTAAAAATTAAATTGTTGTGATTATTGTACTTTTTTGATATTTAGCAATTCGCCTGTTATAGCATCGGCGATGAAGTGATATTGGGCAACATCGAATTCGTCCATTGTGGTAACTCCACCAACGATTCCCCATGTTGCACGTCCATTAACGTCGACTCTTTGATAAAATGGTTCAACCCATGAACCGATTACTTTGCTGTCTTCGCCCAAAACGGACTTAACTTTGTCAATAATTTTCTCGCTATCTAGATGGTGTTTTACTAAGACTGTAGCGGCTGCACCAGCAGCAAGTACAGAACCAGCAACGATTAATGAACCGATACCTTTTTTACTCATAAAAATCACTCCTTGATTTCGATTTACTGATATATTACCACTATTATATCTCAATCTAATACTCAAGAGCACTTAATTGACCGTTTAACAAATAAAAAGTATCTTATTGGAGAGGTGAAATAATATGAAGACATTTGAAGACTATGGCGTAAAAGATTGGCACGAAGTAACTAAAGAAGGCAAGCATATCATGTTTTGGCATGCTGACTGGTGCCCTGATTGTAAATTTATCGAACCTAAATTACCTGAACTAGAAAAAGAGTACTCTGACTTTAACTGGATCAGTTTTAACCGTGATGATAATATGGAAATTGCTCAAGAATTAGGAATTATGGGTATTCCTAGCTTTGTTGTTATTGAAAATGGCAAAGAAATTGGTAGACTAGTAAATAAAGATCGAAAAACTAAAGAAGAAGTTGAGACCTTTATTAACAGCGTAATTAACAAATAATTAATCAAGTGAGGGAAAAAACTTGCTATTAAGCTTTTATAATCCAGATGTTTTAGGGGATGTCTTGATTGTTGAAACAGCAGAAGATGTTGCAACACAAGATGTTACTCAAAAAGATAATGTAGTACGTATTTTTAACCAAGAGAATGAAGCCACAATTGGTTTTAATTTCTTTGGTTTAGGTAAAGAATTAGGTATTGAAAATGATTCTGGTCAAGTATTTCTTGACGAAAAACAAGTAGGCGTTTTAAATGATGCTCTTGCTAAGGCGGGCTTCTCTGATAAATTAGAGGCTGACAATAGTCCTAAGTTTGTTATAGGACATGTCGATGAGATTAAAGATCATCCTGATTCAGATCATTTGCATATTACTAAAACTGACGTGGGCTTGGATAAACCAGTTCAAATCGTCTGTGGTGCACCTAACATTGCTTTAGGACAATTAGTTGTTGTGGCTTTACCGGGAGCAGTAATGCCAACTGGAGCCGAAATTTGGCCTGGTGAACTACGTGGTGTTGATAGTTTTGGTATGATTTGTTCAGCACGTGAATTGGGTATTCCTAATGCTCCGCAAAAGCGTGGTATTTTAGTACTTGATAACGGTACAGCTGGTACAGCATTTGATTTTGAAGCAGCAAAGAATTTGTTCGATTAGGAGCTATTATGGAAAAAACAGTCTATCATTTTGTTGGAATTAAAGGAACAGGTATGAGTGCTTTGGCACTTATCCTAAAAGACCTCGGATATGAAGTTCAAGGATCAGATATTGATAAATATACATTTACTCAACGTGGACTTGAACAAGCAGGTATCAAAATCTTACCTTTTGATGAAAATAACATTCACGAAGGTTTGACAATTGTTAAAGGAAACGCTTTTAGCAATGATCAAGTAGAAATTAAAAAAGCTAATGATATGCATTTAACAGTTATTACATATCCAGAGCTTGTTGGTAAGTTAGTTTCAGAATATACATCAATTGGTATTGCCGGTTCACATGGTAAAACAAGTACAACTGGACTATTAGCTCATACACTAAGTGGAATTGCTAAGACATCATATTTAATTGGTGATGGTACTGGTAAGGGTATTAAGGATGCTAAGTTCTTTGTCTTTGAAGCTGATGAATATCGTCGTCATTTCTTATCATACGCACCAGATTACTTGATTATTACAAATATTGATTTTGACCATCCAGATTATTTCTTTGGTGGAATCAATGATGTTGTTGACGCTTTTGAATCAGAAGCTAGAAAGACTAAGAAGGGAATCTTCATCTGGGGTGAAGATAAGCATGCTAAGTCAATTCAAGCTGATACTCCAATTTATACTTATGGTTTAGATGAATCTGATTACATTCGTGCTACAAACATTAAACGTACTGTCAAAGGTTCATCATTCGACGTATCTATTGATGGTGAAAATATCGGTAATTTCCAAGTTCCATTGTTTGGTGAACATAATGTTTTGAATTCATTAGCTGTAATTGGTGTTGGTCATATGGAAAAACTTGATCACGCTTTGATCAATCGTGAATTACAAACATTTAGTGGTGTTAAAAGACGTTTCAGCGAAAAGAAAGTTGCTGACCAAGTTATCATTGATGACTATGCTCACCATCCACAAGAAATTAAGGCTACTATTGATGCTGCTAGACAAAAATATCCTGACAAGAAAATTGTCGCTGTCTTCCAACCACACACTTATACAAGAACTTTGGCCTTGATGGATGACTTTGCTAAATCACTTGATTTGGCAGATGAAGTTTACTTAACAAATATCTTTGGTTCAATTCGTGAAGCTCATGGAGATATTACAAGTAAAGATCTTGGCAATAAGATTCATAAGGGTGGTAATGTTCTAACACTTGATGATTTGTCACCATTATTGGATTACCATAATACAGTAATGATATTCATGGGTGCTGGAGATGTTCAAAAGTATGAAACAGCATACGAACAACTTTTAAGTACTTTGAATCCTAATCAACAATAAAAAATAATAAGGTATTTCGTTAGATTCACACGTAATGTGTTTCTAATGGAATACCTTTTTTTGTTTTTAGTATCTTAAAGTAATTTGAGAAAGACTGAAGCAATAATAACTGAAGCAACTGAAACGGTAGCAAAGCCACCAACTAACATCTTGGGTAGAATATTTTCTGTTAGATAAGCTTCTTCGTCTTCACTATGAGCAACTGTATGGCAAACCTCAGTGGTTAAAATAAAATCAGCTGGAAATCCAAATAGTGCTGTTAGTGAACATGCAAATGCCATTTCACGACTTAATCCAAAAGGTTTAGCAAGTAAGAATGAAGCAATGAACATACCTAGAATTCCTAAGAGAATCAAGACGATGATCTGAATGATAATTCCACCGATAACCTTAGGTGTAGTCAAACTCAATTGTTCGAAGATATAGGCAAGTAAACCATACATCAACCAGTTAAAAATTTTAGCCTTATCTAAAGCATTGGTCTCAATAAAGCCAATTTGATGGGCGATAACTCCAAAGACCAAACAGATAACGTTAGCGTTAATAACTCCATGGAGCAATGCTCCGACCCAATTAGCCAATAAAGCTACAATGGCAACTCGAGTAATAATAAAGACTGGCGTTTGAAATTGTGCTGACAAATTAAGAACAGGTTTTTCTTGTTCTTCAGAATTTTTGTGTTGGCGAACCATTTTAGAAGCTTCAGAATTAGGATCATTCTTTTGTGCCTGATAGATTCCAGAAAGACGTTTGCCTTCTTTTCTAAGTAAAACGGCAGTAAGGGGATATCCGATCATTGAATGCATGATAAACATTGAAACTGGCAAGGCAACTAGAGTAGTAATACCAGCAGCTTTTAAACCATTAGTCATTAATAATGCGGCGACGATTCCTCCAGTTAAAGGAGGGACTGCAGCAACGACAGTTTTCCAATCAAAGAAAAATGATCCAATAACTAAAGTGAACAATAGAGTACCACAGACACCTAATAGTGCTATACAAACAGCTTTCCATTGATTAAATAATTCCTTGAGATTCATTAGACTTCCCATTTGAACTAATAACAACGACATCGCAACACCAACAAATTGTGGAGTATACGAAGCTTGATTAACAATATTTTTAGGAAGAATTGTCCAGAAACCGATGGCAAAGAGCACGGCGGTGATGAAAATCGAAGGAACATAGGCCTTGGTGGCGGCGGATGCCCATTCACCAATTAACATAAAAATCATTACGATGGTGAAAGAAAATAAATAGGTCATAATATCGACCTCCTAAAAATTTATTCAATTCTTAAAGCAGAATTTATTCTATTTTTAGGAGCTAAGCAATTAATATACTTTTAATAATACGAAAAGTATATTTTTAATTAAAATAATTCTTATATTTTGAAAATTAAAATAATATCACTTAAACTCAGGTCAAAATGGTTTAGGAGGCAAGTTTATTATGCAAACTTTATATAAGAACTTTAGTTTATTCGATGGTGATAAACCTGAAATACAAAAAGATGCCTGGTTTATTGTTGATAGCAAGTCAGGTGAGATTATTAAATTAGGTTTTAAGGATGCCCCAGATGTTGAAAATGTTGTTGACTTGAAGAAAAAATACGTTATGCCAGGACTTATTAATTCTCATGTTCATCTAATGATGAACCCAATTACTAATAAACTAGAATATCTTTCAGAAGCTGAAGTAACTTTCACGGCCTTAAATAATCTAAAAGAGGCTTTAAAAGCAGGTGTAACATATGTAAGAGATTGCGGTTGTGCCTTTGATGTAGATATCAAATTGCGTCGTCTTCAAGAAGAAGGACAGTTGGGAGGAACCGAAATTGTTCCTTCAGGTCGTCCAATGTGTATAACTGGTGGACATGCTGATTTTACCGAAGGTCTTGATGGAGAAACAACTTGGGGAAATATTGTCGATTCTCCAGATGAAATGCGTCATGCAATTCGTAAAGAGTTCAAATTAGGTGCCAAGAATATTAAAGTTATGGCAACTGGTGGTGTTATGTCAGCAACCGATCAAATTGATGATGTGGAATTATCGCCAGAAGAGTTGAGCGTGGCGGTTGCTGAAGCACATACAAAGCATATGACAATTGCTGCTCATGCTGAAGGAGCTGCAGGAATTCATAGTGCTATTGTGGCTGGAGTGGATTCAATTGAGCATGGTTGTATGATCACCGATGAAGATATTGCCCTTTTGAATGACAAAAATATTTATATTACACCAACTATCATCGCCTCTTATGCGATAGCAACTGCTAAGGATGGTGATTTACCTGATTATATGATTACCAAAGCAAAAGGATTCTTAAAGATATTTTATAAGCGCATGGAAGCAGCTACTAAAGCAGGTGTTAAAATTTCCTTTGGAACTGATGCGGGGACACCATTCAATCGTTTTGCAGACATTCCTAAGGAATTAGAACTATTGACTGATGTAGGTGCTAGTAATGCTGAGGTTCTTTTGTCAGCAACTAAGAATAGTTCACATCTTTTGGGTATCGATGATAAGTACGGCTCACTTAAGGAAGGAAAGATAGCTGACTTTTTGGTACTTGATGATGATCCTTTGGCCGATGTTAAAGCCGTTCAACAAATTGATAAGCAAGTTTATAAAAAAGGTCAATTGGTTAAATAAGGGAATTAAATAATTTTATAAAAAATTCTAGCAAAAAATTTTAAATAATAGTAAAGTAAAAATAAAGAGTTGGGCTATGACAGAGCAAATTGTCATGGCCTTTTTTTATGAAAAGAGGTAAAAACGTGGAAGAAACAGTATCACTACGCGTTAAACTATCAATATTAGCAGTAGGATTACTATCGTTTACTGGTATTTTAATTGAAACGTCAATGAATGTTACCTTTCCAACTTTAGTGAAAGATTTGCAAGTTAGTTTAGGGACAGTTCAATGGCTAACGACTGGTTATTTGTTATTAACGACGATTGTAATGAGCACTACGGCATATATTTTAAAGAAATTTGATCCGTTAAAAATTTTTATCTTTGCGGTTGCTTGTTGTTTTATTGGGTCAATGATTTGTTTAGTAGCGCCGAATTTTCCGATTTTAATGGCAGGACGATTATTGCAGGCAATTGCTACCGGGTTGTCGACGCCTCTGATGTTTAGTTTAATATTTGAGGAAATACCATCATCTAAATTGGGACTTTATACAGGGTTAGCGGGAATAGTTATTTCTTTAGCTCCAGCTTTAGGACCTACGTATGGTGGCATTATTAATGGTATTTGGACTTGGAGAGAAATTTTTGTAGGCGTTTTGCCATTGATAATTTTATTATTTGTAATTGGAGTATTTTCAATTCACGGTAAAGCACGCGGAACTAAAGGGATTTCCTTTGACTATGGTAGTGTTATTGGATTAGCTGTGATTTTTTCAGTGATTCTTTTTACTTTTGATCAGGCCGGTCGATACGGTTGGACGTCAGCACAGTTTTTATTATGGATCATTGTTTCATTAGTGATATTTGGGATTTTTGTGTGGTATAACCGTAAGAGTCAACGACAATTGATTGATTTTTCGATTTTAAAAAAACCGGTTTTACGATTAAGATTATTTAGCTATTTTAGTTTGCAATTTATTAACATTGGATTGTCGTTTGTTTTACCGATTTTTGCGCAGACAGTTTTGAAAATGAATTCAGCACAAGCCGGATTAATGCTTTTGCCGGGTTCGCTTTTGGGAGCAATCGTAGGACCAATTGCAGGTTATCTTTACGATAAAAGAGGTGCGGCGATTCCCCTGATTACTAGTGGGATTTTAATTACTTTAGGATCGGCCGCTTTTTGGATTAAAAGTGAAAGTTTGACTTTGATGAGTATTACTTTGATATATTTAATAATCAGAATCGGTTTTAATTTTGGTTTCGGAGCGTCATTGTCAGACGGGAGTATGCAGGTTACAGGATCTAGCAAGTCTGATCAAAATTCGCTTTTCAGTATGATGCAACAATATGCGGGCTCATTAGGAACCAATATCTTGTCAGTGGTTATTTCGGCCGTTGCCTTAACAGGATCTAGGAATGAAGTTTTGAATACTATTGCAGGTACAAAAATTGACTTTGCTCTTTTGACTGTTTTATCATTATTAGTACTTATCTCTGTAATTTATGTCTATTTTAGATATGAAAAGAAGAATAATTAGTGAGAAGTCTTGATTCCACTGGAATCTAGGCTTTTTTAGTCTTTGTGAAACTGTTACAAAGAGCTGTGATTTGTTAAAATAAGATTAGTTAATTCGGTTTTATTGGAGAATATATGTCAAAAAATAAAAAGTTACTTTTAATAGATGGAAATAGTGTTTCGTTTCGAGCATTTTTTGCGATGCATAACGTTCTAGATAAATTTGTGAATGGCGATGGTATCCATACAAACGCCTTATACGCCTTCAATAATATGTTGGAAATCATTTTAAAGGATGAGGCGCCAACGCATGCTTTGGTTGCTTTTGATGCTGGTAAGACAACTTTTAGAACTAAGATGTTTGATGATTATAAAGGTACACGTGCTAAGACTCCTCAGGAGTTAATGGAGCAATTGCCTTTGATCCAAGAATTGTTGAATGATCGTGGTATTAAAACATATGAGTTGCCAGATTATGAGGCCGACGATATTATCGGAACTATGTCACAGAAAGCCGAAAAAGAAGGCATGGACGTTACCATTATTACCGGTGATCGAGATTTGACGCAATTGGTAACAGATAAGGTCACTGTAAAGGTTAATGTTAAAGGCGTTACTGAAACAGAAAGCTACACTCCAGAACATGTGCAAGAAAAATTGGGCATTACACCTAAGCAGATTATTGATATGAAGGGATTAATGGGTGATAATTCAGATCATTATCCTGGAGTTGAAAAGGTCGGCGAAAAGACTGCTATTAAATTGATTAATCAGTATGGCAGTGTTGAAGGTATTTATGATCATGTTGATGAAATGAAGAAAAGCAAGTTAAAAGAACATTTGATCAACGACAAAGATAAGGCTATTTTGAGTAAAAAACTAGCAACAATTGATCTTGATGCTCCAGTAGAGGTTAGTCTGGGTGATCTTGAATATCATGGTGACAATCAAGAAGAGTTGATGCAATTTTATCAAAAAATGGATTTTAAAACCTTTTTGAATCGAATGGATGTCCCTCAAGAAAATACTGCTGAAGACTTGGCTGATATTGAAGTTCATACTTTAGATGAAGCAGCAATTGAGAAAATCAATGCTAGTGATAAAGCTCATACTTTAATAGTTGAAGGTTTTGGCGAGAATTATCATACAGCACCGATTATTGGACTTTTGATTTCTGATGGCAAAGAGTTTTTCGGTACCGATGATATTTCAATTCTAGAGAATGATCAGTTGAAAAATTGGCTGGCTGATGATACCAAAGAGAAGTATCTTTTTGATAATAAACGAACGATTGCTTTATTACATCGTTATGGCTGTAAAATTTCCGGTATCAGTTTTGACATGTTGTTGGTAGCATATTTGCTTGATACTAATGATAATAAGCAAGATATTGGTTTAGTTGCAAAGAATTATAATGTTAACTTACCTACTGAAGAGGAGTTTTATGGTAAAGGGGTCAAAAAAGCTGTTCCAGAAGACAATAAACTTTTACTGAATTTCTTAGCTCAAAAGGCCCAAGTGATTTTTGAATTAAAAGAAAAGATGATGTCAGAATTAAAAGATAATGATCAAGATAGTCTTTATGATGAAATTGAATTACCATTGTCTAATGTTTTGGCTGAAATGGAAATCAAGGGTATCACAGTTGAAGTGTCGAAGTTAAAGGAAATGGAAAATACTTTTGCCACACGTTTAGCAGAGATTGAACAAAAGATTTATCAAGAAGCAGGTAAGGAATTTAATATTAATTCCCCTAAACAATTGGGAGTAGTATTATTTGAAGATTTGAAATTGCCAGTTGTTAAAAAGACTAAGACAGGATATTCAACTTCAGTCGATGTTTTGGAAAAATTAAAAGATAAATCACCAGTTGTTCAAATGGTTTTAGATTATCGTCAAATTTCTAAGATTCAATCAACTTATGTAGTTGGTCTTCAAAAATTTGTACAACCAGATAACAAGATTCACACTATTTATTTGCAAACTTTGACCCAAACAGGACGTTTATCATCAATTGAGCCTAATTTACAAAACATTCCAATTAGAATTGATGAAGGTAAACAAATTAGAAAGGCTTTTGTACCACAACATGAAGATTGGGAGATTTTCTCAGCTGATTATTCACAAGTGGAATTGCGTGTATTAGCCCACATCTCTGGGGATGAACATATGCAAGAGGCCTTTAATGAAGACTATGATATCCATGCTCATACAGCAATGAGAATTTTTGGTTTGAATAGTACTGATGAAGTAACTCCTAACATGCGACGTCAAGCTAAAGCAACTAATTTTGGAATAGTTTACGGTATTAGTGATTATGGCTTGTCACAAAATATTGGTATTAGTCGTAAACAAGCGGCAGCTTTTATTGATTCATACTTTGAACAGTACCCAGGTGTTAAAAAGTATATGGATGATATTGTCAAATATGCGCGTGAGAATGGTTATGTTGAAACGATAATGCATCGTCGCCGCTATTTGCCAGATATCCATTCTAGTAATTTTAATGTTCGCAACTTTGCTAAACGTACAGCAATGAATACTCCTATTCAAGGTAGCGCTGCCGACATTATTAAAGTGGCAATGATCAATATGCAGAAGATGTTAGTTAAGGAAAATCTTCAGACCAATTTACTTTTACAAGTACATGATGAAATGATATTTGAGGCTCCTAAATCAGAGATTGAAACTCTAGAAAAATTAGTACCGAGTGTTATGGATTCAGCTGTTAAACTAGATGTTCCTTTGAAGGTTGAAACAGCTCATGGTAAGACTTGGTATGAAGCAAAATAGGTGATAATATGCCAGAGATGCCAGAAGTAGAAACAGTTAGACGAGGGTTAATAGCCCAAGTTAAGGGACACAAAATAATGAACGTTGAGATTCGTTATCCTGATTTGATTACAGGCGACGTAAATCAATTTATTGAGTTTACAACCGGAGCTACTATTACTGATATTGGTCGTCGAGCAAAGTTTTTGTTGATTCATTTGGATAATGGTTATACAATTATTAGTCATTTGCGAATGGAAGGTCGTTATCGTATTTCGGCTGACCCAAGTGCAATTGATAAACATTCTCACGCTATTTTTACATTAGATAATGGTAAAAAGATGATTTATAACGATGTTCGTAAATTTGGTCGAATGCAGCTATGGAATACTGACCAATTGGAAGAGAATAAGTCGATCAAAAAACTTGGTCCAGAACCATTGTCAGCTGCATTTACTTTTACAAACTTGAAACCAAGGATAATGCGTCATCATAAAGATATCAAAACGGTTTTATTAGACCAATCAGTGATGAGTGGTCTAGGTAATATCTATGTCGATGAAGTGCTTTGGAAAGTTAAAATTCATCCAGAAACTCCGGCTAACCATCTAAGTGATGAAGATATTCAAAATATTATTGAAACCTCTAATCAGGAAATGAAAACTGCTATTGAAGCTGGTGGCTCAACAGTTCGTTCTTACATTGATGCTACTGGACACAAGGGGAATATGCAGAACAGTTTAAAAGTCTATGGAAAAGAGGGGACACCTTGTCCGAGATGCGGAACTGAGATTGAAAAAATCAAAGTTGGTGGTCGTGGAACGCATTTTTGTCCAAAGTGTCAAGTTGTGAAATGAGTAAAATTTATGGTTTAACTGGTGGAATTGCTGCTGGTAAATCAACTATTTTGGATTTTTTTAAAACGTTTGGCTGTAAGGTTTATGATGCTGATCAAGTGGCCCGTCAAATAGTTGAACCAGGAACAATTGGTCTACAAAGAATAATTGAACAATTTGGTTCAGAAGTAGTTTTAGAAGACGGAACTTTGAATCGTTCAAAACTAGGCTCAATAGTTTTTGGGGATGCTAAAAAATTACAGGCATTAAACAAGATCACTCGACCAATTATTAAAGAACAAATATTAAAAATTATAAATGAAACTAAAAAGTCCTCAGACAAGGAAATCTCAATTTTTGAAATTCCATTATTGTTTGAGGGGAATTATCAGCAATATTTTGACGGCGTGATTACAGTTTATGTTGAACCTGAAGTGCAGTTGTACCGTTTAATGAAACGTAACAATTTAACAAAAGAGGTTGCAATGAATCGCATTAATTCTCAGATGTCAATGGACGAGAAACGCTCAAGAGCAGATTTTGTAATTGATAATTCAGGTGATTTGACGCATTTGGCTGATGAATTCGATCGATTGATCGTGCAACTTTAATTTAGAAAAGAGGTTGGAATCTTGATTTGTCCACATTGTCATCATGATTCATCCAAAGTTATTGACAGTCGTCCCAGTGATGAAGGACGTGCTATTAGAAGACGTCGTGAGTGTGAATACTGCGGTACTAGATTTACGACATTTGAAAGATTAGAAAAGTCACCGCTCTTAGTAGTTAAAAAGAACGGTAATCGTGAAGAATTCAGTCGTGAGAAGCTATTGCGTGGTATTGTACGTGCGGCTGAAAAGCGTCCTGTTACTATGGACCAAATGAATGATATCGTTGATAAAGTTGAAAATGAAATCAGGGCAACTGGTGAGAGTGAAGTTCGTTCACAGATCATTGGTGAACATGTCATGAAGATTTTAGCTAAAGTTGATGATGTTACGTATATTCGTTTTGCCAGTGTCTACCGAGAATTTAAGGACATGAATAGTTTCATGCAAGAAGTTCAAGAGATGATGGCGAACGGCAAGAAAATTGACAAAAAATAAGAGGTGGGCCAGTGTCTACAAGTAATTTTGGATCAGAAAAGTTTACACCCTTAGTAGGCTATTGGTGTTTGCCAAGTGGTCATCTCAATGATGATGATCGTCATGTTCTAACCGATTTGTATTTACCCATTTTGGGTACTGAGTCATTTAGTTTGTATCTTTTATTATGGGAGAAGTTACCGAATAAGCAGTTAGTTACTCAACGCAAGAGCCACGCTGAATTGATGAGCCTTTTAGGAATTGATTTAAAACGTTTTTATGAAGCCCGAATTAAGGCTGAAGCTTTAGGTTTGATTAGAACTTTTGAAAAAAAAGATGATCTTGGCCCCTACTATGTATATCAGCTATTTGAACCCTTATTACCAGATGATTTCTTTAAGGATGATTTGATGAGTATCTTTTTGTATGAGCAAGTGGGCGAGAGTAAATATCGTTTATTGGCTGATAAATATGCTCATTCAGATTTGATTTTGAAAGATTCACAGGAAGTTACAAAGGATTTCTTAGAGGTCTTTCAGTTAAGTAATAGTGATTTGATTAATACACCGACAGAAGTAAAAAATGCTCAAGGTAATTTCACCAGTTCATCTACCCCTAAGAAACCAGCTTTAAGTGAGCAAGAAGTTCCCCAACTAGATTGGGAGTTGATTTCTGATCGGATACAGCAGTTATTTAAGATTCATCCAGACAATCTTTTGGAGAATCAAGAATTAATTTTGAATTTACACGCTTTTTACGGTCTGGATGAAATAACTCTGATTGATTTGATTGGTAAAACTTGCGATATCGTTAATAATAAAATTGACCCTGATCGTCTGAAAAAATCTGTTCAAGACCGATTTGAAAAAAATGCTAACATTTCGGTTAAACAACAAGCATCTATAACGCAAACGGATGAAACGCCAACGACAAATATGAATCGTTCAGATCAATTGATTTTGAAACAGGCTAAATCAATGACCCCGGCCGATTTTCTGGCTGCACAAAAACAAAAGAGTGGCGGCTTTACAGGGACTGTTGAGTCAAGGGCTTTGCGTGATATGGCAATGAAGTCATACTTGCCTGCTTCGGTTTTGAATATTATGGTGTACTATATTTTACAAAATTCACCAACTTTAACATTGCCATTGATGGAAACTATGGCAAATGATTGGCAGCAAAATGATGTTCAAACTCCTGAGCAAGCTTTGCAAAGAATCAACGACTTTCAAAATAAACCGCGTAATCCCAAACGCCGTTATAACAACAATAAAAATCGTAAAGTTGAACAGGCAACTGATTGGACTAAAGTGAAAGCAAAAGTTCCAAACCAGCAAGGTTCTAAAGACGGTCGCAATGAATTGCAGGATCGACTAAAACGATTAAGAAATAAGGATAATTAAGCATGGAAAATTTAGGAAACAGACTGGCAGAATATTTAAATTCAAAGAATTTGACGGAGGATTATCGCCGTCTACTTAATGGTGCCTTGAAAGATCCCGATGTACAGAAGTTTTTGAAGGACAACAGCGATTCAATAAATCCTAATGCTATCTCTACCAGTGCTGCTAGTATTTATGAATTTTATAATAACAAAAACCATGCCAGTGAATTGTCACGAGGTTATTACCCTAAGTTGATTGTTAATAATCATAATATTGAAGTTGCTTATTATCCTAATGAGAGAACTCAAAATCGAGAAAAACGTTCACAATATGAAACTGGTTTTGTGTTGATGGATATGCCATCAGACATAAGACAGGCAAAATTAGATGATTATAGCGGACAGGGACGTCAAGAGGCCTTGAGTAAGGCTCTGGATTTTATTGACAATTATTTGAATCAAAAGGGATTCGTACCTGGTTTATATTTGGCCGGAGATTTTGGGGTAGGTAAGACATACTTGCTTGGAGCAATTGCTAATGAATTATTTAAACATGATGTGCATACGACGATGATGCACTTTCCGACTTTTGCGGTCGAAATGAAAAATTCTATTGGTTCAAATAGTGTTTTGGCAAAAGTTAATAAAATCAAAGGTGCAGAGATTTTGATGTTGGATGATATTGGAGCTGATTCGATGTCAAGTTGGATCAGAGATGAAGTTTTGGGAGTTATTTTGCAATATCGAATGCAGGAAAACTTGCCAACCTTTTTCTCTTCCAATTTTTCAATGAAAGAATTGGAAAAACACCTTGCCATCAATCAAAGAGGCGAAGAAGAACCCGTTAAAGCTAAGCGGATCATGGAGCGAGTTAAGTACCTTTCTCGCGAGGTTATTGTCAGTGGTCCCAATAGAAGATTTGAAAAATAACTTGCATTCTCGAAAAATTAATGTTTCAATAAAGCCATGAAAGATAACACTTCGGTTCTATTCAGGGAGGGTACGATTACTGAAAGCTTACCCATTACTGGAGTTACCACTTTCACATAAAACTGTATAATGGTCGGTTACTTTATAACCAAATGAGAGAAAACTGTTATTTGTTGTACAGTTTTAAAGTGGGTGGAACCGCGTAGAAAATACGTCCCTGAAGTATGCACATATCAAAAGATATGGATATACTTCAGGGACGTATTTTTTTGTTATCAAATTTTAGGAGGAAATAGTCTATGTCAAAAATCAAGTTAACATTCCCAGATGATTCAGTTAAGGAGTTTGACGAAGGCACAACTACACTAGACGTTGCTAAATCAATTAGTACATCACTAGGTAAAAAAGCTGTTGCTGGTAAACTAAACGACACTTTAGTTGATCTTGAACGTCCAATTAAACAAGATGCTAAGATTGAAATTATCTCAGCTGAAGATAAAGAAGATGCTCAAAAGGTACTAAGAAATACTGCCGCATTGGTATTTGCAGCTGCTGCTAAGAATTTTAAAGAAGATCTTCATTTTGGTGAAAAACAAGCCAATGATGATGGCTTCTATGTTGATACTGATAGCAAGTCAGGTCAAATCAGTGTTGATGAATTGAAAGAAATCACTGCTATGATGAATAAAATCATCAAAAACAATGACAAGATCGAAAGATCAATGATGGACAAGAAAGATCTTGAAGCAATGTTCAAGGATGATCCTTACAAGTCATCATTAGTTGCTGCTATCGAATCAGTTCAAATTCCTGTTTATACTTTGGATGGTTTTGTTGACTTTGGTTATGATGCTGTTCTTACAAACCTTAAAGCTTTGAAACATTTCGAATTACTTTCAGTTGCTGGTGCTTATTGGCAAGGTAAATCAAGTAACCCAATGCTTCAAAGAATTTATGGTACTGCCTTCTATAAGGAAGATGGCCTAAAAGCTGATCTTAAACGTCGTGCAGAAATCAAAGAACGTGACCACAGAACTATTGGCCGTGATCTTGACTTGTTCTTCGTTGATCCAGAAGTTGGAGCTGGTCTTCCATACTGGATGCCAAATGGTGCTACTATCCGTCGTGTCATTGAAAGATACATTATTGACAAGGAAGTTGCTTGGGGTTACCAACACGTTTATACACCAATTCTTATGAACTTAAATGCTTATAAGACTTCAGGTCACTGGGCACATTATCGTGAAGACATGTTCCCACCAATGGACATGGGTGATGGCGAAATGCTTGAACTTCGTCCTATGAACTGTCCTTCACATATTCAAATTTATAACCACCACAATCGTTCATACAGAGATCTTCCATTGCGTATCGCTGAACTTGGTATGATGCACAGATATGAAAAATCAGGTGCATTGTCAGGTCTACAACGTGTTCGTGAAATGACTCTAAATGATGGTCACACATTCGTTGCTCTTGATCAAATTCAAGAAGAATTCAAACGTACACTACAATTGATGGTTGAAGTTTATAAAGACTTTGATATCAATGATTATACATTCCGTCTAAGTTATCGTGATCCTGCTAATACAGAGAAGTACTTTGATGATGATGAAATGTGGAACAGATCACAATCAATGCTTAAAGCCGCTATGGATGATCTTGGCTTGAAGTACTATGAAGCTGAAGGTGAAGCTGCTTTCTATGGTCCAAAGCTTGATGTTCAAACAAAGACAGCTCTTGGTAACGAAGAAACATTATCAACTATCCAATTAGACTTCATGCAACCAGAGAAGTTCCAACTAACATATGTTGGTGCTGATGGTAAAGATCACAGACCTGTTATGATTCACCGTGGGATTGTTTCAACAATGGAAAGATTTATTGCTTACCTAATTGAAATTTACAAGGGTGCATTCCCAACATGGTTGGCTCCTACACAAGTTCGTATCATTCCTGTTAACCAAAAACTTCATACAGAATATGCTAACCACGTTCTTTCAGAATTACGTGCTAAGAATATTCGTGCTGAAATTGATGACCGCGATGAGAAGATGGGTTACAAGATTCGTGACGCTCAAACAATGAAGGTTCCATACACAGTTGTTATCGGTGATGAAGAAGCTAAGAATGCTACTGTATCAGTAAGAAAATATGGTGAAGATGATTCCGCAGCTGAAAATGCTAAGATGTTTGTAAGTTCAGTTGTTGCTGATATCGCTAACTTTAGTCGTAAAGATGTTACTGATAAAGCTAATAACTAGTAAAAATATAAAAGTTCTTATAATTGGTCAGACGCCAACTATAAGAACTTTTTTTATTTGGTCGAGAAGTTAAGCGGTGTTTTTCCACCATCTTGGATTTGAAGGGGAATGGAACCTTTACCACTAGCCAATATTTTTCCAGTCACAGTCATATTATTGACAATTCCGCCGGTTTCAACGTTATAGCTGGCTACGGAATTACCCTTAGTCTGAATATTGCCGTTGACTTCGATTTTGGCAACTAAACCACCAGTTTTAATACTCAAAGCATAAGCTGGTAATTCAACAATAATGCCTTTTACCAATGAGTTTCCAACCTCACCGTGAGTTACGATTCCGCCATCGAAAACTAAGTGACCGACTTTTTTAGAAATTTGAACACCAATTGAGCCATCGCCAAAGGTCATAATTGATGAAAAGTGTCCTTCTTCTAAAGTTCCATCATATTGATTGTAGCCACGAGCACCAAGTCCAAACGTTTCAATAGGGGCCTGAGCGTTGAATGATTTAACAATTCCAAAGTTAACGAAACCAATGCCGGATGGTCCATAAGAAGTTATCGGTCCATAAACGTTCCAATCATCAACAGCACCCCAAGCATCAAGAACCATATCGTTAACACCATAAGTTGTTGTTTCACCATTTTGGATTACTTTTTTAGCATGAGCACCGTTGACAATAAAGACCGCTCCGGTAATAATATCCGCAACGCCCATTGGAATTTTACCAGTGGAATAAACGTCATTGGTATCTAAATCATCTATTTCAACCCGACCTCCTTTATCGCCAGCTCCAGCAATGAAGATTCCTGAACCAATAACAGGTGCATTTTTGAGTCCAATGGAAATTTTCTTAGCACTGACAGTTATTAAACTATTAGGATCAGGATTCAAATTATAAATAGTTAAGGCTCCTTGAAGAACATTGACACCATATTTCTGTGGTTGTTCTAGGTAACTTCTTGTATCGGCAGATAGAATATGAACATTCTTGAAATTTAAAAAGGTATTATCTAACTTAGATTTAGAAAGAAACGAGAATTGACCGGTTAATTCTAGATTTTCAAAATTAAAAGCACCAAGATCTTCTATGTAATTAGTATTGAAGATGGAACGGTGGTTTGTGGGAACATGAATGATTAAATTTTCAAGTCGATTATTAGCAGTCAAACCAATACCATCGCTATCTTGAAACATTAGAATAGGTAAGGATGCATCCTCTTGAGGTTTACCCAAAATCGCGGTATTACTAGGTAGCGTTATCGAATGTGTTAGCATCATACTTCGAGATATATAGATATTTTCTTCTTGTGCAGCAAGGGCTTGAACGAATTCTTGAGGGTTATTTACTTCTACCATTGATATCACTCCTTAATGTTTAAACATCTTAATTAAATTAAAGAGCGTTTTAGATTATTTGTCCAAAAAAATGCTTTTCTTCCTAATATAAAAGGATTTTTTAAGTGTAACTGTTCTTTTTCATCTTGAACAAAATCAATTTGCTTTTTTATTATTTCAACAGAATCATCTGAGCTATATCGGTTAATTTTAGTTTCGATTTCAAAAAGGTTTCTTTCAAGAATCCGCTGTTTTTTTAAAACATTTTCTTTATGTTGATTCAACATTTTTTTGCGTTGGTCAATTGTTGAAATACCCCGCATACATAGGTCAATATAAGTTTTGATGTCCTTGATAGGCATATCAGTATTTTTTAAACAACAAATTGTTTTGATAAATCCAAAATCTGATTTTGAAAAAATTCGATAACCGGAAGTATTTTTAGAAACAAATGGTAATAGTCCTTTTTTGTCATAATAACGAATGGTAGAAATTGGTAAATTGAAATAGGTGGCAACTTCCTTGATAGAATAAGTTTTTTTCATAAAAATTCCTCTTTTGTTATTGCTATGAACTATGGTTTAGGGTTTAAAGTGATGATAATCAATTAATAAATTAAGTGCAAGTGTGAGGAATATAGTTATGAAAAAAGTTTTAGTTACAGGCGGAACAGGCTTTTTAGGATTAAGGTTGATTTTACAATTGTTAAATGATGGTTACGATGTCAGAACAACAATTAGAAAAATGAGTGGAATTGATAGGATCAAAAAAGTATTAATAACATATAATGTTAAGAATTTAAAACATCTTTCTTTTATTGAGGCTGATCTTTCTCAAGATACTAATTGGTATCAGGCTATGAATGACCGTGAGGTTGTTTTTAGTGTTGCATCGCCAGTTTTTTTTGAAAAGGTTAATGATGAGTCGCAGGCAATTAAACCTGCTTTAGATGGAATTTTAAGAATTTTAAAGTTTGCTAACGCAAGTAAAGTTAAACGCGTGATAATGACCTCGAACTTTGGTGCAGTTGGTTTTAGTAAAAAAGACGGACTAACAACGGAAAATGATTGGACTGATAAAAATGAAAACGGACTGTCAGTTTATGAAAAATCAAAGTTATTAGCTGAAGAGGCTGCCTGGAAATATATAAATAGTTCTGATGTCGATTTGGAATTTGTGACCATTAATCCAGTAGCTATTTTTGGACCCTCATTAGATGCGCATGTTTCTGGTAGCTTTGATTTATTAAAAGAAATACTGAATGGTAAGAAAATGCCAAATTTACCATTGAATGTTGTTGATGTCAGGGATGTTGTAGATATTGAGATTAGAGCAATGGAAGTTAAATCTGCAAGTATGCAAAGGTTCATTGCTAGTGCTGATGGTCAAATATCAATGCAGCAAATTGCCAAGTTGATAAAAGAAAATTATCCAGATTTGAATCAAAGAATAGCTCGAGGCTTGTTGCCTAATTGGTTAATAACTATGGCATCATTATTTAATTCCAAGGCCAAAGAAGGTAAATTAATGATTAAAATGAATCGTAATGTCAGCAATCAGCACGCAAAAAAAGTTCTTGAATGGCAACCAATAGCCAATAATCAACAAGCAGTGATGTCAGCGATAGATAGTTTAATTAAATATGAGTTGGTTTAAGGATTAATAATTGTTTAAAGTAATGAAATGTGTTAAGTTATTTATATTGTTTTTAACATTCCTATAACAAAAAACGTCAAGTTATATTGACAGATAAAGAAAATATTGTTATAGTTTATAACTGTTGAGATTAAGCAGAAGCGCCCGCTTCTCACCTATGCATTCGCCTCTAGGTTAATACGATTACGTAGATAATATAGTGGGCATGCTTGTGCAGCCTGCTTTTTTTGTGGGCCAAATTACTCCGGAGGTGACTACTCATAGCAAGAGAATTATTATTAAATGATCAAATACGTGCGAAAGAAGTTAGATTGATCGCTGAAAATGGGGATCAAGTTGGTGTTAAGCCAACCGCAGAAGCTAAAAGATTAGCCGAAGCAGCTAATATGGACCTAGTTCTAATGTCACCAGGTGCTAAACCACCTGTTGCCAGAATTATGGATTATGGTAAATATAAGTTTGATCTTCAAAAGAAAGATCGTGAAGCACGTAAAAAACAAAAAACTGTTAGTCTTAAAGAAGTGCGTTTAAGTCCAACTATTGAAGCAAATGATTTCAATACAAAACTTAATAACGCTCGTAAGTTCTTAGCTAAAGGTGATAAGGTCAAAGTTTCTCTTCGCTTTAAGGGTAGAGCGATTACTCATAAAGAGATAGGTAAGGAAGTCTTAGACCGTGTTGCTGAACAGACTAAGGATGTTGCTACGGTAACAACTAGACCTAAGATGGACGGTCGTAGTATGTTTTTAATGCTTGATCCAATTAACGCCAAAGATAACAAAAAGAAGAAATAGTGGAGGGATTTTCATGCCTAAACAAAAGACACACCGCGCATCAGCAAAGAGATTTAAGAAAACTGCTAATGGTGGTTGGAAGAGAATGCATGCTTACACAAGTCACCGTTTCCACGGTAAGACAAAGAAGCAACGTCGCCAATTGGCTAAGCCAGGTATGGTAAACGCAAGTGATATGAAACGTATCAAACAAATGTTAGCTACATACTAATTTAGCTAATCACTTAAATATTTATTTTCGTAAATTAAAGGAGGAGTCATTATGCCACGTGTAAAAGGTGGAACAGTAACTCGCAAACGTCGTAAAAAGGTTTTAAAATTAGCTAAAGGATATCGTGGTTCAAAACATATCACTTTTAAAGCAGCTCATACTCAAATCATGGTTTCATACCGTTATGCATTCCGTGATCGTCGCCAAGTTAAACGCGACTTCCGTAAGATCTGGATTGCCAGAATCAATGCTGCTGCAAGAATGAATGAAATCAGTTACAGCAAATTAATGCATGGTTTGAAGTTAGCTAATGTTGACATTAACCGTAAGATGTTGGCTCAAATTGCTATTGAAGATCCAAAAGCATTCACAAGTTTAGTAGATACAGCTAAGAAAGCTTTAGCTTAATTTTAAAAACGTAATTTGGATAAACCCAAATTACGTTTTTTTACTAATTTAGCAAAGATGAGGATTAAATTATGTTTAAACCGTATATTATGCTTGATAAAATCACGGATATTGATGTTGAATCACTTAAAAACCTCAATATTACTACGATCATGACGGATTTGGATAATACTCTTTTGCCATGGAATAGTAATGAATATGATTTATCACTACGTAAATGGCTTAATCAAATGGCCCAAAATGATATCGAAGTTATGATCGTTTCAAATAATAGTTATGAACGAGTGGAAAAGGCCGTCAGAGATTTGCCAGTCAGCATTGTGGCTCGTGCAGTTAAACCTTTGCCATTTGTGATCATGAATCATATTAGAGAAGAAAATATTGATCCTGAACAAGTTTTGTTTGTTGGTGATCAAGTTATGACCGATGTTTTGGCAGGAAATATGGCACAATTAAAAACAGTTTTAGTTAAACCGTTAGTCAATACTGATGCTAAAAAAACTCGTGTCAATAGATTTTTTGAGCGTCCTATTCTGAAAGCAATGCAAATGCGTGATAAAAATTTATATTGGAAGGATTCATTAAATGACAGAAAATGATGAAAAATTGTACTGCATGGGATGCGGTGCTGAGATTCAAACAGAAGACAAAGATAAACCAGGATACGTTCAAACATCAACTTTGAAGAAATATCTTGAAGATGATGGCGATGAAAATAAAGAACTCTTTTGTAAGAGATGTTTTAGATTACGTAATTACAACGAAATTACGGATGTGGATGTTTCTGACGATGATTTCTTAAAATTATTAGATTCAATCTCTGATAAAGATGCTCTAGTCGTGAATGTGGTTGATATTTTTGACTACGAAGGTAGTGTAATTCCAGGTTTACAAAGATTTGTTGGTGACAAGAAGATTTTAGTCGTTGGTAATAAGGTTGATTTATTGCCAAATTCAGTTAATCAAAACCGTCTTTTGAACTGGTTACAACAAAAGAGTAAGGAAAATGGTATCAAATCAGTTGATCAAATTATGGTTTCAGCTGTTAAGGGAACTAATGTTGATGAATTGATGGATATGATTGAAAAGTATCGTGATGGCAAAGATGTTTATGTCGTTGGAACAACTAATACTGGTAAATCAACTTTGATCAATCGAATTATTAGTTCTCATTCTGATATTAAAGATTTGATTACGACTTCAAGATTCCCTGGAACTACTTTGGATCAAATTGATATTCCTCTAGATGATGGTCATTATTTAATTGACACACCTGGTATTATTCATCGTTATCAATTAGCTCATTTTCTGAATGCTCAAGATTTAAAAACAGTTACACCTAAAAAGCCATTGCGTCCAGCAACATTCCAATTACGTGATGAACAGACGATTTTTGTGGCCGGTTTGGCTCGTTTCGATTTCTTAGATTATAAGACTAACGTTACTTTCTATGTTAATCAGGGATTACCATTACATAGAACTAAGACAAGTAATGCTGACGAATTTTATAAGAATCATTTAGGTGACATTTTGACACCACCAACTGATGTCAGAGAATTTCCTAAATTCAAGAGTCAAATTTTTTCAGCTCATGAAAAATCAGATATTGTTATTTACGGTTTAGGTTGGTTAACAATTCCTGCTGGTTCTAAGGTGAAAGCCTATGTACCTGATGGAGTTCATGTTTCGATCCGTAATGCAATTATTTAAGGAGAATTAAATGATAATTAAAGGAAAAAAGAACCGTTACTTGAGAAGTCAGGCAGCTACCATGAAGCCAGTTCTACAAATTGGTCGTGAAGGTATCACTGAAAATCTTTTGAATCAATTAGAAATTTTGATTGAAAAAAATGAATTGATCAAAATTTCATTATTGCAAAATACAGCGGTTGAACCACAAGATGTAATTGATGCTTTGAATGAGTTCGATGAACAAATCGTTCCTATTCAAACAATTGGTTCAAAGATGGTCTTGTATAAAAAGGCTTCTAAAATTAAAAATCGTAAATACTCAATCGAGTTAGAGAATATTTAAATTTAAGTGATGAAGATATGAATACTCAAAAACAATTATTAACTAAAGCAAAATTAGAGTTTCATAGTAATTTGCCTAAAAGACATGTCGGAATTCTAGGTGGAACTTTCAACCCAATACATTTAGGACATTTGGTAATTGCAGAACAGGTCTATGAGCAGTTATGCCTTGATAAAGTTCTGTTCTTACCAGATAAAATTCCACCTCATCGTGGAGTAAAAAAAACTATGCCCGACATTGCGAGTGACGATCGAATTGAGATGATCAAATTAGCCATTAGAGATAATATGCATTTTGATTTAGATTTGACTGATATTAGACGCGGTGGAATAAGCTATACGTATGAAACAATTAAATTGCTAAAGGATCTCAATCCTAATACTGAATATTATTTCATCGTTGGTGGCGATATGGTTGAAAACTTGCCTAAGTGGGCTCATATTGATGAATTGATTCAAATGATTCATTTTGTTGGTGTGTGTCGAAAGGGTTTTGAGAAAAAATCGAAATATCCTATACTTTGGGTAAATACTCCTGAATTAGAAATTAGTTCAAGTATGATACGCCAGCGAATTCAAAAGGGACAGTCGATCAAGTATCTAGTTCCTGATGATGTCGCTTGGTATATAAAGGATAGGGGACTTTATAATGACTGATTTTAATTATGATCGAATTAAAAGCGATTTGAATCGTGATGAAATTTTGAACAGAATGCATGACACTTTAAGCGATTTCCGTTACACTCATTGTTTACGAGTCGAAAAAGTTTGTCGTGGATTGGCTGCCGAATATGATGGTGATGTAGAACGTGCGGGCTTGGCCGGTTTGTTACATGATTATGCTAAAGAACGCAGTGATCAAGAATTTATTGATGTAATTAAAAATAAGAATTTAGACCCTGAGTTATTGAAATATAATAATGCTATTTGGCACGGAATCGTTGGTGCTGAAATTATTAAAGATGAATTGGGTATTTATGATGAAGATGTTTTAAACGCTGTTAGAAGACATACTGTTGGTGCTACTAAGATGACACAGGTTGATAAGTGCGTGTTTGTTGGAGATTTCATTGAACCTCAAAGAGATTTTCCAGGAATAAAAGAAGCTCGTAAATATGCAGAGAAGTCTTTGGATGCGGCGGTAGCATTTGAATTAAAGCATTCTGTACAACACTTAGTAACAAAAAATAGAGCAATCTATCCAGCAACATTTGTAAGTTACAATTACTGGATCAAAAAAGGAGAATTATAATTTGGACTCAAAAAAAATAATGGAAATCGCTGTTAAAGCAGCTGATGAAAAACATGCTAATGATATTAAAGTTTTAAATATCAGTGAAGTAAGTATTATGGCTGATTACTTTGTTATCATGGATGCATCATCACAACGTCAAGTAGACGCTATCGTACAATCAGTTTTGGATAAAGCTGGCGAAAATAATGTTGAAATTGGTCACGTTGAAGGAAATCGTAACTCTGATTGGGTATTGATCGATCTTCACGATGTTATTATCCATGTCTTTACATCAGAACAACGTGATTTTTACAATCTTGAAAAGCTTTGGGCAAATGCAACTGAAGTTGATATTTCAGACTTGGTAACTGAATAATGATTTATAACTCATTTGCGCGAGTTTATAGTGAATTGATGGATGATTCTCTTTATGCAAAATGGGCGCAATACGTTGAAAATCAGGTTACTGATAAATCAAAAAGTTTGTTAGATGTTGCCTGTGGTACAGGTGATCTGACAATACTTTTGGCTGATAAATTTCAAGTCACTGGAACTGATTTATCAGAAGAAATGTTAAAAATAGCGGCTGAAAAGGCACAAAAGGCGCATCGACAAATTTCTTTCATTCAGAGTAATATGATGGATCTTTTTGAATTTGACAAGTTTGATGTGATTACTTGTTTTGACGATTCAATTTGTTACTTGAAAAATGAAGATGAGTTAGGAATTGCCTTTAATCAAGCTTTTGAACATTTGAACGAAGGTGGAAAGTATTTATTTGATGCTCATTCACTTTATCAAATGGACGAAGTATTTCCTGGATATATGTTCAATCATCGAACTGAGGATTCAGCTTTTATGTGGAATAGTTTTGAAGGTGAATATCCTCATAGCATTGAACATGAATTGACTTTCTTTAATTGGAATGAAAAAATCAAAGGTTATTCAGTTAATACTGAATTACATAAAGAAAGAACTTATCCAATTGAAACTTTTAAGATGATCTTACAAGATATCGGATTTAAGAATATTCAAGTTAATGCCGATTTTGGAGAATCAACTGTTCAAGATGATTCAACACGTTGGTTCTTCTCAGCAGAAAAATAAAGAATTTTACTTGAGTTTGGATAAAGTGTAAGCTTGCCGTCCTCCGCAACAAGAAAATTGGGCTGGAACGTAGTGGGCACGACTTGGAGCCTCTTGGCGTTGCCAACAGTCTTCAAGCTCGGCCTTCTACTAAATCCGCAAAAATCGCGAATTAAGTAGAATTTCACTACTGAGCCCATTTTCTTGTTGCTCCGGACTAAGTTTTGCTTTGTTGATTAGTTATTTTAACAACTCAGTTAATATTAGTTGTATCTAAACTTGAGCAAGAATTAAAATAAGAGGATCTTATGACAAAAATTTATGGTTTTGTTGCCGAATTTAATCCGTTTCACAATGGTCATAAATTGTTCATTGATTCAATCAAACAAAAATATCACCCTGATGTATTAATTGCTGTTATGTCTGGCAATTTTGTTCAGCGGGGTGATTTTGCCATTTTGGATAAATGGACGCGGGCTAGAATTGCCATAGAATTAGGCGTTGATTTAGTAGTTGAGTTGCCAATGGCTTTTGCGGTTCAGCCAGCAGAGTTATTTGCCAAAGGAGCTGTGGAATTGCTGCAGCAACTAAAAATTGATACATTGGTTTTTGGAACGGAGAACCAAGTTGATTTTATGGAGATCGCTCAAAAGAGTGTCGAGGTCGATGGAAAATTTCAACAAAATTATCAAAAGAGTTCAGCTGATAATTTGACTGATTATTATGAATCATTGGGAATTGATATTGCTAAATTGCCAAATCAATTGTTAGGATTAAATTATGTCCGTCAGATTAAGAAACAAAATTTGCCAATATCAATAAAAACTATTGAGCGTCGCGGTAATTTTAGTGCTACTGAAATTAGGAGACGTCTGAAGAATAATCAGGATATAACTGAATTAGCTCCAAGTTTGACACAAGATGCTTTGACTGAGAATAATTTAGTTACGTGGGAAAATTATTTTCCTTATTTAAAATATCAAGTAGTAAATTCTTCAATAACTGAATTGCAACAAATCTATCAGATGGTTGAAGGATTAGAGTATAAATTAAAAAAAGAGATTACGACGAGTAATAGCTTTGTTCAATTTGTTGAACAAATTAAGTCAAAACGCTATACTATGGCACGACTCAGGCGGCTGATGATTTATACTTTGCTGAATGTTAAAGAGTCGGAAATTAATTATGTCTATAAAAATCCTTATTTAAGAATTCTAGGATTCAATGATATCGGTCAAAAATATTTAAATTCTTTGAAAAAACAAGATTTGTATTTATTGACTAGAATAGGAAAAAAAGAAGCAAAAACACTTGATTTAGAGATAAAGGCGGATCGAATTCGTCAGTTGTTAACAAATCAAGAAGAAAATTTTGGAAAAATACCTTATATGAAAGGGGTACATTAATGCTAAATTGGGATGTTCAAGATGTTCGTCGTTACAAAGACAAACCTTTTGAATTTGAGGAAAAACTCGATTTAACTAAAGAACTAAAGTCACGCTCAGAGGATGTTCTAGAAGCAACACCAGTTGAAATCAAAGGACAACTCTTCAATGACAATGGTTTAGTTATTTCAGATGTAAAAGTTAAGACAACTTTGAAGGTACCATCAACACGAAGTCTATTACCAGTTGAATTTCCAGTCGATATCAGAATCAACGAGGCTTATAACGTTGAGAATGTTGAAGCGGAGGATCTGGAAGATTACAATATCGTTATTCCAATCGACGATGATAATCCAACAATTAATATTTATGAATCAGTTATTGATAATATTTTGCTAAGCATTCCTTCAAAAATTCTAACGAAGAAAGAAGAACAAGATAATATCATGCCTTCAGGAAAGAATTGGGAAGTTATTTCTGAAGAAGACTTCAAGAAGCAAAAAGAAGAGGAACATGTTAACCCTGAATTTGCAAAATTAAAAAATTTATTTAAAGATAATAGTGATAAGGAGTAGTTTTTATATACTCCTTTTTTATTTTTTTGTTAAGATGATAATGTGAACAAAAATCGGAGGTAATTATTATAATGGCAAAACCACAAATTGGTGTTATCGGTATGGCGGTTATGGGTAAGAATCTTGCCCTAAACATTGAGAGTCGTGGATATGAAGTTGCTATCTATAACCGTACAGGTTCAAAGACTAAAGCAGTTGTAGAAGAGCATCCAGAAAAGAAATTAGTACCAAGTTATACAATTGAGGACTTTGTAAACTCACTAGAAAAACCTCGTCGTATTTTGATGATGGTTAAAGCTGGTGCAGGTACAGATGCTGTTATTAATCAATTGTTGCCTTTACTTGATAAAGGTGATGTTTTGATCGATGGTGGTAATACATTCTTTGAGGATACTATCAAACGTAGTGAACTTTTGGACAAGTCAGGAATCAACTTTATTGGAATGGGTGTTTCTGGTGGTGAACTAGGTGCACTTCAAGGTCCTTCATTGATGCCTGGTGGTCAAAAGGAAGCCTATGATTTAGTTGCTCCTATTTTGGAACAAATTTCAGCCAAGGCTGACGAAGATGGTGCACCATGTGTTACATATATTGGACCAAATGGTGCTGGTCACTATGTAAAGATGGTTCATAATGGTATCGAATATGGTGACATGGAATTGATCTCTGAAAGTTATAATTTGCTAAAGCATCTATTTAACAATGATGTTAATAAGATTGCTGAAGTATTCCAAGACTGGAATAAAGGTGAACTTTCAAGTTACTTGATCGACATTACATCAAAGATTATGACTAGAAAAGATGACGAAGGTTCAGATGACTATATCGTCAATAAGATCATGGATAAAGCTGGTAACAAGGGTACTGGTAAGTGGAGTTCACAAAGTGCTCTAGAACTTGGTGTTCCACAATCATTGATTACAGAATCAGTATATTCACGTTACGTTTCAGCCTATAAAGACGAACGTGTTAAGGCAAGCAAAGTATTACCTGCACCTGACACAAAGCCAGTTGTAAAAGATGTTGATGAATTAGTAAGCAAAATTCGCAAAGCTTTGTACTTCAGTAAGATTATCAGTTACGCTCAAGGATTTGCTCAAATGAAATCAGCTTCAGATCACTATGATTGGGATCTAAATTATGGTAAGATTGCTCAAATCTGGCGTGCCGGTTGTATCATTCGTGCTCAATTCCTACAAAAGATCACTGATGCATATGATGAAGAACCAAAACTAGATAACTTACTATTGAACGATTACTTCAAGGGTATCGTTAAAGAATATCAATCAGATGTTCGTGATGTTGTAAGCTTTGCCGTTCAAGCAGGTATTCCTGTTTCAGGTTTCATGGCAGCTATTTCATATTACGATCAATATCGTTCAGAAGTATTGCCAGCTAACTTGATTCAAGCTCAAAGAGATTACTTTGGTGCTCATACATATGAAAGAAATGATAAACCAGGTATTTTCCACTATACATGGTATGAAGAACAATAATTTTTATTTTGAATTGTATGTTCTATGAAGAAAGTCGATTGGCCCGAAGAGGTCAGTCGACTTTTCTTATGTGTTAATTGAAGGATGTTGTTTTAAAAGATGCCGTCCTCCGCAACAAGAAAATTTGGCTGGAACGTAGTGGGCACGAATTTGAACCGATTGAAATTCACAATCGTTTCAAATCTCGGCCTTCTACTAATCTCGCGTTGCGAGCTAAGTAGAATTTCACTACTGAGCCAATTTTCTTGTTGTTCCGGACTAGTTTTTCTGTATTTAGACTTGTCGACTAAACTTGCGGTAATCTGTAATATTTTATTTCCGATTAATAAGTAAATTATTGCAGTTGAGGTTTAATTGGGGTTCTGTAAATACTGGTAGCTTGAAATATAACGGTAATGAGAAAAAATAGTCCAATCCAATCGAATTGGCTGTGGAGAACGGCATATTTGAAAACCAAAAAATAACCCAGATAATACCAATTAAAAAAATAAAAATAAAAGCTTGTCTTCTTTTAATTTTTGCTATATGTTAAAATCATTAGTGCATTGCCAAAAGAGTGACACATTTTAATTAATGATTAAGCTATAATTAAAGATAATTTAATATTTTATGTATAGGAGATACGTATGGCTAAAATACTTGTTATTGAAGACGAAGAGAATATGGCAAAATTCGTTCAACTCGAACTTCAACATGAGAATTATGAAGTAACAGTTGAACGTGATGGTAGAACCGGCCTCGATGCAGCTTTATCTGAAGATTGGGATTTAATCCTACTTGATTTAATGTTGCCCGAATTAAACGGTATCGAAGTTTGCCGTCGTATTCGTCAAGAGAAAAATACCCCAATTATTATGATGACTGCACGTGATTCAATAATTGATCGTGTATCTGGCTTAGACCATGGTGCTGATGATTACATCGTTAAACCATTTGCAATCGAAGAATTGCTTGCTAGAATCCGAGCTTTGTTAAGACGAATTGACTTGGACATTGATGTGACTAGAAATAATGATCAAGTACTTAAGTATAAGAACTTGGTTATTGATAAGACTACTCAAACATTGAAGCGTAATGGTGAAGTCATTGACTTAACTCGTCGTGAATATGATTTGTTGAGTGCTTTAATGGAAAACGTTGGAACTGTTTTGAGTCGTGATGATTTGTTAGAGCGTGTCTGGGGAACAGGTTCTTCAACAGAAACTAACGTAGTTGATGTTTATATCAAATATCTTAGAAATAAGATCGATCGAGCTGGCGCACCTAGTTATATTTCAACCGTTCGTGGTAAAGGATACGTGATGCGTCGATGAGAATTTCTATTAGATTTAAATGGACGGCTTTAATTTCGATTGTTATTTTGATGGCTTATGTCTTTGTAGGCGTATTAGCAATGAGAACCGTTCAAAGTGTAGCTTCTGTTACAGAAATTCATCATTTTACAACCAAATTGATTATTGGTGGAATCGTTGTTTTTATTTTAGGTGTATTATTGAGCTTTTGCGCAGTCACGATGGTTTTGAATGATTTAAAAAAAATCAATCAAACTATTGATGATTTAAATAAAAAGCCTGATTCTGATTCTAGAATTAAATTACGTAAAAGAAATGACGAAGTTTATGATTTAACTGTCAATATCAATAAAATGCTAGATCGAATGCAAGCATACACTAATCAACAAAAAGAATTTGTTGAGGATGTTTCGCATGAATTACGAACACCAGTTGCAGTATTGGAAGGTCATTTGAGTATGTTGCAACGTTGGGGTAAAGACGACCCTGAGGTGTTAAATGACTCGATTAAGTCTTCATTGCAAGAGTTAAAGCGAATGCAATCCTTGATTCAAGAGATGCTAGACCTTACACGTGTTGAACAGATCGACAGTGCATATTTGGAACAGACAACTGAGGTTAAGCCGTTATTTACGCAAGTTTATAATGACTTTAAGATGTTACATCCAGATTTTGTGATCAATTTCGATGACGATATCCGCGAGGGTAGTGAAGTTAAGATTTATCGTAATCACTTGGAGCAAGTGTTAGTTATATTATTAGATAATGCCTTTAAATATTCAGCTGATCGTAAAGAAATTAACTTGGCTGCTTCGACAAACTCAGCTTTATTGGAAGTGGTTGTCCAAGATTATGGTCTAGGAATCGCTAAAAACGACCTGAAACGAGTCTTTAATAGATTTTATAGAGTTGACAAGGCTCGTTCTAGAAAGCGTGGAGGAAACGGTTTAGGCCTTTCTATCGCTAAAAGATTAATTGAAATCTATCATGGTAGTTTGGAAGTAGAAAGTGTTGTTGGCTCAGGAACGGTTTTCAAGATTGAATTACCTTTGGTCCAACCAAGTACTGAAGAAGAACAAACTGAAAAAGATAATGATAAAACTGAAAAGTAACCTTGAATTTTGAAGGTTGCTTTTTTTATTTTATTAAGGAAAAGCTTTTGACAAAGGTATATCATAATAATCATCGGGGGGAAGACAATGAGAAAAAGGGGATTGATCATTGCCGTTTTAGGGTTGTTGTTCTTCGTCGTTGGTTGTAATAAGGTAACCAATAACAAGGCAACAACTAAAGATGCAACTGAAACGACAGTTAAAAGAGTAGAGTACTCAAAGCTTAGCCAATCAGAAAAAAATGAAATGACTTTTGCTTTTAGTCAAGTGACATCAGAGAATAATTTAATAGCTATTGATTTGAAGGTTGTTAATCGAACTAGTAAGGATATCCAATTTTCAGGAGATAAATTTGTTTTAACACATGCAAAAAAATCAGATGTTATATCAGTCAATGATAATTTCATCGTTAAATCCAATAGTACTAAAGTAATAAAGCATTTATTTGAAGATATTGATGGGACAGATTTTCAAACAATTGGCTTGTATTACTATAAGAATCTGCAGAATAGATTGGCTTATAGTGAATTAAATAAGACGGTTTCTAAGTCTACCAATTTAAAAGATGATAATTTACAAAGGGAATATCAATCGACTAAGAAGAAAAAGAAATCTGTTGATAATTCTAGGAATAATGAAAAAGAATCTTCCGACGATTCCGAAGAAAATAATAAACCAAAAGTGAAAATACCAGTGGGACCAATTTATAATGGTCAAATGGCAATTGCCTTGGTTGAAAGTCAAAATGATCCAGTTCCAGATGGAGTTCAATATTGTACTATGGGTAGTGGTACAGATAATGGACCATTTGGTACTTATAATGGTCAAAGTGTTTATTGGGTACGTTTGTTCCGTAGAACTACGACTGGAGTGGTTTATTTGGATGATTGGACAGTTTTTCAAGATCGAACTATTATTCACAGAGCACCTCAAAATTTGAATCCTGATAGATCAGAGGAACCTGACAATAATTCAGTAGACGCTGATTCAAATCAACCTGATATCAGTGAAAGTGAAGATGTTCCAGATAGTGGACAGTAAAAAAGCAACTAACTTTAAACGGTTAGTTGCTTTTTTTATTGGTTATTTTATTATTTGTCCATTAGATTTAGCTTCTTTAACAAGATCATCTGGAAATTTAATATTTAATTTTTTTGCCATTTTTTCGTTGAGCATTAAGTGTCCCTTAGCAACTACAGTCACTGGAGTTGTGGCGGGGGTTTCTTTGCCTTTCAAAACGTTAACGACATGTTGACCGGTCTTTTGACCCAATTCATATTGACTAATACCATCAGTAGCTAAACCACCATCTTTGACCATGGTTGTAGCAGCAGGGAAAACAGCGATATTCTTTTTAGCGGCAATAGATGATAATAGCTTCATTCCAGATGCAACAGTGTTATCAGTTGGAACATAGATGGTTTGAACTTCATTAGCTAAAGCTGTACCAACCTGTTGAATATCGTTAACTGAGCTGATACTGGAAACTTTAACGTTGATACCATCTTTTTTTGCTAGTGTTACCATATCCTTCATTTGACTGGCAGAAGGGGCATCGCTTGATGTGTAAATAATTCCGAGTGTTTTTAAATTAGGGATGACTTTTTCCATTAGTTTTAGTTGATCTTTTAAAGGTGCCTGACCCGAAACACCAGTTACATTGCCACCAGGTTTTTTTTCACTTTTGACAAGTCCAGAACCAGCAGGATCGGTGATTCCTCCAAGAATGATTGGCGTCGTTTTGGTAGCGTTCATCAATGATTGAACAGCAGGAGTAGCGATTCCTACAGCAACATCGACATTATCTTGTACAAATTGTTTACTGATAGTTCTTAAATTACTTTGATCCCCTTGAGCATTTTGAAATTCAATTTCAATATTCTTTCCGTCTACATAACCATTCTTTTTCAAAGTATCGTTGATTCCTTGGTGAATTTGGTCCAAAGCTGGATGGGACATTAATTGCAAGATGCCGACTTTAGGAATTTCAGTTTGTTTCTGGGCATCAGCTCGACCGGTATAGAAGTAGGCTCCAATTAAAATAAGTGCAAATGCTACTAAAGTAGCAATAGTTGTATAAAGTTTCTTTGATTTTTTCATCATGATTATTCCCCCAAATAAAAAAGACGACCCCAGAATTTTTGTGGGATCGTCTACAATAAAATACCCACATGGTTAATTTTTTAAAAAATTTTCCATGTGGGCTTTAAATTTTTGATAGTTTAATAAGCCGACACGGATACAATCCATTTTCAGATTGTATCCATCTCGGATCAATCTGAGTTATCGGCTTTGCCAACGAATATTCACGATGTTTAGAGAATTGATGTTTTTCATAATATTATCTCCTAACAAAATTGATGTCTAAAATATATTTCATAAATCGTACTTTGTCAATTAAAATTTTATAATTTGTTACTAATTTGAATTCGTTAAAATAAAGCTCTAATGAAAGAATAAATTAGAAAGTAAATAAAAAATCCTCATGTGACAACCATTTTTAGCCTGGCCATCACATGAAGATTTTTTAGTCCTTATCGTTATGATTCTGTTTACCCTTATTGAGTTCACGAATGTTTTTATGTAATTCTTTAGTTTCTGCCTTAACTGTAGGATCTGCAGTAGTGGTAGAAGTAGAACCGTTGTCAGTACCTGAACCATTGAGAATATCGTCAATCATTTCTTGAGTAACAACGATCTTAACTGGGTTCTTAGCTAATTCCTCATCAGTTCTCTTTTTGATCTTAGGAGTAACAATATAGTTTGTAATCAACTGTTGAATTACAATTACAATACCACCAACTAAGAAGTAAAGAGCTAGAGCAGCAGTTGAAATCAATGAAATGAAGAATGTCATCATAGGACTCATGAGTAACATTGCTTGCATTTGCTTTCTTTGTTCTTGAGGAACGATTTGAAGTGACATCCAACCTTGTAAGAGATAGAACAAAGTAGCGATGATAGCAATCAACATACTTGGTTTTCCTAATGGAATTGAAAGGAAAGTAGCGGCACCAATTTGTTTAGAATATTGCACCGCTTGATAAATACCAATCAAGATAGGCATTTGTAGTAATAATGGTAAGCAACCCATACCACCAGTCAAACTCAAGTTATTTTGTTTGTAGACATCCATCATCATACCGCTGATTTTTTGTTGAGCAGCAGGATCTTTGGCTTTCTTTTGTGCATTTTGAATTAATTTCAATTGTGGTTGAATTGCACGCATTTTTTCTTGTTGTGTTGTTGATTTGTATTGTTGATTTAATGACAATGGAACCAATACAAGACGAACAACAAAAGAAATAATTACAATTCCCCAAGCATAAGCATTAGTACCACCAACAGCTTGTGCTGTTTTCAAAATCAAATTTTGGAAAGGAATTCCTAGCCATTTATAGATAAATCCATATGGCCCACTAGTAGGAGCATGTAAGTTAGTTGAGCCTTGTGCACACCCCGTCAAAACTAGTGTCAGTACTAAGACTAATGACAGCACTGATAGATATTTGACGTATTTTTTATTCACTTAATAAACCACCCTTTTAATCGTATACAAAGTAATATACGTTAACTCATTTGACGTTTCAACCAATCACAGTGAATTTCTTGTAATGTTGTAAGTCGTCAGAAAAATTATAGTCCATTTTGGTTACTTTTCCAAAGGGTGATGGTGAAGATTTGACCCGATTTAGGAAAATATAAAGAGTTTTTTGTTCCCCTTCGGCTTCAATGGATACTGAACCATCGAGTTCGTTTTGAACTGTGCCAGTAACCCCTAAATCTTGCGCTACTTGAAAAGTAGAATAACGAAACCCCACCCCTTGAACCAAACCGTCTACGTTTATAGAAAGATGTTTCACAACTGATCACCTCAGATCTTTGAATGTGTTAATATCTATATTATAGAACAAGAGGGATGGATCATATGAAATATATCGAGTCTAAGAAGAATGACGAAATTAAACAATTAAAGAAGTTATCAGCTACGAAGAATATTCGTAAGACTGGAACATACATGGTCGAAGGTTTTCATTTAGTCCGTGAAGCTGATCAATATGAACAAAAATTTGAAAAATTATTGGTTACTGAAAAGTATCAAGACGATCGTTTAGTTAAAAAGTACTATGACATTGCTACAACAATTTCTGAAGACGTTGCTAAAGAATTATCTGAAACAAAAACTCCTCAAGGAATTTTTGCAGTTTTAAAAGTTCAAGATAGTGATGATTTGACAGACTTTTCCGGAAAATGGGTCATGCTAGATGACGTTCAAGACCCTGGAAACGTTGGAACAATTGTTAGAACTGCTGATGCAGCAGGTTATGATGGCGTAATTACCAGTCTTGACACAGCTGATTTTTATCAACCTAAGGTGCAACGTTCAATGCAAGGTAGTCAATTCCATTTGCCAATTTATCGTATGGATATCAACAAGGCAATTGCAATGGCTAAGCAATCTGATTTATTGATTTATGGTTCAGAAGTTAATGCACAAGCTAAGCCATATACTAAATTGTCTAAAGAAGATAATTTTGCCTTGATTATGGGTAATGAAGCCCATGGTGTAACTAAAGAGGTCTTGAGTGAAACGGATGAAAATATTTATATTCCGATTTTAGGAAAAGCTGAATCACTTAATGTAGCGGTTGCAGCCGGCGTCTTAATGTACGGATTACAAACACTATAAGACTTGCGAAACTTTTTAGTTTTTGTATAATCATCTATATAAAATAATATTTAAACTTTGAAGAAAAATAGTAGTTGTGGAATTTATGACAGGAAGAGCCATTGACTGAGAAAGGCTTAATAAATGAAACAGTGAATTCACTTTCTGAGTTATTAGTTGGTCACTATATAACCGCTTGAGTGCATGTTTTTGACATGAACTAGGGTGGTACCGCGAGTCCTCGTCCCTTATTTGGGATGGGGATTCTTTTTTTTCTGGTCTCAATTTGGGTTTTATATCAACAATTAAAGGATGTCGTCGTTCACGAAACCTCTGTGGATACTGACTTTGTTCGTAACAGGTAATACTAGTCTGGAGCAACAAAGAAAATGGGCTCAGTAGTGAAATTTTTCTTAGTGACAAAGTCACTTAGAAAAAGGTCGAGATGTGAAACAATTGTGAATTTCAATTGGTTCAAATTCGTGCTCACTACGTTCTGGCCTAATTTTCTTTGTTGCGGAGGACGGCATATTTTAAAGAAAAAATACAAAGAGAAATAAACTATAACAATTTTCTGCAAACAGGAGGAAGCAATCAATGTCATTAAATGATACGTTGAAGAACTTAAGAGAAAATGGTATCGATGAAGCCAAACGTGCACAAAGACTTCAAGAATTGAATGACCTAAGAGTTAATCTTCTAGGTAAAAAGGGACCAATTACTAAAGCACTTAGAGGAATGAAAGATGTTCCCGCAGAACAACGTCCTGAAATCGGTACTTTGGCTAACAATGTTAAGAAAGATATTCAAGCTGCCATTGAAGAAAAAATGTCAGAATTGAATCAAAAATTAGTTGCCAAAAAGCTAGAAGAAGAAACAATTGATGTAACTTTACCAGCTACTAAACAAACGCAAGGTACTAAACATATCTTGAATCAAACAATTGAAGACATTGAGCAATTCTTTATTGGTTTGGGTTATGAAGTTGCTGGTGGTTATGAAGTTGAGGAAGACCATTACAACTTTGAAAGATTAAATATCCCTAAGGATCACCCAGCTCGTGATATGCAGGATACTTTTTATTTGTCAGATGAATTATTAATGAGAACTCAGACATCTGCTCAAGAAGGTCGTGACATGGAAGCCCATGACTTTACTAAGGGACCTTTGAAAATGATCTCACCCGGTGTTGTTTATCGCCGTGATGATGATGATGCTACTCACTCTCATCAATTCCATCAAATCGAAGGATTGGTTGTTGACAAAAATATTAGTATGGCCGATTTAAAGGGTACTTTAGATGCTTTATGTCGTCATGTCTTTGGACCAGATCGTGAGATTCGTTTCCGTCCAAGTTACTTCCCATTTACTGAGCCATCAGTTGAAGTAGACGTTTCTTGCTTTAACTGTGGTGGTGAAGGTTGTCGCATTTGTAAATATACTGGTTGGATCGAAGTTCTAGGTGCTGGTTTAACACATCCTAATGTTTTGAAGATGTCAGGAATTGATCCTAACGAATACAGTGGTATGGCTTTTGGCCTTGGACCAGAACGTTTTGCAATGCTTAAATACGGAATTAACGATATTCGTGATTTCTACTTAAACGATGTTAGATTCCTAGAACAATTCAAAGGAGTAAATTAAGATAATGAAGATTTCTGTTAATTGGTTAAAAGAATATATTCCCGTCGACCATACAGTCGAAGAGATGGCTAATAAGATTTCACTAACTGGGATCGAATCTGGTCCTGTTAAATTGGGAGAGGAACTAACTAACTTAGTTGTTGGTCATATTACAAGTATAAAATCACATCCTGACTCAGATCATTTAAAGGTTTGCCAAGTTGATGTTGGCGAATCAGAAGACATTCAGATTGTCTGTGGTGCTCCTAATGTAGCAGTTGATCAATATGTCATCGTAGCCTTACATGGTGCCCATCTTCCTAATGGTGTTCGTATTAAGCGTGGAAAATTACGTGGTCAAGAATCAAATGGTATGATCTGTGGTCTTGATGAAGTAGGAGTCCCTGCCAAATATATGCCAGAAGAATTTGAAAATGGTATTTATGTCTTTGATCAACCTCAAAAACCAGGTGTTGAAGTGTATGATTTACTTGGTTTAAAGGAACAAATGATTGATATTGATATCACACCTAATCGTGCTGATACTTTAGGGATGCACGGTGCCGCTTGGGAAATTGGTGCTACTTACAATGAAAAACCAACTTTCAAAAAGCCAGAATTGGATGATTCTAAAGTAAAAGATTTAACAGATATAGATGTCACCGTTGATGCTAAAGATTTAGTTCCTGACTATTTAGTTCGCGAATTAAAAGATATCAAAGTTACTAAGAGTCCACTTTGGATGCAAAGAAGATTGTGGAATCAAAACATTCGTCCAGTTAACAGCGTAGTTGATGCTACGAATTATGTAATGATCGAATACGGCCAACCTGTCCAAGCTTATGATTTGGATAAGTTGAATCAAAGTTTGACGGTTAAGTTAGCTAATGCTGGCGATAAATTGAATTTAGCCGATGATGTTGAAAAGACCTTAACTGCTAATGACTTAGTAGTAACTTCAGGTGATAAGATTTTGGGCTTAGCCGGTATTATTAATGGACCAGAGGCCACAGTTGATGAAAACACTAAGAATGTTGTACTTGAAGCTGGTGTTTTTGATGGTGCCTCTGTTCGTAAGACAGCTCAAAGACATGATTTACGTGATGATGCTTCAAATCGCTTTGAAAAGGGTGTTGATAACGGCATCGTTGAAGAAGCTTTAACAAGAGCAACTCAATTAGTTGATCAAATTTCACCTGCTCAAGAGATTTCACAGACAATTGTTGGTAATTTTACTAAAGCAGAACCAACTGTAATCAAAGGTAGTATTGACCATATTAATCATCTGATGGGCTTAGATCTCTCGGCAGATGAAATTGTTGGAATTTTTGATCGTCTTGGATTTACAAGTGAACTAAATGGTGATGCGGTAACTGTAACTATTCCTACTCGTCGTTGGGATATGGGTATTGAAGCTGACTTGGTTGAAGAAGTTAACCGTATTTATGGTTATGAGAACTTGCCAAATACTTTGCCAGCGGGTATGGAAACTCGTGGTGGTTATAGTGCAAAACGTGAATTAAGTAATAAATTACGTGATATCTTATTAGGTGAGGGAATGGATGAAGTAATTAATTTCTCACTTTTGAGTAAACAAGAAGTTGCTGATTTTAATGTCAATCAGACAGAATATACTAAATTGTTGCATCCAATGACTGAAGATCATGAATATTTGAGAAATAGTTTAATTCCAGGATTGGTTCGTAATGTGGCTTATAATCAAGCACGTAAGAACAATGATCTAAGTATTTTTGAACAGGCTCGTGTATTTGCTAGACCTACTGGTCAAGATCGTCCTAATGAAATACCATATATTTCTGGTGCTATTAGTGGTAACGTGGTTGAGGATTCATGGAATACTGAACCAAAGCAAGTTGATTTCTATTATGTAAAGGGAATTGTTGAAGAATTACTTTCATTTACTAATGCTGATGCTGATTTTACCTTTGTAGCAACTGATGAGTATACCAATATGCATCCTGGTCAAACAGCTAAGATTTTAGCAAATGATCAAGTTGTTGGATTTATCGGTAAGCTTCATCCTGATTATCAAAAGAAGCATAGTATTACTGATACTTTTGTTTTTGAATTGAATATTAATGCATTGTTTGGTTTGAATACTAAGAGCGTTAAAGCTCAAAGTGCTCCTAAGTATCCAGCAATTACTCGTGATTTAGCTATTTTGGTCAATAAAGACATTCAAAATAGTCAAATTATTAATGATATTTTTGTCAATGGTGGTAAGTACCTGCAAGATGTTAATATCTTTGATGTTTATGAAGGTAAGAATATCAAGCAAGATCATAAGTCACTAGGTTACCATTTGGTTTTCTTGAACCCTAATGATACTCTGACAGACGAAGAAGTAGAAAAGGCATTCTCACTTGTTAAAGACAGTTTAGTTCAAAAATTTAATGTAGAAATTAGATAATTATTCCAAAACTAATGGTATAATTCTAATAAATTAACTCGGGAGGCTGTGTCTTGAGCCAAAAGGATGAAAAAAAAGAAGCACTAAAGCAAGAATCGGATGATAAGATAAAGACTCGCGCTAAAGAACGTTCAGTAGCAAATCATATTGCTTACTGGATTGTTGGCGTGATTGCCGTTTTAGCAGTCGTTGTTGCGATTATTGGCTTCAATTATGTGAATAGTTCACTACAACCATATAATGCAAATAGTAAAAAAGAAGTTGTTGTCAAAATCCCAATAGGTTCTTCTAGTAAAGAGATTGCAAAGACTCTTGAAAAAGATAAAGTTATTAAGAGTGCAACAGTCTTTAACTTCTATACTAAGGCTCAGAACTATAATGATTTTCAGGCTGGATATTATAGGTTTAAACAATCATGGGGTGTGAGTGATGTCGTTAAGGAATTACAAAAGGGTGGGAGTGCTCAACCACCTGCAAGTAACAGTGATTCAGGCGATGCAGTTTTAGTTCGTGAGGGTATTACGATCGATCAAGTTGGGGATGCTATTCAGAGCGGTACTAAGAAGAGCTTGAAGTTTAAGAAAAAGGATTTCATGAAGTTGATGAAGGATGAATCATATATGAAACAACTTCAAAAGAAATACCCGGAATTGCTTAACTCTACAATGGCTAAAAAGAATGTCAGATACCACTTAGAGGGTTATTTGTTCCCTGCAACTTATAGTGTTTACAGTGGAATGACCTTAAAAGAGCTAGTTGATCAAATGGTTGAAAATGAAAATGAAAAATTACAACCATATTATTCAACAATTAAGTCTAAGGGCTACACGGTACAACAAGTCTTGACCATTGCTTCACTAGTTGAACGTGAAGGTCTGGATACAAAGAATCGTAAGAAGATTGCTGGGGTCTTTTATAACCGTTTAGCAATTGATATGCCTTTACAATCTGATATTTCAGTTATGTATGCTTTGAATACTCACAAGACCAAATTGACGAATAAAGATACTAGTGTGAAATCTCCTTATAACTTATATAAGAATAAGGGTTATGGACCTGGTCCATTTAATACGCCAAGTTTGGATTCAATTGAAGCAACCTTGAATCCTTCCGATAGAGATAAAGATTATCTATACTTCTTCGCTAACTTGAAGACAGGTAAGATTACATATTCAAATACTCTTGAAGAACATAACAGCAGATATGCAACCACTGGACAATAATGTATAATTAACATTTAGAACGAAAAAATGTCATCTAATCAATTTCGGTTAGGTGACATTTTGAAATTAGAATAAATAAATTTAATTTAAAAGGAAGTTATAAAAATGGCAGACAGAAGTTATCCAATGACAGCTGAAGGTAAAAAAAAGCTGGAAGAAGAATTAGAAGACTTAAAGAAGGTTAAACGTCCAGAAGTTATTAACCGTATTAAGATTGCCAGAAGTTTTGGTGACCTTTCTGAAAATTCTGAATATACATCTGCAAAGGATGAACAAAGTGTTGTTGAATCACGTATTTCACAAATTATTGAAATGCTTCAATACGCTAAAGTTATTGATGCCGATGAAGTAGCTCATGATGAAGTTTCAATTGGTAAGAAAGTTACTGTTCAAGAAGATGGTGAGGAACCTGACGTTTATACAATCGTTGGTGCTGCTGAATCAGATCCTGACAATGGCAAGATCTCAAACGATTCACCAATCGCTAAGGCGCTTCTAGGTAAGCATACTGGTGATGTTGTAACTGTTGAAACACCTGTTGGCAGCTATGAGGTAACAGTAAAAGCCGTTGAAGTTGCTTAATGTATACGTTTTCTGATATGTTTATCTTATTAAAAAATTGAGGTGGGCATCACAATGAAGATTGAAATTACTGAAAAAGCAGCAAAATGGTTCCAAGAAGAGTTGGACTTAGTACCCGGTGATGGTGTACATTTTTATGGTAAGGTCTATGGTAAAACTATGGTTCATGAAGGTTTTTCTATTGCTATGCGTAAAGAAAAACCAGTTGATCCTGTAGCCAATACTATTATTGATGGAATCAGTTATTATATTACTGATAGTGATACTTGGTTTTTTGCCAGATATGACTTATTAGTTGAATATGATAAGGATCTTGATGGACCTAAGTATATTTTTAAATCGAATGAATAATTATTCGTTTTTTTGAAGGATAAATATGAGAAGAATACTGGATATAATAAAGAAAAGAACAGGTAGTCAAGCGAAGTCTACTATTCCATTTCGTCTAAACCTGCTTTTTTTTATTGTCTTTGTTCTATTCGCAATGCTTGTTGCACAACTAGCTTATCTCCAGATCGTTTATGGTGGTAAGTTTACAGCCGAAGTTAACCGAACAGATAAGACAGTAATGACGGGCAGTGTACCACGAGGAATGATTTATGATTCTAAAGGTAGACTATTAGTTGGAAATGCGACTGCTAATGCTATTACTTATACTAAAAGTGGCAGTGTTAAATCGAGTGATATTTACACTATTGCCAATAGATTAACAAAATATATGACCGTTGAAACGGGCGATTTGACTGAACGTGACAAGGCTGATTATATTTTGGCAGCTCCAAATAAATCAACGCAAGTTCTTAAACAGATGCCTAAATCAGATCGTGTTGATTCTAATGGGGATGCATTATCATCCACTAAAATCTATGCTAATGAAGTTAAGTATATTGAAAAGCAAGGTATTCATTTAAATGATAAAGACCTTCAAAGAGCAACTTTGTTTAAAACAATGAGTTCAGCATACTCATTATCAACAGTTTTCTTGAAGGATAAGAATTTAACTGCTAAAGAAATTGCTCAAGTCAGTGAACATTTGACGGATTTGCCGGGCGTAAGTATTGGTAGTAATTGGACTCGTGATTATCCACAAGGAAAATCAATTGCCAGTATTATTGGTGGAGTTTCTACCGAGAAGCAAGGTATTCCAGATGATGAGATCAATTCGATGCTAGCTTCAGGCTATTCACGAAACGATCGTGTTGGTACTAGTTACCTAGAAAAGAATTATGAATCGATCCTTTCTGGTACTAAGAGCAAACGTCAAGTGCAAATTGGCTCTAACAATCAAATTAAAAAGAGTACTGTCCTTTATAAAGGTCAAAAGGGTGGCAATCTTAATTTGACTATAGATTCTAAGTTCCAAAAGAAGGTTCAAGCTGACCTTGAAACACAATATAATTCTGCTAAGGCCGCTGGTATTACTCAATATTCTGATGGTGCTTATGCAGTTGTTTTGAATCCTAAGACTGGTGCTGTATTAGCTATGGCTGGTATTCATAATAATCCTAAGACTGGTAAGACTTCTGAAGATGCTTTAGGTGTTATCAACAGAACCTTCGTTATGGGTTCTGCTGTCAAGGGTGCCACTGTTTTGGGTGCTTTGATGGATGGTGTTATTACACCTGAAAACAATACACAGGCTGATGATCCAATTTACTTGCCAGGTTCTCCAGTTAAGAAATCTGTTTATCCAGCCGGAACTTTCGGTAGTTTGGGTGCTGTCCAAGCTCTTCAATTTTCATCAAATATTTATATGATGAACTTAGCTATGAAGGAAGGAAATGCCAAATATATTCCAAATCAGGAATTGACAATGAATCCTAATATCTTTTCTAAGTTGCGTGGTTACTTCAATCAATTTGGATTAGGTGTTAAGACAGGAATTGATATTTCTGGTGAAACTAAGGGTATTGAAGGTTCAACTCGTACTAGTACCGGAGCTTTGAAGACAGGTTCTGCACTAGATTTGTCATACGGAAACTACGATGCCTATACTTTAATTGAAATGGCTCAATATATTTCTACGATTGCTAATGGTGGTTATCGTTTGAAACCATATGTTGTTCAATCAATTCAAAAGACAAAGGATGATGGAACAAAGGGTGCTTTGACATCTGTCACAAAACCTTCTGTCTTAAATCGTGTCGGCGTTACTCAAGATGAATTGAATGTGGTTAGAAGAGGTATGTATGCTGCAGTTCATGGTAGTGGTTACTGGACAACAGCTACAAAATTAGCTGATTTGTCACCAGCAGTGGCTGCTAAGACTGGTACAGCACAATCATTCTATTACGATCCTGATAATCCTAGTTCTGATCCTCCAGAAACTATTACAACCAGTTTAGTCAGTTTTGGACCATACGATGACCCTAATGTTGCTATGGCTATTGTATTTCCAAATCTAACAAGTGAGAACGGTAGTTATCCAAACTTACTTGCACATCAGATCTATACTGATTACTATAAAATGACAGGTCAGAAATAATTAGAATTTAACCTTTTAAAATATGCCAAAAAATGATATATTTAATTAGTTGAATTTAGTTAAGTATTATGAAAGGACGTTTCAATATGAGAGTAAACATAACACTAGAATGTACTTCATGTCATGAACGTACATATCTAACAAATAAAAGCAAACGTAACAATCCTGATCGCCTTGAACTAAAGAAATATTGTCCACGCGAACGTACTGTTACATTGCATCGTGAAACAAAATAAACAACAGGTTAAAACCCCTGTTGTTTTTTTTTACTAAGGGAGTGATTAGTTGGATAAGGTGAGCTTTAGAAAAAAACAGATTGATCTCGTTAGTGAATTTATGAAATCTGACCAAGCGCAAAAAGAAATCAATGATTTATATTTTCAATTATTCAATGATTTGGATTTTCGAAATGCGCCCAGTATCGGGATTACTTTAAGTATGAATGATGAAATTCCTACATTTCCTATAATTAACCAATGTTGGGAAATGGGAAAAGAAGTTTACATTCCTAAAACTTTTGCAGATTATTCAATGAATTTTGTTAAGTATACCAAGGATACTGAGTTAGAAGAGAGTTCATTCGGGGTTAGAGAACCTAAGGATTATCAAAATAATCTAATGGATCCCCCTGATCTTATGATCGTACCTGGATTAGCCTATTCAGAAGATAAAAATCGTCTTGGTTTCGGAGCCGGATATTTTGATAGATATTTAGCAAAGTATCCAACTAAGACCATCTCCTTAGCTTTATCGCAACAATATTATCAAGAAACTCCATGGCCTGTATATGTCTTGGATAAGTCAATTGATAAAATTATCGTTTCAAAGAGTGAACAAGATGCAGATAATCAATAAACAGAGTAGATCCTATGTAACTTGGGTGTTGTTGACAGTTACCGTAGCAATGTTTCTGGTTGAAACGTTAATTGGTGGTTCTCAAAATCTCAATGTTTTGATGACCTTGGGAGCTAAAACCAATTATGCGGTCCAAGAAGGTCAATGGTGGCGACTGATCACACCAATGTTTTTACATATTGGTATCTTCCATATTTTAATGAACGGGTTTACACTGTTATATGTTGGTCAAATATTGGAGCCGATGATAGGTCATTGGCGATTCTTTATTCTGTACATGTTAAGCGGAATCATGGGCAATTTAGCTAGTTTTGCTTTTGGAGCTAATAATGCTTTATCTGCTGGAGCAAGTACATCGTTGTTTGGTATGTTTGGAGCTTTTCTAGCATTAGCTTTCATATATCGTGAGAATCGTTTTTTAACTGAGTTAGGCAAGAGTTTCTTAGGATTGATTGTTATTAACTTGTTAATGGATCTAACGATGTCGGGAATTGATATTTGGGGGCATATTGGCGGTGCTGTTGGTGGAATACTGTTAGGTTATGCCTTAGGTATACCAAGAATAAACCGTCCTAAGTTGGTTTTTCGAATACTAGCTTTACTGATAGTTGTCGCTATTTCTTATTATATGTATGTAAAGGGTATGATAGTTTATGGATAATATGAGCTTTAGAACCCTCTATGACGTGCAACAATTGCTCAAAAAGTATGGAACCTTTGTCCATCTTGGAAAAAGAATGTGGGACATTGAGTTGATGTTTATTGAAGTCAAACGTATGTACGAAAGTGGATTGATCGACAAAAAGACTTTTATTGATGCTCAATTGGTCTTAAAACGTGAGCACAGAAAAGAAGAAAAGAAAGAAAAGGACAGATCAAAGTGACAGACAAAAAGTTAATCGGTGTTGACCTTGGTGGTACAACAATTAAATTTGCTATTCTTACTGACAAAGGTGAGATTCAACAAAAATGGAGTATTGAAACAAATATTCTTTCTGACGGACAATTGATTATTCCTGATATTATTGATTCAATCAATCATCATATCAAGATGTACGGCATGACTGCTGATCAATTTGATGGTATTGGATTAGGTTCACCTGGTACGATCAATCATGAAAATGGTACGATCAAGGGTGCTTATAATCTTAACTGGACTGATTCAGTTTACCCAGTTCGTGACATTGAAAAGGGTACAGGCCTTCCTGTAACTATTGAAAATGATGCTAACGTTGCTGCTCTTGGTGAAAGATGGCAAGGTGCTGGTAACAATGCTAATGATGTTGTCTTTGTAACACTTGGTACTGGTGTTGGTGGTGGTATCATCGTCAATGGTCAATTAGTTCAAGGTGCTAATGGTGCTGCAGGTGAAATTGGTCACGTAACTGTTGATCCTAATGGTTTCATGTGTACTTGTGGTAAGAGAGGTTGTTTAGAAACAATTGCCTCAGCTACTGGTATTGTTCGTGTAGCTAGAGATCGTGCATCAGAATATGCTGGAGATTCAGAATTGAAGGCTATGCTTGATGATGGTCAAGACATTTCAGCTAAGGATGTTTTTGATTTAGCTAAAAAAGATGATGATTTAGCTGTAATCGTTGCTGATTATGTTTGCGATTCACTTGGATTTGTTCTTGGTAATATTGCTAATACCTTGAATCCTAAATATGTTGTTATTGGTGGCGGTGTTTCAGCTGCTGGTGATTTCTTGCTCAACAAAGTTGATAAAGCTATGCGTGCTAATGAGTTCGCTACTATTAAGGATTCCACTGAACTAAGACTAGCTAGTCTTGGTAACGGTGCAGGTGTTATCGGTGCTGCTTCATTGATTAAAGTTGATTAGGGGTTTATGTTAATGCAAGTTTTGAATGCTGTTTTGTACGTAATTGTAATAGGCTTTTTGGTTTATTGGGTAGGATCATGGCTCTACTTCTGGTTAAAGGGTAGACAAATGAAAGGTGCCTTGGATCAAAAAACTTTTGAGGAAACAATGAGAAAAGCTCAAATTGTTGATTTAAGAGAGAAAAACGCATTTGATGCTAAACATATTTTAGGCGCTAGAAGTCTTCCATATACGCAATTAAAGTATAATGAAGGTGAATTACGTCCAGATCTTCCTGTTTATCTTTACGGAGATAACAAGAATATGTGTGTCCGTGCTGCTCTCAAGATGCAAAAAAAGTGGGGCTTTACTGAAGTTAAGTGGTTAGAAGACCGTTTTTCCGATTGGGAAGGAAAAACTAAGAAAACTACAAAGTTATAAAAAAAATGCTGTGCAGAAAAAATTCTGACACAGCATTTTTTAGTATAATTAAAGTATTGTTTTAACCTTGGTGTGCTTGAAGGCTTTTACGGTTAGCACGTCTGCGGTTAGCTTCGATACGATCATTTTCAATGGTTTCTGGTTCAATGACCTTCTTCTTGAAGGCATGCAATGCACCATATACTGCAGTAGCTGTTGTTAATGAACCAACAAGGAAGCCTTTAACGAAACGTAAGTGTTTTTGTTTTTTTGCCATAATACTATTCCTCCTGTCTTTAATTCTCATTATGGCTTATTTCCTATAAAATTTCTATAAAAGACTGTCTAAGAGAGGTAATTTTTTGATAAAAGTTGTAGCAATTGTGGGTCCAACGGCTGTTGGTAAAAGTGCCCTTGGTTTAAATTTAGCTAAAAAGTTCAATGGAGAGATAATTTCAGGTGATTCTATGCAGATATACCGTCATTTAGATATTGGTACTGCTAAGGACTCTCCAAAAGAATTGAAAGAAGTTCCGCATCATTTGGTTGATATATGTGATGCCAATCAACGCTATACAGTTAAGGATTTTCAAACTAAAGCTCAAAAGGTCATAGAAGAGCTGTCTGCCAAAAATAAATTACCACTTGTTGTTGGTGGAACTGGCTTTTATTTGAGCTCTCTGACTAAGAATTTGAATCTAGGCGGCAAAGATGATGGCAACAGTCAATTACGTCATGATTTGATGGAATTAGAAAAAAATGGTCAGATCAAACAATTACAGGATATTTTGAAACATGAGGATCCTAAGGCCTTTTCTAAGATAGATATTGATAATTCTCGGCGATTGATTCGTGCTATTGAAGTAAAAAGAACTACTGGTAAATCAATTGTCGATCAAAATAATGGTAACAAGTGGGCTGATTTTTATTTGATAGGATTGACTGATGATCGTGAAAAACTTTATCAACGTATTAACTCGCGAGTTGATAAAATGGTTGACGCTGGATTATTAGACGAAGCTAAATTTGTCTATGATCATCGTGAAGATTTTGAGCAAGCAAAAAAGGGAATTGGATATAAAGAATTGTTCCCATATTTTGATAAACAAGCAAGTTTGGATGATTGCTTAGATGAAATCAAAAAGAATTCCCGTCATTTTGCCAAACGTCAATTTACGTATTTCCGTAATCAAATGGATGTAGATTGGTATAATATTAGTGATGATAAAAATTATCAAGAAATAATTGAAAAAAATATTATTAATTTTTTAGGAGGACATAATGACTAAGTGGAATGCAGCTTTTCCAGATAAACTAAAAGAAGTTATTAAGGAAACTGATCAAATGATTGCTCCAAAACTAGCCGAGATCGATGAACAAGTTTTAGATAATCAAAGTAAGGTTTTGGAAGCATTTAGAAAAGAAAGTATTGATGAGAGTAGTCTTTTAGGTACGACCGGCTATGGGGATGATGATCGTGGTCGTGATCAGTTGGAAGCTGTCTATGCAGATGTTTTTAAAACAGAAGCAGCTTTAGTTCGTCCACAATTTGTTTCTGGAACTCATACTTTAGCGACAGCGCTTTTTGGACTTTTATGTCCGGGAGATAATTTACTCTATGTCACTGGGGAACCTTATGACACTATGCAAGAAGTAATTGGTGTGGCAGGTAATAAGAAGGGTTCATTGATTGACTATAAGATAGGCTTTGATTATGTCAAAATGGATGGCGATAAGGTTGATTTTGAGTTGATGAAACAAAAGATCAAAGAAGAAAAACCTAAAGTTATTGCGATTCAGAGATCACGAGGTTATTCAACAAGAAAGAGTTTGACCGTTAAGGAAATTGCCGAGATTATTAAACAAGTTAAAACAGTCAGTGATGCGATTGTTTTTGTCGATAATTGTTACGGTGAATTTTCTGAAACAATTGAACCAACGGAAGTTGGAGCAGATTTAATGGCTGGTTCATTGATTAAGAATGCCGGTGGAGGTTTGGCTAAAGTCGGTGGTTATATTGTCGGTAAAAAGGAGCTCGTTGAATTGGCAAGTTATCGTTTGACTGCTCCTGGAATTGGAGCTGCCGAAGGAGCTACGATTGATCGTTTATCTGAAATGTTCCAAGGATTTTTCCTAGCACCAAGAGTGACTGGAAATGCTATTAAAGGGGCAATTTTTGAAGCAGCAATTTTTGAAAAACTTGGTTTGAATGTTTCTCCTAAGTGGAATGATGACCGAACAGATTTGATTCAAACGATTGAATTTAATGATCCTGATAAGATGGTTAAATTTGCCAAATTAGTTCAAATGTTTTCACCTATTGATTCTAATGTTTCTCCAGTTCCAAGCCCTATGTCAGGGTATGAAGATCAAGTCGTGATGGCAGCAGGAACGTTCGTTTCTGGGGCAAGTATTGAATTCTCCTGCGATGGTCCTATGAGAGCGCCTTATATTATTTATATTCAGGGTGGATTGACCTATGAGCATGTTAAAATTGCAATTTCTAATGCTTGTAAGGAATTATTCTTTTAAAGAGTATTTAATTATATAGTTCAAGTGTGGTGACTATTGAGATAGTTGCTATACTTGGACTTTTTTTGATAGAAAGCAATACTTGTCGTGGTTTCTTTGTTTCATGAAACAAGAATAGTTATCTTATGGATTAAATTCAGTAGAATACGAACGATGTTGGATTATTTTACTAGAGTATGAAAAAAATATTGAATTAATAAAAATGAGAAGATTTATTTTCTGCAAAGTAATTTTATATAACATGTCTATTACAATATTACAAATTAATGACAAGATGCCGTTTTAAAAGATTTCATTAAAATATATTTAGGGATGGCTAAAAAAACTATTAATTGCCTCTACTACTTAATTTAGACAGTTTATTTGAGAAACTCAAAAGTAGTGTACCGAACTATATTAATCATAAAAAATAAAAATGTTTGTTTATTTCTATTGATTTTTATGAAAAAGCGAGTATGATTAAGAATCATAATTAATTGGAGGTAAGCAATATGAGATATAAAGTTACTTTAGATACTAAGCATCAATTGTTTACCGTATTTGATAAGAAAAACACTAGGGTTTCTGCATGCGGTAAGTCAATTGAAGAAGCTATGAATAAAATATTGAAGATGAGTGCATAGAATCGAGATTATCAATTATTAACAAAATCGTAATCTAGAATACAGTTGTTTTACATGTTTCTGAATTACTCGAATTTTGGCTTAGTAGATGATATATTGAATGGGCAACGAAAGTTGCAGTTCTATCCTCAACGATATGAAGAAAGTCCTTTCCATTATGGAAGGGGCTTTTTATTTTTTATTAGTTTAATAAATTGTTAATATTAGTTATAGATGGGCATGAATAAAAGAAGGCTTGAGTATGCAAGAAAGACAACAGCATCGTCAAGAAGAGCAAAAAACTTGGAAAAAGATTCAAAGTAAAGAGTTAAAGAAATTACACAGTGTTTCACATCATCTTTGGTTTAATGTGGCAGCTTATCTGCTAATCTCTGTGATTGAATTTTATTTAGCCGTAGTTGGACATTCACAGACATTACGAGCTGATGCATTAAATAATTTATCAGGAATAATTTCAGCTGTTTTGTTATTAATTGGTATTTTCATTGCTCGTGATATTGATGATGACGATTTAATGGGACAGCCATTGCCAGAAGATATTTCTAAAAGCGGTCAAAGATTGCAATTAACAAGATTTCATTATGAAACAGTCTTTACAATGATCACGGGAATTATCATGATTGCTATTTCACTTAATGTTATGTATAACGGTATCAAAAGTTTGGTGGATCAGTCTAATCAAGAAGTCCCACGTCCAATAACTTTAGTTGGGGCGTTTATTGCTATGGTAATCATGCTGGTTGTATGGTGGTTCAATAAAACCGGTGGACGTAAGTTACAAAATGCTGCTTTGACAGCGGCCGCCCAAGATAGTTTAAGCGATGCATTGACCAGTTTAGGTACTTTAATTGCCATTGGTGGAGCTTTATTATTTAAAATTGCCTGGTTAGATGGGGTCGCCAGTATCATTGTTGGTATTTTTATATTGACTGCTGGGATAAAAATTTTTCGAGAAAGTAGTTTGAATCTAGCTGATTATTTTGATCCTAAGGCTGAAGACCAATTTCGTCATGCGATTGAAAAGTGGCCTGAAGTAAAGCGGGTTGAAGAATTGAATGCTCATTATAGCGGCAATATGGTAACCCTTGACGTTATTATTGCCGTTGATGCCCATATGGAAGTTAAAGATAGTTATCGCTTAGGAGAAAGGATAGAGGCTCAAATGCGACACCAATTTGGAATTGTGGATACAGATGTTATGGCGGTTCCTTGGGTTTCAACACAACAAAAAAAGCCGTCAGAATAATCTCTGACGACTTAAGGGTATAAAAAAATGTCACAGGTGAGATTCGAACTCACGACCTACGGTTTAGAAGACCGTTGCTCTATCCAACTGAGCCACTGTGACATCACTCGTACTATTATAGATAAAAGTGCCTTAACTTGCAACGACTAAATTAAAATATTTTGATGTTTATTAGGAGAAATTTAACGATGGGAAAAATATTAGTAGTACTGACTAACCAAACACAATATGGATATCAACCAGAGGCGACCGGATTATGGTTAGGTGAAGCAACAGAGTTTGTCAAAGTTGTACAAGATGCTGGATTTACGGTTGATTATATTTAGCCCTAAAGGTGGGTTTGTACCAATTGATCCTCGGAGTTTTAAATATGCTTCAGAGGATGATATGAAAATGTATCAAGAACAAGATTTTCAACAACGCGCTTTGGCTAATTCCAAAACTCCGCTTCAAATTGATCCTAGTGATTATCAAGCAATTTATTTTACCGGTGAACATGGTGTGATGTGGGATTTTCCTTACGATGAGAATCTCCATAGAATCAGTTGGCAGATTTATCAAAACGGTGGATTCTTAACATCGGTATGTCACGGAATATCAGGCTTACTATTCTTGAAGAATGAGCAAGGTCAGTATTTGATCAAGCATCGTCATATTACCGGTTTTACTAATTCAGAAGAAAATCTGAGTGGCAAGAAAAAATATGTACCATTTTTAAATGAAGATGTTGCTCAATTACATGGAGCCATCTTTTCTAAAAAGAGGGCTTATGCTGAATACGCTTTGGCTGATGGTCAATTTATCACTGGACAAAATCCCTTTTCACCTAAAGCAGTTGCTAAAATATTAGTTGATAAACTAAAAAAGTCGCCGGAATAAATTCCGACGACTTAAAGGTATAAAAAAATGTCACAGGTGAGATTCGAACTCACGACCTACGGTTTAGAAGACCGTTGCTCTATCCAACTGAGCCACTGTGACATCACTTGTATTATTATAGTTAAAGAAGCTAGATTCTGTCAACGTAATTTTGATATAAATTTAAAAAAGTTATTTTAGACAAAATAAAAGGTTCACTTATTTAAAAGTGAACCATCCCTAATAATAATTTACTGAATGACATTATTTCCCGAAAATAAAGGATTTGTTTTCTCCCTCAAGTTCAGCTAGTACCTCTCGGTCATGTGTGGAAGTTTCAGTTCTTTCGGCTTTTAATAATGATTTGATTAATTCTATCAATTTCATGATTCTCATCTCCGAAATAAGCGCAGCTTTTAATGTCATCAGCATCTGGACAGAACACCTTACAGATAAGGCTTCCTGACCCCTTATCTATGTCTAGATTATATCAGAAATATTACATTTGACATAAAAATATGTCTTATTTCAATAAAAAATTTTTAATTATTCAAATGTATGCCTTTACATTTTTTAAAATTGATTATTTAGGGTTGAACGAGTTCTTTACGTCGATTTTCAATGATATTTTGCAATTCTTCTAGATCATCTAAGGTCGACTTTTTTCTGATGAAACTTCTTGCTGACGAACGCATAGCAATATAATTAGCGCGTTCACGGTGATTCTTGTGCCATTTTTCGTTTGCACGTTTTTGAGCGTCTGTTAATACCATATATTTCTCTCCCTTAAAAACATATCTTTGAAATTATATACAAGGTTATTTAACTAGACAAGGTTAAATATGAATAATTTCATATAAGTTTGTTATAAAAATGGTTTCATGAAATTCTTGTACATTGCTATTATTAGTTTAGAATGTTATTTAAATTAATATTTTGTTCATTGGGGGTTATTTTTACATGAAGAAGATAATGAAAACTACCACAGGTACTTATCATGGAGTAATGGATCACAACCATGTCGATTTCTTGGGAATTCCATTTGGTTACGGTCGTCGTTTCAAAAGGGCAGAAGAATTTTCTATTGCAAAATTTGGACCCAATGAAGTTAATAAATTGCATTATGCAGTTCATCAGGGCATTCAACCGATGCAAGAACAAGCCTTGAATCGAAATGACATAATTTCTTTTGGTGAGAATTGTTTGAATTTAGATATTTGTACCCCTGATGTTGAAGGAAAATACCCGATTGTAATTGAGTTTTACGGTGGAGGATTTTTACGAGGTGGAAATTATAGTAAACAAATGTCTTGGCTGAATCATCAGTCAGTAGTTCACGTGACACCTAATTATCGTCTAGGACTTTTTGGTTGGGGCGCAGTTGACGGTGGTGATACTAATGTTGGATTGTCTGATCAATTGATGGCTATTCAGTGGGTCGTTGATAATGCTTCTAGTTTCGGCGGTGATGTAGAAAATGTTACCTTAGTTGGTATTTCAGCCGGTGCTAAATCAATTGCCGCTTTAATGTCCTCCAATGCTCCCGTTATGGATCGTATTCAAAAAATCATTCTTCTTTCAGGCGGAGTTCAGACGATTCGTGATTTGAAAACAGCCCAAAAAGTTTCTGAACAAATTTGTCGGGAAAATAATATCAAATCTACTAAAGATCTATTTAATCTGACAGATGATGGTTTACAAATTGTTCAACAAAGAGCATTGAAAGACCATGTAGCAACAAATTGGTTTGGGCCGGTCATTGACGATGATTTGATTTCAAAGGACTGGCAAGATAAGTTATTAAAACGTGTTAAGAAAACTCGTTTTAAGACAATTATTTCAGCTGGTAGCAATGAACTGGGAACATATAAAGATATGAGTATCAGTCACTTAGAAAAAGATGTTTTGCCTGATCTCTTTGGCAAGAATGCAGAAGTTTTGAAGGAGAAACTTTTACAGAAAACCTATTCTAAAAGTGATTTTGTAAAGATGTTGGGTTTAGCAATGTATGCTTTACCAGCTAAAAGATTGGCAGATTTATTGGTTCAAAATTCGGATGCTGAAGTTTATTGCAACTTAGCTCGAGTATTTGAGGGTCAACATGGTGGGATTCTCAATTATCTTAATAAGCCAGTGTCAGAATTAAATATTGATTATCGTAAGAATCAGCAGTATTTGTTGAATTTGTTGTTTGATTTCATCGCAACGGGTAAACCTTATGCTGAAGAAATAAAGTACGAATGGCCTTTGTTTGATGATGATCGCTTAATTTTGGAGTTGGAACCAGATGATTTGAAAAGTGTTTCGATTATTAACCAACGCTATCCACAAGATTTACCTTGGCAATCGTATAAATTATAAAAAAATATTTGCTGGTGTATTAACCTTTTTGGCACCTAAATATAAAATCATCTTGCATTGTATATAATTTAATTTTACAATAGCACCGTTGTGCTTAAACTTTAGGCATTTTTTGAAATGCCTGGGATTTTAGAGGTGGACGTATTTTGAAAAGAAAGTTTGCGTTTGTTATTACGATTGCTTTCATTTTAATAGATGTTATGGCGGCGTTTTTAACGCAACAGGCGGTTATTAGCAACTTGATGGGGATTCTGATCGGGGTTAGTCTAATTATTGCTCTAGTATTAATAACTAAGGTTCTAACAAAACTAAATCTAAAAAGAGGCAAATTGGTTTTTGTAACCGTCTTTTTCTTAATCGTCTTAGGACGTTTAGTTATGACGACCTTAGCTTAATAAATTTGAATATTGTCAAAGGATTGTGTTGGAGTCAGTTGCACAATCCTTTTTTTAGTATAATGATATAAAACATTGTTTGTGAGGGAGTTACCCATGTCGAATCATTCATGGAAAAGAATAATTTTAGGTATTATATTTTTATTTTTGAGTATATTTTATGCAGTATTGTTTTATCAACGGGCTAACTTCGGCGAAACGATGATTTTTAATATAGCGCATTTAAAAAGTTTGGGAAATATTTTTACTTCACCTATTAATTTTAATTATTGGAATCATTCTGGTAGTCAGATAAATCTTTTCAGTCCTTGGCTGACCATTTTGTCAGGGTGGATCTTTGTAAATATAAATGTACCTTATGGATTTACGATTTATTTAGCGATTATTACCTTTTTGACTTTTGTTAGTGCATATTATTTCATGAATAAGTTTTCTAAAGATACTTTAGAATCTTTACTATTTTCAGTTATTTACACTTTTTCTTTGAATCGTTTCAATTTAGTTTTTCAAAATCAGCGTTTGGAAAATTATTTGGTTTTAATATTTTTACCGATGATTTATTTTGGTGCCTATCAGCTATTTAATAATAGGGATTGGCATATTTTGACTTGGGGGTTAGTCTTAGCTATTTGGACAGCTCCTTATATTGCTTTGGCAGTTGTTATAACACTTGTTCCAATGTTTTTTGCGATGATTTTTAAAAGGACCTCTCATCATTGGCAATATTGGGGGATGCTGTGTTTAAATATCGTCAAATTAATGTCCATAACTTTGATAACAACGGTCGGTTATTGGGGACCTTTAGTTAAGCAATCGTCAAACAAAATGGTTCAAGATCCAATTAAGAATGTCGATTATTTTAAGTGGTTTGATCAATTTAATTTTTCACAGTTACAACGATATTTGCTACTGAGTATCGTTATTTTGCTAGGCCTATTGCTAATCATTATTTTTCTGAAGAGTAAGTTTAGTTATAAAATACTATTGCTAGAAACGTTACCTTTGACAGCGGCTATTTTATTTCCAATCAAACTGCAATTTGCAGATGCCAGTCGGTTAGTTTTTGCTTTCCAAATTATTTTGGAGATATTTTTAATAATTATTGTCAGTCGAATTGCTATTTTGATCTGTCAGGAAATGCCTAGTATTTTAAAACTATTGTTAGTTGCTATTGCGACGATAGGCTTTTCAAGTTTGGTGTACAGTCAAAGTACACAGTTGCATGCACCAAAGACCATTGCCATGGCCAATGCCAAATATGAAAAATTTGTTGTTGATTATCATGACAAAGCAACTAATGGTAAAAATCAATTCTTAGTTAATGGCCAAAAAACTTCAGTTTCGTTCTATACAAAAGCTAATGATTATTGGATTCAATATTATAATCCTAAGTCAGTTATTTTAGATTTGCCGATTCAAAAATATTCTGGTTATAAAATCCAATTAAATAATGAAAATGTCAAAACAAGTATTTCTAAGCGTGGGACAATTCAACTGAGAACGCATCCTGGAAAGAGTATTGTTGAAATTCATACTCAATACGATTGGCTGGGAATTGGATCATTATTATTAAATCTATTGGGAATTATGTATTTGGTCTATTTATCAATAAAAGATCTTAGCTGGAAAAAGAAAAAAATTCCGAAGAATAGTTGAAAAAACAAGTAAAATTTGCTATATTTTATAAGTTGCAATCACTATTGCATCTACAACCGCTCAAAATCAGGTTTAAGCTTAGTGCACCTGATTGGCGAGTCTTAGAAGGGAGTGTACGCTAATATGTACGCAATTATTAAAACTGGTGGTAAGCAATATAAAGTTGAAGAAAATGCTTCAATTTATGTTGAAAAGCTTGATGTCAAAGAAGGGGACGCAGTTACATTTGATGATGTAATCTTAGTTTCTGATGGCAAGACTGTTAAAGTTGGTAGCCCTGTAGTTGAAGGCGCTAGTGTTTCTGGTAAGGTTGAAAAACAAGGTAAGGAAAAGAAAGTTGTTACTTACAAGTACAAACCTAAGAAGCATTCACACAAGAAGACTGGTCACCGTCAACCATATACAAAGGTACTTATCGATAGTATCAAGGCTTAATTATGATTAGAGCAAGTTTTCACCAGAATTCAGATAAGAAAATCGATTCTTTTTTAATTAAAGGGCACGCTGACTCAGGACCTTATGGTCAAGATTTAGTTTGTGCTGCTGTTTCAGCAGTAACGATTGGAACCATCAATAATCTGGAAAAGCTTACTGGGGCTAGTCCTCAGGTAGTCATGGATGAAGTAAACGGTGGGCATCTCGGATGCCAATTTGACAAAGCGATATCACATGATACTGCCTTGTTGTTGGATAATCTCTTTTGGATCCTTAAGGATATTGAAAGCAGTTATTCGAAAAACATTGAAGTTCAAGTACAAAAAAATAAGATAGATCTTGATTAGGAGGTAAACTTCATGCTTAAGATGAATTTACAATTTTTCTCTCACCATAAGGGTGGTGGATCAACAAGTAACGGCCGTAACTCAGCTGGTCGTAGACTAGGTGCTAAGCGTGCTGATGGCCAAGCTATCACTGCTGGTGCAATTATTTATAGACAACGTGGTACAAAGATTCATCCAGGTGCTAATGTTGGTCGCGGTGGCGATGATACATTGTTCGCACTTACAGATGGCGTTGTTAAGTTTGAAAGACTTGGCAAAGACAAGAGAAAAGTTTCAGTATATTAATATATTGAGAAAAAAAGAGGACAATGTTCCTCTTTTTTTTATATAATAAGCTTGGGTTATTGCCATTAGCACGTAAATATTGGTAAGATAATGTATAGTGTTTTATCGGCAAAATCTTATGAACCAAGGGAGAATAAAATGTCAATTTCAGTAAATGATTTCAAAAATGGACTAACAATCGAAGTAAAAGATGGTATCTGGCGTGTTGTAGAATTTCAGCATGTTAAGCCAGGTAAGGGTAGTGCCTTTGTTCGTTCAAAGTTAAAGAACCTAAGAACTGGTGCTGTTCAAGAAATGACTTTCAGATCAACAGCCAAAGTTGAAAAAGCTAATATCGAAAACAAGAAGATGCAATATCTATATGCTGAAGGTGACAACTATGTCTTCATGGACACTACAACATATGAACAATTAACTATTGCTGGTGATCAAATTCAAGAACAATTGAAGTACTTGAAAGAAAACATGGAAGTTAATATCATGATGTACAATGGTGAAACTATCGGTGTTGATATCCCTAATACAGTTGACTTGAAGGTTACCGAAACTGAAGCATCAATCAAAGGTGATACTCAATCAGGTGGTTCTAAACCAGCTACAATGGAAACAGGCTTAGTTGTCCAAGTACCTTTCTTCGTTAATGAAGGCGATATGCTAACAATTAACACACAAGATGGTACTTACATTTCACGTGCTAATTAATAACTGATTATGGAGATAAGTTTATGGCTGAACAAAAATATGTTTCTCTACAACAAGATAGTGGAAAAATAAACGGTAATGTTGAAATATCACATCAAGTTATTGAGATCCTTCTGGGAATTGCTACAAACCAAGTTGATGGTGTTTACGAAATGCGTGGGACTATTTCTAGTCGAATAGATTCACTCTTTGGTAGAATTAACCATGGCAAGGGTGTTGATGTGTCGTTCAATGATGATAAAATATCTGCGGATGTTTATGTATATTTGGAATATGGCGTATCGATCCCTAAGGTATCCTTAGAAATCCAAAAATCAGCCATTGAACAACTTGAATTCATGACCGATTTAGACTTGAGTGAAATTAATGTGCATGTTGTAGGATTGATCGCCAAAAAAGAAACTGGCGAGATCGAACGTGTAACAACAGATAAAAAGGAATAAAACTAGTGATAAGTAGACATAAAATCAGAGAACTCGCAGTTCAATCACTATTTTCCATAGAAACGACTCAGGATACTCCCGAGGCTGCTATCGCATCTACCATGCAACTATGCGATTTGGCTGAAGAAGAGGTTCCTGACTATTTAACATTTTTAGTTTCTGGTGCAAATGAGCATCAGGCTGAACTTGATAAAGAAATTGCTGCTCATTTGAAGAACAAATGGACAGTTCAACGTCTGTCTAGAATTGATCGCGCAGTTTTGCGTGTTGGTTTATTTGAAATGGAAAACAGTTTGGAAGTACCAAAGAAAGTAGCTATTGATGAAGCAATTGAAATGGCTGGTGATTTTGGTGATAAGGACTCAAAGTCCTTCGTTAATGGTATTTTATCTAATTTTGTAGAAGGGTAAAGGCTGGTAAATTTACCAGCCTTTTTATGGTGATTAGTGTGAAATTATTAGAAGGTAAAAAAGTAGCAGCTGCATTAGATGAAACGATGACTCAAAGAGTTGCTGATTTAAAGAAAAAGGGTGTAACTCCAGGATTAGCTGTAATTCTTGTTGGTGATAATTCTGCCAGTGCAGTTTATGTACGCAATAAGAAACGTCGAGCAGAAAAGCTTGGCATTAATTTCCAGTTGATTCACTTTGATACCACTGTTTCTGAAGAAGAGTTATTGAATAAAATCGATGAATTGAATCATAATACTGCAATTGATGGTTTTATTGTTCAATTACCAGTGCCAGATCATATCGATGAAGATAAAGTTATTGAAGCAATTGATCCTCATAAAGATGTTGATGGATTCACACCAATTAGCGTTGGAAATCTCTGGATTGGAACACCACTAACCAAACCAGCTACTGCTTCAGGAATTTTGATGATGTTGGATCACTATAATGTTGATCTTGATGGCAAGAATGTTGTTATTGTCGGACGGAGCAATATTGTTGGTAAACCAACTGCTGCTTTAATGCTGGATCGTAATGCCACTGTAACGATTACGCATTCTCATACTAAGAACCTTAAAGAAATTACAAGTAAGGCTGATGTGCTAGTCGTAGCTATTGGAAAAGCCAAGTTTATCACGCAGGAATATGTTAAAGATCAGGCTATTGTTGTTGATGTCGGGATGGATCGCGATGAAAATGGCAAGCTCTGTGGAGATGTTGACTTTGATGATGTCAAAGAAAAAGCTTCTATGATGACACCTGTTCCTGGTGGTGTTGGTCCAATGACAATCACTGCTTTAGTAGACCAAGTGATTGAATTAGCCGAAGGCAGGGTAAATGGATAGTGAGCAATATTTAACTGTTACCGCTTTAAGCCAATATTTGAAAAGAAAATTTGACGTGGACCCTTATTTGGGACACGTCTATTTGATGGGGGAAATTTCCAATTTTAGATTACGCCCTCATGCACACCAATATTTTTCTTTAAAAGATGATAAGGCTAAGATTTCTGCGATAATGTTCAGAAGTAATTTTGAAAAAATTAAATTTCAACCAGAAGAAGGTATGCAAGTCCTTGTTCAAGGTCGAATTTCTTTATATGAACCGTCCGGATCATATCAGATTTATGTTGAATCTATGGAACCAGCCGGATTGGGAGCTTTGTATGCAGCTTTTGAGCAATTGAAGAAAAAGTTAGCACAACAAGGTGTCTTTGATTTACCTAAAAAACCGATTCCCCAATTTCCAAAACGAATTGCGATAGTAACAAGTCAATCTGGAGCAGTTATTCACGATATTATGACGACTGTCGCTAGACGTTATCCAATTGTGCAGTTAGTTTTATATCCGGCTCAAGTTCAAGGTGATGAAGCAGCTGGTACAATTGTGAAGCAGTTGAAGCGAATCAATGAAGCTGGTAATTTTGATACGATCATTATTGGTCGTGGTGGGGGATCTATTGAAGACCTCTGGCCATTCAATGAAGAAATTGTCGCTCAGGCAATTGTTCAAAGTAAGATTCCAGTTATTAGTTCGGTGGGACATGAAACTGATACAACAATTGCTGATTTAGTAGCTGATTTAAGAGCCGCTACTCCGACCGCAGCCGCCGAATTAGCTACGCCAGTTTTGAGTGATGTTTTGGAACACCTCCAAGATCTTAATAAAAGGCTTTACAGCGCTCAAAATAATTTGATTGCTAATTACCAGGATAGAGTCAAATCTTTGTCTCAGAACGTCTTTTTGCAGCATCCTGAAAGAATCTATGAGGTATATCTACAAAAAGTAGATTATTTACAAGATAAGTTGCAACAAAGTATGAAAAATACTTTGAATCGTTCAAAAACTGATTTAATTCAATATGCTAATCGTTTGGTTCGCGTTTCACCACGAGATCAGATATACAGTTATGGCAATCAAGTTAATCGAAATTATCAGATTTTGATCAATAACGTAAATAAAGTTATTAATAAAAACCGTAATATATTTAATAGTCGGGTAGCAGCCTTGGATTCTTTAAGTCCGTTAAAGACTTTAAGTCGTGGTTATGCTATCCCCACTAATAAAACAGGCAAGGTATTAGTTGATGTGTCGGATTATCAAGTTGGTCAAGAGGTTGATTTGAAGGTTAAAAACGGAAGCGTCAAGTTAACAACCAAAGAAGTAAGTGAGGATAATAATGGCTGAAAAGAAGAAAACATTTGAAGAAAATTTAGCTGATTTGGAGGCAATTGTTACTAATCTTGAATCAGGAAATGTTCCATTGGAAGAGGCCATGGAAAAATTCAAAAAAGGTGTTACTTTGAGCAAAGAGCTTGAAAAAACACTTAGTGATGCTGAGGAAACAGTAACTAAGATCATGACCAAAGATGGTCAAGAGATCAGCGTGAAGAATAATCAGGATGAAGGAAATGATCAATAATGGAGATTAAAAATTTTTCGGAATTTTGTGATCAAGTCTTACCAGACTTCAATCAATTTTTGAATGATCGTCTAAATTCTGAGATCAAGCAGGAAACACTCAAGGAAGCAATGTTGTATTCTTTGAATACTGGTGGTAAAAGGGTTCGTCCTATGTTATTTCTAGCGACTGCTTATTCCTGTGGCGTTAAGATGACTGATTTGTCGAAGTATTTTGATATTGCTGGAGCAATTGAATTGATTCACACTTACTCTTTGATTCATGATGATTTGCCAGAAATGGATGATAGTGATTATCGTCGTGGGAAATTGTCTAATCATAAACAATTTGGTGTTGGTCCGGCAGTTTTGGCCGGTGATGGTTTGTTAACTCAAGCATTCTATTGGATTGCTAAGTCGAGTTTGGAAACTGATAAAAGAATGGCTTCTGTTAGAATTCTGGCTCATAATGCAGGTCCTATGGGGATGGTGGCAGGTCAAATGACTGACATCACTATGGAAGATAAAAAACTGGATGAAACTGAATTGACGACCTTACATAAACAAAAGACGGCTGATTTAATTACTGCAGCGGTAACAATGGGAGCCTTTTGTGCGGGACATGAATTGTCTAAAAATTTAGTTGATTATGCTAATAGTGTTGGTTTAGCATTTCAGTTAAAGGATGATTTGAATGATGCCGATGACGGCGAAGATATTGATAAAAATACTTTCCCCAATTTGATCGGTAAGAAAGCAACTGAGACTAAGTTAAATGATTTGGTCAAGAATGCTTTGAATGCAGTTCTCAAGGAAGAAAATTTCGATAAAAACTTATTGGTAAGCTTTTTGAATTATTTTAAAGAATAGGTGACACATATTGGCAAAAAAAAGAATTGATGTTTTATTAGTTGAACAAAATTTATTTGAATCAAGAGAACAGGCTAAACGTTCAGTTATGGCGGGAGAAGTTTATAACCAAGATAACTTACGTTTTGATAAACCGGGTGAAAAAGTTGATCCAGATACCATATTTCATTTGGCTGAAAATGCTCATAGTAAGTATGTCAGTCGTGGTGGATATAAATTGGAAAAAGCTTTGAAGTCTTTTGATATTGACTTGACAGATCGTATCTGTCTAGATATTGGATCTTCTACAGGTGGATTCACTGATGTGGCCTTGCAAAATGGTGCGCAAAAAGTTTATGCCTTAGATGTCGGATATAATCAATTAGCTTGGAAATTACGCAAGGATGAACGTGTTGTGGTTATGGAACGGGTTAACTTCCGTTACAGTAAACCGGAAGACTTTCATGAAGGCTTGCCTCAATTTGCGATGACTGATGTTTCATTTATTTCTTTGGAATTGATTTTGCCACCAATGTTTAATATTATTTTGCCGGGTTCAGATGCTGTTTGTTTGATCAAGCCACAGTTTGAAGCTGGTCCAGAAAATGTTGGTAAACATGGAATTGTCAGAGATCACAAAGTTCATCAGATGGTCTTAGAAAAGATTACTAATTTTGCTAAAAATGCTGGTTTTATTGTGTCAGGATTAGACTTCTCACCAATTAAGGGTGGTGAAGGTAATATTGAATTCTTGATGCATATTCAAAAACCAGAGACTGCTCAAGATGGGGAAATTTTAGATACTGTTTCCGTTGAAAAGACTATGGAAGCGGCATATGCAAATCTTAATAAATAGGTGAGATAATGCTAAAAAAACTAATAATCAATAACTTTGCGATCATCAATAAATTGCAAATTGATTTCCATGATGGAATGACGGCTTTAACTGGTGAAACTGGTGCTGGTAAGTCAATCATTATCGATGCATTGGGATTATTGGTCGGAAGTAGATCATCAATCGATTTTATTAGAACCGGACAAGAACAGCTGAATGTACAAGGACTATTTGAGGTGAAACCAAGTAGTCCTCTTTTTGCTATATTGGATGAATATGGGATTGCTCATGAAGATAATCAGTTGATTATCAAACGTGAAATAAATCGTAAGGGTCGTAATGTCTGTCGAATCAATAATGAATTGGTTAAAACAAATGTTTTACGACAAGTTGGACAATTTCTAGTCGAAATTCATGGTCAAAATCAGCAACAGGAACTTCTAGATGAAGATAATCATATTAATATCTTGGATCGTTTTGCTGATAATAAGTTTCAGAAAGATCTTTTGAATTATCAAAACCTCTTTAATGAATATCAGGATAAACGTAGTCGTTTAAGAACAATTCAAAAAAATTCTCAAAACTTGGTTCAACGAATTGATATGCTAAAATTTCAGATTGAAGATATTGATAGTGCCAAACTTCAAGCCAGAGAAGATGATAAATTAGAGGACGAAAAAAATCAGTTATCTAATTTTGAAAAAATCAGTTCGGCCTTGCAAGAAAGTTATCGAGGTTTGTCTGAGAATAATGTTGGTGTAGTAGATGCGTTGGGCAATGTCCGTGATCAATTGGAAGATATTATGGATTACGACAAGTCTTATAAGGAACTTTATGATTCAGTCAACGGTGCTTATTATCAGTTACAAGACAATGCAGCAACTATTTCTGATCAATTGGAGAATTTAGACTTTGATGAGAATCGTTTGGATAATATTCAAAAGAGATTGATTACGTTGGATAATTTGAAGAAAAAATATGGTCCTACTTTAGACGAAGTGATTGAATTTGGGAAAAATGCTCATCAGGAGTTATCAGAGATAGATATTGATGACAACACTGAATCAAAATTAGAACAAGAAATTTCTAAATTACAAACTGAGTTGATCAATCTAGGGAAAGAATTATCCAAACAACGTCATAAGACAGCGACTTCTTTGGAAAAATCAATCAATCATCAATTGAAAGATCTTTATATGCCTGATGCTAAGTTTGGAGTTAACTTCACTTCACTTTCAGATGAAAATCTTTCCATTAAGGGAATTGATCAGATTCAATTTGATCTAAAGACTAATGTTGGTGAAGATTATAAGCCATTAGTTAAAGTAGCTTCTGGTGGTGAATTATCCCGTGTTATTTTGGCCTTTGAAGCAATCATTGCTGAAAAAATGAATGTTGAAACAATTGTTTTTGATGAAATTGATACAGGGGTCAGTGGTCGAGTTGCTCAAGCGATTGGTGATAAGATTTATAAGGTTTCACAATTTTTACAAGTGCTCTGTATTACACATTTGCCTCAAGTAGCGGCCATGAGTGATTTGCAATTTGAGATAAAAAAAGAGACCGTCAAAGATAAAACCGAAACTAGGGTTTCATTACTTGACGATCTTCAAAGAATTGAAGCTATTTCACTGATGTTAGCTGGTACTAAGGTAACCGATTTGACTAGAAAGCATGCTCAAGAGTTATTAGAATTAGCTCAAGGAGAGCAAAAACGTTTAGACTAAATTAATTGACTTGATTTGGTCTAGCGTAATGATTTTAAAAAAGTTAGAATTGACTTTGAAAACAAATTTATTTTGGTTAACTTGTGAAATAAATTTGCCATGAAGTTGTTTGTCGTTTAACATTGTAATAACGACAGAATAATTTTTTTGGAAACTTTGTTCTGCAAAAATCTTTAATTGCATTAAAGGCATCTGTTTGATTTGAGTTTTGGTATCATTCTTAAGATTGAAATCAAAGTTATTATTGATAAAGTTAGTGGTATTGTTGATTAAATTTGTAGTGAAGCGATTGTGTAATTGTTTTGCTTGCATTTTTGAACCCCCGAACACTTGTTTGTATCTTCATTATACGAACAAGTGTTCCAAAGAGCAACTTTATTTTTTTATTTCTTAATGAATTTTTATCTTGACCTAGGTCAAAGCCTTGAAAATCATACGATTTTATTGCATTATAGATACCAATATTATATAGATAGTAGGGATAACTTAATTATGTCAACAAGGGGAATGTTAATCGTTTTATCAGGTCCATCTGGAGTAGGTAAAGGAACTGTTAGAAAAGCGATGTTAAAGAATTCATCAATTAAATTTGATTATTCTGTTTCAATGACTACACGTCAAATGCGTCCTGGCGAAGTCGATGGAGTCGATTATTATTTCCGAACGAATGAAGAGTTTGAAGACGAAATAAATAATGGTGGCATGTTAGAATATGCTAAGTATGTTGACCATTATTATGGGACACCACTAAAATATGTTAATCAAAAGCTTGATGCTGGGATTGATGTTTTATTGGAAATTGAAGTCAATGGTGCTATGCAAGTTCGTGGGAAGATGCCTGATGGCGTATTTATTTTCTTAACACCACCTGATTTGACTAGCTTAAGAGATCGTATCACTCACCGTGGAACTGACGATGAGAAAACTATCGACAAACGTATGGAAAAAGCTAAAAAAGAAATTCAAATGATGACAAGCTATGACTATGCCGTCGTTAATGATAAAATACCTAATGCAGTTGAAAAAATCGAAGGTATAATTAGAAGCGAACACTTAAGAGTGCCACGCGTAATTGACAAATACAAAAAAATAATAGGAGATTAATAATTTATGATTATTTATCCATCAATTGATAAACTTTTAGATCGAGTTGATTCTCGTTATTCATTAGCTGTTTTGGCAGCTAAGCGTGCCCACCAATTAGAAAATGGTGATATTGAATTGTTGAACCACTACGAATCACCAAGAACTGTTGGTCGTGCTTTTGAAGAAATTGCTGATGATAAAATCGAAATTGATCCTAATTCAATTCTTCTTGAAAAAGAAGCTGAAAAAGTTGAAGAAGAGAAAAAAGAAGACAACTAATAAAATTATTCCTTCACTGATTTTCGAATTAGTGGGGGCTTTTTTATTCTATTAAGAATAGGTGGTTTTTATGTCAGTAGCAGAGATAATTGTCGATGTGCCCACTATGCAGACTAACAGGCCTTTTGAATATCTAATTCCCGATGCACTGACAGATGTCGTTGTCAGTGGGATGCGAGTCGAAGTTCCCTTTGGCCGTGGTAAAAGAAAAATCCAGGGATTTGTGATGTCTGTTAAGGCAGAGAGTGATTTTCAAGGAAAATTAAAACCTATTTCACGAGTAATTGATTTGAAACCAGTTCTTTCTGAAGAAATGTTGAAATTATCATCATGGTTGGCGGATCGAACATACTCCTTTCAGATTTCTTGTTTACAAACAATGTTGCCTAGTGTCATGCGTGCCAAATATAAACAATTTGTGATTCCCTTAGTTGAAAATGACCCTGAGGTTCAATCATTGATGTCAGGTCAAACAAATTTTGAAATTACTAATCAACTTGATGATGCAACTATTCGTTTGATCAATAAATTACGTAAGAATCAAAAAGTAGATATTCAATATGTGGTTGAGAATAAGGCAGTTCAGGTCAAACGTCAGGCAGTAACAACTGATTTGAATATCATTCAACTTCATGAAGCAAAGAGTAAACTTCGTAGTAATGCCAAGGCTCAAATTAAATTATTAACTTTTTTAGCCGATAATCTGGATAAATTACCAATTGAATTTAATGCTTTGGAAAAAGAATATGATATTTCTAGAGCTGCTATTAAAACAGCAGAGAAAAATAATTTAGTAAGGGTTGTCGAGGTAACTAAATTACGTAAACCAATCGGTATTACGCCTGAGCAGACTACGAATTTAGCATTAACCGATGAGCAACAGGTTGCTGTTGATGAAATTGATACGGCAATTGAAAATGAAACTCCTCAGACCTTTTTAATCGAAGGAGTTACCGGTAGTGGTAAGACAGAAGTTTATTTGCAGACAATCGAAAAAGCGTTGCAGCAGGATAAAACAGCACTTATGTTAGTACCTGAAATCTCATTGACACCGCAAATGGTTAATCGCGTGGTCGGACGGTTTGGTGATCAAGTGGCGGTCTTACACAGTGGTCTATCGAATGGTGAACGTTATGATGAATGGACTAGAATTGAAAATCATGATGTCAAAGTAGTTGTTGGGGCAAGAAGTGCAGTTTTTGCTCCGTTAAAAAAGATAGGTTTAATAATTATCGATGAAGAACATGAGGCAAGTTATAAACAAGATGACAATCCCCGTTACCATGCTCGTGATGTCGCACAGTGGCGAAGCAAGATCAATAAGTGTCCGGTAGTTTTAGGTAGTGCTACACCATCATTGGAATCTCGTGCAAGGGCTGAAAAAGGTGTTTACAAGCTGATTCGGATGAAAAAAAGAATCAATAATCAGACTTTACCTCACGTTCAGATTGTTGATATGCGTGATGCTGAGAATTCTGCCGTCAAAGGTGATTTTTCTCCCGCATTGAAGAACAGCTTACAAGAGAATTTGGATCGACATGATCAATCCATAGTATTATTAAATCGTCGTGGATATTCTTCGTTTATGATGTGTCGCGAATGTGGGTTTGTTTTGAAATGTCCTAATTGTGATGTTTCATTGACCTATCATAAAGATTTAGGTCGTATGAAATGCCATTATTGTGGACATGAAGAAGCCGTTCCTAATATTTGTCCCAATTGTCATAGCAAGAAAATTGGCTTTTATGGTACGGGCACGCAAAATATTGAGCAACAATTGAAAGAGATGTATCCTCAGGCTCGAATTTTAAGAATGGATGTTGATACAACTCGTCGTAAAGGTGCTCATGCAAAAATCTTACAGCAATTCGGACAGCATAAAGCTGATATCTTGTTAGGAACTCAGATGATTGCCAAAGGATTGGATTTTCCAGATGTCACTTTGGTAGGAGTAATCAATGCAGATACGACTTTGAGCTTGGCGGATTTTCGAGCCAGTGAAAGAACATTCCAATTGTTGACTCAAGTTAGTGGTCGAGCTGGTCGAGCTGAGAAAACAGGGCATGTTATTATTCAAACGTATAATCCTGATCACTACGCTATTAAAGATGCAGCCAAACAAGATTATGAAACTTTTTTCAAACAAGAAATGTATTTACGTCATCAATCTAATTACACGCCGTATTACTTTACGACCTTGGTTAGTGTTGCAAATAAGGATGAAGGCCAGACTTTAAAACAAAGCTACTGGTTAAAGAAACAGCTTCAGTCTGCTTTGTCTAAAAATGCTATTTTGTTAGGACCAAGTCCAACGATGATTACACGTAAACAAAATAAATATTATTATCAAATTATTGTAAAATATAAACATGAACCAGAATTACATCAAAGGTTATTGGAAATTCTCAATGAAACACAAGCCGATGCAAAAAAAGGTTTTACAATTGCAATCGACAATGAACCACAACATATTGATTAAAGGGTGAGTTAATGACAAAAATAATTTTTCTAGGTACACCAGATTTTTCCGCTACAGTTTTGAAAGGACTCTTAAAGGAAGGCTATGATGTTATTGCGGCTGTTACACAACCAGATAAGCCAGTTGGCCGTAAGCAAAAACTTCAAAAGAGCCCTGTTAAAGTTGTTGCAGAAGATGAAAATATTAAATTATATCAACCAGCCAAGTTACCTGGCAGTCCTGAAGTTGAGGAACTAAAGGCCTTGCAAGCTGATCTAATTGTTACAGCAGCTTATGGACAATTTTTACCAACAAGTTTCTTGGAATCAGCCAAAGTAGCAGCTATCAATGTTCACGGATCACTTTTGCCTAAGTATCGTGGTGGCGCACCAATTCAATGGTCATTACTTAATGGTGACAAAGAAACAGGTATTACGATTATGTATATGGTTAAAGGAATGGATGCTGGCGATATTATCAGTCAGGAAAAGTTACCAATTGGAAAAGATGACGATAATGGTAGTCTGTTTGAAAAGATGGCTGTTGTTGGACGTGAGTTGTTACTCGATACTATTCCTAAAATTTTAAGTGGCGATATCAACCCAATCAAACAAGATCCCGATAAGGTAATTTTTTCACCTAATATTACAAAAGAACAGGAACATATCGATTTCACTAAGCCAGCACAAGAAGTCTTCAATCAAATTCGTGCCCTTAGTCCAGATCCCGGTGCTTGGACAATGTTAGATGGTCAAAGAACTAAGCTTTATAAGACTGATGTTGTGGAAATAAATTCTGATCAGGCCAGTGGAACTATCTTTGACTTAGGTAAAAAGAAATTGGTTATCGTTGCTGGTGATGGTCAAGGTGTTGCTATTAAAAAAATTCAACCAGCTGGTAAAAAAATTATGGATATTGCCAATTATATGAACGGAATGGGCAAAAACCTAGAAAAAGGACAACAAGTTATTAATGAAAAATAATCCTCGTGCATTAGCCGTAGAAGCTTTAACTAAGGTGTTCCAAAATAAAGCTTATTCAAATATTGAAATTAACAATATTTTAAAGAAAGCCGATATGTCGGATGCTGATAGTCGTTTAATGACAAATATTGTTTATGGCGTAATTCAAAATAAATACGTATTGGAATATCAATTAGAGCCCTATTTAAAAGATAAAAAATTAGACCTTTGGTTAGATTTATTATTGCAAACAGCGATTTACCAATTATGTTATTTAGATAAAATACCTGCTCATGCAGTTTTAAATGAATCGACTGAGATTGCTAAACAAAAAGCTAATCGTGGAGCTGGAAACTTGGTCAATGCTGTTTTAAGAAATTTCCAACGTCATGGTGCTCGTGATATTCATGGTAAGGAAACAGTCTTTGATTTAAGTCGTATGTACAGTGTGCCCCGTTGGTTAGTACAGTTATTTGTTGATCAACAAGGAATGACTAAGACGGAAGAAATTTTACAGACAATCAACCAACCTTCACATGTTTCAATTAGAGTTAATACTAATAAGACAACAGTCGCTGATTTGCAGAAAACTTTGAATCAAGAAGGATTTGATGTAAAACCAAGCAAAATTTCCCCAGTTGGGTTAGTCTGTGAGAGTGGTAATTTAGTTAACACTCCAGAATTTCGAGATGGACTTTATACAATTCAAGATGAAAGTTCAATGTTAGTAGCACCAGCTTTGGATCTTCAACCTAATAGTCGAGTTCTTGATGCTTGTGCTGCACCGGGTGGAAAAACAACTCATATAGCTAGTTACATTAAAGATGGTGCTGTTACTGCTCTAGATATTCATAAACACAAGACAAAACTAATTCGTGAGAATAGCGACAGAATGGGGTATAGCGACATTATTGGCACTGGAGCAATTGATGCTCGTAAAGCTAAAGATGTCCTTAATACAACCTTTGATCGGATTTTGGTTGATGCTCCATGTTCAGGTCTTGGTTTAATTAGACGTAAACCTGAATTGAGATATTTCCGTCAAGAAGAGGATTTAATGAACCTACAAAGAGTTCAATTGCAAATTCTTGATAGTATGGTCGACTTATTGGAGATAGACGGTAAGTTGGTTTTCAGTACTTGTACTTTTGATGATGAAGAAAACGAAATGGTCGTAAAGAAATTCTTGGCTGAACATAAGAATTTTGCTTTAGAACCAGTCAAGCATGACCCAGCTTTGGATAATTCTGTTAAAGATGGTATGTTGAAAGTTCTTCCTAGTGATTACTTTACAGATGGATTCTTTATTGCTACTTTCGTTAGAAAAAATTAAAGAGGTAAGGTCTAAACTGATGGAATATGCGTTATTAACTGATGTTGGAAAACTCAGAGAAAACAATCAAGATTACGTGAATGTTTTCAAGAATAAAAAGAATATTGTGTTCGGCATCGTAGCTGATGGCATGGGTGGACATAGAGGCGGAGACGTTGCTTCGAATATGGCCGTATCTCATTTAGGACATAATTTTGAAGAATCAGAAGTCGATAATATTGCTGAACTTCGAGAATGGATAATTCGAGAATTAAGTAAAGAAAATGATCGTATTGTTTCAGTGTCGAATCAATTTGATGATCTTAATGGTATGGGAACAACAATGGTTGGCGTTTTCTTTGTTGGGGAAAAAATGATGGTCGTTAATGTTGGCGATTCTCGTTGTTATATTTTTACCGACGACGAGTTAAAACAATTAAGTGTTGACCATTCATTAGTTCATGAATTATTGGAAACTGGTCAGATCAGTCCTGAAGAAGCTGAAAATCATCCACAAAAAAATATCATTACGCAAACTCTCGGGGTTTCACAGACAGTGCAACCACGAGTAAAGGATTTTGATTTAGTCGATAATGCGATTATCTTGTTGTGTACAGATGGTTTGACTAACATGGTCCCAGAAAATGAAATCAAAGATGTTTTAGCACAAAAAATAAGTTTAGAGACGAAGTGTCATGTTTTAATCGACAAAGCCAATGCTGCTGGTGGAAGAGATAATATTACCGCCTTACTCTTTTCTACGAAAGATAACGGAGGTAACCACTAGATGGAGAAAGGTTACCTAGTAGGCGGTCGTTATGAGATTCTAGGTACACTTGGTGAGGGCGGAATGGCCAATGTTTATTTGGCCAATGACACGCTCTTAAATCGTAAGGTAGCGGTTAAAGCCTTGCGGTATGATCTTCAAGATGATGAATCTGTAAAGAGGAGATTTGGGCGTGAAGCCAAGGCAACTAGTGGTCTCTCTAATCCAAATATTGTTAATGTTCTCGATGTTGGAAATGATAATGGAGTTCAATACATCGTAATTGAATACGTTGATGGTCCGAATTTAAAGAAATATATTCGTGATCATTTCCCAATTCCTTATCACGAAGTTGTCGATATTATGAAGCAGATTTGTATGGCAGTGTCGGATGCACATGAACATGGAATTATTCACCGTGACTTAAAACCAGAAAATATTTTGGTAGACGAGAAAAAGGACCCTCTACAAGTTAAGGTTTCCGATTTTGGAATTGCTTTAGCTTTGAGTGAGCGTTCTATTACAAGAACTAATTCTTTGCTAGGTTCAGTTCATTACATGTCACCGGAACAGATCAAGGGACGTTCGGCAACTGTTTTGTCGGATATTTATGCTCTGGGAATTATTCTGTTTGAGTTATTGACTAAGCATGTTCCATTTACAGGGGATACTGCTGTGACTGTAGCATTGAAGCATTCTAAAGAAGAAATGCCGGATCTGCGTAAGATTGATCCTAATATTCCACAACCGCTTGAGAATGCAGTTTTGAAGGCAACAGCTAAAGACCCAGATCAAAGATATCAATCTGTTAAAGAAATGTGTGATGATCTGAATACTTGTTTGATGCCTGAACGAGCTGACGAGCCTAAATTTATACCGACCCCAATAAACGATTTAGAAGAAACTCGAGTTATGGAACCAATTAAAGAATCGAGTGACAAAGCAGCTGCTCCCGAGAAGAAACCACAGAAGATCAGTCGTAAACGTAAAATGATTTTGATGGCATCAATGGTACCAATTGTTTTGATATTGTTCTTAATTGCAATGGTAATTAAGAGCAATCAAGAAACAACAGTTCCTGATTTATTTAATTTGACCATGAAACAAGCCAATGTCATGTTAAAGAGTTCTAATTTGACAGTAGGGGATGTTTCTAAGGAAAATGATGATGATGTTGATGCCGGTCATGTGATCAAATCAATTCCAGCTAAGGGATTAAAATTGAAAAATGGAGCTAAAGTTAACTTAGTTGTTAGTTTAGGTGCGACATATTATAAAATGCCCAAGTTAGTTGGTAAGGATTATGAAGATATTTCAGATAATTTAAAGAAACGTGGATTTAAAGTTAATCTTAAATACAGATCTACAAATCAATATGACCCTGGAACAATCGTCCAACAAAGTATTCCTAGCGGCAAAAAGGTTGTCACTAAGAATAAATCATTAACTCTGACTTTGGCAAAGGCTAAAACAGTTAAGCCTAAAGTCGTTAAAGTACGGGATTTGAGTGGTTATAACCTTAAGAGTATTCAAGATTATGCTTCTGAAGCAGGGCTGACTTTGAATACCTCTTATCAATATTCAGATGAAGTTGAAGAGGGACTTTTGATTAGTCAAACGCCAACTGCTAATAGTACAATTAGCCAAGGTGGTACTTTGTCAGTAGTTATTTCTAAGGGTCCTGATACTGATAAAACAACTTCAAATGACAAAGATAGTAATAATAGCAATAGTAATAATAATTCGTCTAGTACCAATACTGTTACTAAGAACATAACGATTCCTTATGATTCTAGTGGCAATAATGATGTAACAATTTATATTTCCGATGCAACACACAGTATTACTTCGGTTTATAAGAGCATGACGATCACGGCTGATACGCCTGTAACGTTAAGCTTTAATCTAAAGGATGGACAAACTGGATCATATATAGTTGAACGTAATAATAAGACTGTACTTGGTGGTTCAGTAAATGGGTGATTTATGGAACGAACAGGAAGAATCATAAAATCAATTAGTGGGTTTTATGATGTTTTGGATGATGAAAGTGAAGAATTAGTACGTACTAGAGCTCGAGGAAATTTTCGTAAACGTAAAATCAAACCACTAGTTGGTGACAAGGTTAGTTTTGATGCCACTGGTGATTTGGGCTATATTTTGGAAATTTTGCCCCGAGAAAATAGTTTGGTTCGTCCACCAATTGCGAATATTGATCAAGCAATTGTGGTAACTTCATCAGCTGAACCTAATTTTTCAAGTAATTTATTGGATAAAATATTAGTCAACATCGAACATAACGATATTGAACCATTGATTTATTTGACAAAGGCTGACCTGTTATCTGATGACAAATATGATGAACTAAAACAAGTTCTTTTAGGTTATCATGAGGCTGGATATCAAGTTTTTACTGATCAAGATAGCTACAATGACATTCAAGTTGACAGTTTGAAGTCAACTTTTGCCAATAAAGTGACTGTTTTTACAGGTCAGTCAGGAGCTGGAAAATCAACTTTGCTCAACCATATTGATAAAGAATTAGGTTTGGCTACGGCAGAGATATCACAAACTTTGAATCGTGGTAAACACACGACTAGACAAGTTTCTTTATTTGATATTGCTGATGGATTAGTCGCTGATACGCCTGGATTTTCATCAATTGATTTGATGGATATTACTCCGGAAGAATTGCCAACATTGTTCCCAGAATTTTTGAAATACAGTGGTCAATGTCAATTTAGAGGTTGTCGTCATGTTAATGAGCCTAACTGCAAGGTCAAAGAAGAATTGGCAGCAGGAGAGATAATGCAAAGTCGTTATGATAATTATTTATACTTTTTAAACGAAATTAATTCGTACAAAAAAAGATATTGAGGAGCTGATTTAAATGACAGTAAAGATTGCACCATCAATTTTATCTGCAGATATTATGAATTTGGAACGTGACGTAAGAGCAGCCGATCAAGCTGGAGCTGATGTTTTTCATATTGATATGATGGACGGAAACTTTGTCCCTAATATGTCGTTTAGTCCTAATGTGGTTGAGGGAATGCATCGTGTGACTGACAAACCGCTTGATATCCATATGATGATGGAAAATCCAGATGCTTATGTTAAGCCAGTAATTGATGCTGGAGCAAGTACAGTTTTGATCCATGCCGAAAGTACTCAACATATTTATCGTTCAATTGAATTGGTCAAAAAATTAGGTGCTCGAGCTGGGGTTGTTATTAACCCAGGAACACCTTTAGAAACTGTTAAAGAATTGTTCCCAATTATTGATCGAATTTTGGTTATGACAGTTAATCCTGGTTTTGGTGGTCAACAATTTATTCCCGGTATGACTAAAAAAATTCAACGTTTGGATCAATTGCGTCAAACTGCAGCTGATGACAACTTTGATATTGAAGTTGATGGAGGGATTAATCCTGAAACAATCAAGCAGTGTGCTAAAGCTGGTGCAGATATCTTTGTAGCGGGTTCATATCTCTTTGATGGACAGGACGGACTTAAAGAAAGAATCGATGGACTTCGTTCAATGGCAGTGGAAGCAAAGCAATGAAACGAGTAAATATCCTTTTAGGTGGTCCTGAGAGTGAATACCCCACGGAATTAAGCAAGAGCATTAAAGCAATTCCTGGTCCTTGGGTTGGTGCGGATCGAGGCAGTTTACATTTGATGGCCAATGGAATCATTCCTGATATTGCAATTGGTGATTTTGATTCAATTGACAAGAAAGAACAAAAATTAGTTCAAGATAATGTGCCGATTTTTAAAAAGTTCCCACCAGAAAAAGACGATACTGATTCTGAATTATGTCTTTTAGCAGCACGTCAGAAATTTAATGCTCAAGAATATTATGTCTATGGAGCTACTGGAGGAAGAATTGATCATTTTTTGGTTAATCTCTTTTTGCCATTTGATCCTAGATTTCAAGATTTTTATGACAAGCTTTATTACAAATCTGCCCGTAATACGATTCGTTTCTTTAAACCAGGACGTTATTCTGTGTTTCATGAGAATGGTATGGAATACGTAGCATTTGTAAATCTTGGTCCAGTGACACATTTGAATATTTTGGATGCTAAGTATAAATTGAACGATTTTAGTGCAGGGCATCCAGTTAGTTGGGCTAGTAACGAGTTTGTTAAGGATACAGTTGATTTTAGTTTTGAGAGTGGAATCGTTGCTGTTATCCAAAGTCGAGATAAAAAATAATAAAAATATTATTAAAATTTGGTATTCATTTATGAATGCCTTTTTTTATACACAAAAGAGCAAAATTTCATAATTGGTATAGTATTGATTTTGAGGTTAAAGTATCGATTTTATTAAAATTAAGTTGACAACTTAAATCTGCAAGTGTAAATTAATCACCAATCAAACGATTAAAACTTATTTAATCTAATTAGACGATGAAGAGAAGAGTAGATCAATTATTAGTTTGCAAAGTGACCATCAGATAGTGAAAAGATGGAACAAACGTTGATTGAAGATGAGCTTGGAGTCTTACCTAGGTGAAAGCCAAAGGTACGCAAGGATGCGATATCATCCCGGACATGTCAGTGTCGTTGAGGTATTTTGTGTAAGCAAAGTATAAATTAGGGTGGTACCACGGTAATCGTCCCTACATTACAGAGAAAGTCTGTACATGTAGGGACGATTTTTTTGTCTTCACGTTTAATCTGGTTAGAAAAAATAATCTTTGTCTAATTCCACATAGACAGAACAATAAATTTTAAATGAGGAGGGTTTTGAATGTTTGAATTTTGGTTAGCACCAACATAAGAATTAAAGGATTATTAGAAATTTGAGGAGGAATGGAAATGAGAAAGGGAAAGACGTTAATTTTTACCACATTATTAGCTTTATCAGTCATCTTGTTAGTTGGCTGTGGCAAACAAGCTAAAGCAACTGATAGTAATACCATAACTGTTGGTTCGCAAGGTTCAGATCTAAATATTTGGGAACATATTGCTAAGAGTTCACAGGCCAAAAAATTAGGACTTAATATTAAGACAAAAGAGATTACCGACGGGGCTCAATTAAATAACGCTACTAGCGAGGGTCAAGTCGATGTCAATGCTTTTCAATCTTGGTCATATTATCAAGCCTATAACAAGCAAAATCCTAAAGGAAAATTGGCTGCTTTAGGAACAACTTACTTGGAACCTTTGGGAATATATTCCAAGAAGTATAAGAATATCAATGAAATTCCAGATGGAACAACTGTTGCGATTGCTAATAATCCAGCTAACACATCACGTGATTTATTGTTACTACAAAAAGCCGGTTTAATCACTTTGAAAAAAGGGTTTGACGCTTTAGGTAATACTAAAGATATCACCGCTAATCCCAAGAACTTAAAGTTTAAAGAAATCGACGATACCACGGGACCACGTGTTTTAAATGATGTACCGGTTGTACTCATTTCCAATACAGTCGCTTTAGAAAGTGGCTTGCATGTTTTGACCGATTCAATTTACCACGAAAAGATTGATCTTAGCACTAAAGATAATATCAATATTCTAGCAACTGCTGCTAAGAATAAGAACAACGCTAATTATAAGAAATTAGTTAAGCTCTACCACAATAAAGAAATTCAAAAATATATTAAGAAAAAATATTACGGAACAAAAATTGAAGTTAATAAACCATTAACATATTTAGAAAATAAATAAATTTTAAGGAGATATTTAATTATGGCTAAAGTTGAAAGTTTTACATTGGATCACACAAAGGTAAAGGCACCATATGTTCGTTTGATTACTGAAGAACACGGAGCAAAAGGTGACACAATTTCAAATTATGATCTTCGTTTGGTTCAACCAAATGAGAATGCTATTCCTACTGCTGGTTTGCATACAATTGAACATTTGCTAGCAGGACTTCTAAGAGATCGTTTAGATGGCGTCATTGATTGTTCACCATTCGGTTGTCGTACTGGTTTTCATTTGATCACATGGGGCGAACATTCAACCACTGAAGTTGCTGAAGCGCTAAAAGGTGCCCTTGATGATATTGCCAATAAGATTGAATGGAAAGATGTTCAAGGAACAGATAAGTATAGTTGTGGTAACTATCGTGATCATTCACTATTTTCAGCTAAGGAATGGTCAAAGAAAATTCTCGAAGAGGGAATTTCAAACGATCCATTTGAACGTCACGTAATCTAAAGTAGAGGAGGGTAAACATGAGTTTATTTACATCTTTAGAAAAACAAATTGTTTTAGTTACTGGTGGATATCAAGGTATTGGTCGTCAAGTTGTAACAACCTTTCAAAATGAACAAGCTATTGTGGTTGTTGCCGATCTGTCTTATCAAAATACCGAACTCAAGCAGATCAGTAATCAGGAATATCAAATTCATTTGGATGTCAGTGATGAAATTAGTGTTAAAAATTTAGCTGCACAATTGAAAACTCGAAATTTAACCCCCAACATTTTAGTTAATGTGGCTGGTATTTCAACGATGGATTATTTACTTGAGAGTAAGACATCAGACTTTGATAAAACCATTTCCGTCAATACTCGTGGAACCTATTTGGTTACTAAACATATTGTTTCTTTAATGGTTGCGGCTAATCGACCAGGAAAAGTTGTTTTAATTGCCTCGCAAGCCGGTAAAAATGGTTATCGAGCAATGTCTGCTTATGTTGCCTCCAAACATGCCGTTTTAGGATTGACAAAGACGCTAGCGATTGAAGTAGCTAAGAATCAAATTAATGTTAATGCGGTTTGTCCAGGAATTATTGAAACTTCTATGAAGCATCGAGAAAGAAAAGATGGTGCCAAGATTCGTGGGTTAACGCCAGATGACATTGAAAAGGAAGATAATAGTCAAGTTCCCTTAGGACGTACTGGAACGCCAAAGGATGTCGCTAATGTAGTATTATTTCTTGCTAGTCCGTTATCAGATTATATGACCGGTCAAGGAATTAATGTTACTGGTGGAATGACTATGAATTAGTTTAATTAAAAGAAGAACAACAGCTGTTGAGTATTTTAGGTGTTGTTCTTCTTTTTTGCCTAAAATTTATATAAAAATTATTGTTATTATAGGAATCGTATGAAATAACTGATTTAATGTAGTTAAGAAATTATGGAGGCAGTTATGACAGAATTTGATACAAGATTAGTTCATGGAAAATCTCAAAAAGATAATAATACCGGAGCCGTTAATGTTCCAGTATATAATTCATCAACTTATATTTATCCTTCAGTTGATGCTAAGGTAAAGTATGATTATGCTCGTTCAGGCAATCCAACTAGAAGTTATTTGGAACAACAGGTTGCAGAATTGGAGAATGGTTATCAAGGCTTTGCCTTTTCTTCAGGTTCAGCAGCAATTCACGCAGTTTTAGCCATTTTCAAACCAGGTGATCACTTGATCATTGGAAAAGAAATTTATGGTGGAACGTTTAGAATTATCAATGAATTTTTTAAACGTTGGAATTTAGAATTTACTGCTGTGGATACTCAAAATCCTGCTGAAATTGAGGCAGCAGTGAAATCAAATACTAAAGCAATTTATTTTGAAAGTTTTACTAATCCTTTATTACATGTTACAAGTGTCAAAAAGACAGCTGAAGTTGCTAAGAAGTATCATCTTCTAACAATTGTTGACAATACATTTTTGTCTCCATATTTACAAAGACCATTGAATTTAGGTGCAGATATTGTTGTTCATTCAGCCACAAAATATTTAAGTGGTCACTCAGATGTTATTGCCGGAATTGCTGTGGCTAAGGATCCTGAAATTGCCAAGAGAATATATTTTAATCAAAATGCGATTGGTTCAACTCTTTCACCAGAGGATTCAAATCTAGTTCGTCGAGGAATTCAAACATTGGCGGTTAGAATGGATCGTCACTTGAGTAATGCTCAAAAAATTGTTGAATTTTTACAAAGTCGTGCAGAAATTGCTAAAATCTATTATCCAGGAATTGCCGGTAGTAGAGATCATGAAATAGCTGCAAAAGAAGTTGATGGGTTTGGCGGAATCGTATCTTTTGAATTAAAGTACGGCTTAGATTCAACCCAATTTGTTGAAGGGACAAAATTAATTCAATTAGCAGTCAGTTTGGGTGCTGTGGAGAGTTTGATTGAGTTGCCTTATAAGATGACCCATGCTGAATTATCTCCTGAAGAGCAATTAAAGGCGGGAATAACGCATCAATTGGTTAGATTATCAGTGGGAATTGAAGACCCTAAGGATTTGATTGCAGATCTTGCTAATAGTTTGAATCAGTTATCTAGAAAATAATGAAAACAAAAAATACGCTAGTTCTCATTTAGAGAAACTAGCGTATTTTTTTGAATTTGAAAATGTTTGTATTTGATGAACCATCAAATCTTATTAAAGAATATTCTAATAAATTTAAATTTGTGAAGATTAAATAGATGCTTTTCTTGTTGATGATTAACTATTTGTCATTAGTATTTAAATTATCTTCATTAAATGGTTTTTTGGAATCAGCTAAAACATTTGAATTTGCATCAAATTTGAAGTGCAATTGACTTGGTTCAGGTTGGAAATTATTAACCTCAAAAGTGCTTTTAAAGATTCTTAATCGAGGCTCAGGGCTAGTAAAAATCAAATCTTGCCCTTGGAACAATGATCCGCTGTGAACTGTTAAATCATTTTTATGGGGTACAACATAAGAGGCCAAAGTTAAATTACGAAAATAAGTCTCTGAATGTTGACGTAATTTAAATTCGTTTGTAACAATGGAATTTTTCAAATAAGCCTTTGATTTTCTTTGGAATAAAAATTGAATAGAAGTATTATCAGCAAAAATTTGACTGTTATCAAGTGATAAGCCAATAGCTTTAGTTTTTAAACCGGTTAAAATCTGCGAGTCTTTAAATGAGAAAGTAGCATTTTGGCCATATATCGTGTCCCAATTATCAGAGGTTTCACGATTGATACAAACATTATTGGCATAAACTTCTGCTCCATCGTAGGCGGATAAAGTATTTTCGCCATTGGCAGGGAAGGTAATAGTTAAATTTTTGAAGATAATAATGTTTTTAGCGCCGACTGTAAAACTGCAATTTAGTTTAATGTCATCTTTGTTTGTTGATTTACCAATAAAAGTTAGATTTCTCCTGATCGTGCAAATAAATGGGCTTTCTGTGGTGAAATAAGTTCCTGGTAATAATTCAATTACATCGCCATCTTGAGCGTCAACGATAGCTTGAGCCAATTGGTCGTCTTTATTTTGTTGATTGCCAACGATAAATTTATTCATTAATAGGCCCCCTTGGAAATGAATTTTAGAAATTTATTATAATAGTGTAAAATAAAAAGGACCAACAATTAAATTGCTAGTCCTTTTTAAATAATTAAGTGATAATTATACACGAGTAACTTTTCCTGATTTCAATGCTCTAGCTGAAACCCATACACGTCTAGGTTTACCGTCAACCATAATACGAACTTTTTGTAAGTTTGGCTTCCAAGAACGTTTTGATTGGTTAAGAGCGTGTGAACGCTTGTTACCGAACACTGTTTTACGGCCTGTAATAATATCTTTTGCCATGGGACCGACCTCCTTTGGCTACATGTTTTTTCTTTAAAATATCACCTGACTAATTTACCATAACTAAGAATTGAAATCAATAGAGTAATTATGGATTAATATAGTTTTATCAAGTTTAATTCTTTAATTAGAATTGTTGCTATGATAGAATTTTATTGTTTATGATACATTTAGGTCCAAGAATAGGAGGATCCAGAAATGGCTGTTACAATTAAAACAAAGCATGGCGAGATTGACGTTTCAACAAATACTGTTGCTACGATCGTTGGTGGAGCTGCTTCTGATATCTACGGTATTGTAGGTATGGCAAGCAAAAATCAACTTCGTGACGGTATGAATACGATCCTAAACCGTGAAGATTTTTCAAGAGGTATAGTTATTCATCAAGAAGATGGTAAACTTGCCGTTGATGTCTACATTATTGTAGGCTATGGAATTAAAATTTCTGAAGTTGCAAAAAATTTAAAAGAAAAAGTAAAATATAACCTAGAAACAATGCTTGGTACACCAGCTGGCACTGTTAACATTTATGTCCAAGGAATTAAAGTTCTGGACGATATCGAATAGGTAAAGCTGGTTGGAGGGGAAACTTTTGAGCAAAGAACTAATTACAAAAAAAGAATTTTCAGATATGGTGCGTGTTGCATCGCACAGACTTGAAAAAAATGCTAAGTTTGTAAACTCATTGAATGTCTTTCCGGTTCCTGATGGCGATACCGGAACTAACATGAGTTTAACAATCCAAAGTGGTTTTAAGGCCGTAAACGAGTCAGAAAGTAATCATGTAGGTACACTTGGTAAAGCACTTGCTAAGGGACTTTTGATGGGTGCTCGTGGAAATTCAGGTGTTATTACATCACAAATTTTCCGTGGCTTTTCAAAGAGTATCGAAGATAAAGATACATTGACAGCAATGGATTTAGCTAAAGCCTTTGATGATGGTGTAAAGACTGCCTATAAGGCAGTTATGAAGCCAGTTGAAGGAACAATTTTGACAGTCGCTAGATTTGGTGCTGAAGCTGGAATGAAAAAGGTTGAAAGTACTAATGATATTCTTGAGGTTATGAAGGCGGTTGTTGAAGGCTCCAAAGTAGGTCTTGAAAAAACTCCATCTTTACTTCCAGTATTGAAAGAAGTTGGCGTAGTCGATTCAGGTGGACAAGGTTTAGTGTTTATCTATGAAGGATTCTTAGAAGGTTTGGGTGGCCAAACTGGAGATGAAGAATACATTCCTGATGAGCGCGATATGACTGAAATGGTCAATGCTAGTCATCATCAATCAGTTCAAGGACAATTCAATACAGATGAGATCAAGAACGGTTTCTGTACTGAAATGATGGTCAAATTAGGTGATAACCCTTCCTCTGATGAAAAATTTGACAATGAAACTTTACGTAATTATTTAGATGGTATCGGTGACTCACTTATCTGTGTATCTGATGATGAAGTAGTTAAAGTTCATGTTCATACTAATTATCCTTACAAGGTTTGGGCTGCTGGTAGAAAGTATGGCTCACTTGTAAAAATTAAAATTGATAATATGAGACTTCAACATGAAACTATCGTTGATGAAGACGAACCAGTTACATCAGAACCAGCTAACCAGGAACCAGTTGATTATGCAGTTATTGCAGTTTCATCAGGTGCAGGTTTGACAGAATTGTTTAAGAGTTTGGGTGTTACTCACGTTATCAGTGGTGGTCAAACAATGAATCCATCAACTAACGATATTGTTGATGCTATCAATAAATCAAATGCTAAACGTGCTTTGATTTTGCCAAATAACGGTAATATTATTATGGCTGCTAAACAAGCAGTTGATCTAGTTGATATTCCAGTTGCTATTGTTGCTTCTAAGACAATTTCTCAAGGGATGACAGCTATGCTTTCATTCAATCCAGAGGCAGAACTTGAAGACAACAAAGAAAACATGGAAGATTCTTTGGATACTGTTAAGAGTGGTCAAATTACACAAGCTATTCGTGATACTGAAATTGATGGTTTGAAGATTACTAAAGGACATTATATGGGTATTGTTGATGGTAAGATCTTAGTTGATGACGAAGATATTATTGACGGTACTGAAAAAATGCTCGATAAGATGATTGATGAAGATAGTGAAGTTATTACGATCTTAGTTGGTCAAGACGGTAATGATGCTGATGCTCAAAAGATAGCTGATTACTTAGATGATAAATATTCAGACTTAGAAACTGAAATTCACCAAGGTGATCAACCGGTTTATCCATATTTGATCTCAGTTGAATAATTAAAAGGAGGCATTGATGAAACGATTTGTTTTGTCATGGCCTTTTTTGGTTTTACTGTTTTCTAGAGAGGGGGAAGATTATGGATCTGCGAAAAGAATCATTGGCACAATTGCCTGGGGTTGGTCCTAAAAAATTGGAAGCATTACAATCTTTAGGAATCAATAATATCTATGATTTATTGTTTTATTTTCCTTTTCGCTATGAGGATATGCAGGCTAAATCATTGGACGATGCACAAGATCAAGAAAAGATTCTTCTAAAAGGTGTTGTTGCGAGTGAACCAGTTGTATCAAGGTTCGGTTATAAAAAGACTCGTTTGAATGTTCGTATCTTAGTCGATAACGAATCGGTAATGATCACATTCTTTAATCAGCCTTGGTTAAAGGATAAATTTGAGACTGGTACAGATGTAGCTGTTTATGGTAAATGGAATGAGAATCGACGTTCAATGATGGGAATCAAAGTAATTGATGTCCATGATAATTCAGTCGATTCGGTTTATTCAGTCAATAAAAATATTCATCAAAAAACCTTGATCAATCTGATTAAGGCGGCTTTTGAAAAATATCATGATCAAATTGATACGATAGTTCCAGCATACTTACGTACGAAATATAAGCTCTTGGATGATGAACAGATAGTTTCTGGAATTCATTTTCCTAAAAATCAGGAACAAAGTGATGAGGCCAGACGAAGTGCTAAGTTTCGTGAATTCTTCTTATTTCAATGCGGATTACAAAGCATTAAGCGTCAAGATGAATCCCAGAATATCGGAATTGTGGAAAAATACGATGAGGCCTTTATTGAAAAATTTATCGCCAGTTTGCCTTTCAAATTGACGGAAGCTCAAGATCGCGTAACTAAAGAAATCTTGAAAGATATGTCTTCAAAGCATCATATGAATAGACTATTACAAGGTGATGTTGGTTCTGGTAAGACGATTGTTTCAGTTATTGCAATGTTGGCGTCAGTTACTGCCGGTTACCAAGCAGCAATTATGGCTCCGACAGAAATATTGGCTCAGCAACATTTTGATAAAATCAGTAAATTATTAGCTCCGTTGAAAATTCGTACGGCTTTGTTGACGGGTTCCTTAACTAAGAAGGAACATGATTTTATTGCTGAAGATATTGAGACTGGTAAAACAAATATTGTCGTTGGAACTCATGCGCTGATTCAAGATAGCGTTAATTTTAAGGAGCTTGGGTTCATCGTTATTGATGAACAACACCGCTTTGGCGTTAATCAAAGAAAAGCTTTGCGTGAAAAAGGTGTCAATCCAGATGTTTTAGCGATGACCGCGACACCTATTCCTAGAACGTTGGCAATTACAACATATGGTGACATGGATGTTTCAAGAATTGATCAATTACCAGCAGGACGTAAAAAGATTGAAACTTATTGGATCAGAAGTCAAAAAGTTGAACAAATGTATCAATTCGTATCTAAAGAGTTGACTACCGGAGCACAAGTTTATGTGGTAACGCCATTGATTTCTGAGTCAGAAACAGTTGATTTAAAAAATGCTGAGCTGATTTATGATAAATTTACAGAATTGTTTGGTAAAAAATATCATATTGGTTTGTTGCATGGACAAATGCCAAATGATCAAAAAGAATCAGTTATGAATGATTTTAGTGATAAAAAAATTGATGTTTTGGTTTCGACGACAGTTATTGAAGTTGGTGTCGATGTACCAAATGCTTCAGTTATGGTAATATATGATGCTAATCGCTTTGGATTGTCACAGTTGCACCAATTGCGCGGGCGAGTAGGTCGTGGGGAAAAACAATCGTATTGTATCTTGATTGCTGATCCTAAAAATGAATCGGCTGCAGAACGAATGAAAATTTTAACTTCGACTAATGACGGTTTTGTCTTAGCTGAAGAAGATTTGAAGATGCGTGGGGCTGGAGACTTACTCGGTAATCGTCAGTCAGGATTGCCAGAATTCAAAGTTGGAAATCCAATTAACGATATTAATATTTTGGAAGTTGCTCAAGAAGAAGCTTCTAGGTTATTCAATGATGAGTCTTTATTGGCTAGTCCTGAAACGAAAACTTTAAAGTCGTTTATTAATGAAGAATATGACCAATTAAATAATTTTGATTAGTGAGGAAATAAAATGAAAATAGCTGTTGATGCTATGGGCGGAGATAATGCTCCTAAGGTTATCGTCGAAGGAATCGAACGTGCCCGTGATGAATGGAAAGATTTAGAGTTTGTTTTATATGGAAAAGAACCAGAAATTAAAAAGTATTTACAAAATGATGAACGTATTTCAATCGTTCACACTGATGAAGAAATTTTAGGAACAGATGAGCCAGTTCGAGCAATTAGATCTAAGAAAGATGCTTCAATGGTTCTAGCTGCTAAGTCAGTTAAAGATGGTGAAAATGATGCTTTGTTCTCACTAGGTAATACTGGGGCTTTATTAGCAGCCGGAATTTTTATTGTTGGGAGAATCAAACAAGTTTCAAGACCAGCCTTGATGCCAACCTTACCAGCAACTAATTCACCATTAGGTGTTAATATGCTTGATGTTGGTGCAAATGCTGAAGCTAAAGCATCTTATTTGCAACAATGGGCGATCATGGGTTCGATTTACGCACATGACGTAAAAAAAATCGATAAACCAAGAATTGCTTTGTTAAATAACGGAACTGAATATGATAAAGGTGATACTTTACATAAAGAGGCTTATCAACTTTTACAAGACACTGAAGGAATCAATTTTATAGGAAATATTGAATCAGGCAGTATTTTAGCTGGGGTAGCCGATGTAATTGTTACTGATGGGTTTACTGGGAATGCTGCTTTGAAGGCGACTGAGGGGACAGCAACGATCCTATTGAGTGAATTAAAAGATGCCTTGCTAAATAATGGTATTTTTACTAAAATGGGTGCAGCTATCGTTTCACCATCGCTTAAGGGCTTAAAGAAGATGTTTGATACATCTCAAGCCGGGGGAGCAGTTTTACTTGGTTTGAAATCACCAGTCATTAAAGCCCATGGAGCTGCAGACAGTAAAACGGTCTATTATACCGTTAAGCAGATCAATGATATGTTGACTAACGATACAATCGCAAAAGCAAATAAATATTTTGAACAAATGAGTGTTGAAAAATAAGGAGAACTCCATGACAGAAAAAGAAGTTTTTGATAAAATCGTAGCTTTAATTGCCGACAAATTTGAAGTAGATGCTTCAACAATCACTAAAGAAACATCCTTCTCTAAGGATCTTGATGCAGATTCAATCGACCTTGTTGAATTCGTACTAGAACTAGAAGATGAATTCGGTTCAGAAATTCCTGACGATGATGCAGAAAAAATTACAACCGTCGGCGAAGCAGTTAGCTATATTTCATCACATCAAAATTAAATTTAAAAAAGATCCAAAATAAGGCCAGATGGTCTTATTTTTTTATACTAATAATTATTTAGGATAAAAGTTTAGTATAATTAGTATTATTAGAAAGGGGACACGTTATGTTAGATCCAAAGTTCTTAGAATTCTTAGATGAAAAGTACGGAATTAAATTTAACAATAAAAGTTTAGTTGAGCGAGCTATGACTCACTCATCATTTGACAATGAACATAAAGGTTTGGGTATTGGTGATTACGAGCGACTAGAGTTTTTGGGAGATGCTGTCTTAGAAATTAATATTTCTAGATATCTCTTTGAAAAATATCCTGATTTACCAGAAGGCAAGTTGACACGCTTAAGATCAGATATTGTTAGAACAGATAGTTTTGCTCGTTTTGCTAAAGAAATCAATATTGATAAGTATCTTTTAATTGGTAAGGGTGAAGAAAAACAGGGTGCTCGTCAAAGACATACACTTTTGGAAGATATCTTCGAAGCCTTTAATGGTGCCTTGTACTTAGATCAAGGTAACAAAGTTGTCGATGATTTCTTGAAGAAAGTCGTTTATCCACACATTGATTCAGGTGAGTTTTCTGAAGATACAGACTTCAAGACACACTTACAAGAAAGATTGCAACAATCAGGTGAAGTTGAAATTGATTACAAGGTGATCGATGAAGAAGGACCTGATCATGATAAGAAATTTAAAGTAGAATTAATTGCTAATGGCAAGATTTTGTCCAAGGGACTTGGATATAGCAAGAAACATGCTGAACAAATGGCAGCCAAGAGAGCATTAGAAGAATTATAGGAGTTTTAGTTTATGCCGTTAAAATCATTAACGATCAATGGGTTTAAATCATTTGCTGATAAAACAAAAATAGATTTTACTAGTGGAATCACTGGTATCGTTGGACCCAACGGGAGTGGAAAATCAAACATTACAGAAGCTATTCGTTGGGTAATGGGCGAACAATCAGCAAAGAGTTTACGCGGAGACAAAATGGTTGATGTGATTTTTGCTGGGAGTGATACTCGTTCTCAAATGAATCGTGCAGAAGTAGTTTTAGAATTTGACAATCATAATCACGAGTTGAAATCAGCTCAAGATAATATCGTTATCTGTCGACGACTCTTCAGAAATGGTGATACTGAATTTTTGATCAATAATAAACAATGTCGTTTGCGTGATATTACCGAATTGTTTATGGATTCAGGAATGGGGAAACAATCATTTTCGATTATTTCTCAAGGTCGAGTTGAAGAAATCTTTAATAGTAAGCCAGTTGAAAGAAGAAGTATTATTGAAGAATCAGCTGGGGTTTCTTTATTTAAACAAAAGAAACAACAGGCCGAAAGTAAAATGACCGAAACTACTGATAACTTGCACCGTGTGTCAGATATCGTTTCGGAATTGTCAAAACAAGTTGAACCCTTGAAAGAACAAGCAAGTATTGCACGTGACTATAAGGAACAAAAGAGTAAATACGATAGTATTTATCAAAAGATTTTGACGATTGAAATCAAAAATTTGTCAGTTCAAAAGCATCAAGTAGAAAAGGATTTACGTGAAGTAAAACTTAGTCTACAAAATATTTCCCAACAAGTTAAAATTGCCAACAAACAAGTTGAGGATAATAATGCTTCAGTTCAAGACTTAACTAATCAAATTGATGAAAAACAAGCTCGCTTAGTTGAAGCTACTAAAAATCTTGAAATCTACAATCGTAAAATTGCGGTTGCTGATGAACGAAATGGTTTCAATTCTACAACTAAGCAAACCTTGAAAAATCAATTGGCGGTTTTGCAACAACAAAAAACTGCTAATGAAAAGAAATTGACTGAATCAAATCAAAAATTAACTGAATATGACAAGCAGATCAGTGAATTTGAGAAAAAGTTAAAAGATTTACAACAATTAAAGAAAAAGACGCCTGCTGATATTCAAAAGAATATTGACGATTTGCGGAATGATTATGTTAATTTGTTGCAGGATCAAGTTTCAAATAACAATGAGCAAAAATTTTCACAGCGTCAATTGGAACGAGTACAAGCTACTTTAAATGAGCAAAATGCTCAATTAAAAGAAGTAACAACCAATCTGAATGAATCCAAAACAGATAATCAGTCTGTAGATCAACAAGTCAAAAAATTGATTGACGATAATAAGTCACTGATCGAAAAAAGCCAACAACTTGAAAAGAAGATTCAAGATATTACTGAAACTGGTAAGAATGAAAACAGTAATTATTTAAAAGTTTTGGAAAATCTTCAAGAAATCAAAGCTCGCAAAAAAGTACTCCAGAATATGGAACAAGAGCATGCAGGTTTCTTTGAGGGTGCTAAGAATATCTTGAATAATAGTCAGCAAATTGGTGGTATCGTTGGTGCGGTAGCAGAGTTGATCACTGTACCAAAAAATTATCAATTGGCAATTGAAACGGTTGTTAGTAATCAATTACAATCAATCGTTACTGAGGATGAAGCAGCTGCCAAAAAGGCGATTGGCTTTTTAAGACAAAGTCGTGGTGGTCGGGCAACTTTCTTACCTCGAAATATTATTCAACCAAGAAATATTTATGCTAATGATTTGAACAAAGCACAGGGAGTCGCAGGTTTTGTTGGGGTCGCTAGTGACTTGGTCACTTATGATTCACGAGTTGAGAATATTGTGCGTAATATTTTGGGTAATTTATTAGTTGCACAAAATATTGATGTAGCAACGCAAATATCAGCCGCTGTTAATCGCAAATATCGGGTTGTTACTTTAGATGGAAACGTTGTTAATGCTGGTGGTTCAATGACCGGTGGACAACAGCGTCGAGTAAATTCTAGTATTTTAACTCGTAAAGATGAGTTAACAGCTTTGACGACTGAACTTTCAAAACAGGAATTATTATTGGATCAAAAACAAAAGACAGTTCAAGATTTACGTGAACAGTTGGTGAGTTTTAATGCCGATAAAAAAGCTGTGGATGATAAATTGGCTAGTTTTAATCAACAAAAGAGTCATTTTGAAAATGAAATTTCGACTTATCAGAATGAAACTAAACATTTTAGTGAACGTTTAGATGTCATTAAATATAATCTTTCTAAGAGCCAAGCGGAACAAACTGAATTAGAATCTGATTTGAAGAAACAAGCTCAAAAGTCAACTGAGATTAAAAAAGAAATTGAACAAACTCAAGCTGAAATTGATCAGAAACAAAAATTGTTGACTGATTTTGATGCTGAATTAAATTCAATCAATACTCAAGAACAGACTATTCAAACCAAGCTGGCAGTTATTAAAAGTAAATATGCTAATGAATCTGATCAAAACAGTTACTTAAAAGAAACTGTTTCACAGGCTGATGAGCAAATAACTGATATTCAGAGTCAATTAACTGATTTAAATTCTGAAAAGGATCAATTGGATTTGAGCAATTCTGAGATTAAAGCTCGGATTAAGGATTCACGTTCAGAAATTGAACAATTGCAGAATACTGTGACTGATTTGAAGCAAAAACGTGAGCAACAACAAAATTTAGCTAGTGAATTGAATGCTAAAGCACAACGTAATTTTGACTTACAAAAAAATGCTTCAGATCAACAAGAAACTTTGGCAATTCAAAATACGAAATTCTCTAATCAAATTGACAGTCGATTGGATACACTTTCTCAGGAATATCAACTGACATATGAAGCTTCTTTACAAGAACTAAAGCAGACCGATTATGATCCTGAAGAATTGCAAAAAGAAGCTCGTCTGTTGAAGATGGGAATTGAAGAATTGGGTACGGTTAATCTTTCTGCTATCGAGGAGTACGATAAGGTCAAAGATCGTTATGAGTTCTTAACTCAACAACAAAATGATCTTTTACAAGCCAGAGCTCAATTATTGGATACGATGGCTGAAATGGATAAGGAAGTTACAACAAGATTCAAAAAGACTTTTGATGAAGTTGCAACGGCATTTGAGGATATTTTCCCCGAAATGTTTGCTGGTGGTCGAGCTAAATTAGTTTTAACTGAACCAGATAACTTATTAGAATCAGGTATTGAGATTATCGCACAGCCACCAGGGAAGAAATTCCAACGTTTAAGTCTTTTGTCTGGTGGAGAAAAAGCTTTGACGGCGATTACCTTGTTATTTGCCATTATTAAAGTCAAACCAGTTCCGTTCTGTATCTTAGATGAAGTTGAAGCATCTTTAGACGATGCTAATGTTTACCGATTTGCCAACTATTTGAATCAATATGATGACAATACAGAATTTATCGTAATTACTCATCGTAAGGGAACAATGATGAACGTTAATCGCCTTTATGGGGTCACAATGGAAGAATCTGGAGTTTCGAGAATGCTTTCAGTAAAAGTTAAAGAATAGGAGTTAATAATGGGATTATTTGATCGAATTAAAAAAGCCTTCACAGGCAAAGATGATTCTGAAGAAAAAGATTTAGAAAAAAAAGTATCAGAATCAGAGCCTAAAAAAGAATCTGACCAAAACGACGAATCGGCCGATACCCATCAAGCGCCTGAAGAAACGTCTGCGCCAGAGGAAAAAATTTCAGAGCAAAGCGCACCAACAACTGATGAAGAAGATAATTCAGAATCAGAACCTGAATCAAAAGAAAATAATGAACCTGAAGAAGATACTGAATCAGAAAAAACAAATTCAGAAGTAAAAACACCGGAAGAATCTTCAGAAACAACCGTTCAAGAAGAGCCGGAAGAATCAGAGCCTGAAAAAACAACCGATGCTACTGATAATGAAGTAGAGGAAAGCTCGGAAACACCTGAATCAGAGAATACTGAATCGGAAACAGTCGAAGAGAAATCTGAAGAAACTCCTAAAGACGATGTTAAAGAATATGATGAAGGATTAAAAAAGAGTCGTAACTCATTTAGTTCACGTTTGAATCGTTTCTTGGCTAACTTTAGAAGTGTTGATGAAGATTTCTTTGATGATTTGGAAGAGCTTTTGATTGAATCGGATGTTGGTTATGAAACTGCGGTTCGTATTTCTGACGAATTACGTGAAGAAGTTAAATTGGAAAATGCTAAGAAACGTTCTGATGTTTCTAATGTTATCGTGAAAAAATTAGTAGATATGTATGGTGAAGAAGGAAAAGAAGAAGATAATTCTTTGAAATTTAGTACTGATAAAACACCAACTATCTTCTTGTTTGTCGGTGTTAATGGTGCTGGTAAGACAACTACGATTGGAAAATTGGCTCATAGATATCAACAACAAGGTAAAAAAGTTTTGTTAGCTGCTGGTGATACCTTCAGAGCTGGAGCAATTGAACAATTGCAAGAATGGGGTAAACGTGATGGCGTACCTGTTCAGGCAAGTAAGGCACATACTGATCCAGCCTCTGTTGTTTATGATGCAGTGCAAAGAGCTATCAATGAAGATTTTGACATCTTGTTAGTTGATACTGCCGGTCGTTTACAAAATAAAGAAGGTTTGATGCGTGAGTTGGAGAAAATCAAACGTGTCATTACCAGAGAATTACCAGAGGCTCCTCAAGAGGTGTTATTGGTTCTTGATGGTTCAACTGGTCAAAATGCTTTAAGTCAGGCTAAACAATTCAATGAAACAACTGATGTTTCTGGTATTGTTTTGACTAAACTAGATGGAAGTTCTCAAGGTGGTATCGTCTTAGCTATTCGTAATGAGTTACATATTCCGGTTAAATTAGTTGGATTGGGTGAACAAATGGATGATTTACGCGACTTTGATCCAGAGAAGTTCATTTATGGTTTGTTCAAGGAATTAATTGTTGGATCCTCGGATAAATAGTTATGGATATTGATGAGACAACACGAGTAAACTTGTTATATAATTTTTATCATTCACTTTTAACTAAAAAGCAAAGTCGTTATTTAGATCTTTATTATGTTGAAGATTTTTCTTTAAGCGAAATTGCGGAACAGTTGGAAGTTTCTCGGCAAGCGGTTTTAGATAATTTGCATCGGTCAGTTAATTTATTAGAATCGTTTGAAAAAGAGCTAGGTTTGGTCGAAAAGACACAAGAAATTGATGATATTGCTGAAAAACTCAATCAAATAGTTCAAACTAAGTATGCAAATGATAAAGAGTTATTAAAACTAGTTAAGAGAATTACTAAAATAAATGAAATGTAGGAGTAGAGTATGGCTTTTGAAGGATTAAGCGAACGTTTAAATAAAGTTTTCTCTTCTTTACGAGGCAAAGGTAAGCTTTCTGAAGAAGATGTTCGTAAAGTAATGCGTGAAGTACGTATGGCTTTGCTTGAAGCTGATGTTAACTTTGACGTTGTTAAGACATTCGTCAAGACAGTTAGAGAACGTGCTTTAGGTGCTGAAGTAATGGAAAGTTTAACGCCTTCACAACAAGTTGTTAAAATTGTTGATGAAGAGTTAACTAAATTAATGGGACAAGAAGCAGTTCCATTAAATAAATCCAAACATATTCCAACAATCATTATGATGGTTGGTCTACAAGGTGCTGGTAAAACTACAACAGCTGGTAAATTGGCTAATCGTTTAAAGACGACTGAAAAAGCTCGCCCATTGTTTATTGCCGGTGATGTTTACCGTCCTGCTGCGATTGAACAGTTGAAGACAATTGGACAACAACTAGATGTACCAGTTTACGATGAAGGAACTGAACATGATCCAGTCGACATCGTTCGTAATGGTCTTAAAGTAGCAGAAGAAAATAAGAATGATTACGTGATCATTGATACAGCCGGTCGTTTGGAAATTGACGAGCAGTTGATGGATGAATTGAAGAACATCAAAGAATTAGCTCATCCGGATGAAATCTTGTTTGTTGCTGATTCAATGACTGGTCAAGTAGCTGCTAAGGTTGCCCAAGGCTTCGATGAACAACTAGATATTACTGGTGTTGTTTTGACTAAGTTGGATGGTGATACCCGTGGTGGTGCCGCTCTTTCAATTCGTTCCGTTACTGGTAAACCAATTAAGTTTATCGGACAAGGTGAAAAACTTGATCAATTAGATGTCTTCCATCCGGATCGTATGGCTAACCGTATTTTGGGTATGGGTGACATGCTTACTTTGATTGAAAAAGCTCAAACTGATTACGATGAAAAGCAAGCCAAACAAGTGGCTGAAAAGATTCGTGAGAATAGTTTTGATTTCAATGACTTTATCGATCAAATGGATCAAATTCAAAAAATGGGACCATTGGATGAAATAATGAAGATGATCCCTGGAATGGCCAATAATCCTCAATTGGCTAATATCAATATTGGTGAAAAAGACATTGCTCATCTTAAAGCAATTGTTTATTCAATGACACCAGCTGAACGTGAAGATCCCGATTTATTGAATCCATCACGTCGTCGTAGAATTGCTGCCGGTTCTGGTCAAAGCGTTCAAAATGTTAATCGAATGATTAAGCAATTTAAGCAATCTCGTGACATGATGAACAAAATGAGTAAAGGTAACATGGCCGGTATGGATAAACTAATGGGTAATGGTGTTCAAGGCCGCCTAGGTAAGATGGCAATGCATTCAATGGTTCGCCGTACTAAGAAGAATAAGAAGAAACGTTTGAAGAAGATCAAGCGCTTTAAGTCATAAAATAAGTAAAAAAAGCGTGGTGTAAAGAAAAAAACTTTACAGCACTCTTTTTTTTGTGTATACTAACGAAGTTAAGTATTTAGGAGGAAACAAATACATGTCAGTTAAAATTAGAATGAAACGTATGGGTAGTAAATTACGCCCATTTTATAGATTAGTTGTTGCAGATTCACGTTCACCACGTGATGGCCGCTTTATCGAACAAGTTGGTTACTACAACCCAATTTCACAACCAGAAGAAGTTAAATTAGACGATGACAAGATCGTTGAATGGTTGAACAAAGGTGCACAACCTTCAGATACTGTTCGTCACTTGTTGAAAGAACACGGAATTATGCAAAAGTTCCACGAAAGCAAATTCACAAAATAGTAATTTTTGATGGGGCCAGACATGTTTTGTCGTGGTCCTATTTTTATTCACGGAGGAAAAATGACCGAAAAATTATATCGAGTTGGTACGATCGTTAATACACATGGTATTAAGGGTGAATTAAGAGTTATTCCTATTACTGATTTTCCAGAAGATCGTTTTAAGTCAGGAGCTAAGCTCTACCTTAAAAACAAAGATCAAGTTACCGAATTTACTGTTGAATCATCGCGCCCTCATAAGAGCTTTGTGCTTTTGAAATTGAAGGGCTACGATAATATCAATGATGTTGAAAAATATGTTAAATCGGAGTTATTTGCGGATGGTGAAGAGATTTCTGATCTTAACGAAGGTGAATTTCTTTATAAGCAAATTATTGGTTTGACAGTAGTAGACAAAGAATTAGGCGAAGTTGGTAAGGTCAAAGAGATCATGGAATTAGGTTCCAACGATGTTTGGGTCGTTAGAGGAACTAAGTATAAGGAGATTTTGCTGCCTTATATTGATGATGTAATTAAAGAAGTCGACCTTGATAACCAAGTTGTCAAAGTTGAAATACCGGATGGATTGATAGACTAATGGATATTACAATTTTAAGTATTTTTCCAAGAATGTTTCAGGCTTTAGACGAATCATTGATTGGTAAGGCTCAAGAAAAAGGACTTGCTAATATTGATGTCGTTGATTTTAGAAAATTTACAACCAATAAACAAAATCACGTAGATGATGCACCATATGGTGGTGGTGCAGGGATGCTTTTACAAGCTCAACCGATTTATGATGCCATGGATTATGTTGAAGAAAAAAAGCCTGGGAAGAAGAGAGTTATTCTTTTAGACCCAGCTGGAAAAACTTTCAATACTGCTATGGCTCGTGATTTTGCTAAAGAGGACCAATTGGTCTTTATTTGTGGTCATTATGAAGGCTTTGATGAACGAGTAAAAGACTTAGTTACTGATGAAGTTTCAATTGGCGACTATATTTTGACTGGTGGAGAATTGCCAACGATGAGTATGATTGATTCTACATTGCGATTCGTTCCAGGAGTTTTAGGCAATTCATTTTCAGCTGAAGAGGAATCTTTCTCGAATAATTTGTTAGAGTATCCTCAATATTCACGTCCAGCTGATTTCCGTGGTAAAAAAGTACCAGAAGTATTAACAAGTGGGGATCACGAAAAAATCCGTCTTTGGCGTTTAACGCAAGCCTTAAAGAAAACTTTAGAACGACGCCCGGATTTATTAGAGGGTGCTGATTTGACTGAAGAAGAAGAAAAGCTTTTGCGTAAAATTCGTCAAAATAACTAGTTTACAATCGTGTTCAAATAAAGTATCATATTAAGAGTGTTTGAACGCACATATTAACGATATTCCGCTGTATGTCAGAGATGTATAAGAGTGTCGGCAGGGAGAAATTATTTATGAATAAATTAATTCAAGATATTACTAAAGAACAATTACGTTCTGACATTCCTGACTTCCGTAGTGGTGACACTGTTCGTGTACATGCTAAGGTTGTTGAAGGTAGCCGTGAACGTATTCAATTATTCGAAGGTGTCGTAATCAAAAAACATGGTGCAGGTATCAGTGCTACATATACTGTACGTAAGATGAGTAATGGTGTTGGTGTTGAAAGAACATTCCCATTAAACACACCTCGTGTTGAACAAGTTGAAGTTATCAGACATGGTCGTGTACGTCGTAGCAAGCTTTACTACCTACGTGCTCGTACAGGTAAGGCTGCTCGTATTAAGGAACGTCGTCGCGACATCTAATTAATACACATATGAAGCAACTTAACTTCTAAAAAAACCGTAATTCTCAATATGAGAGTTACGGTTTTTTATTTTGAAAAACGAGAATCAGAAAATAATTTTTCGGCAGCTATTCGATGACGTTGATTGTTGTCGTAGTTGGCAACGAAGAGACAAGAGTATAAAGTATTCAAAACGTATTCAATGGCAACCTGCGAAGCAAACGGAGATATTTTTATAGACTCACTTTCTAGATTGATAACTGGTAAGATCAAGTCGCTTAATTTGGCGATGGCCGAATTTTTATCTGAAGTTAAAGTTATAATTTTACAACCGTTAAGTCGGAGAATTTTGGCAATTTGGTAAGTATCTTTACTTTTGCCGCTATAAGAAATTAAAATGGCACAGTCATGCTTGCTAAAGTTGGTAGCTAAGAATTTATTTTCACCAAACAAAACTGGTAGAGTAGCATCAATATTGATTTTCATTAATTTATTTTGAAAACTTAATCCAGAAACATAGGTGTCACCGTAGGCAAAGATACCTAATTTGTCACTTTCAGAAATTATTCTGACTGCCTTTTCCAAAAGCTCATTTGTTAAGAGATCATTTGTCTGCGTTAGTGCATCCTGCATGACGCCGAGTAATTTTTGGGCAATTTCTTTATTGGAATCATCATCCGTAAACGGAAAATCAGGGTCAACAGTGGAAATGTCGTTATAATACTTTTGTAATTGTGCTGAGAATTGAATTTTGAAGTCCTTATAACCCTTGAGACCAATTTTTCGACAGAGGCGGACAATAGTTGAGGTAGAACTGAAAGTCTTTGTAGCTAGGTCTTGTATCGACATCTCTAGGACCGCTTCTTTGTTGCTTAAAATAAAATCAGCTAGATTTTTTTCAGTCCCATTGAAGTTATTTTTTTGTTGTAGCTGTGCGATTATTGTCATAATATTCCACCTGTTATTAAAAAATATCTGTTATTTTGGGAACATTTTTACTGATTCCTAAATAATGCTGTTATAACCATTCTAGCGTGTTTAAATGTACTTGCAAAGCAAAGAAGGAGTGGTGGAAATGAAATTAGCAATTATTGGTTCAGGAAAAATTGTTCATGATTTTTTGACGATTATTAAGGATTTAAAGAAGACTGAATTGAGTGCGATTATTGGAACTGAGCGCAGTGTTGATGTTTTACAGCAATTAAGCAGTGAGTATCATATCAATGAAGTTTACACTGATTTTGATCAGGCTTTAGAGCAAGGTGATTTTGATACAGTTTATGTGGCAGTACCTAATTTTTTGCATTATGCATTTGCTAAAAAAGCTTTAGAACATGGCAAAAATGTTATTTCAGAAAAGCCCTTTACAGTTAAATATGAAGAATTCGAAAGTCTAAAGAAAATTGCTTTGGAGAAAAAATTAGTGCTGGTAGAAGCAATCACTAATCAGTATCTTCAAAATTATTTAGATTTGAAACAAAAAGTGTCAGAATTAGGTGATTTGAAAGTAATAGAAAGTAATTATTCGCAATATTCATCACGTTATGATGCGTTTAAAGCTGGTAAAGTTCTCCCTGCCTTTGATCCTAAAAAAGGCGGCGGTGCTTTAATGGATTTAAATATATATAATATTCATTTCATTGTAGGATTATTGGGACGTCCGCAAAAAGTTTCGTATTTGCCTAATATTGAACGTGAAATTGATACGTCAGGTATTTTGACTTTGGACTATGGTAAGACAAAAGCTGTGGCTATTGGTGCCAAAGATTCAACTTCACCAGTTGTTGAAACAATCATTCAAGGTAATAAAGGTTCAATTGTCGTCAATGGCCCTACAAATGAGATGCCATCGTTTAATGTTTTTGATAAGGATAAACAGTTGATTGAAAAAGTAGATCATAATATTTATCCACATCGAATGTATCAAGAATTTGTAGAGTTTGAAAAAATTATTGAAGAGAACGATCTAGCAACAGTTAAAATTAAATTACAACACAGTGAAGATGTCATGTGGGTTGTAAAGCATGCTCTAGCTTCGGCTCAATTAAAATTAGAATAAAAAATAGCCCTAATGATTTAAAACTTTAATAGACTGTTTTGCTTGCGGTGTATTAGAGTTTTGAATTAGGGCTATTATTTTATTTAAAAATTTGATTATAGTATTCCAAATAAAATTCGTTTGGATTTACGCCAATAATTTTAGTAACACTAGTATTGCGTGGCTCAGGCAGACTCATGGGATCCTTTGGCTGAAGAACGTCTAAAGCTGCTGCCTTAACGGTAAAACCGTGGGTGATACAAATTATTTTTTCATTAGGATATTGTTTGAAGGTATCAAGTAGGAAACTATGGACTCGTGTAACAACATCATCAAATTTTTCACCATCGGTAGCGTATTGAGTATAGTTAGGTAAAACGTCGTTCCAATATTCATTATAGGCATTAGGATATTTAGCACGAAGATCTGAATTTTTTTGCCCGTCCCATTGTCCATAAGAAATTTCTAATAATCTTTTATCATAACTAATTGGTAAATCAGCTTTATGATTAAGAATTTCAGCGGTTTGTTGTGTTCTGTGTAAAGGACTACAAATAATGCGGTCGGCAAAACTGATATCGAAGTTATTGGCTAGGGTTTGTGCCTGTTTTTGGCCGTTTTCATTGAGGTAGGTCATTTCAGTGTTGATAGTACCTTGTTTCATCTTCATCACGTTAGCATTGGTCTGACCGTGACGGATCATATAAAATTCAGTCATAATTGCTCCTTTTAAAAGTGTTAAATTAATTATATTCACAAATATTAATAATTGCTAGTTGACAATTATTAAAATAATGTTAAAGTTGTTTTAAGTTAATTGGAGGTATTTTAATATGACAAACATTAAAAATAAATTAAACCTTACAGTCTCCTCCAAGTCTACACGTCAATACATGTAGGCTTATTAACCAATGCAGTAAACCTCATGTATGAATTCAAACATTCATAACTGTGAGGTTTCTAATCTTAGACAAATTGGCATCCTCACAGGAATTCATCTGTGAGGATTTTTTTTATCTAATTTTATCGAAGGAGTGAATTTTTATGACAATTTATAATTTTGCAGCTGGTCCAGCTACTTTGCCTCAAACAGTTATTCAAAGAATTAAGGAAGATCTACCATCTTATGATAATTCCGGCATGAGTGTAATGGAGATTTCCCATCGTTCCGCACTCTTTGATGAAATTATTGATCAGGCTAAACAAGATTTACGAGATCTTTTAAATATTCCTGATAATTATCAAGTACTATTCTTTCAAGGTGGTTGTACCTTGCAATTTACCGCAGCTCCAATGAATCTAGCTACTAAATATCAAAAAATTGCTCTATTAGATAGTGGTCATTGGGCAGATCGAGCTCGTGAAGAGGCTGAAAGAATAGGAATTAAAGTTGATGTTTTGGATTCGACTAAAGAGCAACATTATACTAAGTTACCGGAATTGAAAGATTTAGTTCCAAATACTTATGATTATTTACATATTACGACCAATAATACAATTGAAGGAACTGCTTATACTAAGTTGCCTGAAACTGGTCCAACTGAATTAGTTGGTGATATGTCATCAAATTTTCTCGGTCAACAATACGATATTAGTAAGTTTGGCTTAGTAATGGCAGGAGCCCAGAAGAATTTAGGAGTTGCAGGATTAACGTTGGTTATTGTTCGGGATGATTTAATTGGAAAAGTACAGAATCTTCCAAGTATGATGGATTATGACTTGTTTGCAAAAAAGAATTCAATGTTTAATACGCCACCAGTTTTTGCAATTTACGTTGCAGGGTTAGTTTTGAAATGGCTTAAACAGCAGGGCGGAGTATCAGAAATGGAACGCCGTAATCGTCAAAAATCAGGCCTATTGTATGACTTTTTGGATGATTCCGAATTATTTACCGCACCGGTAGAAAAGAAAGCTCGTTCTTTAACAAATGTGCCGTTTATTACAGGAAATCCTAAATTAGATCAACAATTGATTGCACAAGCTGCCACTGAAGGACTTTTAAATATTAAAGGTCATCGTTCAGTTGGTGGTATGAGAGCCAGTTTGTACAATGCAATGCCTTATGAAGGTGTTGAGAAATTAGTTGATTTCTTAGATAAATTTGAAAAGAATTATGGGGGGCTATGCTAATGTATGAAATTAAAACTTTTAATGCCATTGCTCAAAGTGGTTTAGATACTTTTACGGATAATTTTGAAATCAATCAAACAAAACAGCCAGATGCTTATTTAATTAGATCGGTTAATTTGTTAAAAGCTGAATTTCCTAAGAATTTAAAAACTATAGTTAGAGCCGGAGCGGGAGTCAATAATGTTCCGCTTCAAAGAGCAACTGACAAAGGAATTGCCGTTTTTAATACACCTGGTAGTAACGCCAATGCTGTAAAGGAGCTAGTCATTTCTTTGATGATTGCTACAGCAAGAAATTTGTTTGCAGCTAACGAATATTCAAATGGCCATACTGAGGCCGACGTTTCTCAAAGAACTGAAAAAGATAAAACCAAGTTCAATGGTACTGAGTTAGCAGGCAAAAGATTGGCTGTGATTGGTTTAGGCAATGTTGGTTCCTTAGTTGCCAATGCCGCCTTGGCATTAGGAATGAAAGTTGTTGGTTATGATCCTTATTTATCAGCTAACGCTGCTTGGAGAATCAACAATAAAGTTAAAAGAGTTGAATCGTTGAAAAAAGTAGTTAAGAATGCTGATTTCGTGACAATTCATGTCCCAAAAAATAATGAGACAATTGACTTGATAACAACTAAAGAAATAAATGAAATGAAAGATGGCGTGGTTTTATTTAATTACTCTCGTGTAGGGATTACAAATAATCAAGCAGTTGTAAAGGCAATAAGAAATAAAAAAATCAACCACTACTGTACTGATTTTGGAGAACCAGTAATTGCCGATAATCCACAAATTACAATTACACCTCATATTGGTGGGTCAACTTTAGAAGCTGAATCTAATGGAGCGATTCAAGGAGCTAACACCGTAATGGATTATTTGGAAAGTGGTGATACAACTCATTGTGTCAATTTACCTAATATGCAAGTTCCTTTTGAAACAGCCTATCGTATTACGGTGATTCATCAGAATGTTCCTAATATGGTTGGACAGATCAGTACAAAACTAGCAGATCATGAAATCAATATTGAAAATATGGCTAACGCTGCTAAAGAAAAAGTTGCTTATACAATCATTGATGTAGATGGATTAAATGGTTTAGATCAAGCGGACTTGATTGCTGAGCTTGATAAAGTTAAAGAAATATATCGAGTACGAGTAATTAAGCATCATTAATTTTGAATAAAAGATATGAAGAAATAAAAAAGAACAATATCTATATAAGTATTTCGAGTATTTACATACTTCGAATGCTTTTCGATAGATATTGTTCTTTTTTATTTGTAACTTAACTTGATTGTTAATAATAATTATAGTTTTAAAAGATTTGTGAACGATATAATCCGACGACTTTACCTAAAATCTCAACGTTATCTAAGATAATAGGGTCCATTGTATCGTTTTCAGGTTGTAGGCGGTAATGTCCGTTTTCTTGATAGAATCTCTTGCAGGTAGCTTCAATGTCTTCAGTCATGGCAATAATGATTTCACCATTATTAGCAAAATTTTGTTCGTGAACAATAACATGATCGCCATCATAGATACCAGCATTGATCATACTCTCACCATGAATTTCTAGCATGAATAATTCACCAGATTCACGATTTAAGTCAGGAGGAATTGGAAAGTATCCATCAGGGTTTCTTTCAGCTGTGATAGGTTGACCTGCAGCTACAGCGCCTAGAATAGGAATTTGTTTTGATTTGATTCCGATAGAATTTAGCCCTGCACCAGTTAGTTCAATAGCACGTGGTTTGGTAGGGTCACGTTGGATGAAACCTTTCTTTTCAAGACGAGATAGATGACCATGGACCGTTGATGTCGAAGATAAATCTACAGCTTCGCAAATCTCTCTTACGGTAGGCGGATATCCATGTTCGTCTAAATAATCATAAATACATTGTAAAATTTGTGACTGTTTAGAGCCTTCAGCTTTTGACATTAGAACACCTCATTGTTAATATCTTAAATAGATTGTATCAAAATATGAATGCAAGTTCAAACAAGTGTTCGATATAAAAAAGAGGCATAGTTTATGGAAGAACAAAAAGATTTGTTAAAAAAAATTAATGAGTTAGCTCATAAGGCTAAAGCTGGCACGATTACTAAAGAGGAAGAGGACCAACAGGCCCAACTTCGTAAAGAATACCTCAAGAATTTTCGCGAAGGATTCAGATCACAAATTGAAATGATGCGTGTTTTTGATAAAAAGGGAAATGAAGTTACTCCTGAAAAAGTTCGAGAAATTCAACGTAAAAAGGGATTACGTGACGATTAGTCTTTCAATTAGGAACTTTTTTTTGTAATATTAATAGATGTATGGAAAGGGTGAACATAAATGGGAACAACAATAGTCGTTGGTATTATAGCCTTGTTGGTTGGTTTAGTCGGTGGTTTCTTCGCTGCTAGATGGTATATGAAGAAATATTTCCAAGACAATCCACCAATCAGTGCCGATATGATTAGACAAATGATGGCTCAAATGGGACAAAAACCATCACAAAAGAAGCTTAATCAATTAATGAATACTATGAAGAATTCACAAAAGAATAATAAATAGTTAATTAGGATACCCGTATGGTAATCATCATAGATGATTATCGTGCGGGTATTTTTTTGTAAAAAATCATATTTTAAAAAGATTTCATGTCGAAATTTTGGTAATTATTATGATTATTTTTAAATCCTTGTTTTTATCATACTTGAATATTAGTTTGTATCTATTTACGAACTATTACAATTTTTATAATGATAAAAAGAAAAATGAAATCGATAAACACGAATGATTACTGAAAATAATTGTAAAAAATACGTATTTAGCATTGAAAGAAATTTCATTCCTTGATAAACTTTGAATACAAAAGCAGGAAAGGTGGAAATATTAATGTGTGATGTAGCGATAGTCATGGGATCAATTTCAGACTTGAAAGTTATGCAAAATACACTCGATGTTTTAACGCAACTAGGAGTTAGTTATGAAACTAAAGTGGTTTCAGCTCATCGAATGCCACAAGAGATGTTGGATTTTGCTAAAAGTGCGCATAATAAATATCAAGTAATCATTGCTGGTGCCGGTGGTGCTGCACATTTGCCAGGCATGATAGCTTCTTCAACGGTCTTACCAGTTATTGGAGTTCCTGTTCCGTCAAAATATCTTAAAGGAATGGATTCATTGTTGTCTATTGTTCAAATGCCCGCCGGAGTTCCAGTTGCGACGGTTTCAATAGGTGAAGCTGGAGCAAAGAATGCTGCTATATTGGCAACTAAGATTTGTGCTCTTTCGAATCCAGAATATCAACAGTCCTTAAATGCTTATGTCAAAGCAATGCATGATAAATCAGTTGAAAGTGGGAAAAATCTTGAATAAGACATTATTGCCAGGTAAAACAATTGGAATTATCGGTGGAGGACAATTAGGTCAAATGATGGCTTTGTCTGCCAAAGAAATGGGTTATAAGGTTTTGATCTTGGACCCTCAACCAAATTGTTCAGCCGCTCAAGTATCTGATGGTCAAATTGTAGCTGAATATGATGATTTAGATAAATTAGTAGAGTTAGCTAAGGCGTGCGATGTTTTGACATATGAATTTGAAAATGTGAATGCTCAAGCGATTGAAGAAGTTAAAAAATATACTGAGGTACCTCAGGGTACAAAAGCTTTGAGCGTTACTCAAAATAGGATTTCTGAAAAAGACTTCATTGAGCAAAGTGGTTTTAAAGTTGTCCCACATATTGTTATCGACAATATTTTTGAATATCACAGAGGTGTTGAAAAACTAGGTGCTCCAGTGATTTTAAAGACTATTCGTGGTGGCTATGATGGTAAAGGGCAAATTTTGATCGATGATCCTGAAAATGTTTGTTATGCCGATATTGAACATTTATTAATGCAGGGAACTTGTATTTTAGAGAAAAAAATCAACTTAAAAAAAGAAGTTTCAGTGGTTGTTTCCGCTAATAGCCAAGGCGATACTTCAATTTTTCCAGTAATTGAAAATGTACATCGGCATAATATTTTACATTTGAGTACTTGTCCAGCACAGATCAGTTCTCAATCAGAGCATCACATTTATCAGGTTGGCGAAACTTTAGCGAAAAAGCTTGAGTTGGTTGGAACAATGTGCATTGAATTTTTTATTTCTGATAATGATGAAGTTTATGTGAATGAAATAGCTCCAAGACCGCATAATTCAGGTCATTTAACAATTGAAGCCTGCAACCTTTCACAATTTGAAGCTCATGTTCGAGGGGTCTGCAATTTACCAATGCCTAAGGTGCAACTATTTAAGACAGCGGCAATGATCAATCTTTTAGGTCAACATCTTGAGAATGCTAAGAATCAATGGCCGGTTCATCCGGAGTGGCATTTCCATGATTATGGTAAAGATGCTGTAAAAAAGAATCGCAAGATGGGACATATTACGATTTTAAGTGAAGATTTAGCGGCAACGAAACAAGCTATTGAAAATAATTCAATTTGGGATGTGTAAGTTATGACAGAAGATAAGTTGTTATATACCGGAAAAGCAAAAAATGTTTATCAAGCACAACAAGATGATGAAGTTTTGATTGTCTATAAAGATCAAGCAACAGCCTTAAATGGTAAGAAAAAAGAAATTCTTCCTGGTAAAGGAACTCTAGATTGTCAAATATCACAATTGGTTTTCAATTATTTAATTAAAAATGGTATTAAAACTCATTTAGTTGAGAACTTATCAGATCATAAACAATTAGTTAAAAAAACAGATGTATTTCCATTAGAAGTGGTTTTGAGAAATATTACTTCTGGTTCTTTGGTAAGAAAGTTTCAAGTTGAAGAAGGCCAAAGATTAGCAGAACCGATTATTGAATTTTATTACAAGAGTGATGCTTTGGATGATCCGTTCATTAATGAATCTCAAATTCATGCTTTGAAAATTGCTGATAAAACAGAACTTGAATTTATTAAGAAAATGACTTTGAAGATAAACGAACTTTTGAAACCGTTCTTTGATCAAGTTGGTTTTGATTTGGTCGACTTCAAACTAGAATATGGCAAATACAATAATGAAATTATATTGGTAGACGAATTTTCACCTGACAATTGTCGTTTATGGAATAAAAAAGACCACCATTCGATGGATAAAGATGTTTTTCGTAAACATAAAGGCGATTTAGTTGAAACTTACCAAGCAGTCTTACAACGACTACAAGATAAATAGGAGAAAATTATGAAATTAGTTAAGGTTTATGTCACTTTGAAGGATTCAGTTTTAGATGCCCAAGGAGAAGCTATCAAATCAGCTATTAATACTATGGGGTACAAACAATTAGCAGATGTTCATATGGGAAAATATTTTGAATTAAGTTTTGATGATGACTACGCACAATTAGATCAAGATGTTAACGCTATCTGTGATGATTTATTAGCTAATCCTAATATTGAAACTTATCGCTATGAAATCATGGAGGAACAGTAATGAAATTTGCCGTTATTAATTTCCCTGGTTCTAACTGTGACATGGATCTCTATTATGCAATTCGTGATGGTATCAAACAGACAGTGGAGTTGGTTGACTATCGAAATGAAAGTTTAGAAGGATTTGATGGTGTTTTAATTCCTGGTGGTTTTTCTTACGGCGATTATTTACGAAGCGGAGCAATTGCAGTTCATGCACCAATTGTTAAAGAAATTATTCGTTTTGCTAATGAAGGTAAGATTGTTTTAGGAATTTGTAATGGATTTCAAATTTTGACTGAACTAGGCCTTTTGCCGGGAGCTTTGATCCAGAATGAAAAGAGTTGCTTTATCTGTGAAACAGTTGACCTAAAAGTTTTGAATAATCAAACGGCTTTTACTAATGAATATCAAGCAGGTCAAATTATTAATATTCCTGTTGCTCACGGAGAGGGTCGTTATTACTGCGATGAAAAAACTCTCGAGGATTTAAAAATTAATGACCAAATTATTTTTGAATATCAGCAAAATATTAACGGTAGTGTGGCACAAATTGCAGGCGTTACTAATAAACAAAAAAATGTTTTGGGGATGATGCCCCATCCAGAACGAGCAATCGAAAAGATTTTAGGATCTGACGATGGCTTGAAGTTGTTCCAATCAATAATCAATTACCAAGTAAAGGTGAATAACTAATGACTGAACCAACTGCAAAGCAAATTCAAACAGAGAAACTTTATCAACAATGGGGTTTAACTGATTCTGAATATCAATTGATCAGTGAAAAAATTCTGAAACGTCTACCAAATTATACAGAAACAGGGCTTTATTCCGTAATGTGGAGTGAACACTGTTCATACAAAAATTCTAAAAAAGTACTTAGAAAAATGCCTAATAAGAGTTCTCGAGTGATCGCAGGACCTGGTGAAGATGCGGGAATTCTTGATATTGGTGATAATCAGGCAGTAGTTTTCAAGGCTGAAAGTCACAATCATCCTTCAGCAGTTGAGCCATATCAAGGTGCGGCGACAGGTGTCGGAGGAATTATTAGAGATATTTTCTCTATGGGTGCCCAACCAATTGCACTTTTAAATAGTTTAAAATTTGGTCCCTTAAAAGATGGCAAAACTAAACATTTAGTGAATGAAGTTGTAGCTGGTATTGGTGGTTATGGTAACTGTATAGGATTGCCAACTGTCGGTGGGGAAATTTCTTTTGAAGATTGTTACGAACATAATCCATTAGTTAATGCTATGTGTGTCGGATTATTGAATAACACTGAATTTAAACACGGAACAGCTAGTGGTGATAAGAATTTAATTATATATGTTGGAGCCAAAACTGGTCGAGACGGAATCCACGGGGCAACCTTTGCTTCAGATGAATTTACGGATACTAAGAATAAGCAACGTTCGGCAGTTCAAGTTGGAAATCCATTCATTGAAAAATTATTGATGGATGCCTGTGTTGAGATCATTGAGAAACATTCTGATTGGGTATTAGGAATTCAAGATATGGGTGCAGCTGGATTAGTTTCATCAACAGCTGAAATGGCATCAAAAGCAGGTTCAGGATTGATTTTAAATCTTGATAAGGTTCCACAACGTGAAACTGAAATGTCGGCTTATGAAATGATGCTCTCAGAGTCTCAAGAACGAATGGTACTTTGTGTGAAACCAGAATTTGAAGAGAATGTCCTAAACTTCTTCAAAAACTTTGAATTGGATGCAGTCGTAATTGGTCAAGTAACGACTGACAAACAATATAAAATCTACCATCATGAGCAATTAGTGACAGATATTCCGGTTGATAGTTTGACGGAAGATGTTCCTGAATATGATCGTGAAGAAAAACAACCACAAAGAATGATTGATGATAAGGATTATCATTTTATGCCAACGATTGATTCATTAAGTGAGACTTGGCAAAAGATGGTCCAACGTCCTAACCTTGCTAGTAAAAAGCACTTCTATCAGACTTATGATTCACAGGTAAAGGCTAATACTCTAGTTCGTCCAGGAAGTGATGCTGGAGTAGTAAGGATTCGTGGTACTAAAAAAGCTATCGCTATGACTAACGATAGTAATTCTAAATATGTTTATTTAAATCCTTTTGTTGGCGGACAAATTACCGTTATGGAGGCCGCACGTAATATTGTGGCTTCAGGTGGTATTCCTATCGGTATTACCGATTGTTTAAATTATGGTAATCCCGAAGATCCAGAAAGCTTCTGGGAATTGGACAAGAGTGTGGAAGGAATTTCCAGTGCTTGTGAAACACTTGATACACCAGTGATTTCCGGAAATGTTTCACTTTATAACGAATATAACGAAGTTGCCATCTATCCGAGTCCTATGGTAGGGATGGTTGGTTTGATTGAGGATATTAAAAACGTAACGACTAGTGCCTTTAAAAAAGCTGGAGATTTAATTTACATTGTTGGTCAAACATTTGATGACTTTAATGGTTCCGAGATTCAAATGGAACAATTGGGACAATTAAAGGGTGATCTAAGAGTTTTAGATTTAGAAAAAGAAAAATTACATCAAGATTTGATTCATCAAGCAATTGAAAAGGATTTGGTAACTAGTTGTCATGATTTATCAGAAGGTGGATTAGCAGTTGCGCTGTCAGAATCGGCTTTTGAAAATAATCTAGGATTTGAAATTAAAACTAGTTTGACATCAGCGCAATTATTCTCAGAAACTCAATCACGCTTCTTAGTAACAATTGCCCCTGAAAACCAAGTGGTATTTGAAAGATTAATACAAGAAGATTTTGAATTATTGGGTCAGGTAACAGCAGATTCAAGTTATAAAGTAACGACGACTGATGAAACAAGTATTATTGATGGCTCAGTCGTAAAAAGTAATTGGAAAGAGGCGATTGCGTGCTTAATGAAATCAGAAGTTTAAATGAAGAGTGTGGAGTATTCGGTGTTTGGGGAGCTGAAAATGCTAATTATCTGACTTATTTGGGATTACACAGTTTACAACATCGTGGTCAAGAAGGTGCCGGAATCGTCGCTAATGATGGTCAAAAATTACGTATTTATCGTAATTTAGGGTTGTTGACTCAAGTATTTTCAAAGCCAGAGTATTTAAATGGTTTAGTTGGTAAATCAGCAATTGGACATGTTCGTTATTCCACTGCTGGTGAAAATAAAATAGAGAATGTGCAACCATTACTATTTGATTTTACAGATGATCAAATTGCTTTAGCTCACAATGGAAATTTGACTAATGCTATTACTCTGAAACAAGAACTAGAGGCCAAAGGTCATATTTTTAAATCAAGTTCAGATTCAGAAGTATTAGTTCATTTAATCAAATGTTCTAAAGCACCAACATTCCGTGAAAAAATAATTGAAGCCCTTAATAAGATTCAAGGTGGCTTTGCTTATATTTTATTGACAAAGGATTCCATGGTTTTAGCTTTAGATTCGCATGGTTTTCGTCCCTTGTCGATTGGTAAGTTGGAAAATGGTGGATATGTTGTAGCTAGTGAAACTTGTGCCTTAGATGCGGTAGGAGCAACGTTAGTAAGAAATGTTCAACCTGGAGAGTTGATTACAATTTCCGATCAAGGTATGAAAATCGATCATTGGACGACTGAAACTAAATTAGCTATCTGTTCAATGGAATTTATCTATTTTGCCCGTCCTGATTCAGATATTTTGGGAGTGAATGTTCACTCAGCACGTAAACGAATGGGTGCTAATTTGGCTAAGGAGTCTCCAGCACCAGGCGATATTGTTGTTGGAGTTCCTAATTCATCGTTGTCAGCCGCAAGTGGTTACGCTGAAGCAAGCGGTTTGCCTTATGAAATGGGGTTGATCAAAAACCAATATATGGGGCGTGAATTTATTCAACCAACTAAAGAGTTGCGTGAAAAGAGTGTTCGTCAAAAATTGGCAGCCGTTAAGGGAGTAGTTCGTGGTAAGCGTGTCATCTTAGTTGATGACTCAATTGTCCGTGGAACAACTTGTGCGTATATCGTGCAATTGCTTAAAGATGCTGGTGCAACTGAAGTCCACTTACGAATTGCTTCGCCAAGATTCATGCATCCATGTTTCTACGGAATCGATATTCAAGAGAAAAGTGAATTGATTGCTGCTCATAAGAGTATTGATGAAATGAATGAGATGTTTGGTTCTGATTCACTGAAATTCTTGAGTGAAGATGGTTTGATCGATGCTATTGGCTTAAAGGAAGATGCACCATATTCTGGCTTGGATATGTCATATTTCAATGGAGATTACCCAACCTATCTTTATGATTATGAATCCAAAAAATAAGGAGAAATACGATGTCTAATCCCTATCAAGATGCTGGTGTGGATATTGAATCAGGTTACAAAATTTCCAAATTTGTTAAACAAAATACTAATAATAATGGAAATATTGGAAACTTCGGTGGCATTTATGAAATACCAGCAGGTTATAAACGCCCAGTATTAGTTTCTGGCAATGATGGTGTAGGAACAAAGCTCTTGTTGACCAATCAAGCTAAGAAATGGGACACGATTGGAATTGATTGTGTAGCAATGTGTGTTAACGATATATTGGCACAGGGTGCAATTCCACAATATTTTCTCGATTATATTTCAACCGGTAAGGTAGATATTAAAGTTGAAGAAATTCTCAAAGGCGTAATTGAAGGTTGTAACCAAGCCAATGCTAATCTAGTTGGCGGTGAGACTGCTGAAATGCCTGGCGTTTATGGTCCTGATGATTATGATATTGCCGGTTTTTCAGTGGGTATCTGCGAAAAAGACGCCTTGCTACAAAAAGAAAATGTCAAAACTGGTGATGTATTGATTGGTTTGACATCTACGGGAATTCATTCGAACGGTTATTCACTAGTTCGAAAAATTTTCTTTGAAGAAAACAATTTTACAACTGATACTGTTTTGCCAGAAGTACCTGAAAAAACTTTAGGTGAGCTATTGCTAACACCAACAAAGATATATGTTCAAGATGTAATGCCACTATTAGAAGAACGTTTAGTTCATGGAATTGCCCATATTACAGGCGGTGGTTTTTATGAAAATATTCCTCGAATGATGAATGATGATTTAGCAGCAAAAATCAACGTGGATATTTGGCCAACTTTACCAGTATTTGAACTTCTTCAAAAATACGGTCAATTACAGTTAAACGACATGTATCATATTTTCAATATGGGTCTGGGGATGGTTATTGCTGTTGATCCAACTAAGGAAATTGAAGTGTTAGAACTGTTAAATGAATCAGAAACAGTCGCTTATACGATTGGTGAAGTAGTCACTAAAGATACCGATGATTTGATCCTGAAAGGGGAGAAACTATGAAAGTAGCTGTCTTTGCTTCAGGTAACGGAAGTAACTTTGAAGCCATTGCTAAGTCAGACGAACTTAGAAGAGCTGGATTGGAGATTGAGTTGTTAGTTTGTGATCAGCCCAATGCCCATGTAATCGAACGTGCCGCTAAGTACCAAATTCCAGTTTTTATAAATAAATTGTCTGATTATTCCAATCGTGGGGCTTATGAACAAGCAATTATTGAAAAATTAAAACCTTTAAAGTTGGAATACATTTTATTGGCAGGCTATATGCGAGTAGTAACACCAGTTTTACTAGCAGCTTATCCTGGTCGAATTATTAATATTCATCCATCACTATTGCCAAAATTTTCTGGATTAGAAGCCATTCCAAGAGCTTATGAATCAGGTGATGAAGTGACAGGAGTAACGATTCATTATATCGATGAAGGGGTCGATACTGGTCCCGTAATTAAGCAATGCAAAGTGGTTCGCTTGGAAAATGATACCGAAGAGTCACTAGAAAGTCGGATTCATCAAACAGAACATCAGATGTATCGTCAAGTAATTTTAGATCTATTAATTAATCGAAAAAAATAAAACAATGGAGATAAATAATGAAAAGAGCATTGATCAGTGTTTCAGATAAAACAGGTGTCGTTGAATTTGCTAAAGGGTTAATTGCTAATGATTTTGAAATCATTTCTACTGGTGGTACATACAAGAAATTGCAAGAAAACGGAGTTAAAGTTACAGAAATTGACGAAGTAACTAAATTCCCAGAAATTCTTGATGGGCGTGTAAAGACTTTGCATCCTATGGTTCATGCTGGACTACTTGCTAAACGTGATAATCCTGAACATATGAAGACTTTGGAAAAACTTAATATTGAAACAATTGATCTAGTCTGTGTTAATCTCTATCCATTTAAAGAAACAATTTCTCAAGAAGGAGTTACACCTGCCCAAGCTATTGAACAAATTGATATCGGTGGACCTTCAATGATTCGTTCAGCTTCAAAGAATTTTAAGAGTGTTTATGTTGTTATTGATGCCAATGATTACGAAACTGTCTTAGAAAGTATTATATCAACTGAAGATGATGTTGCTTTAAGACGTCGTCTAGCTGCTAAGGCTTTTCGTCATACTGCTGAATATGACAGTATTATTGGACATTACTTAACTGATTTGAATGGGGATGAATTTCCAGATGTTGAAGTTCTTGGCTATGATTATCATCAAGAATTACGTTATGGTGAAAATTCACATCAAAAAGCAGCCTTTTATAAGAGTGCTATGTCAACAGAATATTCAATTGCTTCCGCAAAACAATTGCATGGTAAGGAACTTTCTTTCAATAATATTAAGGATGCCGATGCAGTCTTGAGAATTGTTTCTGATTTCAGTCAACCTTGTGTTGCGGCTTTGAAACATATGAATCCTTGCGGTGTTGGTGTTGATGATGAGTCAATTTATAAAGCTTGGAGAAAAGCTTATACAGCCGATACAATGTCAATTTTTGGTGGAATCGTAGCAGTCAACCGTGAGGTTACTAAGGAAATTGCTGAAGAAATGCACAAGATCTTCTTAGAAATTGTTATTGCTCCTAGTTTTACAGACGAGGCTCTAGAAATTCTTGAAAGTAAAAAGAATATTCGTTTATTGACACTTGATTTCTCTAAGGCAAAAGATGCTGAAAAACACGAATACGTTTCTGTTATGGGCGGACTTTTAGTTCAAGAACGAGATACAACAGTTGATCAAATCAGTGAATTTAAAGTGGTAACTGAAAAGCAACCAACCGCTGAAGAAATGAAGGCTCTATTGTTTGGTCAACAAATCGTTAAGCATGTTAAGAGTAATGCCATTGTTATTTCAACTACTGATAAGACTTTGGGTATTGGTGCCGGTCAAATGAATCGTATTGGTTCAGTTAAAATTGCTATTGAACAAGAAGAACAAGCTGAAGAACATAAACCATTGATCATGGCATCTGATGCCTTCTTCCCAATGGATGATTGTGTTCAATATGCAGCTGAACACGGAATTACAGCTATTATTCAACCAGGTGGTTCGATCAAGGATCAAGATTCCATCAATATGGCTAATGAACATGGTATTGCAATAGTCTTCACTGGTAGAAGACACTTTAAACACTAGAGAGGTCATTTAATGAAAATATTAGTTGTTGGTTCTGGAGCAAGAGAAGATGCCATTTGTAAATCACTTTTAAAAAATTCTGATAACACAGTATTCTGTGCTCCAGGAAATGACGGGATGAAATTGTCCGGAATCAAAACGATTTCCATTGCTGAAGATGAATTTGAACATTTGACTAATTTTGCTCAAACTAATGCAATTGATTTTACAATTGTCGGTCCTGAAGATCCGTTGGTTAATGGAATCGTTGACTTCTTTAAAAGAAAAAAATTAAAAATTTTTGGACCTGATAAAAAGGGTGCACAAGTTGAAGGATCTAAAACTTTTACTAAAAAGTTAATGGCTGATGCTAATATACCAACGGCAAAGTATCAAGAGATTACCGATTTAGAAACAGCAGTAGAGTATTTGTCGGTTCGGGCTAGTTTTCCTATTGTGATAAAAGCAGATGGATTAGCCGCTGGAAAAGGTGTTTATATCGTTCAAGATCTGGATAGCGGCTTAGAAGTTGTCAGCGAGCTTTTGGACGGTCATAAGTTCAATACTAGGAAGATAGTAATTGAAGAATACTTAGACGGTGAAGAGTTCTCACTAATGGCGTTTGTTGATCATAAACGATTTTATCCAATGCCATTAGCTCAAGACTATAAGAAAATTTTTGAAGATGATAAGGGACCTAATACTGGTGGTATGGGAGCAGTTTGTCCAGTAAAGAATCTTTCTTCAGAAGTTGAACAAATGGCAATTGATACCGTATTAAAACCATTTGTTCATGAATTATACCAACAAGGAATTAGATATACTGGAATTCTCTATGCAGGATTGATTCTTACTAAAGATGGATTGAAAGTAATTGAGTTCAATGCTCGCTTTGGTGATCCGGAGACAGAAGTGGTCTTACCAAGATTGAAGACTGATTTGTCTGATATGATTTGGGCAATGCTCAATCATAAAAAAATAGAACAGATTAAGTGGCAGAATTCTGGTTTAAATTTGGGAGTTTTTGCCGTTAGTCAAGGTTATCCACAAAATCCAAAATCAGGGGATTTAGGAACGATTGAACAATTTCTAGATTGTCCATTGGTAATCAACTATGCTGGTGTAAAGAAGGTTGATCGAAATTTGGTTAGCAATGGAGGAAGACTCTATCTTTTACAGACGGTAGGAACTGATTTAAAAGATGCACAAAATTTGATTTATCAGGCACTCAAAAAAATGAAATCAGAAAATATTTTTTATCGTCGAGATATCGGTAAAAATTCAATTTAAAAGAAATAGCGACAAAATTCCATTTCGGAATCTTGTCGCTATTTTTGTGTTATATAATTACTTATGTTTCTTTTTTGGTGGGATATACTCAAAACTAGGATCAATCTCATTATCAATTGATTTCCAAGCTTCTTCCATATCATCATTAACTTGTTGTGTTTGTTTCTCGTCAAGTTTGGCTTTGAAATCGAAGTCAATTTCTGGTCCAACACCAATGGTGATCTTTTGATGTTTCAATAAGCCACCGAAAGTCAATGGTCCTTGATAAACGAAAGGAACTAATGGTGCTTTTGAAAGTTTAGCAATCAAGGATGCACCACCTTTGAGTTGTTCGGAATAACGAGTTCCTGAAGGAAACATAATTAAAACTTTGCCTTCTTTTTTTAGAGCTTTTACCGGTGTTTTGATAACTGAAGGACCGGGATGTGCCCGATCAACCGGGAAAGCATGAGCGTGAATCAAAATAAATCTTAGAATTGGATTCTTAAAGAGTTCCTTTTTTGCCATAAAGGTAGCATCTCGTGGTGCTATTACTAAAGCGAAGAAAATTGGTTCCCACCAAGTTCTATGTGGGGCAACTAGGATATATGGCTTGTCAGGCAAGTTTTCTCTGCCCACCACGTCATATCGCCCATTTAGTAGAAATACTAAACCTCTTACTAAAACACGAATAACTTTATAAAACATAAAAGTATCATTCTCCCAAAAATAATTTACACTTTATTAAAATACCATAAAGCAGGTGAAACATGTCGATTAATTCGCAAGATGTTATTTCCAACAGTGGAATAATCATCAATCAGGATAAGGAATTGTATTCTTTTAACCTTGATACTATTTTACTCTATAATTTTGCTAAACCCGCAAAAAAAGGGAAAATAGTTGATCTCTGTGCTGGCAATGGCGCAATTGGTCTGTCATTAGCAGCCAAAACTAAAGCACCGATTTATTTAGTTGAAATTCAAAAGCAACTTGCTGATTTGTCACAAAAAAGTATTGCTGAGAATCACCTGGAACAGCAAGTTTATTCGATTAACGATGATTTAAAAAATATTCAAAAATATATTGATCACGATACGGTTGATACTGTTGTTTGTAATCCACCGTATTTTAAACTGGGTGACAAGACAGTAATCAAGGATAATCCCGTTTTAGCAATCGCTAGACATGAGTTAAAAGCAAATCTAACTGATATTCTTTCTACCATTAAAGTGGTACTTAAGGAAAATTCACATGCCTACTTAGTATATCGTCCAGAAAGATTGAGTGAATTGTTCAGTATTATGACACAACAACGTCTGCAACCCAAAAAAATGCGCTTTGTCAGGACTACTAAATCCAAAGATGCTAATTTAGTCTTATTAGATCTAATCAAAACAGTTAAAGAGGCTTCACTAAAGGTGGAACCAGATTTAGTGATCTACGATGATCAGCATCGATTAACAAAAGAGGCTAGTTTAATAATCAATGGAAAATAATAAGTATTATGTTTATATGCTTTTGTGTAGCGACAGGACTTTTTATACTGGAACTAGTAATAATGTAAAAAAAAGAGTTGCAACGCACAATGCTGGTAAAGGAGCCAAGTATACAAAAATCAGGCGACCAGTTAAGCTGATGTACACCGAAGCATTAGCCGATAAATCACAGGCTTTAAAACGCGAATATGCAATAAAGAAGTTAAGTAGACATCAGAAAGAAAACTTATTAAAAAGTAATGGAATAAATTGGCGCGACTACTTGATTTCAAAATAATTTTCCTTTATAATATTTGCTTGTATTGAATACACACACTTAACGATTTGATTGATGGTGCGCAAACGCGTTTCAGTCAGACATGACTTAAGTGGAGGTAAAAACCAGGAGGAACTTTTTATGTCAGTTATTTCTATGAAACAACTTCTTGAAGCCGGTGTACATTTCGGTCACCAAACAAGAAGATGGAACCCTAAGATGAAGCCATTTATCTTTACACAAAGAAATGGTATTTACATCATTGATTTACAAAAAACAGTACGCATGATCGACGATGCATACAACTATATGAAGGCTGTTGCCGGTGATGACGGAATTTTCCTATTCGTTGGTACAAAGAAACAAGCCCAAGACGCTGTTGCTGAAGAAGCTACACGTGCAGGTCAATACTATGTTAACCATCGTTGGTTAGGTGGTACTTTGACTAACTGGAATACAATCCAAAAACGTATCAAGAGATTAAAGGACATCAAGGCAATGGCTGAAGATGGTACTTTTGATCGTCTACCTAAGAAAGAAGTTGCTTTACTACAAAAGCAACAAGCTAAGCTAGAAAGATTCCTTGGTGGTATCGAAGATATGCCAAGAATCCCTGATGTTATGTTCATTGTTGACCCTCATAAGGAAAACATTGCTGTTAACGAAGCTAAGAAACTTAACATTCCTATCGTAGCTATGGTTGATACAAATACTGATCCAGATCCTATCGATGTTATCATTCCTTCAAACGATGATGCTATCCGTGCCGTTAGATTAATCACATCTAAGATGGCTGATGCTATCGTTGAAGGTAAACAAGGTGAAGAAGCTGTTACAGATGCTGATTTTGCTAAAGATGCTAAAGATGACAACAACGATGCTGCTGATGACAAATCAATCGAAGATTTGGCAAACGCAAAGAACAATAACGAAGATAATAAATAATTAAAATAATATCCGTAAAATAGAGTCATCTGAGTAAGATGGCTTTATTTATACGACTGGAGGATTTACGAATGGCTAAAATTACTGCTGCTCAAGTTAAAGAATTACGTGATAGAACAAGCGTTGGTATGATGGATGCTAAGAAGGCATTGGTTTCTGCTGATGGTGATATGGACAAAGCCATTGACTTACTACGTGAAAAGGGTATTGCTAAAGCCGCTAAGAAGAGTGGAAACATTGCTGCTGAAGGTTTAACACATATCGAAATTTCAGGTAACAAAGCTGCTATCATCGAAGTTAACTCAGAAACTGACTTTGTTTCATCAAATGACAAGTTTATCAATCTTGTAAACGAAATTGGTAAAGCTATTGTTGCTAATGAACCAAAGACTATGGATGAAGCTCTTGCACTTAAGGTTAGCGAAGGCTCAATTGAAGATGCTATCACAGGCTTAACAGCTGTTATCGGTGAAAAGATCAGTTTGAGACGTTTCCAAGTTCTTGACAAGACTGATTCACAAGTATTCGGTTCATACCTACATAATGGTGGTTTGATCGGTGCTATCGTTACACTTGATGGTTCTGATGAAGAAGCTGCTAAGGATGTTGCTATGCACGTTGCTGCTATCAACCCTGAATACATGGATCGTGATCAAGTTCCTGCTGATGTTCTTGAACATCAAAAGAAGATCTTCACTGAAGAAACAAAAGCTGAAGGTAAACCTGAAAAGATTATTCCAAGAATCGTTGAAGGCCGTGTAAACAAGTACTTGTCAGAAATTAGTTTGGCTGATCAAGAATTTGTTAAGGATTCAGATATGACTGTTCAACAATTCGTTGAATCAAAGAACAGCAAGTTAGTTTCATACGTTCGTTATGAAGTTGGCGAAGGAATCGAAAAGAAACAAGAAGATTTCGCTGAAGAAGTAAAGAACCAAATGAATAACTAATAATTATACATTTTTGAGAAAGGTCGCTTAATTCATTTTGAATTAAACGACCTTTTCTTTGTATAAAGGGTTGTAACCTTACGAAATTTATTTAAAAATAGTCATTGGATAAATTTACCGATTCTTACTATGCCGTCCTCCACAACAAAGAAAATTTGGCTGGAACGTAGTGGGCACGAATTTGAACCAATTGAAGTACACAATTGTTTCAAATCTCGGCCTTCTACTAACCTCACTACGTGAGCTAAATAGAATTTCACTACTGAGCCAATTTTCTTTGTTGTTCCGGACTAGTGTCTTGTCGTTTGTTAGATGTTTAAGTATTCTAAATAATGTAATTGCATTAGGAATTTCAAAAACTAAAGTTTTAATCAGCATGCTGAAAACCAATTCCTGGTCGGGAGCAAAACCTCTGTGGACTCTCAGTGGTGACCATTTAGAATAAAGTCAATCTTGAAGATACTTAGCAAGACTAAGGGGCTCCAAGTTGTGTCCACCACGTTCCAGTGGTCCATAGAGGTTTCGTGGACGACGGCAGTATCAAAATGTGAGAAAGAATAAATTTACTAGGCCTAATATGTTAAAATATTTATTAGCAAAATTAAAGGAGAGTACTTATGCCTGATATCAAGTATAAAAGAGTAATTTTAAAAGTTTCTGGTGAAGCATTGGCCGGAGAAAAAGGATTTGGAATTAACCCTCCAGTTATCAAAAAGATAGCTGAACAAATTAAGAGTGTTCATGATTTAGGTGTTCAAGTAGCCATCGTTTGTGGTGGTGGTAATATCTGGCGTGGTGAAACAGGTGCTGAAATGGGAATGGATCGTGCCCAAGCTGATTACATGGGTATGATGGCAACTGTTATGAATGGTTTGGCATTGCAAGACGGACTAGAACATATTGGTGTTCCTACACGTGTACAAACTTCAATTGAAATGCGCCAAGTTGCTGAACCATATATTAGAAGAAAGGCTGTTAGACATCTAGAAAAGGGTCGTGTTGTGATCTTTGCTGGTGGTACTGGTAATCCTTACTTCTCAACTGATACAACATCTGTATTACGTGCTGCTGAAATTGAAGCTGATGTGATCTTGATGGCTAAGAATAACGTTGATGGTGTTTACTCAGCTGATCCTAAGAAAGATCCAAATGCTAAGAAGTATTCAGAATTGTCACAACTTGATATTATTAATAAGAATCTCGGTGTTATGGATACAACCGCTTCATCACTTTCAATGGACAATGATATTCCATTGATTGTCTTCAACTTGAATAAACCTGAAAATATCAGAAAAGTTGTTCAAGGTGAAAATATTGGAACAATTATAAAGGGTGGTAATGATGACAAATAAAGCTATTACAAAAGCAAAAGAAAATATGTCGAAATCAATCGATGTTTTGAATCGTGAATTGGCTAATATCCGTGCTGGTAAAGCTAATGCCTCAATTTTGAGCAATGTTAAGGTTATGTACTATGGTACTGAAGTGCCATTGAATCAAGTTGCCTCAATCAATATTCCAGAAGCACGTGTTTTGATGATCACACCTTATGACAAGACAGCGCTTGATGATATTGAACATGCAATCAACTCATCTGATCTTGGTTTGAATCCTGCTAATGATGGTAACGTTATTCGCTTGGTTATCCCACAACTTACTGGTGAACGTAGACAAGAAATTGCTAAGCAAGTAGGTAAGGAAGCTGAAGGTGGCCGTATTGCCATTAGAAACGTGCGTCGTGAAGCTATGGACGATTTGAAGAAACAATTAAAAGCTAGTGATGTTACTGAGGATGAATTCCACACTCTTGAAAAAGATGTTCAAAAAGTAACTGATGACGCTATTGCTCAAGTCGATCAATTGGCTGCGGACAAGGAAAAGGAAATTACTGAAGGGTAATTCAATGACAGAGGATATAAAGAAACAATTAGATCCTGAAATGTCTATTCCAAAGCATGTTGCAATCATTATGGATGGTAATGGTCGTTGGGCTAAGAAAAAAGGTCAACCAAGAATTGCTGGACACAAAGAAGGCATGAATAATGTCAAAACAATTGCTACTGCTGCCAGTCATTTAGGTGTTAAGGTATTAAGTTTGTATGCCTTCTCAACTGAAAACTGGAGTCGACCAAGTAAAGAAGTCAATTTTTTGATGCGTTTACCGGTTGATTTTTTTGGAACATTTATGCCAGATCTAATTAAGGAAAATATAAAAGTATTGGTAACCGGATTTACGGACCATTTACCTGATAGAACGAGAAAAGTAGTTTTGAAAGCTGTTGAGGACACCAAGGATAACACTGGTATGATCCTCAATTTTGCTTTTAATTATGGTGGCCGTGCTGAAATTATTCATGCGGCTCAAAACTTGGCTATTAAAGCAGTTAATGGTTCAATAGATCCAAACAAGATCGATGATTCTATGTTTGCAAGTCAGTTGTTGACTAATCAATTAGGAGATTTAGCTGATCCTGATTTACTTATCAGAACCAGTGGTGAAGAAAGAATCTCCAATTTCATGTTGTGGCAATTGGCTTATTCGGAAATGGTCTTTGATAAAACTTATTGGCCTGAATATTCGGTTGATAATCTAATTGAAGATATTAAGGAGTTTGACAGAAGAGATCGCCGTTTTGGATCTGTTTAGTTAGTTTGGGGGAAAATTATGAAACAACGTGTAATTACTGCCGTTATTGCTTTAGCAATCTTTATTCCCATATTGCTTGCTGGCGGAGTGTGGCTAGAAGTTGCTGCCGCAGCACTAGCCGTAGTTGGAGTTTTTGAAGTTTACATCATGCGTAAGAGGATTATTGTTTCCATTGACTTTTTAGTAACTATTCTTGGTACTTTAGCCTTAGTTGTACCAAATGGTTTCTATCGTGGATGGTTCCCAAAGAATTTCTCGCGTCTTGATTTATTTTACGTATTTTCGATCATTTTATTGGTCATTACAGTTCTAACAAAAAATAAATTTAATTTTGAGGATGCGGGTGTGTCTGTTGTATCAATGCTTTATATTGGTACTGGATTCCACTATTTAGCAGCCGTTAGAAATTCCGCTCCTGGTTTAGGTTTATTGATGTATGCCTTGATCGTTGTTTGGTCAACTGATATTTTTGCTTATACATTTGGTAGAAAAATTGGTAAGCACAAGTTATGGCCGGCAATCAGTCCTAATAAGACTTGGGAAGGAACTATTGCCGGAATTATTATGGCTTTGGTTCTATCTGGAATTTATATGTACTTTGTCCCACAAGAATATTCAATGACAACTATGTTAATGATTGCTTTTGTACTTTCAATCATGGGACAAATGGGTGATTTGATTGAGTCTGCCTATAAGAGATATTACAAAGTAAAAGATTCAGGAAATATTTTGCCAGGACATGGTGGAATTTTGGATCGTTTCGATAGCATGTTGATCGTGCTACCTTTGTTACACATTTTTGGTTTAGTATAAACAGCCTGTGGAGGTTAAAATGACCGCGATAATTACATTTATAATCGTTTTTGGAATTTTAGTAATCGTTCATGAATTTGGACACTATTATGCTGCAAAGAAGTCAGGAATTTTAGTTCGTGAATTTTCTGTAGGTATGGGTCCTAAAATCGTCGCTTATCGAAAAAATCATACGACATATACCTTGAGACTTTTGCCTTTGGGTGGCTATGTTCGAATGGCTGGAGCACAAGAAGATGATTCAGAAATTCAACCAGGAACGATGGCATCTTTAGTTTTAAATGATGACGACAAAGTAACAAAAATAATAACTTCAAGTAAAGTTTACGATGCAAACGCGGTTCCCGTTCAAATCTCTAAGGCCGATCTTGTAGATGATTTAGTAATTGAAGGATATGAAAATGGTGATGAAACTGTCACTAAGAAATATTCGGTTGATCATGATGCAACCATTGTTGAAGAAGATGGAACTGAAGTTCAAATTGCACCGCGTGACGTTCAGTTACAGTCAGTTTCGGTTTGGAAACGAATGATCACTAATTTTGCTGGACCATTTAATAACTTTATTCTAGCTATCGTAGCAGCTATTTTAGCTGCCTTTATGATGGGTTCAGTTGGTACTGGAACAAATCAACTTGGTGGCATTGAAAAAGGCTCTGTGGCCCAAAAAGCTGGTTTAAAGAGCAATGATAAAATTTTAAGCGTTAATGGTAAAAAAACTGGTTCATGGGCTAGTTTAACCGAGAGTATTCAGAATAATCCTGGTAAGAAATTAACGTTGAATGTACAATCCGGTAATAAGATTAAACAAGTTAAATTGACTCCTAAAACAGTCAAATCGTCAGGTCAAAGTTATGGCTTGATTGGAATAAAGGCTAAGTTGGATTCAAGTGTCCTTGGGAAGATCAAGTATGGATTTACATATAGCTGGAGTACATCATTAACCATTTTCCATGCTTTGGGTAAGATGGTATCAGGCGGATTCAGTATTAATCAGTTGTCAGGTCCAGTTGGAATTTATTCAATGACTTCTAAAGTTGCCTCAACTGGTTTGATCAATATCATTCTCTTTACGTCAATGTTATCGATGAATTTAGGAATCGTTAATTTGATACCAATTCCTGCTTTAGATGGTGGCAAGATTTTACTTAATATTGTTGAAGCAATTAGAAGAAAACCAATTCCAGAACAATATGAAAATGTTATTACCTTGATAGGGGTCGGGATTTTAGTACTTTTGATGATTGCCGTTACATGGAATGATATCCAGCGTTTCTTTATAAAATAGGGGGATAAAAGAACTTGAAACAATCAAAATTATATATTCCAACATTAAAACAAACTCCTTCAGATGCTGAGGCTATTAGTCATCAGTTAATGTTGAGAGCCGGTTACATTAGACAGGTTTCTGCCGGTGTCTATGCTTACTTGCCACTTGCTTGGTCAGTAATCCAAAGAATTGAAAATATCGTTCGTAAAGAAATGACAAAGATTGATGCAGCCGAAATGCGTATGCCTGCAATTTTGCCAGCTGACCTTTGGAAAGAAAGTGGTCGTTATGAAACATACGGTGACAACCTTTTCAAATTTAAGGATCGTCACGAACGTGATTTCATCTTAGGACCAACACATGAAGAGACCTTTACTAGTGTTGTTAAGGAAGGGTTGAACAGTTACAAGAAATTACCACTTGTTTTATATCAAATGCAGATGAAATATCGTGATGAAGATCGTCCCCGTAATGGACTATTACGTGGTCGTGAATTTATTATGAAAGATGCATATTCATTCACAGCTAATAAAGAACAATTAGATGTTATCTTTAACCAAATGGAACAAGCTTATCGTAATATTTTTGATCTTTGCGGATTGAACTATCGCGCTATTATTGGTGATGCTGGTGCCATGGGTGGTACAGATTCCAAAGAATTCTCTGCTATTGCTGCTATTGGTGAAGATACCATTGCTTATTCCGATGATTCTGATTATTCAGCAAACTTGGAAATGGCTGCAAGTAAGATGGCTGAAAATCCTCAAGAAGATAAAAAAGAGCTTGAAGAAGTTGATACACCTAATGTCCATACAATTGATGCTTTAGCTGAATTGCTTAAAGTTGACGCAGCTAGAATTATGAAGGCTGTTGCTTACATCGCTGATGAAAAGCCAGTTATGGTAATGATTCGTGGAGACTATGATGTCAATGATGTTAAATTGAAGAACTACTTAGGAGCTGATTTCTTACGTGAAGCAACTCCTGAGGAAGTTCAAGACGTTTTCCACAGTGTGCCAGGATTTATCGGACCTAAAGGTATGAGTGACGACGTTAAAGTTTTGTATGATAGTTCATTGGTTGGTTTGACAAACTTTGTTGTCGGACCTAACAAAGCCGATAGACATTACATCAATGCTAACTTCGAAGATATCACTTCAGAAATGCCAGAGTTTAGAGATTTCCGTGTTATTAAAGAAGGTGAAACATCACCTGATGGTCATGGTAATATTAAATTTACTCGTGGAATCGAAATCGGTCATATCTTTAAATTAGGTACTAAATTCTCTAAGGCTTTAGGTGCTAACTTCTTGGATGAAAATGGTAAATCAAATCCATTGATCATGGGAAGTTATGGTATCGGTATTTCTAGATTGCTAACAGCTATCGTTGAACAACACAGTGACGAAAACGGTATTATTTGGCCTGTAAGTTTGGCACCATATCAAGTTCACGTTGTTCCTATCAAGTACAACAATGATGTTCAAGGAAAACTTAGTGACGAAATTGTTGATTTACTACAAGATGAAGGCTATGATGTCTTGCTAGATGATAGAAAAGAACGTCCAGGCGTTAAGTTTGCCGACTCAGATCTAATTGGCGTTCCAATCAGAATTACAGTTGGTAAAAAAGCTGCTGATGGAATCGTAGAATTAAAGATCAGAAGTACTGGTGAAACAATCGAAGTAAGTAAAGATGAATTAGTAAATTCAGTAAAAATTTTGCTTAAGAATCAATAAGAGTATCTTTTTAACTTTGGTCAAAACTGATGTTAATTAAGTTAGTTAAGGATGTCGTCGTCCGCAAAAACTCTGTGTCTACTACGTTCCAGAGCCCAATCGGCTTTGTTGTGGAAGATGGTATTTTTGATCAAATCTAAAAAGAAAATTCAAAATGAGGCTTAGGCCTTTTTTTTATTTTTGAAGGGTAGAATATGTCAGATACAAAACAACTTTTTGAAATACTAGTTAAACAAATTAAATTAGACAGTTTGTTGGGCTCTAATGACTCATTTGTTGATGGTAAATTAAATAAATTGGAAGTTCATAAGAATAGTAAACGTTGGACTTTTTATTTTGAGTTCAAAGATGTTTTGCCATTTAATGAATTTCTGACTTTTGTTAAAGCATTACGTGCAAGTTTTGAAGGGATTGCTCAAGTCAATTTTGAAATTGCTACAACTAATGCTGAATTAAGAGAAAAAGATATTAAAGAATATTGGAATTATGTTTTAAATGATTGCACGATTGATTCACCGATGGTTTTAGACAAAATTAGTCAAACTCCACCAAGAATTGAAAATGGACAAGTCTTTTTAGATGTTTCCAATGGATTCATGGCTGATTTTGTAGATGGAAAGATTATTAATGGATTGCAATCGGAATACAGTAGTTTAGGATTCCCAGATTTTAAAATCAGAACTAATATTGACGAAGATAAATCACAGGCTAAAGAAGCTGCTATTAAGGCAGCTAACGCTGAAAAAACTAAACAGCTTCAAGCTAAGGCTAAAGAAGTTAGTGAGAAAAAAGCTGCTAAACCGGCTGGAAATGTTTCTAAAGTTGGCCGTAAGATTCCTGATGATCAAGAAGTTACACAAATGGCTGATATTGTCGAAGAAGAGCGTAATAAGATTGTTGAAGGTTATGTTTTTGACATTGATGTTCGTAAATTAAAGTCAGGTCGTTCGCTTTTGATTTTGAAGGTAACTGACTATACTTCTTCATTTAGTATCAAAAAATTCTCTAATGGTGAAGATGATGAAAATTTCTTTAATTCACTTGATAAGGGTGCTTGGATTCGGGTACGCGGTAGTGTTCAAGAGGATAACTTCTCTAGAGAATTAGTTGTTATGGCACAAGATATCAACGTTATTAAGCATCAATCACGTCAGGACACAGCTGAAGATGACAATAAAAGAATTGAACTCCACGCTCATACAAATATGAGTCAGATGGATGCCATTCCTAGTGCCACCGATTTAATCAAACGTGCAAGTGATTGGGGTCAAACTGGAATTGCTATAACCGATCACCATGCTTTGCAAGCATTTCCAGAAGCCTACAATGCCGGTAAAAAGTTTGGCGTAAAAATTGGTTATGGTGTTGAAATTGATTTAGTCGATGAAGGTAACCCTATTGCTTATAATCTTCGAGATCAAAAGTTAGAAGGATCAGAGTACGTTATTTTCGATACCGAAACTACGGGTCTTTCAGCGGTTTATGATTCTATTATTGAAATTGGTGCAACAAAGATGAAAGACGGTGAAGTGATTGATCGTTTTGATAAATTTATCAATCCAGGTCATCCACTTTCTGAAATAACTACTAATTTGACAAGTATTACAACTGATATGGTCAAAGATGCTCCCGACGAAACTGTTATTGTTGGTGAATTTATGGACTTTATTGGTGATGATATTTTGGTTGGTCACAATGTTACTTTCGATATGGGATTTATGAATGCTGCATTGAGAAGAATGGGTCGAGAACGTTTGTCAATGCCTGTAATTGATACTTTGGAAATGTCTCGAACATTGCATTCTGAATATCGCAATCATAAGTTGGATTCTTTGGCTAAACGTTACAATATTGTTTTGGAACATCATCATAGAGCGGATTCCGATGCTGAAACTACCGGTTATCTAATGTATAAGTTATTTGTCGAATTAGAAGATAAGTTTGGAACAAATAATGTTGAACAATTAAACGATCATATCGGTGGTGAAGAGGCTTATAAACAAGCTCGACCAAGTCATGCTATTTTAATAGCTAAGACTCAGGCTGGCTTGAAGAATATGTTTAAGATTGTTTCTTATTCAATGACTCAATATTATTATCGAACAGCTCGAGTTCCTAGACGATTGTTAAATAAGTATCGTGAAGGAATCATTGTTGGATCAGCTTGTGAAAATGGTGAAGTTTTCACTAGTATGATGCAAAAGGGATATGATGATACTCGTGAGTTAGCCGAATATTATGATTATCTAGAGGTCATGCCTCGTTCGTTGTATCAACATTTGATTGATATTAAAATTATTAAAGACGAAAATGCTCTTAAAGAAATTCTCAAGAATATTGTTAAACTAGGTAAAGAACTCAACAAACCGGTCGTTGCTACGGGGGATGTCCACTATCTTGATCCGCATGATAAAGTTTATCGTGACATTGTTATCAAGGCCGTGAAGAGTAATGCCTTGGCAAGAAGACCAGAACTTCCTGATGTTCAATTTAGAACAACTAATGAAATGTTTGATGAATTCGATTATATGGGCCCAGAAATTGCCCAAGAAATTATTGTTGATAATCCTAAGAAAATAATGGATTCAATTGATGAAATGTCGCCGGTCAAAGATAAACTTTATACACCTAAGATGGATGGTGCTGAAGATGAAATTCAAAATTTGACGATGAACAAAGCTCATGAATTGTATGGTGATCCTTTGCCAGAGTTAGTTCAAAAGCGAATGGATCGAGAGTTGAAGAGTATCATTGGAAATGGGTTCTCAGTTATTTACTTGATTGCCCAACGTTTGGTTTATAAATCAAATAAAGATGGATATTTAGTTGGTTCCCGTGGATCTGTTGGTTCCAGTTTTGTTGCGACAATGACTGGAATTACTGAAGTTAATCCTTTACCACCACACTATCGTTGCCCTGAGTGTAAGTATTCAGAATTCTTTACTAAAGGTGAGGTTGGTTCAGGATATGATTTGCCAGATAAAAAATGTCCTAAGTGTGGTGCCGATTTAGCAAAAGATGGTCAGGATATTCCTTTTGAAACCTTCTTAGGTTTTAAAGGTGATAAGGTTCCTGATATTGATTTGAATTTCTCGGGTGATTATCAGCCAGTAGCACATAATTATACGAAAGTTTTGTTTGGGGAAGATCATGTTTTCCGAGCTGGTACTATCGGTACAATTGCTGATCGAACTGCTTTTGGTTACGTTAAGAACTATGAAGAATTAACTGGACAAAATCTTCGTAATGCTGAAAAGGAACGTTTAGCTATGGGCTCAACAGGTGTTAAGAGAACTACTGGACAACATCCGGCTGGTATCATTGTTGTGCCTGATTATATGGATATTTTTGACTTTACACCAATTCAATATCCAGCAGATGATCAAAGTGCACTTTGGAAAACAACCCATTTTGATTTCCATTCGATTCATGATAATATTTTGAAACTTGATATTCTGGGGCATGATGATCCGACTATGATTCGTATGCTACAAGATTTATCAGGTATTGATCCTAAAACTTTACCTGTTAAAGATCCTGGAGTTATGGAATTGTTCAGAGGAACTGATTCGTTAGGTGTTAAGCCGGAACAAATTTTCTCCAAGACAGGTACATTAGGTGTTCCAGAGTTTGGTACTCGATTTGTTCGAGGAATGCTTGAGAAAACTCATCCCACGACTTTTGCCGAGTTATTACAAATTTCTGGTCTATCACATGGTACTGACGTGTGGTTAGGAAATGCTGAAGAGTTAATTGACAAGGGAATCGTTACTTTGAAAGAAGTTATTGGTTGTCGTGATAATATTATGATGGATTTAATTCACTATGGTATGGATTCACAGATGGCCTTTCAAATTATGGAACATGTTCGTAAGGGACGTGGTATTCCTGATGATTGGAAACAAGCGATGAAAGATGCCGATGTACCGGATTGGTATATTGATTCATGCTTGAAGATCAAGTATATGTTCCCTAGAGCTCATGCGACCGCTTACATTATCATGGCACTAAGAATTGCCTACTTTAAGGTTCATTATCCACTTTATTATTACAGTGCTTACTTTACAGTTCGTGCTGATGACTTTGATTTAGTAGCGATGACTACTGGTAAAGATGCGGTTAAAGCGTCGATGAAAGCTATTAACGATAAAGGAATGGATGCATCAACGAAGGAAAAGAACTTATTGACGGTTTTGGAATTAGCTAATGAATGTTTGGAACGTGGTTTTACGATTAAGATGGTTGATATTGAAAAGTCAGATGCTTTTGAATTTAAAATTATCGATGATCACACTTTATTAGCACCATTCAATGCTATTCCTGGACTTGGTGATAACGTTGCTAAACAAATAATTGCTGCCCGTGAAGAACAACCTTTCTTATCTAAACAAGATTTAGGTACTCGAGGAAAAGTTTCTAAAACGGTTATTGAATATATGACTGAAAATCATGTTTTAGATGGCATGCCAGATGAAAATCAGTTATCATTGTTTTAGGTATAGCGTTATAAGTTGCTTTAATAGTAAATATATGTTAAATTAACTACTAGTTAATTATTGATTAATGAGTGAGCAGGAATGCTCACTCTTTTTATTGCCAATTACTTTGGAGGAATGTCCTTGGATACAAAAGTTGAAGAATTAAAAGCCATTTTACAACCAGTCTTAGATAAACATGATTTTTTTCTTGTTGATCTGGAATTCGTACATGAACGTGGAGACTGGTATTTAAGAGTTTATGCAGATAAAAAAGGCGGGATCAGTATTGATGATTGTGCCGTGATCAGTGAAGAATATGGTGAAAAATTGGATGAATTAAATCCAATTGAACCAGCCTATTACTTAGAGGTTTCATCTCCAGGCGCTGAACGTCCTTTGAAGAATGATGAAAGTCTTTCAGATTACGTTGACGACTATATTCATGCTTCTCTTTACCAAAAACAAGATGGTCAAAAAGCTTTTGAAGGAACATTGACTGAAGTAACGGATACGAAGATAACATTGATCGTTAAAGTTAAGAATTTAAAAAAACAAGTAGAAATTAGTCGAGACAATATCGCTAAGATTCGACTTGCAATCGAATTCTAAGGAGAAAATCATGAGTAAAGAAATGGTTGAGGCCCTTGATGCGCTTGAGAGCGAAAAGGGTATTAAAAAAGAATATGTGATTGAATCACTTGAAGCCGCTTTGGTAGCCGCTTATAAGAGAAATTACAACCAAGCTCAAAACGTTGATGTTGAATTTGACGCTAAAAAGGGTAATATACATGTTTATGCGGTTAAAGAAGTCGTTGAAGATGTAGCTGATGATCGTTTGGAAGTAAGTCTTGAAGATGCTCAACAAAAGAGCAAGGGCTATGAAGTTGGTGACCATATCAAGGAAGAGGTCACACCTAAGGACTTCGGTCGTATTGCTGCGCAGACTGCTAAACAAGTAATTATGCAACGTGTACGTGAAGCTGAACGCGATATCATTTATAATGAATATAGCCAATATGAGCACGAAATTATTCAAGGTACTGTTGAACGTAGCGATAGTAGATATGTTTACATTACTTATGGTCGTATTGAAACAGTTATGCCTAAGTCTGATCAAATGCCTGGTGAAACTTATAACTCACGTGATAGAATCCGTGTTTATGTTACTAAGGTTGAAAATGCTACTAAGGGTCCACAAGTATTTGTTTCCAGAACTGATCCAGGTTTAGTTAAGCGTCTATTTGAACAAGAAGTTCCTGAAATTTATGATGGAACAGTTGAAATTGTTTCAATTGCTCGTGAAGCTGGCGATAGAACTAAGATTGCTGTTAAATCAGATAATCCTGATGTTGATCCCGTTGGTACTTGTGTTGGACCAAAGGGTGCCCGTGTTCAAGCAGTCGTTGATGAATTGAATGGTGAAAATATTGATGTTGTACCTTATGTTGATGATCCAGTAGATTTCATTGCCAACGCTTTGAATCCTGCTGAAGTAATTGCAGTTCAATTTGATGAAAATGATAATAAGCAATGTATCGTTATTGTTCCTGATTATCATTTGTCATTGGCTATTGGTAAAAAGGGTCAAAATGCTCGTTTAGCAGCTAAGTTAACTGGTTATAAGATTGATATCAAGCCAGAATCTCAAGTTGAGTTTGTTGATGACAACGACCAAGACGTTGATATTAATGATGTTGAGAGTGGTAAAATCGACATTGAAAAGACTCGTGAGAATGCTGCTAATGCAGACGATGCACAAAATCCTGCAGCTTCAGATGATGCAACTGATGATTCAGACGATTCAGAAACAGATACAACTGATTCAGAAAACTAAAAAGGGGTGATGGATTTGGCAACTCGTAAGATACCCATGCGTAAAGATATTTTGACAGATAAGATGTATCCCAAAAGAGAAATGGTAAGAATTGTCAAAGATAAAGAAGGCAATATTTCAATTGATCCTACCGGAAAGAAACCTGGCCGTGGTGCTTATGTGGGTCTAGATCCAGCAGCCGTTAAAGAAGCAAAATCAAAGAAGTCGTTGGAAAAGGTATTTTCTCATGCAGTTCCGGCAGACTTTTATGATGAACTATTTGACTTTGTTGATCACCAAAGAGCCAGAATGGATCTTTTTGGAGATCTTGGGAAGAAACATTAATGAATGAATTTTTAAATTTTTTAGGTTTAGCAGTCAGAGCCAGAAAGATTATTAGTGGGACCGAATTAACTATTAATGGAGTTCGTAGTGGCGAAGTTAAATTAGTAATCATGGCTTCAGATTGTAGTGACCGGACAAAAAAAGATTTGCACAATAAGGCAAGTTATTATAATGTACCTGTGGTAGATACAATAAGTAGCGATGAATTAAAAATGGCTATTGGAAAAGACAGAAAAGTTATGGGAATAACAGATCTCGGATTTGCTAAAAGGTTAAAAGAATTTATGGACAATTAAGGAGAGTGATAGGATGGTCAAAAAAAGAATTTATACTATTGCAAAAGAAAATAGTGTTGAGAATCAAGTAGTACTCGATGCCGCTGCCAAATTAGGCATTGATGTTAAGAACCATATGTCATCAGTAGATGAAACTGCAGAAAAGAAAATTGTGGGTAACTTAAAGGGTGGTAAACCAGCTACTAGTGCTAAGCCAGCTGCTAAACCAGCACCACAACATAAGTCTGCACCTAAGACAGATGACAAGCGCGAAGGTAGTAATCATAATTCAGGTGATCATAAAACTAAGATCAAGATTACTGCTGTAAGAAGAGATGCTAATAAGGGTAAGGGTCATTTTGACCATCGTAACAACAATCACACATCCAACAGTAATCGTCCAAACAGCAATAATGGCAACAGTAACTACCATCGCTCAAGTACTGGCAATAATACTGCCAATAACAATAGCAATAGTAACAATAGAAACGATAATCGTAACTCACAATCACGTGATAACCGTAACCGTAGCAACGATAATAGAAGCAATCCTAATAATCGTAATGCTCAAAACCGTAATTCACAAAGTCGTGACAATCGTAATCGCAACAACAATAACAGACGTGATCGTTCTACTGTACAAGGTCAAGCACCACGTCCAAGACAAAGTGCTGGTAACAAGTATCTAGAACAATTTAAGACAAATATTGCAGATGCAAGTCGTATTCCTAGTCATCCAACTAGAAATAATAATAGTCGTCCTAATAATAATCACAACAATAGTGATAATGCTCATAAGAACAATCACCGTCCTAACAATGGCGAAGGTCAAAATCGCTATAACAGAAACAATAACAACAACCATAATACTAATAACCGTAATAGCAATAATAGTAACAACAATCGTAATGGTCAACAAAACAGAAGACCAAGCAATAACACAACTGCAGCAAAGGCTAAGGAAACACCAAAGTCAACTGTAGCAAATGTTAATGTTCCAAAGCCAGAATACAAGAAGGCAAAACCAACTAACAATAATCGTGACTTTGGCCACAGACAAAATCTTGCTAATCCATTTGGTAGTCGTAAGAAGAAGAAGGAACGCAAGCGTCAACAACGTCAACGTACCGAACCTAAGAAGCCAATGCCACAAAGAAAAGATCGTCCATTGCCAGAAACATTGGTATATTCAGTTGGTATGAATGCTCAAGATATTGGTAAGTTGATTCATAGAGAACCAGCTGAAATTGTTAAGAAGTTGTTCATGCTTGGTATTATGATTAACCAAAACAAATCATTGGATAAAGATACCATTGAATTGTTAGCTGAAGATTATGGTATTAAGGCTGAAGAAAAGGTACAAGAAGATGTTGCCGATATCGACAAGTACTTCGATGCTGAAGTTAATACAACTGAGAACCTTGTTACACGTCCACCAGTTGTAACTATCATGGGACACGTTGATCATGGTAAGACAACCTTGCTTGATCACTTGAGACATACACACGTTACTGCTGGCGAAGCCGGTGGTATCACACAACATATTGGTGCTTATCAAGTACGTCTAAAGGATAGATTAATTACATTCTTGGATACTCCAGGACATGCTGCCTTTACAAATATGCGTGCTCGTGGTGCTGATATTACTGATATCGTTATTCTAGTTGTTGCAGCTGACGATGGTGTTATGCCACAGACTATTGAAGCCATTAACCATGCTAAGGCCGCAAATGACCCTATCATCGTAGCTATCAATAAGATCGATAAGCCGGGTGCTAACCCTCAACACGTTACTGAAGAACTTATGAAGTATGACCTTGTTCCTGAAAGTTACGGTGGAGATACTATCTTTGTTGATATTTCTGCTAAGATGGGAACAAATATCGACGAATTGCTAGAAATGATCTTACTAGAAGCTGATGTTTTGGAATTGAAAGCAAATCCTGAACAAAAGGCTATTGGTACAGTTATTGAAGCTAAGTTGGACAAAGGTCGTGGACCAGTTGCATCACTATTGGTACAACAAGGTACACTACATGTCGGTGATCCAATCGTTGTTGGTAATACCTTTGGTCGTGTCAGAACTATGACAAACTATAATGGTAAAGATATCGCTAAGGCAACACCTTCAGAACCAGTCGAAGTTACTGGTTTGAATGATGTTCCAGAATCTGCCGATAAGTTTGTTGTCTTTGATGATGAGAAGACTGCTCGTGCAGCTGGTGAGGAACGTGCTAGTCGTGCCCTTCAAAAGGAACGTCAAAACACTAACCCTGTTACACTTGATAACTTATTTGAGACAATGAAAGAAGGAGAACTTAAACAAGTCGACGTTATTATTAAAGCCGATGTTCAAGGTTCTGCTGAAGCCATTGCCGGAAGTTTGAAGAAGATCGAGGTTGAAGGCGTTCGTGTCAATATCATTCATTCTGCTGTTGGTGCTATTACTGAAAGTGATGTTAACCTTGCTGCTGCAAGTAATGCAATCATCATTGGATTTAATGTTCGTCCAACAGCCCAAGCTAAGATTCAAGCTAAGGATGAAAATGTTGATATTCGTCTTCACAGAGTTATTTACAAGGCTATTGACGAAATCGAAGCAGCCATGAAGGGTATGCTCGAACCAGTTTACCAAGAAAAAGTTATTGGTAACTTGACAGTTCGTGAAACATACAATGTTTCTAAGATTGGTACAATCGCTGGTTGTTATGTAAATAGTGGTAAGATTCAACGTGAGAGTGGCGTAAGACTTATCAGAGATGGCATTGTTGTCATGGAAGGTAAACTTGCTTCACTTAAACGATTCAAAGATGACGTCAAGGAAGTCGGTTCAGGATTCGAATGTGGTGTCACAATCGAAAACTATAACGATATTAAGATTGGCGACGAAATTGAAGCTTACGTAATGGAAGAAGTTCCTGTTAAATAATTGATGTAAATTAAAAAATAAAGTCGGGATGTTTTATAACATTTTGACTTTATTTTTTTGGAATTATAATTTAAAAACCGTATGTACCATAAAGGGTTTCAACTATTTCTGTGATATAATCAAGCAGTGATGAATAAAAGTAATGATGGCTAATTGAGGCTGTTAATAAAAAGATTTATTAAATAATGATTTAAAGTGTAGGAGGATAACTATGGTAAAGCATCGTATAGGTCGAGTTGAACAAGAAGTTCAAAAAGAAGTTAATGATATTCTTCTTAAACGTGTTCGTGATCCTAGAGTTCAAGGCGTTACAGTAACTGGTGTCGAAATGACTGGTGATTTGCAAGAAGCAACTATTTATTACAGTATTTTGTCTGAAAAGGCTAGTGATGTAGAAAAGACTCAAGCTGGTTTAGATAAAGCTAAGGGTTTGATCAGACGTGAACTTGGTCAAAAATTAACTTTGTATAAAGTTCCAGAACTAGAATTCAAGCAAGATCAATCCATTCGTTATGGTGAAAAGATCGATAAATTGATTGCTAAATTGCATCAAGACGAAGCTAATCGTTAAAAAGTATTTGCAAAGGGTAGGTAAATCGATTTCGGTTTGCCTACCTTTTTGTTTGGAATGCTAGTAAAATTATAATGATATTATTAATGATACGGAGATTATTATGGACGGAGTAATTCCATTAAATAAAGAAATTGGTCAGACAAGTTCTGATTATGTTTATAAGTTAAGAAAATTATTACATACCAAAAAGATTGGTCATACTGGAACTTTGGATCCGTTGGTCAACGGTGTTTTACCAATTTGTGTTGGTCAGGCTACTAAATTAGTAAGTACTTTGACTGGCTCACCCAAAGAATATGAGGGTGAAATCACTTTAGGAAGATCTACTACGACTGAGGATCGTGAAGGTGAAACTGTTGAAGAGAAGAAGTTGATTAATCCATTTTCAGAAGATGATCTAAAAGATACTTTTAATAAAATGACAGGTGATTTAACCCAAATTCCACCGATGTTTTCTGCTGTAAAGGTTAATGGTAAAAAACTTTATGAATATGCTCGTGCAGGAATTGAAGTTGAACGTCCTGAACGTCACATTCATATTTATGATTTTCATATTATGGGGGAACCAATTTTTGATATTAAGACTGGCTATCAAGTTATAAAATTTCATGTTAAATGTTCTAAGGGTACTTACGTTAGGACTTTAGCTGTGGAGTTTGGAAAGTTACTTGGAATGCCAGCCTATATGTCGCAATTGACGCGAGTTAAGAGTGCTGGTTTTCCAATTGAAGAGACCTTTACTTACGGTCAAATTGAGCAAATGATGGATAATAATGATTACAGCTTTTTGAGATCAATTGACGATGTTTTAACCGATGTTCCTAAACACGAATTAACTGATGAAGAGTGGGAAGTTCGGGTCTCCCATGGTGGTTTTCTGGAGCCTGAAATTGATTCTGATAAAGAAGATAAATTGCGTGTCCAAAGAGATGGAGTAACGAAAGCGCTTTACAAGTATGATAAAGTAAGAGATATGTGGATTCCAGATTTAATGTTATTAAATAATAAGTAGAAGAGATTGAACATGCAGATTATTAAAGTGAAACATCCGTTACAGGCAGAACAGGTTCCCATTGAAGACACAGTCTTGATTATGGGGTTCTTTGATGGTGTACATCTTGGTCATCAAAAGGTTATAAGGACTGGAGTAGAGTTAGCTAAGAAACATAACTTACAGTCGGCCTTGTTGACCTTTGATCGTTCTCCTAGGACGGTATATCAACATGAAAAAGATTTTAAGTATCTTTCAACTATGGAAAGAAAAGCGGAACTAGTTAAAGATTTGGGAGTAGATAGACTTTATTTTGTTGAATTTACTGAAGAATTCGCTCAATTGAAACCTCAAGAATTTGTTGATCAATATATGATCGATTTAAAAGCTAAGTATGTTGTAGCTGGTTTTGACTATACTTATGGCAAAAAAGATATTGCTAATATGCAAACTTTGCCTCAGTATGCTCATCAAAAATTTGAAGTCGTTACTGTACCCGAACAGGTTATTAATGGACGAAAAATCGGTTCTAGTGCCATTAAACAATTTATTATTAAGGATAAGGTTGAAGAGGCTAATAAATTTTTAGGATATACTTATCAGAATCAAGGGACAGTTGTTCATGGATTACAAAGAGGTCGTACTTTGGGTTATCCAACAGCCAATTTGATAACTAAGGGGGATCAAGTAATTCCATCGATTGGTGTTTATGCTACTAGAATCAAAATTGACGGAACTTGGTATAATTCAATGACTTCAGTAGGTTATAACGTGACCTTTAAGGAAAATACTGGAATTACGATTGAAACTAATATTTTTGATTTTAATGCTGATATTTATGGCAAAAGTGTTGCCTTAGAGTGGGTTAAGTATTTACGTGGTGAAGTTAAGTTTGATGGAGCTGATGGCTTAGTAAAACAATTGGAACTTGATAAATTAAATTCGATTGCAGTTTTACAAAATAATTAATGGGTATTTTATTATATAAAAGCAGAAACAGCCTCTATTAGGACGGTATATAAAAATATATACTCGAATTTCTTAATAGAGGTTTTTCTTGTTTCTATTCAATTAATGCTACTTTTTGAAAATTTTTGCGAAATAATTATGAAAATTGAGCGTGCATACTTGACACTATTGGGATAGATTGTTATATTTTACATTGTTAGCACTCAAGTATGAATAGTGCTAAAAAGGAGGACGGTATAAATGCTATCACAACGCCAAGATGCAATCTTGAGAGAAGTCGTGCGCATATTTACAGATACCGGCCAGCCGGTTGGTTCGAAGACATTGATGAATGAATTACCTTTTCATGTAAGTTCTGCGACAATCAGAAATGAAATGGCAGTACTTGAAGAAGTTGGGTATCTTGAGAAAACCCATCTTTCATCAGGTAGAATTCCTTCAGCGATGGGATATCGTTATTATCTGGATCATCTGGTACAACCAACTAGTGTACCGCAAGATATTGCACAGAGAATTGACGATGACTTTGGTAAAACATATCATCAAATTGATGATATTATCGAACAATCTGCCAAGATTTTATCTCATCTAACTAGTTATACAGCAATCACATTAGGACCAGAGAGCAGTTCAGTTCTTTTAACAGGTTTTAGAATTGTTCCTTTGAATCCACATCAATTGATGGCAATCATTGTCACAAGTGATAATAATGTTGAGAATAATATTTATACAATCGATGATGATTTTGATACTTCATTAATTGAAAAAATTGTAAACATCGTCAACGATAAATTAGTCGGACAGCCTTTACCAAAGGTTATTAAGATGTTACATAGCGATGTACCAGCAATTCTTTCAGAGTATATGTATTCGACAGATGGTTTGTTGGATATGATGGATCAGCTCTTCAAAAAAGCTGGTGCTGAGAAGTATTATGTTGATGGACAATTGAATCTGTTGAATTATGCTAATAATGATGATTTATCGCAGGTTCAATCATTGTTCTCGATCATCAACCAAAGTACTGATTTAAGAAAACTGATTGATCCAAGTATTTCAGACGACGCTATTAAAGTTCGGCTTGGAAGTGAACTTGGGACTGATGCATTAAAAAATTACAGTATCATTACTGCTAATTATGATGTTGGCCATCACGGTAAAGGTGTCATCGCTTTATTAGGACCAACGACAATGCATTATTCACAGTTGATAGGTTTGCTTGGTGAATTCAGAGTTGAATTGGCCAAAAGATTAATTGATTATTATTCAAGGTATGATGATTCTTGAAATTTAGGAGGAAGTAATGGCAGATAATAAGAAAGATCAAGATTTGAAGACTGCTAAAGAAGCAGCTCAAAAGACTGATAAGAAGGCCGATGAAAAATCAGCTAAAAAGGATGCTAAAGTTGATCCCAAAGATCAAGAAATCAAAGATCTTAAGGCTAAAAATGATGAACTTTCGGACAATCTTTTAAGAACACAGGCTGAACTTCAAAATATGAATAAACGTCATAGTAAAGAAGTTGCTAATATCCTTAAATATGATGGTCAGAAGCTAGCAACTGAAATTCTTCCAGTTATTGATAATCTTGAACGTGCCTTAGCAGTTGATGCTGACGACGAAGCCAGCAAGCAACTCAAGAAGGGCATTGAAATGGTACAACAACATATGGCTAAAGCGCTTGCCGATAACCATGTGAAAGTTATTGATAATGCTGGTGAGAAATTTGATCCGGCAGATAGTCAAGCTGTTCAAACTGTTCCTGCTGATGATAAGCATAAAAAGGATACGGTTGTTCAAGTTCTTCAAAAAGGTTATAAGTTAGAAGATCGTGTGCTTCGTCCCGCAATGGTCGTAGTTGCACAATAAATATAGTAAGAAATAAATAAAAATTAAAAGAGGTTTAGGTTTATGTCTAAAGTTATTGGTATTGATTTAGGTACTACAAACTCTGCTGTAGCCGTTCTTGAAGGCGGTTCTCCAAAGATTATTACAAACCCAGAAGGCGCAAGAACAACTCCTTCAGTTGTTGCCTTCAAAGATGGTGAAATTCAAGTTGGTGAAGTTGCAAAACGTCAAGCAATCACTAACCCAGATACAGTTTCATCAATCAAGCGTCACATGGGTGAAGCAGGTTACAAGGTTACTGTAGCCAGCAAATCATATACACCACAAGAAATTTCAGCATTTATCCTACAACACATCAAGAAGTTCTCAGAAGACTACTTAGGTGAAAAAGTTACAGATGCTGTTATCACAGTTCCTGCATATTTCAATGATTCACAAAGACAAGCTACTAAAGATGCTGGTAAAATTGCTGGTTTAAACGTTCAACGTATCGTTAACGAACCAACAGCTTCAGCACTTGCTTATGGTCTAGATAATGATAAGGGTGACGAAAAAGTCCTTGTTTATGACCTTGGTGGTGGTACATTTGATGTTTCCGTTCTTCAATTAGGTGACGGTGTCTTCGAAGTACTTTCAACAAATGGTGATACACATCTTGGTGGTGATGACTTTGATCAAAAGGTTATCGACTGGTTAGTTGAACAATTCAAGGCTAAGAATGGCGTTGATTTGAGTCAAGACAAGATGGCTCTACAAAGATTAAAGGATGCTGCTGAAAAAGCTAAGAAGGACTTATCAGGTGTTGCTCAAACATCAATCAGTCTTCCATTTATTTCATCAGGTGCTAATGGTCCTCTTCATTTGGAAGAAACATTGACACGTGCTAAGTTTGACGAATTAACATCAGATCTTGTTGAAAGAACAAAGATCCCTGTTGACAATGCTTTGAAGGATGCAAATCTTACAAATTCAGATATCGACAAGGTTATCTTAAATGGTGGTTCAACACGTATTCCTGCTGTTCAAGATGCTGTTGCTAAGTGGACTGGCAAAGCTCCAGATCACTCAATCAACCCTGACGAAGCCGTTGCTCTTGGTGCTGCTATTCAAGGTGGTGTTATCTCTGGTGATGTTAAGGACGTTGTTTTACTTGATGTTACACCTCTATCACTTGGTATTGAAACAATGGGTGGTGTCTTCACTAAGTTGATCGATAGAAATACAACTATCCCAACAAGCAAGTCACAAGTATTCTCAACTGCTGCTGATAACCAAAGTGCTGTTGATATTCACGTACTACAAGGTGAACGTCCAATGGCTGCTGACAATAAGACTTTAGGTCGTTTCCAATTAACAGATATTCCTGCTGCACCTCGTGGTGTACCTCAAATCCAAGTTACATTCGATATTGATAAGAATGGTATCGTAAATGTTTCTGCTAAGGATATGGGAACAAATAAGGAACAAAAGATCACTATCAAGAGTTCATCAGGTTTGAGTGATGAAGAAATTGATAAGATGATGAAGGAAGCTAAAGAACACGAAGAGGAAGATAACAAACGTAAGGAAGAAGTCGATGTTAAGAATGACGTTGAACAAACATTGTTTGCAACAGACAAGACTCTAAAAGACGTTAAAGGTAAAGTTTCTGACGATGAAATCAAGAAGGCCCAAGATGCTCGTGATGCTTTGAAGAAAGCTCAAGACTCAGGTGATCTTGAAGACATGAAGAAGAAACGCGACGATTTGAACAAGATTGTTCAAGATCTTTCTGTAAAACTTTATCAACAAGCTCAACAAGCACAACAGCAAGCTGGTGGCGATAAAGGTGCTGCTGGTACAGGCTCAACTGATGATAAGAAGTCAGGCGATGACAATACAGTTGATGGCGACTTTTCAGAAGTAGATCCTGATAAAGATAAGAAATAATAATTGTGATAAAGAGCAGTGGTTTAATTACTAAAACCGATTATGGTATAGTAAGAACAATAACTGCTCTTTTGAGCGTTAAAAAGGAATAGAAGATTTTGTTCTATTACATAAAGGTGATTTAATGGCAGATAAAAATCCATATGACGTACTTGGCGTTGATAAAAACGCTTCTGACGATGATATAAGAAAGGCATTCCGTAAACTTTCAAAGAAGTATCATCCCGATTTGAATAAAGCTCCTGATGCTGAAGCAAAGTTTAAGGAAGTTAATGCAGCCTACGAAATCTTAAAAGATCCGCAAAAACGTGCACAATATGATCAATATGGTTCTGCTGGTATGAATGGTGGACAAGGTGGATTTGGTGGCTTCGGAGGCGGAGCTGGTTCTGATCAGTTCGGTGGTTTTGAAGACATCTTTAGTCAATTCTTTGGTGGCGGCGGTGCCGCTCGTCAAAATCCTAATGCCCCTAGACAAGGTTCCGATCTTCAATATCGAATGGATTTAACTTTTGAAGAAGGAGTTTTCGGTAAGAAGACTAACATTTCTTACAATCGTGAAGAGGAATGTTCAACTTGTGATGGTTCTGGTGCTAAGCCTGGAACACATCCCGAGACATGTTCTAAGTGTCATGGTTCAGGTTATGTTGAAGTCGATCGTCAAACTCCACTTGGCCGTATGCGTACAAGAGTTGTCTGTGACGTCTGCAATGGTACTGGTAAAGAAATTAAAGAAAAGTGCAATATTTGCCATGGTTCAGGTAAGGTAAATGAAAAGCATGAACTTAAAGTAACTGTTCCTGCCGGTGTTGAAGACGGACAACAAATGCGTCTTGACGGACAAGGTGAAGCCGGAACTAACGGTGGACCTTATGGTGATTTGTACATTGTCTTTCACGTTGCTCCAAGTAAGGAGTTCAGACGTGATGGATCAACTATCTATGCTTCAGTAAACATCAGTTTCCCTCAAGCAACATTGGGTGACAAAATTAAAGTTAATACAGTTCATGGTCCTGTTGAATTGAATATCCCAAGTGGTACTCAAACAGGAACAACATTTAGATTACGTGGAAAGGGTGCTCCTGTTTTAAATAGCAAGAGTATCGGTGACGAAAAAGTAACAGTTAATATCGTTACACCTCGTAAGTTGTCTAGTGAACAACGTAGTGCTTTGAAACAATTCGCTGAAGCTGGTGGCGACAAAGTTAAAGAAAAAGATAGTAACTTTTTCAATAAAGTAAGAGATGCCTTTAAAGGCGAATAAGCTTAAAAAATCGTTTTTAACTTCAAATAGGAGTTAGAAACGATTTTTTTGTTTTAGGTTCACTGTCGATTCTGGGGCCTGGGTAAATCAATATGGACACTGGAACGCTGTGGACACGATTTGAAGCCAATTGAAGTTCGTAATTGTCTTCAAGCTCGGTCTTGTTCTAGGCAATAAATTGCCAAGGACAATTTCACAGCTGAGGTCCATATTGATTTCTCCAGACCCCTTCATCTAGTTTTTTGTTAACGGAAATAAATCATATATTTAAGTCGTTAAGTACTGATTATATTTCTAGTTGGATTGATTACATAGTTAAAGTGATTGAATATTTTTCTATTATGATTAAATTAGATTTAAGAGTAACAAGTAAACAAAACAAGACATTAATCTGGAGCAACAAGAAAATGGGCTCAGTAGTGAAATTATTCTTAGTGATGGAGTCACTTAGAATAAGGCCAATCTTGAAGACTGTTGGCAAAGCCAAAAGACTTCAAGTCGTGCCCACTACGTTCCAGCCCAATTTTCTTGTTGCGAAGGACGGGAAATTTAATTAGAATCTTAAATTTCTTATAGAGTTTTGTTAGCTAGAACATCAGTGTACAATAGTGTAAAATAGAAAGAATGATAAATTTCTGATAGAAGGGAATAATTTATGGATTTAGATCTCGATAAGTTAAAAGAAAGACAAAAAAGAATTCGTAATTTCTCTATCGTAGCGCATATCGATCACGGTAAATCAACGATTGCTGATCGAATTTTGGAAAGAACTAAGACTGTTTCAAAACGTGAGATGAAAGCTCAAATCTTAGATGATATGGACTTGGAACGTGAGCGTGGAATTACTATTAAGTTAAACGCGGTAGAACTTGAATATGAAGCTAGAGATGGCAAAACTTATATTTTCCATCTAATCGATACTCCAGGACATGTGGACTTCTCCTATGAAGTTTCACGTTCTCTAGCTGCTTGTGAGGGAGCTTTGTTGGTAGTTGATGCTGCTCAAGGTGTTGAAGCTCAGACATTGGCTAATGCTTATTTGGCAATTGATAATGATTTGGAAATCGTTCCGGTCATTAATAAAATTGATTTACCATCAGCTGAACCAGATAAAGTCAAAGAAGAAATTGAAGAAACCATCGGAATTGATGCGGAATCATCTGTTTTAATGAGTGCTAAAACTGGTATTGGTGTTGATGAATTATTGGAAAGAATCGTTTCTGATGTTCCAGCACCTGAAGGCGATTTAGATAAACCTCTTAAGGCTTTGATCTTTGATTCTGTTTACGACAGTTATCGTGGAGTTGTTCTTGATGTACGTGTTCGAGAAGGCGTTGTAAAGGTCGGAGACACGATTGAATTAATGAGTAATAAGAAGACCTTTGAAGTTACAGAAGTTGGTGTAATGTCCCCTAAAGCGGTTAAACGTGATTATTTAATGGCTGGGGATGTAGGTTATATCACCGCAGCTATTAAGACAGTTAAGGATACTCAAGTTGGTGATACGGTTACTTTAGCAAATAACCCAACAGATGAAGCTTTGACGGGTTATCGTAAGAGTACACCAATGGTCTATGCTGGTCTTTATCCAGTTGATAATGCTAGATATGAAGACCTACACGAAGCTTTAGATAAGTTACAACTAAACGATGCGGCTTTGGAATATGAACCTGAAACTTCGCAAGCTTTAGGATTTGGATTCCGTGTAGGCTTCTTAGGATTATTGCATATGGATGTTGTCCAAGAACGTTTGGAACGTGATTTTGACCTTGATTTGATCACAACCTCGCCATCAGTTGATTATCATGTTACTAAAACTGACGGTGAGGAAATCATCGTTGATAATCCGGCTGAATTGCCAGATGCTACTGATATCAAAGAAATTCGTGAACCATTTGTTAGGGCTGAAATTATGGTCCCTGAAGATTTTGTTGGTCCGGTAATGGAATTGTGCCAGCGTAAACGTGGTGAATTCGTAACTATGGATTATCTAGATAAATATCGAGTAAATGTGGTTTATAAGTTGCCATTGCTTGAGATTATTTTTGATTTCTTTGATGATTTGAAATCTAATACTAAGGGCTATGCATCACTTGATTATGATGTTGATGATTATGAACCAAGTGAATTGGTTAAGATGGATATTTTGCTTAATGGCGAACCAGTTGATGCCTTAAGCTTTATCGTTCATAAAGATTTTGCTCAAAAACGTGGTCGTGATATTGTGGCTCGTTTGAAGGAAGTTATTCCTAGACAAATGTTTGAAATTCCAATTCAAGCTGCTATTGGTAATAAGATTGTCGCTCGTTCTAATGTTAAAGCTTATCGTAAGGATGTTACTGCTAAGTTATATGGTGGTGATAGAACTCGACGTGATAAGTTGTTGAACAAGCAAAAGGCAGGTAAGAAACGTATGAAGGAAGTTGGTAAGGTATCTGTACCGCAAGAAGCCTTCATGTCAGTTCTTGACCTTAACCGAGGCAAAGAAGACAGTAAATAATAGATAAGTGCTTATAATGTAACTAGTAGTTACTTTATAAGTGCTTTTTATTTTGGAGGGATTCATATGGAAAAATTCGATACGATCATTATTGGTGCCGGTCCAGCCGGATTGGCAGCGGCCTATGACCTCAAGAGTAACGGTCAAAAGGTTGCTGTTATTGAAAATAATCTTTGGGGAGGAACTTGTCCTAATCGTGGCTGTGATCCCAAAAAGGTATTCTTAAGTGGAGTTGAAGCTAGAGATCGCATAGCTCAATTACAGGGTAAGGGATTTGATGAAGTTCCTTTTGTTAATTGGAAACAGTTAGAAACGTTTAAAGAGAAATTTACTGATCCAGTATCTAAAGGTAGTCGTGATGGAGTTGTTAAAGCTGGTATTACAGCAATTGACGGTCAACCTAAGTTCATATCTGAAGGAGAACTCGTTGTTAATGGACAAGATCACTATCAAGCAGATAAATTTATTATAGCAACGGGACAACGCCCAAGTTATTTGAATATTGAAGGAAAAGAACACTTACTTTCTAGTACTGATTTCTTATCCTTAAAAAAGATGCCTGAGGATATCACGATTATTGGCGCCGGTTATATTGCCTTTGAGTTGGCAACGATTGCTAATGCCACTGGAGCAAAAGTTCATATTATTCATCATAATGACCGTCCATTGAAAGAATTCAATCAAAGTTATGCTATGGAATTGGTCAAACAGTTAGAAGAAAAAGGGATTGATTTCAACTTCAATGTTGATACTCAAGCAATTATTCAACAAACTAATGGTCAATACTTTCTTAAAGCTGATAGTTTTGAATTGAAAACTGATCTAGTTATTGGTGCAACCGGTCGAATTCCTAATGACGATTTTCTGGACTTGGAAAAAGCTAAAGTTGATTATTCTCGCCATGGTATTGTGGTTAATAATAAGTTGCAAACCACTAATGAAAATATTTATGCCATTGGGGATGTTGTCGCAACAAAGCAACCTAAACTTACACCGGTTGGTGGCTTTGAGGCCAACTATGTTAGTGACCTTATAACAGGTAAAGCTAATGATGATTTAGATTTACCTTTGATTCCAACGGTTATTTATGGCAGTCCTAAATTAGCCAAAGTAGGTGTTCAAGAAAGTGATAAGGTTGTAGATCAAGATGTAACTAGTTGGTTTACGTATAGTCACACTAATGAACCCAAAGCAAAAGTAAGAATTGTCTTGAATAAAAAAGATGAAATCATTGGTGCAACTTTATTAAGTAACGAAGCTGATAGTATGATCAATTTGTTGACGATGGCTATTAAGCGTCATATGACCCACGCCGATGTAATTAAAGAAATTATGGCTTATCCAACAGCTGCTAGCGATTTAGAATATTTGATATAGAGAATAATATTGCAAAAGATACCTCTAAAGCTTATATGACTTTAGAGGTATCTTTTGTAGCAAGTAGGAAGAAAAATCATGGCTAATAAAACTTTTCATACAGCTTTTGGTGTATATGGAATTATCGAAAAAGATAAAAAACTATTAGTAATTGAAAAAAATGGTGGTCCTTATATTAATAGGTATGATTTACCAGGAGGAAGTTTGGATCAAGGCGAAGGGTTAAGTGCAGCTGTTCGACGGGAAATATTAGAAGAAACTGGGATTAAAATAAAAGACTTTTTACAATTAGGTACAGTTGCTTTTAGATATCCATGGAAGTATCAAAGATATACATGGAATGAGCATATATGTGTATTTTATCTTGTGAAAAATTATGAAGGTAATTCCCAAAGTATGGTATCTCAATTTGTAGGACAAGATTCTTTAGGAAGTGGATTTATTGATTTAAATAATTTAAATATAAATAATAGTTCCCCATTAGTATTATTGGCCAAGAAATATATTGTTAGTGGAGTTTTTGAAACTAAAGATATTTCTTTGAATAAATGGGATGTACTTTGAATTTTATATCTACATAAAAAAGGTCTTAATGACTATAAAATCATTAAGACCTTAAAAGAAGATTAATCTTCATAACCATTTAGATGTTTAGCTTTGAAGTTCCAAGCATCACTAATAACTTTTTCAACATCATCATATTTTGGCTGCCATTTCAAAATTGTTCTGGCCTTAGTTGAGTCGGCAATCAAAGTGCTTGGATCGCCGGCACGTCTAGGACCAATCTTGGCAGGAATTTCTTTACCAGTAGCTTTTCTAGCCGCTTCCAAAATTTCTTTGTTAGAGAATCCATCTGAAGAACCAAGGTTAAAGACATCACTATCATGTCCTGCACGAAGGTATTCCATGGCCAGACGATGAGCTTCAGCTAAATCCTCAACGTGAACGTAATCACGGACGTTAGTACCATCTTTGGTATCATAATCGTCACCGAAAATTGTCAATTCATCACGTTGTCCAGCGGCAACTTGTAAGACAACCGGAATCAAATGAGTTTCAGGATTGTGATCTTCACCAATTGAACCATCTGGTTTAGCACCACCGACATTAAAGTATCTTAAAGCTACGAACTTAATGCCATAAGCGACATCACACCAGTGCATGATTTTTTCCATAGCAAGTTTACTCTCACCATAGGGGTTAGTAGGAACAGTTGGATCAGTTTCCTTGATTGGAATCTGTTTAGGCTCGCCATAAGTTGCAGCAGTTGATGAAAAGACGATATGCTTAACACCAAAATTATGCATTACTTGAAGCAATGAGATCATACCGCTAGTATTGTTATCGAAATACTTAAGAGGATCTTTCATTGATTCAGGGACGATTGAGAAGGCCGCAAAATGAATAACATCAGTGATTTTTTCATTTTGGAATAATTTAATCAAAAATTCTTTATCACGAACATCGCCTTGGTAGAATTTGGCTTTTTGATTGATAGCTTGCACGTGACCTGTGGATAGATTGTCTGCTACAATGACGTCGTAACCTAGTTCACATAAGTGATCGACTGTGTGTGAACCGATATAACCGGCACCACCTAAAACAAGAATACTCATAAAATTACCTCCAGATTCATTTATGATTCTATTATAGCTTACTTGTAGGTTATAGAATTTAGTAAACTTAGTAAACATTGCAATAAATTAAAAACTTAACTTTTATCTGCAGATGTTTTAGTATTAACTTATAATGTAAATTCATTGGAACGGAATGAAAATAATGAAAAAATTCTTTTCAATTTTTGGAACTGTCCTTCTACTTCTTATCGCATTGGTCTTGATTTTTAATCAACCGATTAAGGAATATGCGGTAAAGCGGATATCGCAGCAAAATTTGACTACTTTAACAGCCAAAAAGGCTAGCGATAACGCCAAGAAGAAAGGACAATTTGATTTTAATAAAGTAAAACCTATTTCAGCTTCTCAGGTAGCTAAAGCGGCAGTTAATAATGATGCTGCTGTAATCGGTAAGATGGCAGTACCTTCAGTTAACTTACATTTGCCAATTGTCGTTGGATTAAGTGACAACGCTCTTTCAACTGGTGGTGGCACAATGAAAGAAAATGAACAAATGGGTAAGTCGAACTATGCTTTGGCTGGTCATTATATGACTAATAAAGGGGCATTGTTCTCACCATTAGAGAATGCTCAAATTGGTGATTTAGCTTATATTACTGATATGAAGCGTGTTTATACTTACAAAATCTACTATAAAAAAATCGTTCCACCAACAGCTGTCTATTTATTAGATGATGTTAAGAATCAGAGTATTTTGACATTGATAACTTGTGCTGATGGTGGTACTAATCGCTGGGCTCTACAAGGTTCATTAGTAAGTAGTCGACCAGCCAATAAAAGTACTCTAGCAGTCTTTTCTTAATGATTCCTTAAAAAGCTTTGAAATCAATTTTTCATTGTGGAGGACGAAATCCTTCCCCTCAAAAACCAAGAATAATTTTTCAAGGCTTTTTTTTTGCGCTTGATAATTGATATAATTAACTAATTGTTAGTAGGTGATGGATTGACATTAATAAATTGGGAAAAGCGTAAGAATCCCACACAAGAAGAAATACAAAAATTTTCTGAAGAAAAACATGTTACTCCGACAGTAGCGGAATTGTTGCTTGAAAGAGATTTAACCGATACTACTGAAATTGAAACGTTTTTGCATAGTGATGCAACTGAATTACAAGATCCATTTGGTTTGCACGATATGGATAAAGCGTTAGAAATAATTGATCAGGCGGTAGAGTCAGAGGCTAAAATTGCTATTTATGGTGACTATGATGCTGATGGTGTTACAAGTACATCAATTATGAAATTAACTCTCCAAAAACTTGGTAATAAACCAATTTTTTATATTCCTGATCGTTTTAAAGATGGCTATGGTCCTAATCTAGATCGATATAAATTTTTGGCCGATCAAGGAATTGATTTATTAATTACTGTTGATAATGGGGTTAGCGGTAAGGAACAAATCAAGTACATGAAGGATCGTGGTATCAAAGTTATCGTTACTGATCACCATGATTTGCCAGCAGAATTACCTGAAGCTGACGCTATTGTTCATCCAAGTATTCCTGGTTCAGAATATATTTGTCCGTATTTATCTGGTGCCGGTGTGGCCTTTAAGATTGCTGACGCCTTATTAGGTGATGAGGCAATGGAATTGATTGATTTAGCCGCAATTGGCACTGTAGCCGATTCTGTGGCTTTAAAAGGTGAGAATCGAGTTATTGTTACTGAGGGACTTAAGCAGATGAAACAAAATCATCATGTAGGTCTAAGTGCCTTACTCAAGAAATGCAAAGTTAAATTATCAGATATCAGTGAAGAAGATATTGCCTTTAAACTAGCACCACGTATTAATGCTTTAGGTCGCTTGGAAAATGCTTCTTCTGGAGTAGAATTGCTGACAACTGGGGATGCATCTTTTGCTAAAGAAATCGTTGATGAAACTGAAGAAATCAATTCAAGACGTCAAGAATTAGTTTCTGAAGCTTTTAATGACGCTCAAAGTCAAATTTTAGCTCAAAAAGATAATGATATTTTAGTTTTGAAAGGTAACGATTGGCATCAAGGAGTATTAGGAATTGTCGCTAGCCGGGCTATGGATCAAGAAAATAAGCCTGTTTTGGCGACACAGTTTGATGAAAATAGTGGTGTTATGAAAGGGTCAGGTCGAAGTCCGGAGGGATTCAATCTCTTTACCGCCTTGAATAAGTACCATGATTTATTTACGGCTTTTGGTGGACATGCACAGGCTTGTGGTTTTTCAATTGAAGAAGAACAATTGGATAAGTTGACTGAGCTATTGCAGGGGGAACCAGAGAATCAACACTTTGATCCTAAAGCACCGGTAGTTAAAGATTATGATCTAGACTTAAAGATTGGTGATTTAAACCTTGATCTGATTAAGCAGATTCATGAATTAGCGCCCTTTGGTATGGGAAATCCTAAACCCGTTATCAAGTTGAGCAATGTTTCCTTAGCACAATCACGTTCTATTGGTAAAGATGCCAGTCATTTAAAGACAATTGTTACTGACAATAGTCGTCAAGTTGCAGCTATTGGATTTGGAATGTTTGAAAAAGCTCAGAAGACTAATACTGATGTTTGTGATGTTTATGGTGAAATTGGTATTAACGAGTGGGCTGGTAAAAAGAATCTACAATTGATGCTAGATGATTTTCAAGTTTCACCACAAGCACAACAGATTGCCGATATGAAACAAGTTTATCTTGATTATCGTAATAAACGTCTGTCAACATCGATAATGAATCATTTTGATAAAATCGTTTTCTTCAATGAAACTTATTATGAGGCAGCCAAAAGGTCAGATGTAGAGGCTAAATTAGCTCGATATGATGAAGATTTCTCAAATGAGAATATTTTACTTTATGATCGACCACATGATATTGATTTATTTAAAGAATTTATCAAAAAAAATAAAACTCAACATACAGCTCTGTTCTTCCACACAGATTTAACTGGACGTTATCTGAAACCTGATATGACAAAGATGAAGACGCTTTTAAAGTATCTTTATACTCATCAAAATATCACCATGGATGGAATGGATTTGGTCGCAAATTATCTAAATATGCAAAAAGTTGACGTTGATTTTTATTTAAAAGTGTTTTTTGAGTTAAATTTTGTTAAAATAGTAAATGGTTTTGTTGAAAAAGCTAATGCTTCACAACAACGTGAATTGATTGAATCTCCGACTTATTTGAAGAGGTTACAACGCAATGATGTTGAAAAAATATTAATTGAATCTAATTTTGACGATCTCTTGTCTTGGATGAGTGATTTTGATTGCCATTGTTAGGTTGAATGGGGAATTTAAAAAATGGATATTGATTTTAAGAAATATGTTGCTAATGTTCAAGATTTTCCAGAACCTGGTGTACTATTTCGAGATATTTCACCATTAATGGCTGATGGTAAGGCATATGCCGCAGCAACCGATAAGATTGTTGAATACGCTAAGAGCCGTGGTGCAGAAATGATTGCAGGACCTGAAGCACGTGGCTTCATCGTCGGATGCCCAGTCGCATATAAGATGGGAATTGGTTTTGCACCTGCTCGTAAAAAGGGTAAACTACCTCGTGAGACTGTTTCAGTTTCATACGATCTCGAGTATGGTCAAGCATCGCTTTATATGCAAAAAGATGCTATCAAACCTGGCCAAAAAGTATTGGTTGTTGATGATTTGATGGCAACTGGTGGTACTTTGGCTGCTACAATTAAGTTGATCGAAAAGCTTGGTGGTATCGTTGTTGGTACAGCCTTCTTGATCGAATTAAAAGATTTACATGGCCGTGATAAAATTAAAGGGTATGACATGTTTACTCTGATGCAATATTAATTTAAAATAGACTTGAATGGTTCAAGTCTTATCTATGGAGAGTTGGCAGAGTGGTAATGCATCGGACTCGAAATCCGACGAACCTGTTTTATAGCAGGCGCGCAGGTTCAAATCCTGTACTCTCCTTTTAAAATAAATTCAAAATAACCACAATAGTCTTTTTTAGCTATTGTGGTTATTTTTCTGTCTTTAACGTTTATCCTATTTAATAAAATTACTTGTTCCAAACAAATTCCTTATAGTTCAAAAACTCTGATCGACCTAAAAGTTTGCCATTACAAAAAATAAGTGTTGGCAGACCAGCCTGATAGTCAACAGTACTAAGTCCTTTTAATTCTTCCACATGATCTAATGATAGATGTTGAACTAGATTGATTATTTTAGTTTGCTTCTTTTCGGAAATTTTCTTAAAACTATCAGTTACATAAATCTCTAATTGATTATTTTTGAGATAATTGATTTTCCTAATAAAAGAGGTCCAATGACCACTGAGATACGTTTTCTTATTATAAAGTTGCTGACTAATAGCATGGTTGATTTTTTCCGTTGTTGTAGCAGACTTTTTCAGCCTTTCATTATGTGGGGCGGTAATAGATTCGTTCTCTACCGCTGCTTGAATAGAGATCTCCATACTAGATATTAATGAGACGATTAGGGCACCACATAGTAATAGGTTCTTTAGCTTCATCATTTATTAGATTTCCTTAATTATTTTGTCTAATTATAATGGCTAAATAAGAGAATATTCCACACGAAGTTGATATAGGAAACTATTGGTTGATTACTTAAAAATAATAATTATTACTAATAAAAAAGAATCACTCGAAGGAGTGATTCTAATAGTGTAAAAAGGGATAAGTGTGATTGAATAGATTTTTCTAGGTTATATATAAATAAATATCCCTAGCAAATATATTATATAATAAAAATTGATTTAATATATTAATATGAAATATTTATTTTCAATAAATTAAAAAGGCACTACTGGGAAGTAGTGTCTTTTTCGTTAGAAGAGTTATTCTATAGAAGAATCGTACTAATGAGAATTTTAGTCGTATTATTGCATATTTTGGGTTTCTTCTAACAAAATAATTATATTACAACAGTAACAAAGAAGTATAGGTGTATTTAAAATTATATATATGAAAACGTTTTTTGACATGATTAATAGCAATTAATAGATTTTATATTTATAGCAAATGAGTATATTTTATTTGTCGTGAGATTTATCAGAACGACTATCTTTTAAATCAAGTAATTCTTTGCGTAAATTACGGTTGTCTTTTTCTAATTTATCCAATTTTTTTAAAATTTTATCGAGTTTGTCTTCATTTTGAACATTTTTTTCACTAGTTACATAATTCGTAATGGTACTTGTTAAAGTTCCAATAAAACCAATCCCAATGATCATCAAAGAGATAGCAGCTATTCGACCGACCAAGGTTTTGGGGGCGACATCTCCATAACCAACCGTGGACGCGGTAACAATAGCCCACCAGAATGAATTGCTTAAAGAAACATTCTCAGCTAAAGAGTATGTAATGGCAGCTGTAACGAGAACGATGGCACAAATAATCAATAGATAGATAAAACCATTTATTTTGAGAAATTTTTTGGCATTTTTTTGTAGCTTACCAGCGGTTCCAATGAATCTAACTAGAGTAAAAATTTTAGCAAAACGAATCACATTGACGATCCGAAAAACTCGAAAGGCATTAAAAATGGTGTTAAAAGGTAAAATAGCTAATAAATCAACGATATTATGCCGAAAGAATTTAGATTTATCTTTTGCTAGATAAAGTCTGCCAAAATAGTCAAAAGCAAAAATTAATAATGTAGCGATATCAATTTCAATGTATGGTGATTGGGCTACATCAAAGCCAGGAATATAACTTAAGACAAGAATTATTAATGATGCTAATCCGGCTAAAACAATCACCACATAATAACTGTCAGAATGTAGAAATTTATGAAATTTTTTCATTTTTATCAACCCTATTAAATAATCTTACTAATTTGTAATATAGCACTAACGGTTGCATTAGATACATTTACAAGTGAATTATTTTTCTGGATCATATTGAATATTTTATTTCCCCATATCTAGCAGACTTCATTCATATTATAGCTAGAGTAGTAGCAGTGGGGTTGCATTACGAAAAATTATCTATTATGTTTAACGGCTTGAGGAGTTTTTTTGGCACTTGCATTGTGCACATTAATAATTTATCTATGGAATAATAAAATTGAAGATAGGAAAAAGAATCACTTTTTAAAAGTTCTTTCTATTATATTGTTAATTATTAGAATTTTTCTTGTAATTATATCGTTCGTATTCATAACTCAGTTCAGGCTTTATGAAAATTCATTCATTTTTTGTTGGAAAATAATATTGAAATATTTAATAAATCTTTATTAATCAGTAATTGGAAGTAGAGTTTGAGTCAAACAAAACAGTACCGTTCAAAATTTAACAATTCTCAATAAATAAAACACATCCATAAATATAATTTTAAAAAAAGCTACATTTTGTGATATGATGAGCATACAAAAGGTTTCTTCTAGAAGTAAGAAATTGGATAAAGTTATTTGGAAACAAGAAGGACGAAGCTTTGAGCTAAATAATCCAGAACTAAACCATACGTCTGATGATTATGTTGATTCAGTTGTACCTGAAAATTCAAATAATGATAATGGTGAAAAAGAAATGGTCAATAAATTGAATTTAATGACAAATGAGATAAATCATGAAATCCACAATGATTAAAAAAATAATAATTTGTTCGATGATAATTTTTTGTGTATTACCTATCATAGCCTGCTCAACACAATCTCAGAAGTTACCAAGTACAAAAGAGGACTCCTCTTTGAAGACTGAAATAAGGTCCAATAAAAAGAAATGGAACAATAAGGTCAAAAATGTACCAACTGTAGATTATGCTAGATTGAATTCAATCACTGACTCAATAGAGGACGATCATTTGAATTTTAGCTTACAGTTAGTTAAGGGCTTGAAAGATAGTAATTTAACTGAATCCACTTTTTTTAAAAAGAATACCGTAATAAATGCAACAGTCATTAATTTTAATGAAATGAAAGGTAAGGTTATAGGACCTACCACTGAAGTAACTATACTTGTGAACAAGGTACTTAGTGGGAGAAAATCACTAGAAGGCCGCACAATAAAAACAGAATTTCGGGGTGGATTGACAAAAGTAGAATATTTATATACTGACCCTGAAGGAAATTATTATGGGGAAAATTATGGATTTAATGATCCAAATACCAAGATATATGCTTACAGTCCAGCGTTCCCTGTACCTAAGATTGGAAGTAAAATCGTGACTCAAGTAGTGAATTTTTCAACTGTCAGTAAAGGACAGCGGGAAAATTATAAAAATATGTATAAATTAACGCCTAAAAATTTCTATCCTATGAGTGATCCTTATGTATTGTTTTGGATAAAAAAAGGAAATAAATACCAACCAAATAATCCAGGTTATACAAATATTCAGAATAAAGAAATTAATAAAATAACAAAAAAAATCAACACAATAATGTCGAAGGAAGAGTAAATAGGAGTGAGAATGGTTAATACGTAAAATATTAGATGAACTCCTGGAGGCGTCTATCGTTCTATATGAACTTGTGATTTCAGTATTAGCCTTCGTAACACAAGAAGATCTAAAGGTGAACATGTTAGCCGTGAATTTGGTAATGATGATTTTACTTTTGACATTGCCATTGTCTCAAATATATTCAATTAGTAAATCAACAAAGAAATTACGTGTAAAATAAAAAAGAAGTGAACCACTTAGTTGGATTTTTGTCCAAACTAAGTGGTTCACTTTTTTCATTATCTCTTTGATTTTTGATAACCGGCATTGATAGCATCTTGTTCAGAGTTGAAGTAAACAATATTGGTTGATTTGATTTTATAGTTATGTTGCCAAGGAAGATGATAGATCTTGGATTCAGAATTACCAACGATTTTACCGTCAGTATTCACTAGATCGCTAGGTTGGTTATTATTAGTAGTAATAGAATTATCGTTGATTTGACCAAGGTAATTAGAACCGACCCATTCATTAGTAGCGACACGGTAGTATTTGATACCATCAGCTCCTGTAATTGTTTGATCATAGTACCATGGTGAGTTGGCGGCAAGACCACGATTAGTGATCTGGTATAAAACATTTTCACTTAATCCATGTAAAAACGCCATTTGATTAGTAGTTACTGTGCCTTGAGTACCGTAATCTATATCACCAATGGTAGTAGTGTTAGCTTTAGTTATTGTTGGAAAGGCTGCCCCTACCAGTAATAAAGTTGATGCAATAAGACTAGAAATAAGACTTTTTTTCATGATATTTCCCCCTATAAGCTTTATAAATATAATTGTATCAAACGATGATCTATTTTTATAGAAGCTTTCTTATTAAAGGGTTTATCTCATTAATTGTGATAAACTAATTATCGACGATTTAACAAAAAAGAGGAAGATTATGAAATCAATTGTAGCAGGAATTGTGGCCCATGTTGATGCGGGTAAAACTACTTTATCAGAAGCCATGTTGTATCGTGCTGGTGAATTACGTAAATTGGGACGAGTTGATAAGGGTGATGCCTTCTTAGATCCTGATGAATTAGAGAAGAAACGTGGCATTACGATTTTTTCACATCAAGCTAATTTGAAATATCAAGATTTAGATTTAACGCTTTTGGATACTCCAGGGCACGTTGATTTTGCCACACAAACAGAACAAGTCATGTCAGTTTTGGACTATGCTATTTTGGTGATTTCTGCAACCGATGGTATTCAAGGATATACTAGGACGCTTTGGCATTTGTTGAATCATTATCAAATACCTACTTTTATCTTTGTTAATAAAATGGACGCTGATGGGGCAGATCAAAAACGTGTGTTAAACGAATTGCAGTCAGTGTTTTCAAGTGGCTGTATTGCTTTTAATAATAATGAAACTAATGAGTTACCAGAAGAATCTTATGAAGAAATTGCCATGCAAGATGATAAGGTTTTAGAAGGTTTCTTGGATACTGGTAAATTATCCGAAAATATTATTCAAAATTTAATTAAACAACGTCAGGTCTTTCCCTGCTATTTTGGTTCGGCCTTAAAAATTGACGGAGTTGAAAATTTTTTAACTGGCTTTGGCAAGTGGACTAAAGAAAATACTTATGAAACTGATTTCGGCGCTCGAGTTTTTAAAATCTCTCACGATGAAAGGGGTGAGCGCTTAACTTGGGTTAGAGTTACAAGTGGCGTTTTACAGAATAAGATGGTCTTGTTGAAAGATCAAAAAGCTAATCAGGTAAGGATTTATGATGGGGCTAAGTATGAGTTACAATCAGAAATTCCTGCTGGCGGAGTATGTGCGATTACAGGTTTAACAGATACTTATCCGGGAATTGGATTAGGTAATGAAAAAGATAGTCCGGTACCAATGATGCAACCAATTTTAAATTATAAAGTTAATACAGAAGTGGATAATCATGTGGCACTGACTGCTTTGCGACAATTAGAAGATGAAGATCCACAGTTACATGTAACATGGTCAAGTCAATTACAAGAAATCCGAATTCAAATTATGGGTGAAGTGCAGTTGGAAATCTTGCAGCAAATATTATTGAAACGTTTTGATCTGAATGTCACCTTTGATGAAGGTAGTATCCTTTATAAGGAAACAATTACCAAAAATGTTGAAGGTGTGGGTCATTTTGAACCCTTGCGTCATTATTCGGAAGTTCATTTATTGATGGAACCAGCACCAGTTGGTAGTGGTTTGTCATTCGAAAGTAGATGTAGTTTGGATGTTTTAGCTAGTAATTGGCAACATCAAGTGTTAACTAATTTGGGTTCTAAAGAGCATCTAGGAGTTTTAATTGGAGCTCCAATTACTGATATGAAAATAAGTCTTATCGGAGGACGAGCAAGCAATGTTCATTCAGTTGGTGGTGATTTTCGAGAAGCTACTTGGCGTGCAGTTCGTCAAGGTCTAATGATGTTAAAAGAAAATCAGGGATGTCAGTTATTGGAACCTTGGTATCGTTTCAGACTTGAGATAGGACAAGATCAGGTCGGTCGAGCCATGAATGACATTCAAAAGATGCATGGAACTTTTGAGACACCAGAAATTCAAGATGGTTTAGAGGAGCAATTTACGGTTTTAAATGGTGTTGCTCCAGTATCTGAGATGCAAGGTTACTCTCAAGAAGTAAATTCTTATACTCATGGACAAGGTCATTTGGAATGTATCGTGGAAGGATATCGACCATGCCATAATCAAGTCGAAATAATATCGGAAAAAGATTATGATCCAGTGTCAGATTTGGAAAACACACCAGATTCAGTTTTCTGTGCGCACGGAGCAGGATATCCAGTACCATGGGATCAATTGCCCAAGATGGCGCATGTACCTTATTTGAATTCAGTTAGTAACTAAAAAGGATACTCGTTTTGAGATATACATACGATGTGTACGTTATCTCAAAATTAGTATCCTTTTTTAATTAAACTCCAGCTGGGAAATTTTTTAAAGAGTATTCAGATCCGGCTTGATCTAACATTTCTTGCCAAGAGGAGAAGGTAGTTGATTGTTGGATCTTTTGTTCCCAAGTATTAATAGGAAGAGATTCTAAATCATTCTTGCAAGTGATGCCTAATGATTCTAAAAGTTCTTCGATGCAGAAAAATTGTGTATGTTTTTCCATAAATTGATTGGAAAAGTAATGAGTAAATTGAATTTCTTTAAAATTGATGCGTTTTTGACATTCTTGTTCAATGAGCTCCAGTCTTCGTTTTGTCTGCATAATAATTAATCCCCTAAAATTATTTACTATTCAGTTTCAGTATAACAAAGTTGCATTTGATGGATAGCTAATAATTAACATAATTTTCCGGAACTTGGTAAAATTATGGAAGAATTACGAATGGAGGTATTGATTAATGTTTAAAAAGATATTAGTAGCCATCGATGGTAGTAAGAGTTCCTTTAATGCCTTAGATTCAGCTGTGACTTTGGCCAAACAGTTTAATTCAGAGTTGTACTTAGTATCGGTAGTCAATACAGTTAATTTACCAACCAACGTCGGTGTTTCTTACGTACCAGGTTTAACAAAAGATTTAAGAGATTCTTCAAAAAGGGAATTAGATAAAGCGGCACAAATCGTTTCAAAAACAGGTTTGACCTATCAGACTGAGTTGCTTGATGGCGAACCTCGAGAAGAGTTAACTATTTTTCCGCAAGAAAATGGCATTGATTTAATAGTAATGGGAAAAACTGGTACCAATGCTTTAACAAGGGTATTTGTTGGTTCAGTTACACGATTTGTTTCTGAACACTCTGATATTAATGTGTTAATAGTAGTTTAAAGAAATTAATATACACAATGGCTATACTCCATCTAAACTATACCTTCTGGAACTTGATACAATCTGTCTGAGATCAGTGAAAGAAGGTAGAAAATAATGTTTAAAAAATATTAGTTGCTATAGATGGAAGTAATAATTCATACGATGCCTTAAATGAAGCTTTGGAATTATCTAAACAATTTAAGGCAAAGATTTACGTTGTTTCTGTCATTAATGTATGCGTTCTGCCCACTAATGTTGGTGTATCCTATGCTCCAAAATTGGAAGAGAATATTGCCGACGATGTTCACACAGATTTAGCTAAAGCTCAACAAATCGTCAAGGACTCTGGACAAGATTATGAAGCTAATTTATTGAGTGGCGAGCCTCGAGAAGAAATAATCAATTTTGCTAAAGAAAAGCAAATCGACTTAATTGTAATAGGCAAGTCAGGTACTCATGCTTTGGAAAGACTCTTTACGGGATCAGTGACGAGATATATTTCTGAACATTCTAAAACAAGCATTTTAATTGTTAGTTAAAAATTGCCGTTCGCCACAACAAGAAAATTGGGTTGGAATGTAGAGAGTACGAATTTGAACCAATTGAAATTCGTAATTGTTTCAAATCTCGACCTTCTAATAGCCTTACTGCATGAGCTAAGTAGAATTTCATTACTGAGCCCATTTTCTTGTCGTTCCGAACCAATATGTTATTTTGTTAATTATCTATTTTAAAGGCAAGCAATAATAAAAAGAACAGTGTTTATTAAGCTTCTTCAGGTCAATATACCTGAATATCCTAATAGATACTGTTCTTTTTTCGTTTAAATTTCAAAATGTTTTTTATTCAGCAACTTCACTTAACATTTTTTCTACTTCTCGTTCATTGTGAGCTAACCAACCACATGCAGCGGCAGCAATAGCACCAACTAGATCGTCTAAGAAAACATTGATCTTGCCAGTAGATTTATCATTTAGTTTTCCTAGAATACCGTGTTTTAATTTATCGACGTAACCGTAGTTAGTAACAGAAACGGAACCATAAAGACTAGCCAAAGTGATCGCCATATTCTCATCAATTCCATAAGTTGATTCATCAGTTTGCATAATACGTTGCATAGGAGCTGACAATAGGCCTTTTTCAGCGAGAACATCCAATTCAATTCCTGTCATGATAGCATTTTGGGCTTCACGTTTGTGAAGTACCTTGTTGATGGCATAAATAGATACTTTTTCGTTTAGACCCTCAACGTAATCCTTTTCCAAAAAGATAACTATTTCGGCGATGTCCTTCAACTCGACACCACGATCCTTAAGATTTCTAATAATGTGTTCGTAATATTGCTTATCTTGTTCTTCGTATGAAACCAAAATGTATACTTCCTTTCGTTATGCTCTTTTTTAGTTAATGATGCCGTCCTCTGCAACAAAGAAAATTGGGCTGGAACATAGAGAGTATGAGTTTGAACCAATTCTACAAATTATTTCAAATCTCGGCCTTTTTCTAAGTGACTTCGTTACTTTTCAGTATCCCACTCATTTTTAAACTCATCGAGAAAGTCGAGCATGTACTGATGACGACTTTCAGCAATTTTCTTAGCGGTAGGGGTATTCATCATACCAGTTAATTTCAATAATTTCTCGTAAAAGTGATTAATAATTGTTTCGTTGTCTAAATTACGATATTCTTTCTTATTCATCTTTTGACGAGGTTTGATTTTAGGATCATAGATAGTTTCAGAATTTGCTCCACCATAATATATGGCACGGGTAATTCCAATTGCTCCGATGGCATCTAAACGGTCGGAATCTTGAACGATTTGACCAGCTAAAGACAGCCGGGGTGGATTCTCACTGAGTGATTTACTGAATGATAAATTGTGAGTTATGTAGAGAATTTCATCGATTTGTGTTTTTGAAAGCTCCAAACTGTTCAGAAAATCCTTGATCTCATTTTCTAATTGGGCAGGATCGGTAACTAATTTATCGTCAGCTACGTCGTGAAGATAAGCAGCTGCGATGGTTATTAAAGAATCGGCAGATTCTTGTTGTAGAATTTTTTTGGCAGTTTTGACGACTCGTTCGATGTGGTCACAATTGTGACCAGTAGAATCACCACTCATTTTTCGATATGAATAATCTCGAATAGCTTTAATTTGTTCCTCGTAGGTCATAAGATCAATCCCTTTTTGAATGAATAATTATATTGTCACACAAAAGCGCTTATATTTAAATTGAATCGAAATCTTTGTTATTATGAAAACGATTAAATTGGTGTGTAATTATTTGCATAGTGGCAAAATTGAACTACAATTAAAATATAACTTAGGAGGACCTAAAAATGAATTATATTAATAAAGAAATACCAGATTTCAATGTTAATGCATATCAACAAGGTGAACTCAAAACAGTTGCTAAGTCAGATCTGTTAGGTAAATGGTCAATCTTGTTCTTTTATCCAGCTGATTTTTCGTTTGTTTGTCCAACAGAACTGAGTGATTTAGAAAAATCATACGCCGATTTTAAAGCTGCTAATGCAGAGATTTATTCTGTTTCAGTTGATAGTCAATTTGCACACATGTCATGGGCACAAACAACTGATACTATTGGTCAGATTGAATATCCAATGTTATCAGACCAAAAGCATCAACTTACAGATTTTTTCAATATTTTGGATAATGAAAGCGGTCAAGCGTACCGTGGGGTCTTTATCGTTGATCCTAAGGGAATTATTAAGTCATATACTATTAATGCGATGGGCATTGGTAGAAATGCCAAAGAAATTTTAAGAACCTTACAAGCAGCACAGTTTGTTGAAGAACACGGTGATAATGTTTGTCCTGCAAACTGGCATCCCGGGGAAGATACAATTAAACCTGGTGCTGATTTAGTTGGTAAGATTTAGAAGTTTTTATTCTTATATTACGGAAATGAATAAAAAGTCAATTTGACCTTCAATGTCAAATTGACTTTTTCTATTGATGAGAATGGTTCCAATCAATCTATCATATGATGATATGTTAAAAAAGTTCTTAGTCGTTATAACAATATATAGTGATACGAAATTTAAAAAATCTATATATTGTATCAAATGATAAATTCCCCAATTATCAAGCAAGTAAAGCGCTTTACAGCGATATGTCATCAATACACTTGAGATTGTAACTACCAAATTTATTGGAAATGGTGGTATGATTTTAGCTGTCGGTTAAATTGATATTTTTTCATAAATACAGTTTGAGGGATAAATAAATTTTGATTGGATTGGAATACAATTACCACGTTTAAGTATTTCATGACGTCATAGAGGAGAAGATTCAAAAATGAGTATTTTTAATCCAAAATGGTATGTTGAACAAATGAAACACTGGAGTTTCAGAAGTTACATGCTATTAATGTTTGGTTTAGGGGCTATCACTGCTTCAACCTTGTCACATCAAATAAATGCAATCGCCATTTGGACATGGCTAGCTGGTACACTTGGTTTTACATGTACAGTTGCCATTACTAATGCTAAGCCTTTAAATGGTGTTTTGGGACTAGTTTCAGCTCTTATTTATATTTATGTTGCTATCAGTGCAAAGAACTTCTCAGATGTTGTTCTTCAACTAAGTTATATTGTTTTACTAGATATCCCTGTTTTGATCAGTCCACAATGGGCTAAGGATGCTGAAAAGCATATTCATGGTCTAACAGGTATGAAATGGCTATTAACGGCAGTGTTCTTCTTTGCAGCTTGGGGATTATTATATTTGATGGATACACGTCTATTTATCAGTCCTCGTCCTGTTATTGATTCAGTTTCTGCTGCAATTGGATTTACAGGTGCACTACTATGTACTTTACGTTTCCGTGAACAATATTATTTCTGGACTGTTCAAGGTGTTATGTCAATCATTCTTTGGGGTGTTACAGCCACACAAGGTGATGCTAGTCCTGTTCTATTCTTGACTTACATCATGTACTTCATGAACGATATGATTGCTTTCTTCGATTCACATATTCACTGGTTCCATCAAGATGCTAGTGCTAATCGTGCTCGTGATGAAAAAATCTCACAAGAACAAGCTTAATTTTGAATAGTTGCAATTGATTTGCTAATTAGCTTATTATTATTTAGCGACAATAATTTTAAGTAGGGTAGATTATGAGATTAAAAAAATTTCTTAAAGTATTTCTTTTAGTAGTGATTGGGGTAGTACTGGTAGCTGATGTAGCTGCCGGTGGTTATATGTTCAATTATGCATTTAGCAAAGATGGTTATAGTAGTAAGTCCCAAGGTCCGTTGAAAAAAGACGATCATTGGCTACTTGATCAGAAGAAACAGACAATTTGGGAGCAGACATCAAAAGATGATCTTAAACTCAAGGCAAGATATTTACCAGCAACTAAGAAAACTGCTAAAACAGTTATCGTTGTCCATGGTTATGGTAGTGCTAGTAAATATATGGGGTCTTATGTCAAAATGTTTCACCAGGCTGGTTATAACGTTCTAGCACCAGATAACCGCTCATTTGGTATGAGTCAAGGTAAGTATGCTGGTTATGGTTGGAAGGATCGTGATGACTTAGCCAATTGGGTCAAGCTGGTTAATAAAAACAATGGTAAAAATTCTCAAATTGGACTTTTTGGTGTCAGTATGGGAGCTGCCACAGTAATGTATACTTTGGGAAAGAAATTGGATAATGTAAAATTTGCGATTGAAGATTGCGGTTATTCAACTATTTCAGGAGAACTTGACTATCAGTTGAAAGATATGTTTGGTTTGCCTAGTTTTCCAATCGTACCGACAGCTAGTCTTTATGCTGATGCTTTAGCCGGATATAACTTTTATCAGGCTAGTACCAAAGAGACTTTGAAGAATAGCAAAGTACCCTTATATGTAATTCATGGTTCAAAAGATAACTTTGTACCGACAAAGAACGCTTATAAGAATTATGATTATGCTAAAGGTCCTAAAAAGTTATGGATCGTTAAAGGTGCAGGTCATGCGCAATCTAAAAGGGTAGCTGGTCAGAAGTATACTGATAATACACTAAAATTTGCAAAGAGATATTTTAGGTAAGATTCAATCGTTCCAAAATAAAAAGGAAGTTCAGAGATTAATTATATTTCTGGACTTCCTTTTTTATATATAAAGAATTATAATTTCTTTCTACTAAAAATAAAAATAGTTAAGAGGCTCAATATATAAAAGGTAATTCCCATTGATATAATTTAAAAAATGCATTTGTTAGTTGATTATGAATATGTATTTTTATATCCTTAAAAATAGTAATTAAATTGGCGTTCGTTTTGTCCTTTATGGTTTTTTGAATGTTATTCTTTATTGGATAGCCACTGATTGTAAAGAACCACCTGAAATAAAGGCTCAACAAACAATTGAAATAATCAGAGATTTAATATAAAAACGTTGAATTGAAATTTTTAAATATATAAAAAGGGCACAGAAACCAAAGTAGTTTCTGTGCCCTTTTCATTGTTATACCTGAGTTGGTTATTTTATGATTAATATATGAATTACTGGAATTAGTGATATAGTAAAAATAAATTAGTAATTGAGGGTAGTTAATATGACTAGATTAATAGAGCTTCCTAATATTGGAAAAGTATTGGATCAACAGTTATCAAAGATAAATATCACGAATGAAGATGAATTGGATAGCTTAGGCAGTAAGGAGACTTTCTTAAAATTAAAATCTTTAAATGCCCCTGAAAGATTCTACTGCATTCAGATGCTTTATTCCTTGGAAGGTGCTATTGAAGATGTTCCTTATACAGAATTATCAGATGACAAGAAACAGGAATTACTAGTCTTTTTTAGAAAGAATAATTAAAAATTATCTATTTTAATATTTGTTCTAGTGATTTTCGAGGAACCTGATTTTTTTGAACTTTTTCCCAGGACATTACTCGTTTACGTTTATCATTGTAAGTTACTTTCAAGTAGTTATTAGCTTTAATAGGACGTCCTAAAGCACTGTCAAATTTGAGCAGTTTTTCATTGCCATTTTTATCGTAAGATTTTTGATTATAGTAATATTCACGATAATCATTTCCAGAGTCATCTTTCTCGATGATTTCTTTGTAGGAGTTGCCAACGAAAGTATAGTAATCGTCGCCAGAATAATTAGGAACGTACCAAAACTCGTACCCTACTAATGGTATTAATAAAATAATAATTACTATAACTATTGCCCAAATTCTTTTACTCATATTATCCCTCCGTAGTTCACTTGGAATAATATCATAGAAACAATAGTATTGGTCCTAACGGTTTTGTAAGGTTTGTAAGTGTAAAAAGAAAAATGTTTTGATATCAAACTTTTAATAACTTTAAATTGTTAGTTTTAAAGTTTGAATTGTTGAGTATAGGTGTCTATTTGATCGTGATATTTAATGGAAATAGCACTTTGTGGCTTATTTTCAATTGGATAATAAAATGATTGACCACCAGGTAAAGTTTGACCAATGATTTGATTTAAATTAATATTTTGAGTTTCATCAATCACAATTGGTATTTGGCTGATATTGTGAATTTCAAGCTGCTGATGGTTTATGTGGCAAGTTAGATAAGGCCGACTAACTTGTTTGAGCATTTGATTGCGATATTTTAAGGCATGAATAATACGAAATAAAGCGATGGAAATTAAAATCACCCCTACAATTAAAGTAACAGTGATAAAAATAATTGTAATATTAAAAATCATTTGTGTGGTTGTTGACATTGTAATACACTCCTATCTTACAAAAATGTCACATAAAACTAACGTTTTAGTTATAAGGTTGATTAGTTATTTACATTTGGAAGTCTTATAGAGATAATTATACACGATAGATGTCAGAGACATTTATCAAATAAAAAAAGTACATGCAAGTTATGTTGACTCCGTAACTAGAAGAAGGTCGTCCATTGTTGGACGGCCTTTTTTCTTCCTATTATTATAAAGCTATATATAATTTATAAAAAAATAGTTGTAATAGTTTTAAATTGGTATAATTAGGTCATGGGTATATATAGGGGGAGAGCATGACGACTTTAGTTGATGTAGCAAGGAAAGCCAATGTTTCTAAAATGACCGTATCGCGAGTAATTAATCACCCAGATAAGGTTACTGATGAGTTAAAAGAGTTAGTGTACCAAGCCATGCGTGAATTGGATTATCATCCTAATATGATTGCTAGGGCTTTAGTGGATAAAAGTACTAGGATAATTAAACTCTGTATTCTAGAGGATATTGATACGACCGAGCCATACTATATGAACTTAATGATTGGTATAGCTAAAACTTTGGATCTGCATCAATACTCTTTGCAACTGGTTACGCGGAAAAATTTCGATATTGGTAATTGTGATGGGTATATTATTACTGGGATGCGCGAGCAAGACGTCGATTGGATTAAAAATTTAAAGAAACCAGTCGTTTTGTTTGGTGAAAACCGTTATGGTTTTGACTATGTGGATACCAATAACAAAGCTGGCACTTATATTTTGTCGCAGTTAGCCTTAGAAAAAGGTTATCAGCATTTGATTTATGTTGGAATAGATAGTAAGGAATCATTTGAATACTCTCGAGAATCTGGATACTTACAACAGGTTCAAGAAAAGAGAATGGTGCCAGAATTACATCGTTTCGATAATCACAGTCATTTGGCTGAGGAGTTTGTGGAACAAAATTGGGATAAAATTCCCAAAAATACTGCTTTTATTTGTGCTTCTGATCGTCTGGCAATTGGAATTGAAAGAGGAATCGTTCGCTGTGGAGGCAAAATACCGGATGATTTTGGTGTAACTGGATTCGATGGTGTTTTTTTGAATCAAGTTGCATCTCCTAAAATAACGACAATTAAACAATCGATTATTGAAATGGGCAGTGCTTGTGGTGAAAATCTTTTGGATAAGATTGAAAGTAATGAGCAACAAGGGGCCCTTGTGTTTGAACCTAAAATCAGTTTTGGTGGCACTTTGAGAGAATAAACTGTTACCGATAACATGGAAGATAGCCTTGCTTAGGTAGGGCTTACTTTTTTATACTGGTGTGTAAGGGTTTACAAAAGGGGGCAACTATTGTGAGCTGGTATGATAAGGCAATTATTTATCAGATTTACCCTAAGAGTTTCCAAGATACTAATAACGACGGTATCGGAGATTTGCAGGGAATTATTAAACATTTGGATTATATTAAAGATATGGGGTTTAATACTATTTGGTTGAATCCAATTTTCGTATCGCCACAAGTTGATAATGGTTATGATGTTTCTAATTATTTTGCAATTGACCCAATTTTAGGAGATACCAATGATTTTTCAGAAATGATTGAGAAGGCACATCGTTTAGGTCTACATATTATTTTAGATTTACCAATCAATCACACATCAGATCAACATCCGTGGTTCAGAGATGCCATTAGTAATTCTAATAGTATTTTTAAGGATTATTATATTTGGCATGATCAAGTTGATGGACATGAACCCAATAATTGGGGTTCTTTCTTTGGCGGTAGTGTTTGGGAGAAAAATCCCAATGATTCCAAAGAGTATTATTTTCATCTATTCGATAAAAGAATGCCTGATTTGAATTGGAAAAATCCTGAAGTACAAAAGTCCGTCGCTGATATCGCTAAGTTTTGGCTTGAAAAGGGTGTCGATGGTTTTAGATTGGATGCTTTTATTCATATTGCTAAGGCAAATTTGGAACAAAATTCACTGTTAACTGATCAAAAGTTTCCTATTGATGATACTTTTTACGCTAAGTTGCCAGCGGTAAAGGATTATATGTCTGGTTTCGTGAAAGAAATCAAGGCATTTAAACCAGATGCATTTTTATTTGGAGAGGCTGCCTCAGCAAAGGCCAGAGATGCGGCTGAGTATACACGTCCCAATGAGAATGTATGCGATGTTGTCGTCAATTCAGATAACTTTGGGGAAGAGTATGAAACAGATCCTGATATTCCTAAATTCTTTCAGTCACGTAAATTATCTTTAGATACTCTTAAACAAACTTATGTTACATGGGAAAGCGTCTTGGAAAAAGTTAGTTTACCTACTTTAACTTGGGGTAATCATGATATTAGTCGAGTATTAGATCGGCTAAATTTACCAGTAGAAAATGATAAAGTAACAGAACTATTGGCGATGATGTTGTTCTTACAACGTGGTATACCAGTAATTTATTATGGTGAAGAAATTGGGATGCATGGTCTTAAATACAAAAATATTTCTGATTTCGATGATCAAAGAGCTTTGGATTTGATCAATAATTTACGCAGTAAGTCGTTCGATGATCAAAAAATTCTGCAATTATTAAATAATCAAGATGAAATGACAGCCCGTGGTCCGATGCAATGGGACACTTCGCAGTACCGTGGTTTCTCTAAGAAAAGACCTTGGAATTGGGCTCAAACTGACACAACAAGTGTTAACCAAGAAATAAAAGATCCTAATAGCGTTATGATGTTTTATAGAGAACTTTTACGAGTGAAAAAGCATGAATGCTTTACTAGTGGGACTTATCGACTGCTGATTACTGATCCCAAGATTTACGCTTATTTGCGTAGGACAGATCATAATCAGGGATTAGTTGTCATCAACTTTTCGGATCAAAGTAAAACTTTTGAATTACCGAAGGGTGATTGGAGTGATAATTTGTCTAATGAAAAGATTCAGATGAATGATAAGATCTTAAAGTTAGGTCCATGGGGATGCTGTGCTTTGGAGTCAAAATCTTAAAGGGGTGTAATTAATTATGGCAAGTCAAACAGATATTAAGCTTAGAAAAATGCAAATTTACTGTATTTTTGTAAGAAACCATACAAAAAAAGGTACATTAAAAGCGATTGAACCAGATTTGGATCGCATCAAAGCTTTGGGAACTGATTGTATTTGGTTAATGCCAATCAATCCAATTGGTCGAAAAGATCGTAAGGGAAAATTGGGCTCACCGTATTCAATTAAGGATTATCGTGCCGTTGATCCAGAATTAGGTACTTGGCAAGACTTTTTGAAATTAGTAGCGGCAATTCATGATCATGGTATGAAGGTTATGCTTGATATTGTTTATAATCATACCTCACGTGATTCTGTTTTATTACAAGTGCATCCAGATTGGTTCCTACGTGATAATGCGGGAAACCTCTTCAATAAAAACGAGGAATGGACCGATGTAGCAGAGTTGGACTATTCTCATAAGGCATTGTGGAACTATCAAATTGAAACTTTGAAACGTTATGCCAAAATTGTCGATGGTTTCAGATGTGACGTGGCTCCACAAGTTCCAATTGAATTTTGGAAAGAAGCTAGAAAAGAAGTTGCTAAGGTTAACCCTAAGACAGTCTGGTTGGCTGAATCGACAGGGAAAGATTATATTAAAATACTTGGTGCTAAAGGATATCATGTTTCTTCTGATGCCGAATTGTATAGTGCATTTGATATGACTTATGACTATGATATAGATCCTATTTGGCGTGGTTATGTTAAAGGTGACGTTACTTTGAAGAAATATATTGATGCCTTAAATACTCAAGGTGTTATTTATCCATCTAACTATATTAAGATGCGGGCCTTAGAGAATCATGATCAGCCACGTGCACACAGTATGTTTATCAATGAAAATGATGTTTATAATTGGACTGCTTTCTCAGAATTCCAGAAGGGTTCAACTTTAGTTTATGCTGGGCAAGAATTCGGAATGAAACATACTCCTAGCTTGTTTGATACTGACAAATTAGATTGGGATTCCCCTAAGATGAACCTAAGCTCTTTGATATTGACAATGCATGAGCTCAGTCAATCTCAGATTCAAGTCGAGGGAGATTATAAGATAACACCAATTGAAAACGATGTAGTCGAAGTAACTTATCGTTTAGGTGATCTTATTCGGATTGGTATTTTTAGTTTGAAGGGAATGTCTGCTGAAGTTCCAGTTGCTTTACCAAGTGATAGTTACACAAACATGATCAATAATTCGTTAGTTAATGTACAAAATGGTATCGTGACCCTTGATTATGATCCTATTATTATTCAAGGAAAGACTAATGCATAAGGCTTTGTAGCTGATAAAGAGTAGTTAATTCAATTGTGAATTAACTACTCTTTTTTTGGACAAAATTGAAACTTGTTATCGGTAACATTTCGAAAGCGGTTGCAAAGTAAACGCTTTCGAACAATAATGGGAATTGTAATAAAGAAATGATATTTTTATAGGGGGCTTTGGTAATGAAGAAGAACTTCTGGAAACGTTTAGGTAAACGTGTCGCAGTTGTTGCTTTAGCAGCCGGTGCAACATTTATGTTGGCAGCCTGCAGCAGTAGTAGCAATGGTTCATCCTCAGGTAAGGATGTTAAGATCACAATTCTTCAAGGAAAGGTTGAGAACAACAAGCAATTCAAACAAATTGCTAAGGATTATGAGAAATCCCATCCAAATGTAAAGATTGAAGTTACATCAATCGGTGGTGGTACTCAATATGATCCAGTTCTAAAGACTAGAATTTCATCTGGTAATGCACCTACAATCTTTAGTTTGGCTGGTCCAGCTGATGTTCAACAATTTAAAGCACACGAAGCTGATTTGTCCAATACAAAGGCTGCTAAGGCAGCACAACCAGGAACATTGGATGCTGTTAAGTCAAATGGCAAGACTGTTGGACTTCCATTCAACGTTGAAGGTTATGGTTTAGTTTATAACAAGAAGGTCTTTGAAAAGGCTGGTATTGATCCAAACAGTTTGACAACAATGGACAGTTTGGAAGCTGCTATCAAACAATTGGATTCACAAAAGAGCGAATTAGGTATCAAGGGAGTCTTCGCTACACCTGGTAAGGAAGCCTGGGTATTCTCAGATCACTTGGCAAACCTTTACTTAGCACAAGACTTTAACGGTAATGCTCAAAAGCTTTACAAGTCAAAGACAATGCCATTTACAAAGGCTAACGACATGAAGACTATGATCGATCTTGAAAAAGATTACTCAATCAAGCCTATCATGCAACTAGATTATTCAGCACAAGTTAACCAATACTTCTCACAAGGTAAAGCCGCTATGATTCAACAAGGTGACTGGATTTATCCTACAGTTGAAGGTATTGATAAAGACTTTGCTAAGAACGATATTGGTATGATTCCTATTCCAGTACCTGGTGAAGAAGGCAAGATGCCTGTTGGTACATCACTATACTGGGCTGTTAATAGTCAAAAATCTACACAAGAACAAAAAGCTGCTAAGAACTTCTTAGACTGGATGTACACATCTAAAGAAGGTAAGAAACAAGTTGTAAACACATTGCACTTTGTACCTGCTTACAAGGGTTACGATAACTTCAAGATGGGCGATCCATTGACATCAGCAGTCTTTGAATACTCACAAGCTCACAAGACAACTGGCTGGGCATTCCCAGGATACACTGGTACTTCATGGGATCCAGACGTTGCACAACCAAATCTACAAAAGTACTTATCAGGCAAACAAAGCTGGGATAAGACAGTTCAAAATATGAAAGATGGTTGGGCTAAACAACAAAAATCATCAAATAATAAGTAGAAGTAACAAAAGAGGGCAATGAATATGAAAAATAAGAGTCTTTCATTTTGGTTATTTTTAACACCAACCCTCGTTGCGTTAGCTTTGGTAGTATTTATTCCGGTAATTGAAGGTCTCTTTTATTCATTTACTGATTGGGACGGTTTGACTTTTACCAAGATGGTAGGATTTCAAAATTACATAACATTGTTCCACGATAAGGCGTTTATTAACGCCTTTTGGTTTACAGTGGGGTTTGTAATTGTCACTGTCATTATGCTGAACGTAATAGGCTTGGGCTTAGCATTACTAGTTACACAAAAATTCAAGGGAAATAATTTCCTACGTACCGTTTTCTTCATGCCAAATATGATTGGTGGTTTAATCTTAGGTTTCATCTGGCAATTCATTTTCACACAAGGATTTCAAGCTTTAGGTAATGCCTTGCATATGGATTGGCTACAAAATTGGTTGACTAATGAAACAACTGGTTTTTGGGGATTAGTTATTGTTACTGTATGGCAAATGAGTGGTTATATTATGATCATTTACATTGCTTACTTACAAAATATCCCTAATGAAATCATTGAAGCTGCAAAAATTGATGGGGCTTCAGCATGGCAACGTTTCACTAAGATCACGTTCCCGATGATTGCTCCGGCATTTACAGTTTGCATGTTCTTAACATTATCAAACGGATTTAAGATTTATGATCAAAACTTGTCATTAACAAATGGTGGTCCATATAACTCAACACAAATGTTAGCGATGGATATTGTTAATACCGCTTATAACTCAGCTAACTTCTCCTTGTCAGAAGCAAAGGCTATTGTGTTCTTTATCATCGTTGCTGCTATTTCACTATTGCAAGTTGCTTATAACCGTAAGAGGGAGGAGGATCTCTAATGAACAAGAAGAGTAGAAGTGCCATTGGTATCGTCGGAATCTTGTTGGGTATCTTGTGGTTGTTCCCATTTTACTTAATTGTGACTAACTCATTTAAGACACCTAAAGGGATCTTCGCCTCAGTTCTATCGTTACCACATCCAAGTACCGGTACGAACTATGTTAATTCATTTCATGCTTTGAATTTCATCACTTCATTGACAAATTCATTGATCATCACTGTTTGCAGTGTTTTAGTCATTATTTTGGCTTCATCAATGGCCGCATATGCATTGCAAAGAAATCACAGTAAGTTAAGTAGCGCTCTCTTGATGCTATTTATCTCAGCTATGTTGATTCCTTTCCAATCAGTAATGATTCCTTTGACAGCCAACTTTGGTGCTGTACATTTTCTAAACATGTGGGGACTAGTTGTTATGTATCTTGGTTTTGACTGCAGTTTGTCAGTTTTCTTGTATCAAGGTACTTTATCAAGTATTCCTATTGCAATGGATGAATCAGCTGAACTAGAAGGAGCAAGTCGTTGGCAGATCTTTACAAAAGTTATCTTCCCAATGCTTAGCCCTATCACAGTTACCGTAGCAATTCTAAATATTATTGCTATCTGGAACGATTATCTATTGCCATCACTAGTATTGCCACAAGCGCAATATACAATTCCACTTCAAATGTTTAATTTCTTCGGTGAATACACAAAGCAATGGCATTTAGCCTTAGCTGGTATCACTATTTCCATCATTCCAGTTATTCTCTTCTATCTATTTGCCCAAAAATGGATTATCAAGGGTGTTACTGATGGTGCTGTTAAGTAATTAAAGAAAGGACAAATTATTGTGATCAATCTTAAATCTAAGAACGGACAACGATTAATAGCGAGTGGTAACTGGCTGTGGTCTTTGTTCACGATAAATTTTTCATTCTTTATCATTAACTTCTCGGTAATATTGACAGCAATAATTTTGTTCAATTTGAAGTTCTCTGTTACATATAATGTTGTTTTAATAATTCTTTGGTTAATGATGTCGGTATTTACGATTCCTGGATTAGCAGCAAGTTACGCTGCGGTTCAAGAATGGCAAATAAATGGTAGTATAAGTTTCTTTAAGTACTTTTTTAAAAAATGGTTTGATTTTCAGAAAAACTATCGTCTCAACTTTGGGTTAGGCTTTTTCGCTAGTATGTTCATTTTATTGAATAAACTTACGGTTGGAAATCCGCAATGGCATATGGCAGTTTTGATTTTAACCTTTGTCTATTTTATGGCTCTGGTAACAATCAGTTTTCAATTGGCAACAGCTAAATTTGCGAATTACTTAACATTATTTGTTGAAAGACCTTTGCCCATTATTATCTCAGTAATAGTATTTTTAATCTTGATATTGTTGAATTTCGTTTTGCAATTGGCCTTTTTAAGTGTGATCTGCAGTATATCGCTTTCAACGTATGTTTCATACAGATTATTAGGTGGTCAAGTAGCCAAAAAGGATTGACTTTGGGTGTGGAGGACACATCTAGATTGATTAGTAAGATTAAACTTATTAGTTAACTGGAAGTCAAAAAATAAAAGGAGCGTTAAAAATGGTAAAAATTAATCTGGAACACATTTACAAACGCTATCAAGGTAATACTGACTATTCAGTTAGTGATTTCAACCTAGACATTAAAGATGGTGAATTTATTGTCTTCGTTGGACCTTCCGGATGTGGTAAATCCACCACATTGCGTATGATAGCGGGACTAGAAGATATTACAAAAGGCGACTTCAAGATGGATGACAAAGTCATGAATAAGGTACAACCAAAAGATCGTGATATCGCCATGGTTTTCCAAAACTATGCTTTGTATCCTCATATGACTGTCTTTGATAATATGGCGTTTGGTTTAAATATTCGTAAGAATGACAAGGAAGATACTAAGAAACGAGTTGAAAATGCTGCTAAGATCTTAGGATTAACTCCTTATCTAAAACGTAAACCAGCTGCTCTATCTGGTGGTCAAAGACAACGTGTTGCCTTAGGTCGTGCCATTGTCCGTGATGCAAATCTGTTCTTACTTGATGAACCATTATCAAACTTGGATGCTAAATTGAGAGTACAAATGCGTACTGAAATTGCTCAATTGCACCAACGTTTGGGACGCAACTTTATCTACGTTACTCATGATCAAGTTGAAGCTATGACTATGGCTGACCGTATCGTTATTATGAATGATGGTATGATTCAGCAAGTTGGTACACCATCTGAGCTATACAGCAAGCCTGCTAATAAATTCGTTGCTGGATTTATCGGATCACCAGCAACTAACTTCTTTGATGTCAAACTTGAAGATGGCAAAATTGTTAACGATGGCGGAATTAATATTGCTGTTCCTGAAGGTCAATATAAAGTACTTAAACAAAAAGGCTATGTTGGTAAGGAGCTTACATTTGGTATTCGTCCTGAAGACATTCATGCCGAAGAAGTCGCAATTCAAGCCTTCCCTGATGCCATAATTAATGCTAAGATTCAAGTTTCTGAATTGCTAGGTGCAGAATCAATTCTTTACTCTAATCTCGGTGGAACTGACTTTATTGCAAAAGTTGATTCACGTGACCATCGTCAGCCTGGTGATAACGTTCGTATGGCTTTTGAAATGACAAAAGCACATTACTTTGACAAAGATACAGACGAAACAATTCTTTAAGGATTAAGAAAGGTAATTAGGTATTTTACCTAATTACCTTTTTTTATAGGAGGTGTCGTAGATGCAAAGAATTTTTGAGGTTGATCCTTGGAATGTTGTAACCCACAAATTGGATAAAAAAAATAAACGTCTTCAAGAGAGTTTAACAAGTTTAGGCAATGGTTATATGGGCATGAGAGGTAATTTTGAAGAAGATTATTCAGGGGATGATCTTCCTGGAATTTATCTAGCCGGTATCTGGTATCCCGATAAGACCCGTGTGGGTTGGTGGAAAAATGGATATCCCAAGTATTTTGGCAAAGTTATCAATGCCGTTAATTTTATTAAAATGAACTTTTTGATCAATGGCTCTAAGTTAGATTTAAATAAAGATATTATTAGTGATTTTACTTTAGATTTAAATATGAAAAATGCCACTCTAACAAGATCTTTTATCGTTGACAAGGATGGTATTAAAGTAAAATTTAATTTTGTAAGATTTTTGAGTGTTGCTCAAAAGGAATTATCAGTACAAAAGGTCAGTTTCGAAAATCTTTCTGATCAGACAGTTGATATCAAAGTGATCTCAGCGATTGATGCTGATGTCAAAAATGAAGATGCTAATTACGATGAACGTTTCTGGCAAGTTTTGGAAATAACTGATAACAGTTTGATTGCTAAAACTAAGCTTAATGATTTTGGTACACCAAGATTTACTTCAGGAATGCAAGTTCATTATGTAACTGATTTGCCAAAAGTAAATCAAAAAGTGACTGATTTGGAAACTAGTCAGACCTTCGCTAAAACTTTGAAGCCAGAAGAAATTGGTATGATTGAAAAACGTGTAGTCGTAGTAACTTCACGTGATTATAAAGAGGTCGACAATTTACGTGACGCTATGGAAGGTATTACTTTTAAAGTTACCAAAGTAGCTTATTCGGAACTTTTAAAGGCTCATGAAAATGTTTGGACTCAACGTTGGAATCAATCTGATATCAAGATTGATGGCGATACTGACGCACAGCAAGGTATGCGCTTTAATCTCTTTGGACTCTTTACAACTTATTCCGGTGAAGATTCTCGACTTAATATCGGTCCTAAAGGATTCACTGGTGAAAAGTATGGAGGAGCAACTTATTGGGATACCGAAGCTTTCTGCATTCCTGTTTATTTGGGAATATCAAATCCCGAAGTGTCGAGAAATCTCCTAATGTATCGCTATAACCAATTAAAGGGTGCTTATGTTAATGCTAAGGAGCAAGGACTTAAAGGTGCTTTGTTCCCAATGGTAACTTTCAACGGTATTGAATGTCATAACGAATGGGAGATTACTTTTGAAGAAATCCACCGTAACGGTGATATTGCATTTGCTATTTATAACTACACTCGTTATACCGGTGATGAATCATTTGTACTTAACGAAGGTAGTAAAATCTTAACCGAGATTTCACGCTTCTGGGCCGATCGGGTCCATTTCAGTGAACGTAACGGTCAATATATGATTCATGGTGTAACAGGACCTGATGAGTATGAGAACAATGTTGATAATAATTGGTACACTAATTTTCTTGCCAAGTGGACTTTGAAATATACTTTGCAAATTTTAAAGGAAGTTTCCCAAGAACAATATGCCAAGTTGGATGTTTCTGATACTGAAAAAGCTAAATGGCAAGATATTGTAGACAAAATGTATTTGCCATATGATGAGGATCTTGGAATATTTGTACAACATGATGGCTTTTTGGATAAGGATATTCAACCAGTCAGTTCAATTCCTAAGGATCAATTACCAATTAATCAACACTGGTCATGGGACAAGATTTTACGGTCACCATACATCAAGCAAGGTGATGTTCTTCAAGGGATTTGGGACTTTATTGGTGATTTTACAGAACGAGAAAAGAAACGTAACTTTGACTTCTATGAACCACTGACAGTACATGAATCTAGTCTTTCACCGGCTATTCATTCTGTCTTAGCGGCTGATCTTCACTACGAAGAGAAAGCGGTTGCATTATATGAAAGAACCGCTAGACTAGACTTAGACAATTATAATAACGACACCGCAGATGGTCTTCATATTACTTCGATGACCGGTGGCTGGTTGGCTATGGTTCAAGGATTCGCTGGAATGCGAGTTGATAACGATGGATCATTGAGTTATAAGCCATTCTTGCCTAAGAAGTGGAATAGCTACTCATTTAGACAAGTCTTTAGAGGTCGAGTAATTGAGATTTCTGTCAAGGAAGATGGACCACATTTCAAACTCATCTCTGGAGAACCACTTAAGATCAAAGTCTTTAATGAACCATTAATGTTGAAATAATTGTAAAATACGGGTGTCTGGATCAATGAATTCAGACATCTTTTTATTAGAAAAGGAGCTAACAATATGGTTAAATTCGAGCAAATAAAGGGTTTTATTTTCGATTTGGACGGAGTTATTGCTAATACATCAACTTATCATGCTGAAGCTTGGCATCAATTGGCTGATAAATTAGGCGTTACTTGGACTGACGACTTAGCTAATCAATTAAAGGGTGTTGGTCGTATGGATTCACTTAATATGATTCTAGAATATGGTGGTAAATTGAATGATTATACAGAAGATGAAAAAATTCAATTGGCTGCTGAAAAAAATGATAATTATCTAAAATTATTGGAAACTTTGGATAAATCACAAATTCTACCTGGCATGGAAGAATTCATCGAAGATATTGCTGACCATAACTACTTGATTTCTCTAGCTTCTTCTTCAAAGAACTCACCAAGAGTTTTGGAAAAATTGGGATTGTCACAATATTTTAATGCCAAGGTTGATCCTGCGACTTTGAAGCATGGCAAGCCAGATCCTGAGATTTATGTTCGTGGTGCTGAAGTTTTGAACCTTAGACCAGAAGAATGTATCGGATTAGAGGATGCAATTGCCGGCGTTAAGTCAATTAATGGTGCTGGTGAAACATCTGTTGGAATTGGCGATGCTAATTTGTTACATGAAGCAGATATTAATTTTGCCAATACTTCAGAAGTAACTTTGGCAAACATTAAGGATGCCTTGGATAGTGTCAGAGTCTAAAACGAAATATTGAGTTATGGAGATAGGTAAAGAATGGTAGTTGTAAAATCAATTTTTGGGGAAATTGGTCAGAAGCCAGTTTATCTCTACAAGATAACAAATAAAAATCAAACTAGTATTAGTGTTCTAAGTTATGCGGCCACTTGGCAAAACTTTGAGGTTGTTGAAAATGGTATTAAGCATCAATTGATTGAAAATTTTGACAATTTAGCTGATTATATCAAAACTCCTTATCAAGTTGGTAAGACAATTGGTCCTGTGGCCGGTCGAATAAAGAATGCTAGGTTTGCAATTAATGGTGTGAACTATCAATTTAAGCCTAATTTTGGAAAACATCTGTTGCATAGTGGTGATAAAGGATTGCAATCACAAAATTTTGACGGTTCGATTGATTCCGATAATTCAGTGTTGTTAAGTCATACAGTTACTGGTGAAGATGGATTTGCGGGTATAATGCAGGTCGATATTCGTTATAGTTTGAATGACGACGATGAAGTTACTATCATGTATAGTGCCAAAACAGATCACGATGTTTTGTTTAATCCAACTTGCCATGTTTACTTTGATCTTGGTGATGAAAATATTCGTCAGCAGCAATTAAAAATCAATTCCAAAAAGTTCGTTGATGTTGATGATGAAAAGATTCCAACTGGTAAATTCTTGTCGACAACAAATGCTTATGACTTTAAGAATTTCAAAAAAATTGGTCAAGGGCTCAAACAGCTGAAACCTTTAGATAAATTTGAATATGACAATGCTTTTGTTGTTGGAAAAAAGGCGGCTACCTTGAAATCCATTAAGCGGGCAATTGATTTTTATACTGATCGTGATGGATTAGTGATATTTACTGCTAATCCTAAAGATGCACAAAAAGCCGATGAGCATGATTATAGTTCTCTTGCGATGGAATTACAGACTTTGCCTGATGCAATTAACCATAATGACTTTGGAAATACAGTTATAAATGCTGGTCAAAAAGTTAGCTATATCAATAAATATAAATATCGAAAGTTATCAGATTAGAGGGGTTTTATGAGGATTGAACACGTGGGATTATTTGTCAGAGATCTCAAGAAAGTAGTTGAATTTTATGAAATGTTCTTTGAGGCTAGTGCCTCGGGAACATATCGTAATCCCGTTACAACATTTTCTTCGGTCTTCTTAACATTTCCTGACGGTGCGCGTTTGGAAGTTGGTACAAGGGAAGATTTGAATAAGCATCATGAACCTGGGAATCCATTGGGTTATGTGCATATTGCCATGGCACTTGGTTCTAAGGAAAAAGTTGATGCTTTAACAGAAAAAATTGCTGCAGCTGGTTACAAACATCTTAGTGGCCCCAGAGTTACTGGGGATGGCTATTACGAAAGTGTTGTTTGCGATCCAGAAGGCAATCAAATTGAATTAACAGTTTAAAAATGCTCACTTAATAATCAATTGATTATTAGGTGAGCATTTTTTTAATTATCAAAAGAAGCTTTTAAACGACGAATGAATAATTGATTCACTTTTGATTGAACTGTGTTTTTCTTCCAAATTACTGTGATAGGTTCAAATAATTCTGGTGATAACGGACGGAAGATTAAATTTTGAGTAGGGGAATTGTTGAGAAGGTTATTGAATGTAATCATATAAGCTCCACTATTTTCAGCTAATAATTCGGCATTATAAACGAGGGTAAACGTTCCTAAAATATTCATTTTAGGACCAAGATTTCCCCACCAATCTTGGAAGCGATGATTTTGTAAGGCTTGTGAGGACATGATTAAAGGTTTATTAACCAAGTCTTTGGGTGTAATAACATCTTTTTGAGTTAAAGGTTTATCTTTTAGCATTAAAACACCCCATTGATCTGTTTCGGGAATCTGAAGATAGTGGTAGTTTTCCAATGTTCTTTCACCCATCAATACAGCAAAATCCAAAGTACCACGGTCAAGCATGGATTCCATTTCTTCAGCATTACCACTGACTAGATGAACTTTAACGTCAGGATAATCTTGAGTGATATCACTTATAATATTGATAATTCTTTTCATGCCAATACTTTCCCCAGCTCCCAGCGTTAATTCACCGCTAATGATTTGATCAGTTTGAATGTTGGCGGAAGTTTTATCAGTTAAATCTATTATTTCCTCAGCTTTTGAGCGTAAGTATTCTCCCTCAGAAGTCAAAGTTATTTGTCGATGACCACGAGTAAATAGTTTTGCACCTAATTCTTCTTCCAAATCAGATAATTGCTTAGAAAGTGTTGGTTGTGAGACCAATAGTTTTTGTGAAGCCCGAGTGATGTTTTTTTCTTGAGCAACGGCTAAAAAATATCTTAAAACTCTTAGTTCCATAGTTTTGCTCCTTCCATAGTTTTTAGTTATGGTTAGCTATATTTTAGAAGTATTTCACATATTACTCAAGTGTCCTTATACTGAAGTCAATCAGTTACAAGGAGGTGAAATATATGGCTTGGATAAATACTTTAACGACAGTTGAAAAACAATTAATGGCTCAAAATCAGCGACTTTTGCAACATTTGAATACTGAACGTCACAGTCAAGGTGAAACTAAACAACTATTAAGTGAAATATTGGGATATCAGTTAGCAAATAGTTCTGAAATTAGATTGCCATTTTATACCGATTATGGTCGTAAGATTCAAATTGCCAAAGATGTTTTTATCAATTGTAATGTCACTATGTCAGATATCGGTGGCATTACAATCGCTAAAGGAGTTGTAATTGGTCCCGGTGTATCTCTTCTGACGACAGATTGCAGTCAAAGAATCGCACCAATTACGATTGAAGAAAATGTCAAAATTGGTGGAAGAGCCATTATTTTACCTGGAGTAACTATTGGCAATAATGCCGTAATTCAAGCTGGAGCTGTTGTTACGAAAAGAGTTTTAAAAAATACAGTTGTTGCAGGAAATCCAGCCGAAATAATATTGGAGGATAAAAGATGAGTATTGAAGGTAAAGTAATTATTATAACTGGAGCTTCAAGTGGTATCGGAGCAGCAACTACTAGAGCTTTAGCAAAAAAACACGCTAAATTAGTGATCGGTGCTAGAAGATTGGATCGTTTGAATGAATTAAAATCTGAATTCCCCGATGAAGAAATTATTACACAAAAAGTAGATGTTACTAAACTAGATGAAGTTCAGGCTTTAGCAGATACAGCTATTAAGAATTTTGGTCGAATTGATGTTCTATATAATAACGCCGGAGTGATGCCAGTCAATGCCTTAATTAATCGAGCCCACGATGAATGGCAAAGAATTTTAAATGTTAATATCATGGGAGTTCTAAATGGGATTGCAGCCGTATTGCCAACTATGGTTGAACAAAAGCAAGGACATATCTTAGCTACTGATTCAGTTGCTGGACATGTAGTTGTTCCTAACTTGGCTGTTTATAATGGCTCTAAGTTTGCCGTAAGGGCAATTATGGGAGGCTTGCGTCAAGAGCAACATACTAACAATATTAGAACCACTATTGTTTCTCCTGGTGCAGTTGCAACGGAATTGTATAATTCCATCGGTAATGAAGATAATCGTAAAGCAGAAATCGAAGTTGAAAAGCAGATTGGTCTTTCAGCAGATAATATTGCATCTTCAGTAGTGTTTGCCGTTGATTCACCAAATAATATGGATGTAAATGAAGTTATAATTCGTCCAATTAAACAAGATATTTAGAGAAGAGGAAATTAAATATGAGTAAATTAGCAAATGACACAAGGGTTTTCAAAATTGATCCGAGAATTGAAGTTCAAAATGTACGTTTTAAGAACCGTTACGGTTTTATTCTTGCTGGACATTTATATTTACCATTGAATTTTGATGAAGCAAAACAATATCCAGCTATCGTTATTTCAGGTCCCTTTGGGGCAGTTAAGGAGCAATCAAGTGGTTTATATGCTCAAACATTAGCTGAAAAAGGCTTTGTTACAGTAGCATTTGACCAATCAACTACTGGTGAAAGTTCAGGTAGTGTCAGAAACGTTGCATCGCCTGATATTTTTGTAGAGGATTTCTCGGCTGCAGTTGATTTCATTGGTTTGCAAAAATTTGTAAATCGAGAAAGAATTGGTGCCATTGGAATTTGTGGCTTAGGTAGTCACGTCCTAACTGCTGCATCAATCGATGTTCGAATCAAGGCGGTTGCTACATCAGTTATGTATGATATGTCTGATTCAATGTGGATGGGTCTAAATAATTCTAAAACAGAAGAACAAAGAGAAATTGAAAAACAAACTTTAGCAAAACAACGTTGGGAAGATGCTGAAAATGGTCAACCAGCTGGCGGCTTGCATGAATTGCCATTTGATGAAAATAATCGTCCTATGCAATCGAACGTTCTTTTCCCTGAGAAGCTTCCAGAAGGTGCTGATTCAGTTACGACGGAATTCTTTAATTATTATCGTGGTCGTGCCTTCCACCCCCGCTCAGTCAATTCAGCAGCGGCTTGGACAGCTACAAGTCCATTGAGTTATTATAACTTTCCATTACAACAGCATATTGATAAGATCTCACCACGTCCAGTCTTGATCGTTACTGGTGAAAAGGCTCATTCACGTTATATGGCGGAAGAATCATATAATCGTTTGAAAGATCATAAAGAGTTAGTAATCGTACCAGGAGCAACTCATACGGATTTGTATGATCAAATGAATTTGATACCATTTGATAAGTTTGCAAGTTTCTTTAAGGAGAGTCTGTAATGGATAGTTTTAAATTAAATGATGGCAATAAAATACCAAAATTAGGTTTTGGGGTATTTCAAGTTGATGATTTAAACGAATGTGAAAAAGTAGTAAGTGATGCTATCAAGGTGGGATATCGACTTTTTGATACAGCAGCTATTTATAAAAATGAACTTGCTGTTGGCAGGGCTATTAAGAAAAGCGGTATTCCAAGATCAGAGTTCTTTATTACATCAAAGCTCTGGATATCAAGTAATTATGCAGAGGCGCAAGAAGGGATAAAGAAATCATTGAAGAATTTAGATACAGATTATATTGATCTTTATCTTATTCATCAACCATATGGCGATACTATGGGGGAGTGGCGTGCCTTAGAAGATGCTAAACGTGCTGGAAAGTTACGATCAATTGGTGTTTCTAATTTTTATAGTGATGTAGTTAAAAATATAGAATTATTCAATGATATTAAACCGGCCGTTAATCAATTGGAAGTCAATCCATGGAATCAGCAATTGGATGAAGTAAAATTCAATCAACAAGAAGATATTCAAGTAGAAGCTTGGGCACCTTTTGCTGAGGGAAAACATGATATTTTTCAAAATGAATTGTTAAAGGATATTGGTTCAAAATACGGTAAGTCCAATGGACAAGTTATACTTCGTTGGTTATTGCAACGTAATATTGTAGTTATCCCCAAGAGTACTCATGTTTCTCGAATGAAAGAGAATATTGATGTTTTTGATTTCCAATTAACTGATGAGGAAATGAACAAAATAGCAGAACTGAATAAGAATGAAAGCCAATTTTTTGATCGAAGAGATCCTCGAGATATTGAAAAAATAGTACGTGGTGAAAAAGTTGGAGCTGAAAATTAATTCCAAGTTTAAAAAGTAACCGATTGCAATAGTCTGCTACAATAGTATGTATAATTATTTGTATACTACGAGGTAGATGGGAATGCCAAAATACTTAGTTTTTATGGATCTTGACGGAACGCTTTTAGAAAGTGACCATAAGCATATTTCAGAACGAAATAAATTAACAATTGAATTTTTACAGCAAAGGGACGTAATGTTTTATATTGCTACAGGTCGAATGTACGAATTAGCAAAGATCACACGAGCACGATTAAATTCCCAAGTTAGAATGATTACTTCTAATGGAGCGGTTTTTGATGGTAAAGATGGTCGGGAGATCACAAAATTAGGTGGAACAGCGGTTGAATTAGCTTATCAAATATCTCAAATTAACAAACTACCAATCATGTTCTTTACACCTGAGAAGGCTTACTTTTCAGAGAAAATACCTCACTTTATTGCTCAAAATGCTGGTAATTTTGATGATGCTTTTGGATATAGAGAAATCAAGGGCTTGTCGGATTTAAAAAAAGTAGAGAATGAGATTACTAATGGTGTCATTTTGAGCCGTGGAAGTATGGATGAATTGGATCGAGCACGTGTTAAATTGAATGCCAGTGGTTTATTGAGAGTGTCATCATCAGGACCTGACAATATCGAGATGATTCCTTTAAATACAGATAAGGGAACAGCAGTCAAACAGATTCAACAAGAACAGGGTGTAGACTATGATCATACTTTCGTCTTTGGTGACGGAATGAATGATGTTGGAATGATGAAAGAAGCCAAAATGTCAGTTGCGATGGGTAATGGTCTAGAGGAAGTGAAAAAGCAAGCTAACTATGTAACTTCTACCAACCTAGAAGATGGCCTGGCAGTATTTTTGGAAAAATATTTTAAAATAATGAAAAAATAAAACGACATTTATTAAGAATCCATACATTCTGGATTTCCCAATAAATGCCGTTTTTTATTGATACTCTGTTTTATCTTTTAAGTTTATTTTTTGTAAATGATTTTTGTGAATTCGATAAAAGCCGGTTTTGATTTTTTGATGATAAAACTTAGTAGTACCATGAGTAAAACTTTTATCATACTTGGGAATGACAACATATTTGTATTGGTTAAGATCTTTTTTGAACTTAACTTTAGATTTGCTAAAGGTTGCCTGACCGGTAGCATTGTTAGTAAAGAAATAATAATTTGCCAAATATCCAGTATAGTAAGTTACGACTTCGACTTTTTGAGGATCGACAATTAATATTTTAGTATTGTTCTGCTTAGTCCATGGATTGGCAACTTTGGTCAACATAACGGGTAAAGTACGACGATTATAATTATTGGTGAAATTGGTTCCGTTAATTTCTGAATACATCATAATAATCGCAAAAAACATAGTTAAAAAAGTGGCTAATTGATAACTATTTTTAGTCCAAATTGATTGAAAGTTGCGGGGACTTCGCTTTGAAATATCTTGTTCATAATACGTTTCATCTATAACATAGACAATACAAAGAATACCTATGAACAGATTTAAGATGATGACAGTTGACATATATCTTTCAAACCCATCCAAAGTAATAGCCTCAGCAAAGGGCATTGATAAAATGTACATTCCTAGCAAACTTCCATAGTAAAGCAAAGTTATTAGATCTAACCATCCTAACAACTTAAATAAGTTATTGGGATGATTGAAAGCATACTTGATTATTGCCCAAGCACTTATTAGACCAATATTAATCAAAATTAATCCTTGAGTGGACAATGATCCCAGGTTAAAAATTTGATGTAAAAAGGCCTGCCCAATACTAAGAAATCCCTTTAAACCATCATGTGCCAATTGACTTTGATAAGCCGATGCACTAATTTCATGTTTTGAACTTGTGAAGGTTGAGTGAACGTGAATTTCCCACCAAATGAAGGGGATAGCTGCCATTAAATAAGTTCCTGAGAATAAACTAGTAACCTTTAATCCCTTTTTTAGTAAACTGCCAGCTTTTGTTTGTTTGATAATTGTATATAAGTAATAAATAGCAATTATAGCAACAAAAAATGCTGCTGAATTTTTAATGAGCAATAGTGTTCCACTGAAAAGAGCAACGTGAAAGATTAACATTTTGGGACGTTTTTTGTAAACAAAAATACCAACTAATGCAGCGACTGTTATGATTGCTAATACATAATCAACTAATAGGTTATTCAATCTAATATTGATATTAAATACATAAGATAAAGCTATCGCCAAACACAATATCATTGAATTTAGACCACGAGATCTATCTTTTAAGGAAGCAAAAATAGTATAACTGGCTGCCCAAATTAGAATGAACTGTGCTACTAACATAGTTCCTTCGTGAAATCCGGTGAAGGTAACGAATTGAGTTATGAAAAGAGCAGTTGCTGGTGGATATGAGGTAAAGGAAATGATCGTATCCGCTACACCAGGTAGATGGCCGTTATAGTATAAAAATTTTACAATAGTTGCCCAGTGGGAAAAATTATCATAGTGAATTAAGGGGCTATGTAATAAAACCAAAGCCATAACAGTTCCTAAAAAGACCATCCAAACATCGAATAGATGCAAATACTCGTGATGAATACTGACTTTTCCCATATAACCTAATATTAGACGAGCAATTAATAGTAATACACCTAATAAAGTGACTGTCCAGATACCGAGGCGTAATAAATTTAACATGGCAAAACAATATAGAAGCATGATCTCTACTAAAATACTTGTGATCCAAGTAAAGTAAGGATTCACGTGTAGTAAGCGTAGTGTACTACTGTAACCGATCAATGATAAAGCTAAGAATAAGAATCCTAGGATTGCCAAAATAATACCTACTTTCTTTATATTAATGCATACGTATCAAACCATTTTTAGTAACTTTAAATAATCCCGTAATTACATGTTGATGGAAGACTTTTTGAGTTAGAACTGTAAAAGTTCTATGTGACTCAGGAATAGCTACATATTGATAATTTTCAACGGTTTGTTTAAATTGTTCAGGCGTCATCATGAAGTTTTCTTGTCCAACAGCTTTATCAGTGAAGTAATAGTAGCGTCCAACGTAGCCAGCATAATAATCATTAACATCAACAATTTCTGGATCAACAATCAAAACTTTTCGATGGTTTAGATGATTCCAAGGTTTTGAAACACGTTTCATTTGTAAAGGCAATGTATTGTGATTCATTTCATTGGTAAATTTAGTACCGGTGATCTCTGAATACATCATAGTAATTGCAAAGAAAGCAGTGACCAAGGTTGTTATTTGATAAATATTTTTAGTTAAAGCACTTTTGAAGGCTTGAGTGTTACGTTTTTGAAAATTTTGTTCAAATTGCTGTCGATCAATTACTCTAACTAAACAAATTGCGGCAATGAATAAGTTTAAAATAACGACACTAGCCATATATCTTTCAAATCCATCGAGTTGAATCGCCTCAGCATAAGGCATAGATAGGACATACATACCAAATAGACTTATATAATAAATTACGAAAGAAATGTCGAGTAAGATAGCCATTTCTAATAGATTATTGCGTTGTTTTTCGTGAATTTTGACAAAAAGCCAAGTCAAAATAAGAACAGCATTTATTAATAAAATGCCCTTAGTGGAGAGGGAATTCCAGTTAACTATTTGTTCAATAAATTTATGAGCAATTTTTGTTAAAGTCTGATTGCTCTCACCATTAAGTTGTTTAGCATATGCCTGAGTGCTGATTTGGTGTTTAGAGATAGTAAAAGTATTTTTTACATGATAGTTCCACCAAGCAAATGGTATTATTCCGATACCAATAGTGGTAACAAATTGTATTGGTACGGTGAGAAGGCGTCGCCACTTCCAATGATGGTTACTAATTAATGTGTATAAGAAATATACTCCAATTATGACAACAAAGAATGTAGCAGAGTTTTTAACCAACAATAATGTAGCAATGAATAAGCTTACATGACCGCATAATAAGAAAGGACGTTTGCGATAAACAAAAATACCTACTAAAGCGGCAATGGTAATAATAGGCAAAACGTAGTCAACCAATAAGTTATTTAAACGAATTGCTACATTAAAGACAAAAGAAATTGCTAAAGTGAAACATAATATAAAACTAGTAAGGGCACGAGTACGGTCACGAAGACCAGCAAAAATAGAATATGCAGCGCCCCAGATTAAGATGAATTGTGCAACTAGCATGGCACCGTCACTGAAACCAACCCAGTGAACGAATTGGGTTATGAATAAAGCAGTTGCTGGTGGGTATGAAGTGAATGAGATGAGCTTGTCGCTAGCTCCAGGTAGATGTCCAGTAAAAGTCATGAACTTTACCATAACTGCCCAATGGGAAAAATTATCATAATGCACAAGAGGACTATTCCAAAGAACGTGTCCAGTAGCAATTCCTAATCCAATCATCCAAAAATCAAACAAATGGATTCCTTCAAATTTTAATTGACCTTTTCGAGCTAAACTCATAATAAACCAGAAAATAGCTAGTATGATACCGACATAAGTTACTATTTTAATCCCGAGATTTAAAAATCCAGTCATGGCAAAAACATATAATATTAAGATTTGAACAAGCATGGAAGTGATCCAGGCTAAATAGGGACTAACACCAAGCCGACGTACAGTACTGTTATATCCCAACAGACCGAAGGTATATAAAATAAACCCAATCCAATTTGACATAAGAATAATTCTCCCTAAAACCGATTAAAACGGCTACTTATTTTGCGTTCAATGGCACGAGCACGAACGACTAAGTTCATATATAGTTCATCAAATGGAGTAACCCAGGTATCTTGAACACTAGGTAAAGTTTTGTTAGCCCCATCGTAAATTATTTGTAAATAGTGATCTCGATTTTGATCAGGTGGGACCTGTACTTGAACACTATAAATAGGATTGTTTTCGCGATTACTGATGCGAGCAACCTTTCCAGTTAGATGAATGTCAAAATTATGATGTTTGATAATAAGTTTGATGTCATCATCGTTTTTTATGTCAGCAGTTTTTTTATCGGTGATTTTAAAAGCAATTCCACCTTCGGAAACATCTTCAGTAATAATTGGAAATGAATCGCCATTTTTAGTTATTACTTTTCCTTTGACTTTACGAATAAAACGTTCACTTTTGCGATAAACTGGTCTTCCTAATGAAATGAATAGACACATGCTTAGATTAATGAAATGCATTAATAACCAGAAGGTAATAACACTTCCAACCAATATTTCTGAACCATACTTACCATAGTTGAATTTAATGATTGCTATCAAAGTGATGGTCCATAAAATTAAATATGGTAATATGTACAACTTATCTTTAATAGAATAAGTTACATCTTTAGAAGTAACTTTAAACTTCTTGGCTTTGATGCCGAGACTTTCTAGAATTACTGGTATAAATAGGTAGGGTGCAAAGAATGTTTCTTGAACTTCACCCCAACGTTCATTTCGAATTTTTGCCTTGTCCTTCATGCCTGAAGTATCTCCCATGACATAGTGCAATAGGAAGTAACCTGGTGCCCAGATAACCATTAGAATCCAAAAATTAGCATTAACAACTTGAATTTTAAAGAGGGCATACAAAATAGGAGCAATCATATAAATCATTCGTCTAAAAAAGGCCCACCAATAAAAGTAGGTATTAAGCAAAATAATACGATTGATTATAGTTAAATTTGGATTAGTGAATATATGAAGGTTTCGACAACTCTGAATAACTCCACGTGCCCATCGAGTTCTCTGTTTTATAACACCTTTCATATCAATTGGAGTTATACCACTTGACTGTGGAACTTTAGTAGCCAAACTGATATAACCTTCCATATTAAGCATAGTTCCTAATTGAAAATCTTCAGTGATGGTATTTGTTGGAAAGCCACCTACATCGTCAACAGCCTTGCGTAAGAAAACGGCATTGGAGCCTGTGAAAAGGGCACGTTTATTACCACCATTTAAGATATTAACGTCCCTTGAAAAGAAGTCTTGCTCATTAGGAATGATTTTTTCCGAAAACAAATTGAATTGGAAAATATCGGCATTGTAAAAACTTTGAGGTGTTTGTACGAATCCGAGTGGATCAGTGTGGTCGGGATCATCTTTTAATTGTTGAAAGTTTTCCGTGAAAAGTGGCACAGTATTTCGTAGAAAACCCGAAAAGGGAATCATATCAGTGTCAAAGATAGCAAAAAGTGGTGAATCAAGTTTTGCTAAAGTATTATTGATATTTCCCGATTTGGCGTGCTTATTATTTTCCATCCCAGAATATCCAACATGATAGTGTTTTGTTAAAGCTTTAACTTCGGGACGGTTTCCATCGTCAGCTACTACGATATGAACCTTGCTTTTATCAGGATAATCAATAAAAGTAGCAGCATTAATGGTTTTACGAAGTAAATCAACACTTTCATTATGAGTAACAATGATAATATCAACATCTGGTAAAGGCTGAGTAGTACTGTAATCAGGAATTTTTAAATCCCATTTCTTTTTAGTTGATAGCATTCTAAAAAATATTAAAATGAATCCAGTTGAATTAGATAGAATTTCACTTATAACAAGTAATAAAGCAAAAATTAGAGTAAAGATATTAGAATGCCAGGGAATAGTAAAGAAGATTCGCCATATTAAATAGATTACTGACAAAGCAATTGCCAAAAAATAAAGAAATCGGCGTTTATTGGACATTTTGAGATACCTCTTTAAAAATAAAATCGCGTTGAATCTGATAACTAATGATAAATAAAATAAAATCTACAATCATTTTTGCCACAGTTGGCATCAATTGACCATTAGTGATTGGCAATAAGGAAGTTAGAGCGTTGGTAAAGAAACCAGAGGCTAACATTTGCACAATAAATAGACATCCATACTTGATAAAGGTCCTTTGACCAGCATGATTGAAGACAATACGATGATTTATAACATAATTAACGACGGAAGAAAGAACTCGTGAAATAATGGTAGCAATAAGAATACTATTCAAAACATGATTACCAATGGTAAAAAGAACTAAATAAAATAAACTGACATCGACAATGAATGAAATGAAGCCACTAGTCGCAAATTTGAAGAAACGAGCATAAATGGCTAAAGAATCCCTAATAACTCGGAAGTGAGAGGAGGAATTTCCATCCAAATAAATGGTAGGAATAGGTTGCTCGACTACTTTAATATTGAATTTTTTTGCTTGTAGTAGCATATCGAATTCAAATTCAAAACGATTTCCTGGAAAGCTTATTAAATCCTTGGTATATGTCATTGGAATAATTCGTAAACCTGTTTGAGTATCAGAAATGTTTTGATGAGTTAAAATACGTACTAATTTACTAGTTAAAACATTACCAAATTGGCTTCGAAAGGGAACCGAGTTAGTGAAGTGACGGACACCAATAACTAGTTGGTCGGGATTTAAACTAAATTTTTTGAGACAACTATTTAGAGCTTCTACAGTATGTTGCCCGTCGGAGTCCATAGTTGCAATGCCTGTCAAATCTGGAAAATGTTTTTGAGCAAATGTAAAGCCAGTTTTTAAGGCTGCACCTTTACCGAGATTCTTTTTATGATGTAAAATGGTCAGCTTAGGAATAGCAAGTTTTGATAATTGATCAAAGATATTGTCATGATCAGAGTCACTACCATCATCAATGATAATTAGATTGGTTATTGGTAAATTTAAATTTTTTTTATTGGTGATTTCTTGAATTAAAGTGATTAGTTTTTCGTCAGGATTGAGTGCTGGAATAATAACTCCAATTTGTAACATAATACCCACCTATTATGTTTGGTGCTATATTGAAAATATTTAACTAAATTAACCTATCACATTGGTTAAATTAAGTATACAGTGCAAAATATGTTTATATCGACATTTTTATAAAATAGTCAATTTTATAATATAATTTGATAATTTAATGATTGAAACTTCGCATAAATAGTCTATTTATTTAATAAATTATAAATATATAACTTAAAATATAACAAAAGAGCATGTATCCGATATTTTTGTCGAATACATGCTCTTTTGCTGTTTGAATAATTATTTAATAGCTAACTGTTGACGAATACGTTTCTCTTCACCAATAGCAATTATTGCTAAGACAATGATACTTAAAACAACCGCAATATAGAAGACGATAAAGGTATCGTTCCAACCGTGAAGATTCATTCCTAAGAATGAAAGTCCGTTAGCCTTTGGATCAGCGATTGAAGCAAAACCAACTTGAGCCATCAAATCACCAAAGATGTAAGCAAAAGTTCCGGTTAATCCATCAGAAACATTCAAAGCATTCTTTGGTACGAAACTGATAACTGACACACCGATTAGAAGTTGAGGTCCATAGATCAACATTCCTAAGAAGAATAGGGAAGTATTGATCATCATTGGTGTAGTTCCGTAACGATATCCAAGAACGACGAAGGCGGTTAATGCTAAACAAATAATAGAAACAATCGCTCTACGACCCTTCAATAGATCTGAGAACCAGCCCCAAACAACACTACCAATAATTCCACCTAGTTGGAATAACAAGAGTGTGTTAGCACCTTGAGCGACTGTAAAGTGTAATTGTTGAACAGTGTAAAGTGGTGCCCAGTTGACGATACCAATTCTAACGACATAAACAAAGACGTTAGCGATACATAACAACCAAACCCAAGGACTTTTCATAACAAAGGTCTTGAAAATAGTCCATTTGCTCATTTTGGCAGCTGACTGATCAGCTTTTGAAACATTTTCGCCAAAAATAACTTCGCTGGAATCCCAGCCGAGTTCTTGCGGATCGTCGGCACCAAAGAAAAGACCCCAGAAACCAACAATCAAACCAATAATAGCAGGAAAAATAAACATACCACCGACATTACCGCTAAAGAGATGGTTAGCACCCCAAAGAGCGATAACACCAGCAACGGCACCACCGAATTCGTGGGAAATGTTCCAAATACCAATGTAGCGACCACGTGTTGTTGTAGTTGTCCATCTTGAAATAGTGGATAGAGAAGCTGAACCACCAGGAGATTGGAAGATACCATTCAATGACCAAAGTACTAAGATCAAACCAACAGGAGCTTGATTCATTAGTAAAGCCACACCAATGATCAAAGTCATAACGGCGGCTAAAATCAATAGAAATGACATAAAGCGTTTAGTGTTTTTGCCATCGACAACGTATCCTAAAACAGTTTTACCGATTCCGTAAGCCAATGAAAATCCGTAACCGATCCAGCCTAAAGCAGTAGTAGAGATGCCTTGTTTAACCAATAATGGTTGTGCAGCTGATAGGTTATTTCTAATCAAATACATACAGAAGTAAACAAAGAAAACAACCAGAAAAGACTTTAGAAACTCACGGAACCAACGACTTTTTTGTTCGTCAATTGAGAGCCCCAGTTTAGCTGGTCGTTTCAAATCAAAATAGTGCAACATAATAAATTCCCCCTCAAACTAAACTTGTTGCCCAAATCAAGTATAAAACAATCACACAATGTAGAAAGAAAAATATTGGATCTTACTCAAGCTCAACCTTCTATTAACCCAACTGCTGTAACTGAACTCAAGTAAGAATCAGAATATCTATGAATGCGGTTGAATAAATTTACTTAATTCATTTTTATTCTAGTTTATCGAACCGGTTCGATAACAAGAAAAAATGTAAATAAATGCTATCAAATCAGTAAAAAGTGGTATTCTCAGAATATTAACTGGGGGGATAAAAATGAAAATAGGTTTCTTTTCAAGCTCAACACCGATCACAGCGATATCTCCAAAACGTTTTTTACGTGCCAAAAGATTTTTGGAATCTAAAGGTATTACTTTAGTACCTGGAAATTTGACAGGTAAAAGTGATTTTTATCGTGCGGGGTCAATTGACGATCGTGCTAATGAAATCAATCAATTGATTCATGACGATTCGATTGATATTTTGATGGCTACAATTGGCGGATTGAATACCAATGCTCTTTTACCAAAAATTGATTTTGCATATTTGAATGATCATCCAAAGACTATTGTTGGTTATTCAGATAGCACTGCCTTTTTGTTAGCAGCTAAAGTTAAAACTAATTGCCGGGTTCTTTATGGACCGGCTTTGGTGGCCTCGTTTGGTGAATTTGCACCGATTGTCGACCAAACCTTTGCGGATTTTGAAAAAATTATTAATTATCAAAAAACACCAGTAACTATTTTTGCACCAAAGGAATGGACTGATGAAGCTATCAATTGGAATGATTTCGAACGAGATAAAAAAATGCAACCTAATACTTGGGGGTATATCGGTCAAAGTGTTCTTGAAGGTCGAGTAATGGGCGGTAATTTAGACACAATGGCAGGAATTATTGGATCTGAATATTTTCCAACTTTTACCAAAGATGACTTGCTGTTTATTGAAGATGCCGAAAAAGATGCTTCAATTGTTGAGAAAAATTTTGCTATGTTAAATAACTTTGGCGTCTTTAAAAAAGTGAAGGGAATTATTTTAGGTAAGCACGCCTTATTCGATGATCTAAAAACAGGACGTCAGCCGATTGATATTTTACGTGAAGTATTAGGCAATAATATTGTGCCAATAATTTACGATTATGATTCTTGTCATACTGTGCCGATGATAACAACTCCTCTAGGTGCAAAAGCTAAGTTTGATGTTTCAAAGATGAATGTTACTTTTGAAGATTTTTAAGATTCATTATATATAGGAAAATATTTTAATTAAATGAAATTATAAAAGAATGATATATTTGCAATATTAAGCTTTCATTGCTGACATAAAAGAAATATCAATAAAATCTAATGATAATTATTCTAAATATAGAATAATTATTTATTACAAAATGATTAAATAAATTACTATTCAGTTAAAAAATAATGACGATATTAATTTCTAAAAACAGATCTGTAACTTTTCGTAATAAGCAAATTTTAAGACCTATAATTCGTTATGTTGCTAAAGCAACAAAAGGGAGATAGAATTTATGGTTTTAAAGAGAAGGGTTATTGCTGCTATTACGACAGTGATGTCTTTAATTGCCGTTTTTTTCTGTGCAACAACTGTTAATGCCGCTCGAGCTGATATGGTCGATGTCTCTAATAATAATGGGGCAATGACAGTATCTAATTTTCAGGATATGTACAATAACTATGGCGTTAAAGCAATGGTTACAAAAATCAGTGAGGGAACATCTTTTGAGGATAGTACAGCGGCAGGTAATATTGCGGCCGCCAAATCTGCTGGGATGTATGTTAATGGTTATCATTATGCAAGATACAATAGTGTAAACGGTGCCATTGCTGAAGCTGATTATGCTGCTAAGTTGGCTAAAGAAGATGGATTACCAGCAGGAGCAGTGTTAGCAACTGATGTTGAGAGTTCGGAACAAAGTTCAACTACAGAAGCTCAAAATGATGCTGATAATCAAGCATTTATGAATGAAGTAGCTAAATATGGTTATCGTTCAACGATTTATACCATGGGTTCATGGGTTGGCTCTGTTATGTCAGTTGATTCCGGATGGATAGCTTCATATCCATATGATCCAACTGGTCAAGAATGGTATACATCTAATCATGGTTGGCAATGGTCAAGTACTTATACATTTAGTGGTAGCTATGGAAACTTTGACGTGTCAGAACTATATGATAATTTCTTTACAAGTTATGAATCACCAACTGGCAGTACAACGACTGATGACAATTCCGCAACAACTAACAGTGGATCAGATTCGAGTGCCGGTTCAAGCACATCTAATCTAAGTGTTATCAACGTTAACAATGTTTCTGGTAGTTATGTTCCATTAGTTGCATTACAAAGTGATGGCAGTATGACAACAATTACCAATCGAGCCTTGGGAAATAATACTTCTTGGCAAACAGACCAGACTAAAGAAATTAATGGCGAAACGTATTATCGTGTAGCTACTAACGAATGGGTCAATGCTAAGTATTTGAGTAACAATAATTCATCTGATTCTAGTCAGACGGATGCAGCTACAAATATGAATGTTATTAAAGTTAATAATAATTCTGGTAGCTATGTTCAAATTGTGGCATTACAATCAGATGGTACGATGAAGAACGTTACTAATCGAGCATTAGGAAATAATACTTCTTGGCAAACAGATCAAACCAAAGATATTGATGGTATTACTTATTATCGTGTTGCCACAAACGAGTGGGTTGCTGCAAGTTATGTTGTTGGTTAATTGTGAGAAGTTTTTAATATTAATTAATTAGTTTAAAATACACTTGTCCGCAAAAACGCGTTAGAAATTTTGATTAAAGAAGACAGTATTTATTGGAAATTTAAGGTATGTAAAAATATATTTTAATTTCATAATAGATAACTGTCTTTTTTTTTAAATTTTTAAATAACTAATCGACAAGCTAATATTTTATCATCTTGGAATCGCTATCATAAAATGGTATAGTTTAAAACGTGCTTTGCAATCAACTTTCTACCAGAAAGGTCTATACAATTGATGAATAAAAAATTGACTACACAGAATGAAATAAAATCTGAGATTATTAATTTATCAGCTATTTTAAGTTTGCCAAAAGGAACAGAAGCTTTTGTCAGTGATATTCATGGTGAGTACGATGAATTTGCTCATATTATGCGTAATGGTTCTGGTAATACTAAGCAGAAAATTGCTGAATTATTTACGGGTAGACTTACTCCAATGAGTCAAAAGAAACTGGCATTTTTGATATATTACCCATCAGAAATATTAGAACAGACTAAATCTGAAATAAATGATACTGAACGGCTCAATCAATGGTATATGGATACTTTTAATAATTTGATTGAAGTTTTACGATATACAGCAAATAAATATACTCGGTCTAAAGTTAGAAAAGCACTAGATCCTGATTTTGTTTATGTAACAGAAGAGCTTTTGTATGCTGATACTAATGCTCAAACTAAGCAATTGTCATATCAAAATGTCATGACTAGTATTATTGATTTAAAAATGGCAGATGCCTTCATTGTTGCAACTTGTCATTCTATTCAGAGATTAGTAGTTGATCACGTGCATATCATTGGTGATATCTATGATCGTGGACCACACCCAGATTTTATCATCGAACATTTAACTCATCATCAACAGAGTTTTGATTTTCAATGGGGCAATCATGATATTTTATGGATGGGTAGTGTTGCCGGGTCAAAGCTTTGCATGTTAAATTTGTTAAGAATTTGTGCTCGGTACAATAACTTGTCGATTTTGTCAGATGCGTATGGAATTGATTTGTCAGCGGTAAGTCAATTTGCTATAAAAAATTATCAACCATTGAAATCATTTACGCCTAAATCAGATACAGGTGAAGAGATACCTTTGGAAACTAAGTTACTTGATAATTGTCTGCAACAAGCGGCGGCTATTATGCAATTTAAATTGGAAGGTCCAACTATTAGACGTAATCCTGATTTCAAAATGGAAAATCGTCTGTTATTGGATAAACTGAGCTCAGATAGAAATTCAATTGTAATTGATAATCAGGAATATCAAATAAAAGATGGTTGTTTCCAATTAGTTGATAAAGATGATCCATACCAGTTGACTAATGAAGAGCAACAGATGGTGGAAGATTTAATTGAGCAATTTATGCACTCTGAGAAATTACGTCAGCATATCGATTATTTGGTTAGCAAAGGTTCAATGTATTTAAAATACAATGGGAATTTGTTATTACATGGTTGTGTTCCTGTAGACAAAGTTGGAAACCTAAAGAGTTGGCAAGTACATGGCAAGTCTTATGCTGGTAAAAAATTATTTGATTATTTTGATGAGGTTATCAGAGCAGGATTAAACAATCCTAGTATGAAGGATAATTTTAATTCTGATGTTATTTGGTATTTGTGGACTGGCAAGATGTCACCGCTGTTTGGAAAAGATAAAATGACGACATTTGAACGTTACTTTATTGATGATGCCCAGTTACATATTGAAAAATTAAATGCCTATTATACTTTACGTAAAGAAGAGTGGTTTGCTGATAAACTATTCAAAGATTTTGGATTAGAAGCAGATGGACATATTATTAATGGTCATACACCAGTTAAGGCAGGAACTTCACCAATTATGGCTAATGGAAAAATTTTTGTTATTGATGGAGGTATGTCGAAGCCTTATCATAAAACAACGGGAATTGGCGGTTATACATTGTTATCCAATTCTTATGGATTGCAATTAGTCACACACGAGCCCTTTACCACTAGGGAAAAAGCCATTACGGAAATGACGGATGTTGTATCAACAAAACGAGTAATTGAGCAGTCTGTTAAAAGAAAAACAATAGCCAATACTGATGTTGGTAGTAAAATCAAAAAACAAATATTAGAGTTGTCACAACAGTTAAATAAATTCTAAATAGGATACAAAAAGAGAGCCCTGAAATTTCAGAGCTCTCTTTATTATTTATATATTTATTAACAAATTTTATCGCCAAGGCTAAGCATTTTTTCACGACGTTCAGCAGCAGTTTCAGGTTTAACGTTTCTCCAGTCAACAACTGAAAGATTGCCATCAAGAATACCACTATTATCTTTAAGAGCTAAAGCATTGTGCCATACGGAAATATTAAGTCCGTTAGTCATAAGGTCGGCATCATTTTCTGAAGTTTTAAGATCGTAGCCAGCATCATTTTCCAAATCAATAGTGTAGTTAGGATCATCTTCTTTTAGGATAATTAATTGGAACTTATCACCAATAGCACAGCTTCCACCAAGACTTGAATATTTATTTGAACCATCGTCAGTCGTAAGAATCATACGAGTAACTCCAGGGATTTTACTTTCTAAGTATGTTTTTGCTTCTGGTTTAATATTAATTTTCATTTTAAAAGATCCTTTCATGGATAATCGATTGTGTAAAATTGATTCGTGCTAAATCTTTATTACATGTATAAGATTAACTCATATCTAAAAAGGGTGCAAATATAATGCTCAATATTTTTATCATTGAATAGTAAGTAATAGATTAAAATTGAAAATATTTGTCAATATATTATTGGTAAAAGTTTTTTTATTTAAACAATAATAGTATTTTCTATCTTAAAAATAGCTCTATAATTAAGTGTAAATTGAGGAATTTGGGGATGTTGGTATTGAATCGATTAGTTATTTTTACAACTAAGATATATCGCAGTAGAATCATGCGTATTATTCGTGATACCTTGAAAATGATGTTTCCTATTATGCTAATTGGTAGTTTTGCCGAAGTTATCAAAATGACTTTTCTAACTTCAACAGGATTTATGGCGACTATATTTGGAATTACTAATTGGTTACCATTTCATCGTGAATTAGCTTGGTCGATGGGAGCAATATTTCACTGTACTATTGATATGATTGCTTTGTATACAGCTTTTGGAGCGGCTCATTTTACAGCCAAAGAGTATGGAAAAAAAACTTCTATTGCTGGAGCTGTTGGACTGGTAGCTTTTTTGATTATTGCTTTCCAACCTAATAATTCCGGACTGCCAAACTTTAATTTACGCTTGATGTCACAGGGTATGTTAATTTCTTTAATTGTCGGCTATTTGTGTGGTTTGGCAGTTGTCAAATTTGTTGATGATGATAAAGATGAATTATTTCAAATGATTAAACCGGTTTTGATAGTCATTGTAGTTGCAGCAGTTTTTAATTTCTTATTGGGTTTACTAGGACGTTTTGAAGTTCCAACTTACGTGGCAAGTTTTGTAATGCAACATACACAGGCACATGCATTGTTATACGTCTTAGGAATGGGAGTTTTAACTAATTTTACGGATTGGATGGCCTTTGGCGGACCGTTTAATAATAGTCCATCCTTTACTGATGCACCGGCAATGGCTAATTTGAATGCAGCTTTAAAGGCTGGATCATCTTGGAATGTTCCCTTTAAATATACTGATACAACGATGTATCATAGTTTTGCAAATTTTGGTGGGACGGGAGTTATGTTGGCTTTAATTATCGCTATTTTGTTGTTTTCAAGACATCAAAATAAACGATTAGTATCAAAATGGTCACTTTTTCCAGCCATCTTTAATAGTCATTATTCAATGATGTTAGGAATACCAGTTTTATTCAATCCAATCTTTTTGATTCCATTTTTAATAGCACCGTTAGTAAATATGTTACTGTCGGCTTTATTTTTGACGATCCATTGGATTCCAGCTGCGGCGTATCCAGTACCTTCTGGAACTCCTGGTCCTTTGATTGCTTTTATTTGAACTAATGGAAATTGGTTGACGTTAATTTTTGGAGCAATTTTGATTGGAATTGATGTAATGATCTATAAACCATTTGTTGAATTGTCTGATCAAGTGGCTGAGAAGGCAGGGGATCATGATGAAACAATTTAAACGTTGGTTGGGATGGATTTTTGGCTTGGCTATAGCGATTATTTTGATTGTCATGTCCTTACAATGGTCACGTTCCAATGTTGCTGAATTAACTAAATGGCATAATTCTAAAATGTCTCCAGTGATTATGATACCTGGTAGTTCAGCGACAGAGAATCGTTTTGATACGTTGGTTAAGAAATTAAATAAGAATACTAAGAACCAGCATAGTTTAGTTAAGGTGAAAGTAACTAATGATGATAAACTGCATTTTTCTGGACAAGTTCGTCAGGGAGATAACGAACCGATAATTGTAGTTGGATTTGAAAATAACCATGATGGTTATAGCAATATTAAACAACAGGCACGTCGTTTTAATATTGCTTTTAATGTTTTGGCTAATCAATATAAATTTAATAATTTCAAAGCGATTGGACACTCAAATGGTGGTTTGATATATACAGCCTTTTTGGAAAAATATTATTCGAATTATTCTTCAAGAATTACTATCAAAAGACTTATGACAATTGGATCACCTTATAATTTTAATGAAAAATCGGATCGTCATCGAACACAAATGTTGTCGGACTTTGTCAAGAACCGTCAAAAAATTCCAACTAACTTAAATGTTTATATTGTTGCTGGAACACAAACCTATAATTCAGATGGTTTGGTTCCATTGGGCAGTGTTATGGCAGGTAAGTATATCTATCAAGGACAAGTAAAGCATTTTACTACTGTTTCGGTATCAGGCTCTGACGCACAACATTCAGACCTTCCTCAAAATGATCAAATAATTGATTTGATTAAACGTTATATTCTTGATAAAAACGATACACCACAGACACAACCAAAAAATAGACGTAATTCAACTTATTTAAACGATAAAAACAATTAAAATTACGAAGGGCAATGTTTTTTAATCATTGCTCTTTTTTTGCAAATATTTTTTGAGGAAAAAGCTGTAAAAGAATACTTTGAATAGTCCTAGTAATACTAATGAAGAAAAAATAAATATTTGCCTATTTTTCATAGTTAGTTATCCCTCCTTAAAATCGTTATTTACGTAAATAATTTCATATCAAATAAAATGCCGCTATGAAATAATATTAATAAGTTTGAAAGAATTTCAATGAAATACTTGCTTGTAAAAATATTACTATATTGATCATAAAATCCGGTGTGCATTCACTAATAATTGAATATTAAAATTATAATGCATTTAATTAGGCATATCGCTTGTAAAGCCAGACCAACCGTTCTATATTGTGTGCGTAGTTTTGAAGTATAGAAAAGAAAATTCTTATAAAATAAAAACTTTTTAAACTATATTCTTTATTTATGTATATTGTCTATTTCTTAACATAAGGAGAGGAAACAACAATTATGAATAAGTACAAGAAACAAGTAGAACTTAATAAAATATCAAGTACGATATTGGATCAATTAAATGAAGTTAGCTTAGATCCAATGGTTGTTAGACGACCTGATTTACAAAAGATGATTGCCAAATATATGCGTGAATTACAAGAAACCGAGAATGTTGATTTAGTTGCTGAGGCATTGTGTAAGAGTATTGGTCAGACATATTTAATGAATAATCAGAATTATCCACAATCATTAATAGATCTATATTACCGAGTTAAAGTTGAAGGACTAGAGTATGACGGTATCAATTGGAGTGCTACACAGGCTGGTTTAACTTGGTTCGAGTAAAATATGAAAGCCCAATTAATATCCTCTTTTTATTGTAGATAAGTTATCATATTAGTAGTAGGAGGATAATTTATTGGGTTGGATAATTGTAATGATATTAGCTGCTTCGATGGCAGGATTTGTACAAGGTGTGACAGGATTTGGATCAGGGATTGTTATGATGATCTTTTTGCCACATCTTTTGCCAATCAATCAAAGTGCTGGGGTTTCAACGTTGACTATGTTGGTAGCAAATGTCATGGTTGTTTGGCGTTATCGCAAGTACTTAAAGTGGCAACGGTTAGTTACACCATTTTTGATTTATATTCTTACTGCCTTTGGATCGCTGTATTTAAGTGAATTTTTAACAGTGGGATATTTAAAACTACTGTTAGGATTATTGTTGGTTATTCTTTCTTTATATTATTCAGTTATGAATATTAAGTCGATTACGATAAAGGCTATACCTATTTACGTTATGATTGCTTTTTCATTGATATCGGGATTCTTTAATGGAATGTTTGGTATTGGAGGACCATTAATGGCTCTTTATTTCTTAACGATATCTGATTCAAAGGAGAATTATTTAGCTAGTATTCAAACCTTTTTCTTAGTAGATACCTTTTTAATGACAGGCGTCCGGTTTGCTAGTGGAATTTTAACGTTAGATAATTTGAAATTTGTTTTAATTGGGATCATTGGAGCCATTTTAGGAACCATTTTGGCCAATCGTTTAGTTAGTCACCTAAATATTAAGTTAATGACAATGTTTATTTATGTCTTTATTGGTCTGAGTGGACTTTATTATTTGGTAACGGCTTTATAAAATGAATACGCTAACTGCTTGCACCACACGACAATAGTCCGTATAATGCTTGCTAGACTACATTGAAGAAATGAGGATTATATATTTGATTACTGTTAGTGACGTTAGTTTGCACTTTGCTGATCGAAAGTTATTTGAGGATGTAAATATTAAGTTTGCTCCTGGCAATTGTTATGGTTTGATTGGCGCTAATGGTGCCGGCAAATCAACTTTTCTGAAAGTATTATCAGGTGAAATCAAGCCTTCAACTGGTTCCGTTAAATTAGGACCTAATGAACGTTTGGCAACTTTGAAACAGAACCATTTCGATTATGACGAATATACCGTTATGGAAACTGTCTTGATGGGGCATACTGACCTCTATCAAATTATGCAAGAAAAGGATGCTATTTACGCTAAGCCAGACTTTAATGAAGAAGATGGTTTAAAAGCTGCCGATTTAGAAACTAAATTCGGTGAAATGGGTGGCTGGGAAGCTGAAGGTGAAGCTTCTCAAATGCTTCAAGGTTTAAATATTCCCGAAAAATTGCATCAAGAAAAAATGGCTAATTTAACTGCTGGTCAAAAGATCAAAGTTTTATTGGCACAGGCATTGTTTGGTCAACCAGATGTTTTGCTTTTGGATGAGCCTACAAATGGTTTGGATGTTGAGTCAATTGATTGGTTAGAAGAATTCCTAATCAATTTTGAAAATACTGTTATTGTTGTATCCCATGATCGTTACTTCTTGAATAAAGTATGTACTTACATGGCGGATCTTGATTATAGTAAAATTCAACTTTACGCTGGTAACTATGATTTCTGGCAACAATCATCACAACTTGCTCAACAAATGAAACAAGATCAAAATTCTAAAAAAGAAGAAAAAATTAAAGAGCTACAAGATTTTATCGCTCGATTCTCAGCTAATGCTTCTAAGTCAAAGCAAGCTACTTCTCGTAAGAAAATGTTGGATAAAATCACTTTAGATGATATTCAACCAAGTTCTAGACGTTATCCATTTATCAAGTTTGTGCCAAATCGTGATATCGGTAATGACCTATTGAAAGTTGATAACCTATCGGTAACAATTGATGGTAAGCAAGTATTGAAGAACGTTAGTTTTATCCTAAATAAGGATGATAAAGTAGCCTTTTTAGCAAAAGATGATATGCGTACCACAGCATTATTCAGAGTTTTAAGCGGTGATTTAACACCGGATTCTGGAACAGTTACTTGGGGTGTTACGACTAGTCAGGCTTATTTACCAAAAGATTTTAATGCTATGTTTAACGAACCAACACCAATTATTGATTGGTTACGCCAGTTTGCGGAGAAGGGTGAAGATGATGATACTTTCTTGCGTGGATTCTTAGGAAGAATGTTGTTCTCTGGTGACGATGTTACTAAACATGTTGACGTTCTCTCCGGTGGAGAAAAGGTTCGTGTCATGTTGTCTAAGATGATGCTTTTGAAGTCTAATGTCCTATTAATGGATGACCCAACTAACCACTTGGATTTGGAATCAATTACTTCATTGAATGATGGCTTGATTGATTATAAAGGGTCAATCTTGTTTGCATCACATGATCATCAATTCATCCAAACTATTGCTAATCGTTTGATTTATTTAACAAATGATGGTGTAGTTGATCGTGCTGATACTACTTATGATGAATTCCGTACTAATGAACAAATCGAAAAACAAATTGCTGAATTAGATAGTGCAGAATAAAAAGCCTCATTTCCAGTTTATTATTGGAAATGAAGCTTTTTTATTTAGAATTGTATTTTTTGTATTGAATTTAAATATTTATTTCTACATAAAAATAAAGAATATCCTTCATAAATTCATCAATTCTTTTTAAGGTTGCTTAAATAAATTATGTGTAAGCTTATAACTATCAACTAGAAAGAAAGTGATTGTTATGCGTTGGATACCATTATTAGTAGTTCTGACCATTGCAAGTATTAGTGGTCTGTATATCATCAAAACAGTCACTAATCTTGAAAAACGTCAGTTTAGTTTAATCAGTTTAATCTATTTAACATTATTAGGAACAATTCTTTTTACGCCGGTTTCTTTTGACGGTGCATCAGTTTATGTCATGTCAGCTGGAATTGGACAAGTTAATTTGCATCAATTGGATATTTTTGACGTTGGTTTTGTTGAGAATATTATTTTGACAATTCCATTGGGATTTTTAATCAAACAGAACTTTTCTCATACTTCAATTATTTCTATGGCAATATCTGGGTTCATGATCGGTAGTGGAATTGAAACTATGCAATACTACTTATCACATATTTTCTTAATCAATCGAACTAGCGATATTAATGACGTGCTTGCCAATGCTTTGGGAATTGTTGTTGGTGCCATCTTGATGATTGTTTATGAATACATCACTGGGACTAGCACTATTAAGATAGTGAAACAAAGTAGAACCGAAATTTGAAAAATTATTTAATTTTAAGATATAAAAAAATAGCAACTTATTAAGATGTATATCTCTTAGTAAGTTGCTATTTTCAATTGGTTATAAATCGCGTTTGTTAACTTTCAATGGACCTTATATTTTAGGTGTTTGAAAGTTAGAATCACTTTGAAGTTTTGATTGCTGGTTTTCAAGGTAATTTTGCCGCCGAGAGTTGTAACAAGTGATTGAACAATACTTAGTCCTAGTCCGACACTATGATTATTACGAGAATCATCAGCCGTATAAAAACGATTTAAAAGTAAATTGTCATTGTTAATATTCTCAAGAGTATGATTCTCAAAAGTGATTTGAATTATGTTATTGATTTTAGACAATATAACAGTCGTATCGGAAGTGGCATATTTGATTATATTGCCAATAAGATTTTGAAAAATACGTTTAAATAACATTTCGTCACTATTTACGATAATATTAGGAACTATTTTGATATGAACATTGATATTTTTACTAGTTAATTGATCATAATAGTTAAATAGCTCATTTTGAAGTGTATCTGAAAGATTGAATTGAGTAAGTTTTAGATTCTTGCTCTTTTCTTGAATTAAATTAAAATCCATTAAATAGTGTAGATAATAATTAACAGAATTGAGGTTATCTTGAACACGTAATAAGTCTTGCCTTTGTTTACCGTCAATTTGTTGACTTAATAGTTGAACATACCCGATTGAAACAGTTAAAGGGGTTTTAATATCATGAGTTAAATTCGTTAACATCTGATTAAATTGTTTATTTTGGATGGCTTGTTCTTGTTTTAGATGTTGATTTGTTTTGAGATTAAAATTACAGGCTTGAGCCAGTTTTTTAAGCAGTGGAAAATTAGTACTAGTAGTAACTTCTCCGTTAGAGTTATTTTGATTAATATAATTCAAGTCGTTAATTATACGAATGATATCATGAATAATCAATGCAAGTAGAATAAGCAGAATTAAACAAATGATTATTAGTAAGATTGTCATAGTGGAACCTCCTCAAATAAATCTCAAGCCAATTCCCCAAATAGAAATAAGATAATTTTGACCGGTGGCACTAGCCAATTTGTGGCGTAGATTACTTATGTGAACGTTTAAAGTGTTATCAGAACTTTCAAAATACTCTTCGTGCCAGACCATTTGAAATAACTGACTTTTTTCAAAGACTTGATGAGGGTGACTTAAAAAGATTTGTAAGAGATTGAATTCTTTTTTAGATAGGACTATTTGTTGTTTGTTAGCAATTACTTGGTGGGTTTGATTATTCAGCTTAATATTATCGTAGACAAGTAAGTGTTCGTTCTGAACTTGAATTCGATTGCGTAATTGTACTTGTATTCGAGCTTGTAATTCAGCAATATCAAAGGGCTTGGTCAAATAATCATTTGCACCATTATTTAAAAGATCAACAGTTGTGGACTTGTTTTGAATAGCGGTCAATACGATTATTGGTACAGGGGATTGTTCTCGAATAACCTTAAGAACACTTTCACCGTTAATTTGTGGCAACATCAAATCTAGAATAATTAAATCAGGCTGAATATTTTTGAATTCATTGATACCAGAAATACCGTCTAATGCTTTATAAATTAAATAATTATTAGATAGTACATCAAATAACAGTGATTGAATATCCTCATTATCTTCAATTATTAATATTTTAGAATTCATAAATTCCTCCATTAATTAAAGTTTATCTTATTAGAATTATGGTTTCTTTAGAATTAATAATTAATTAAGGTTTATTTATAAGATAAGTTAATTAATGATCATTAATATGTTAATTGAAGAGGAGGGGATTCTCATGGAAAAAACAATTCTTTCTGTTAGTAATATTAATAAATCATTTGGAAAAAATAAGGTAATAGATAATGTTAGCTTTGAACTTCAAAAGGGTGACATTTATGGATTGATTGGTTCTAACGGTGCGGGTAAGACAACCATAATGCGTTTGATTACACAATTATCGCCACTCAAAAGTGGTTCAATTAAACTCTTTGATAAAAAAATCAATCAACAGGCTCTCAAACATGTTGGAGCTGTTATTGAAACTCCAGTAGCTTTTGATAGGTTAACGGTTCGACAAAATCTTAAGTTAGTAGCAATTCAACGTGGCATTAATGATAAGAAAAAGATTTTGAAAATAATTAAATTTGTCGGACTAGAAAAAAAGCTTAATACTAAATCTAAAAATCTATCACTTGGACAAAGGCAAAGATTGGGACTTGCAATTGCTATTTTGCCAGAACCTGATCTATTGATCCTGGATGAACCCATTAATGGACTTGATCCTTCAGGAATAATTGAATTTAGAAAATTATTAGAGAAATTGAATCATGAAAGACAAATAACAATTTTGATTTCAAGCCATATTTTGACGGAGCTTTATCATGTTTCAACAAGATTTGGTTTTATTTACAATGGACAATTGATTAAAGAAATAACTAAAGAGCAATTGGATAAGGTTAATCAATCCGGATTGATTTTAACGGTTGATAATGTTGCTAAAGCAGCTCGAATAATTGATGCAAAATTTGCTGATAAATTTACAGTTCTTGATGATAAAAATATTTTGATTCATTCCTTAGATATTGATTCTTCAAAGTTAAACCAAGTTTTAGTTATGAATGACGTGTCTGTGATCAGTTTGACCAAAAAGGAAAAATCTTTGGAGGATTACTACACTAATTTGATAGGAGGTGTTAAGCATGATTAATCAATTAAGAACAGACCTCTATCGACTGAGTCACACTTGGGGGATTTTGTTGACATTAGTATTTACTATTGCTTATTCATTTATCATTACAAGTAATAGTATCGTTGGTGGCATTATGGTAACAGGAGATTCAATGTCAAAACTTAGTGTTGTGTCGTGGACTTTAAAAGATGGCATAAATGCCAGTACCTTATCATCAACCTTATTGGTATATATTTTTATTGGTATATTCGTTATGACAATTGGCTATGAATTCAGCCAAAAAACTTATAAAAATACTTTGGTTTCGGGAATTACTCGTTCACAATTTATTATTTCAAAGTATTTAATTATGTTACTAAATATTTTTTGCCTGATTTTGATTTATTTTTTGACAAGTATTGTTAGCGGAATGATATCTTCAAGAACAGTTGGAACAAGTTGGCAGAATTTGTTTTCGATGGTGTTCAATACTTCGTTAGTAATCGCCTTTTTTATAAGCGTTGTTTTTGGAATGGCAATTTTAGTTTTGCTTTTAACTTCGTCAGTTGTAATAGGTTCTCTGTTTATTGTCATTTTTCCAATATTGATTACAACTTTGCATAATATTGCTAATTGGGATTGGTTAAAGTACTTTGATTTCTTTAGTGCAGCTATGAAAATCAGTTTGAAGCTCACCCCTAGCAATCAATTATGGAATTATGTACTGGTGAGTTTGGCCGTGCTAATAGTAACGATGATTTTATCAGTTGTACTAATTAAGCAAAAAGAATTATAAATATAATTATTTAAGTTAGTATCTTTGTAATTTTTACTGAAGGTGTAGTTTAATTAATAGTAAGGAGGGCGTTTTATGCAATTTGAAAAATTAAGTAATGGTGTTTCTATTCCTATGTTGGGATTTGGAACTTATAAGATTGAAAAATCTGACGTAGCTGATGCAATTCAAGGTGCTTTGGATGCGGGTTATCGTCATTTTGACTGTGCCCATATTTATGGCAATGAAGCTGAAATTGGAGAGGCTTTTAAAAAGTCAGGAGTAAAAAGAGAAGATCTCTTTATTACATCAAAGGTTTGGAATGCTGATCAAGGATATGACAAGACATTGGCTGCATTTGACCAAACAATCAAAGATTTACAAATGGATTACTTGGATTTGTATTTAATCCATTGGCCAAATGAAGAGGACTTTAATTTGACTCTTGATACATGGAAAGCCTTAGAAACTCTTTATGCTCAAGGAAAAGTTAAAGCTATTGGTGTTTCCAACTTCTCTGAAAAGCAATTAAAAGAAGTCTTTGCCATGGCTAAAGTTAAGCCAATGGTTAACCAAATTGAACGTCATCCATATAAGGTTCAAGCTGAATTAGGCAAGTTTGATACTGATAATGGTATTGTTAATGAAGGTTATTCACCAATTGGACATGGACACTTGATTCTTGAAGATGAAACAATTAACAAGATTGCTAAGGCCCATAATAAGACTGCTGCACAAGTAGTACTTCGTTGGCATATTGATACTGGATTCGTAGTATTTCCAAAATCATCAAAGGTTTCAAGAGTTAAGGAAAACTTTGATATCTTTGACTTTAATTTGACTGATGAAGAAGTTAAAGAAATCAATGCTTTGGATCAAGATAAGCACCTTAATTATTAGTAAATAGAGATTTAATAAAAAAGAATTATTTATAATAATCAATACAAAAAGAGAATTGAAAGTAATAATTTCAATTCTCTTTTTGTATGGTTTTATGTATATAAAATATCAATAAACAGTTATGCATAATTCACCCCATTTTGAAATTAGAATACTAAAGTTGATATGTACTTATTCTATAAAATGAGGGGGATATTCATGATAATAAGGAAAAAACATCATTCGTATTGTAGTATTTTTAGAAATAAAGCAATTGTATTGGGAATTTCTTTTAGTATGATTTGTTTGATAAATTCTGGAGTTATCGTTAAGGCTAGTACCGAAGAATCTACTAGAGTGGAGCAGAATACAGATACAAATTTAATAGTTCCTAAAGATGCACTTTTCAGTGGTAATTATGGCGAAAAAGGAATTACTGATCCACAATGGTATATTTCGAGTGATAAGGTTCTTCATTTATGGTCAGGAAATATAGCCGAGAATAATGGTAGTAAGACATCGCCTTGGGTCAAATATTCAGATGATATCACTAAAGTTTCATTTGATAGAAAAGTAGTTTTGCCAAGGCATATTGAATATTTGTTTGCTAACTTAAAAAATGTAACTGAATTTGAGCACCTGGATAATTTGTCACTTCCCGAAGTGAGCTATTGGACGGGGACATTTAGTGGTGATCCAGCATTGAAAGAGATGAATTTTCCAGTTTGGGACGGTTCTATTACAAGATGTTTTTTAGACTTTTCGCATATGTTTGAAAATGATACTTCCTTAACTAGTGTCGATATATCAGGTTGGGATGTCGATAACGTAATGACAATGGAGAGTATGTTTGCTAATGATCCAGCACTCGAAAACGTAGGAGTAAAATTCTTTGAGCAAGCTCCATATGAAGATATTGCATCATTAGCTAATGTAAAGAATATGTTTTTAAATGATAGCGCCCTAAAGACGTTAGATATCTCTAATTGGAAGATGTATACCAAAGGAAAGTTGATGGATACTTCGACAATGTTTAAAGGAACGAACTTACAGTCGATTAGGTTAAGTAATTTAAATCAATTTACGGCGAATACAGTTTTACCGGCTAGAAATACTAATCGTTGGGTCAATATTGGCAATGGAACAAGTCAAGATCCACAAAAAGATAAAGTATTCTCTACCGCTAGTATTTCTGACTATTACGATGGATCTAATATTATTGAATATCCACTTTCAGACTTGGAGAAAGATAAATTTGCAATTGATACTTTTATTCCTGATCCTCATAGATCAGGAGATTTAATAATAAAATCGAATCTTGCCGATCAAACAATTCATAACGTTAATGGAAACATCGGTGACACTATCAAGGTCGAAGTACCTGTAGTGAAGGGATATACAGCCGATAAAAAGAACGTTTCAGCAATAATTAACGTTGACGGTTCAATAACCACCACCGAAAAAGTATTTTACAAAAAGAATGAAGAACATCACTACTCAATGGGAAATTCACACCATTTTTCCACTAGTAATTCCCATGAATCTCCTGATACTAAGCTAATTAAGCATAACTCAACAGTAATGACATATAGTGATAAACCAATCGTTCGACTATATTCTTGGGATTCAAAGATAACTATGAAGTTGATTACTAATCGAGCTCTTCAAAAAAATTCAGGTTGGTTTAGTGATGAAATGTTAAGTATCAATGGAGAACATTATTATCGTGTATCGACAAACGAATGGGTAAAATCTGAAAACGTTTATGTGTATCAATCCCATTCAGTTAATATTAAAACTAATAAAGGTAATTTTAAGAAATTATTTAAGGCTGAAGGTTTTTTGATTACTAATCGAGCCTTGGCTCCACAATCCCAGTGGTATAGTGACCTTATCGTAAATATTAAAGGACAGAAGTATTACCGAGTTGGAACTAATGAATTTGTTAAGGCTAATGATATTGAAGAATATTAATTATTTTTAGCGGAAATGATTTGCATAAAGATTTAGTCCTAGCAAGACTAGGGCAATTGCTGTTCCAGAAATAAGACTGACAATAAGGTGATTACCTTCAATTAAAAAGAAGAAAATAGCCGAGAAAACTACGGTTTCAATGACAAAACGTACAATCAATGTAGTCCAAGTTGTTTTTGCCTTATGTTCCATGGGTGCACTAACATTGATTGAAAGAACTATTAATACAAGTGCCGTAATTATTAGAACTGCATATAGTGGATTACTCATCGAAGTAACTTTATACCAGTTAGCACCGCGAAGAATTTGCCAGCCTAGTAATGAAATAATGAGCAAGTTTTCAATTGCAAAATCAAGACGAATATTTTTAAGATTTCTATTGATTAATTTCTCATCGTGAATTTTTTTCATGATTTTATACCTCTACTTTTACGATTAGATATGTTTTCAATTTGAATTTTAAACATAGAGCTAATAATAGCTAGAATATTGACTTAAAGATTCATATTAGGATTTTTTGATTTGCTACAATGAGTATATAAATATAGGAGAAAAATTATGTATGCCAGGTTAGTAAATGAAAGATATCAGAATTATAAAAGCGTTAAAGTTGGTTTTTCATGGACAGAAATGTTCTTTGGCTTTTGGACTGCTCTTTTTAGAGGTGATTTAAAATGGTGCTTTATTTTAGCTTTGGCTGAAATTATTTTTGGAGCGTTTACTTGGAGCGGAGGAGCTTTCTTAGTAACTTTTATTTTTGCTTTTTTCTATAATCCGGTTTACGTTAAGGATTTGATCTTTAAAGGGTATAAACCTGCGGATCAAACTTCTTATAATATTTTAAGAAGTCATGGATATTTGCCAAATAATTGAGATAAGAGCCGATTGATTTTAAATTCTGGATAATCAAAAGAGCAGCATTGCTGAGAAGTATTCGAGATATAAAATATATCCGAATCTTCTAGTAGGTGCTGCTCTTTTTTAATAATAAAATTTAACAGATTTGATCACCTAAACGTTGCATGGTTTCGAAACGTTCTTTTTCAGTTTCTGGAGCAACATTTCTCCAATCAACAACTGATAAGTTGCTATCAAGAATACCGCTTTTATCTTGCAAAATTAGTTTGGTATTCTTTAAATCAATATTGAGATCTACTCCGAGAAGATACTCTTCAGCAGGTAACATGCGGATATCATAACCGGTGTTATTTTCTAAAATAGTTGAAAATTTGGGATCATCTTGGTTAAGAATTATTAATTGAAACTTATCGGCTAGTTCACAAGTTGCACCAATACTGGAATATTTGTTGGAACCATCATCAGTTGTTAGAATCACATGACCGTTAGTAGGAATTATCTTGGCCAAAAATTCTTGAGCTGCGGGTTTAATAGTTATTTTCATTATAAAGTGCCTCCGTATATTTTACTTGTAAAAAATCAATTTGTGCAAAACTACTATTTAAAGTTAGTTCTTATATGAGTGTGATGCAAATATTCTGTCTGATAGGATATTGTTCTTATTGTCTAGTTAGGATATTAAATTATCTATGAAAGGTCATTGACATTATAATTAAAATTAGATAACGTTAATTTTATTAAAAAAATCTAATTGAATGTGAAGCGAACAATAATGTTGAAGAATTGGTTAGCAACTTTTAAATTGCAATTCAAAATTGCTCTGAAAGAAAAAATAGTTTTTTTCTACACATTGGTTATCCCAATCATCATAGTTTTTTTGAATAATCAATCGGATTTTAAAGATGTCGGTGTACTTTATATTTATTGGTCTTATATCGTAGTTACTTCAATTTTGAATGGCTTTATGTCGAGCATTGTTCAGTTACGCGAAAATGGATCATTGAAGACTTTAACTTATATGGTAGGATCTAAATCTACTATTATTACGGCATCAGTTTTTGTTCAGATGATAATTATTCAGGTGGAAATATTAATTTTTAACTTAGTAGTGAATTTCATGGTTATTCAAATTCCATTGATGACTTATGTGTATGGCATCCTAATGACCTTTATTACAACTATTTTTGCAACAGTGACATTGTCAGTTATGTTTCTTTTTAAGGTAAAACAGGGGACTTTTAATGTTTTGATAAATATCTTTTTACTGTTAGGAATAGGTTTATTAGGTTTTAGGCCTGGAGGTATTTGGAATTACTTATTCACACTTATCAATCCATTTCAATTTGTTCTAGCACTTTACTCAATGCCAAAGAACTCTATATTATTGAATTACTTAGTAATGGGTTTTGCAGTAATTTATTTGGGCATGGGATATTGGAATCTGCATAACATTTCAATCAAAAGTCAATTAAGTCGGGTGTAAGATAATGGAAATCAAAAACTTCAGTTTTAAGTATGATCAAAGGCAATTATTTGAAAAGGTTGATTTTTTATTTATGGAAGGTCGACTTAATTTTATTTTGGGAAAGAATGGAATCGGTAAATCAACTTTGCTTGATTGTATCGCTGATGTTGATGATAACAGGTCGAATGAATTCAAAAACTTTCCTAAAAAATTTCAAATAGCTTATTTGACACAAGGAAATAATATCAATGCGGAATTAACGGTCAAAGATTTGTTAGAATTTTTACAGCAACTAAATAATGTCAGATCAGTTTCAATTCCAGAAGTGATTCAAAAAATCCAAAATATTAAATTTGGTAACTTATCTGGTGGAGAAAGACGTATTGTCTTAGTTTTTTTGAATTATATGCTAGATCGTGAATTGTATATTTTTGATGAACCGGAAAGCGGAGTTGATATCGAAAACTCACAAGAGATTTTCAAGTGGCTCCGTGAACTGGTAACCTTGAAAAAAACAGTTATTGTAACAACGCACAAATTAGATAATATTTTAGCAACCGATATCGTTAATTATATTCAAAATAGTCAAAACGTTATTGTAGACAAGTATTCTAATGTGAAATCTCTTATTGTACCTTGATTAATATTTCGATAGGATACTATATCATAATTGAGGTATTAAGCTTCTAAAGCCCATGGGATAATTGTTCCAAAGGTGGGATTCTTAATGAAGAAGCTTCTAATAGTTATGATGACAATAATTTTAGTTTTGCCATTTTCGGCTTGTGGTAATAGAAAGCAGACTTTAAGTAGTGATAAACAAATGACCCTGCTTCAAAAAAATCAAAAAAGATGGCATAAACAAATTGCTGATTTACCAGTGGAACATCCAAAGGGATTAGAAAATAATTCAAAGTATGTTCCTACTTCGATGAGTGATTTCAAAAAACACAATCAAGTTATTATTCAGGGAACAGTTTATAATTTGCAAAGAATGAAAAGTCCCGATAATAAGGCTGATTTAAAAGTTACGATTCATGTTGATAGAGTGATTAAAGGGAATAAAGCACTAAAGAACACTGATATATATACTTCAGTTAGTGGAGGCATTACAACGACAAATAGCTTTTATCGAAATGGGAATCAAACTCGAGAGGCCAATCATGAGATTCTGGTAGAATACCAAGAGATTCCACTTCCTAAAATCGGTTCAAAAATTATTGCGGGTGTGATACCAGTCGGAACAGTTGATGACTTAGATCCTCAAAATAATAATTCAATTTCTGTGAAGAAGAGTGACAATTTTAAACTTGCTAAAACTTATAATCTAACTAATGTTAAATATGGAATGTGGGTTAAGAATACTAATGATAAAAAATATCACCTTAATAACCCACGAGCATTAACTAAGTTGGATGATAATCCAGTGGCAAAACGGGGACTAGAAAAATTGACGAAAGAGTTGAATAAATAAGAAAAAGTGTGATAACCATAACAAAATGGCTATCACACTTTTTAGTCTAATTCTTTGTCAACAGTTTCTGATGGTAAATCTATATCGACGGTTTTACTTTTATGTCCATGAATTAATAAATACCAGGCTAAACCAACTATTACCATAATACCCATTAACCAAAAGAGTCCACGATATCCTGTGAATGGTTCAACTATTCCTAAAGCATAGGGACCAACTCCTAAACTTAAATCAAAAAGGATAAAGTAAGTTGCTGTTGCCTGAGAAAGTCGTTCAATTGGAACACTTCTAGCGGCAACCGTTTGACAAGTTGATTGAAAGTTTCCAAAGCCTAAACCAATTAAGAAAGCTGAAATTAACATCATCCAACCCGAAGTAGTGACTGCAAGTAAACATAGCCCCAACATATTAATGATAGCAGAAGGAATGATGACAGCATTTTCGCCAAATCGATCGACAATTTTACCGGTGAAAGGACGAGATATCAAAATAGCAAAAGCATAAACTAAAAAGAAAATTGAAGAATAAGTTGCAAGGTTTAATTCAGTAGAATAGAAACTCAAGTATGCTTGAATAGCGGCATAACCTAGTCCGACAATAAAAATTGTACTGGCGATTGGTAAAGCTTTGGGTTCAATAAAATCTCGGACTGAAATTTTGGGATGTTTTTCAGTGAAGTGAAAAGCAATTTTTTGACCATTAACCAATAGGCAAAAGAATAATGCCAAAATTGCTAAGATAGTTTCCATAATAAACATGGTATTGAAACCAAAATTTTGTTCTACTAGAAGTCCAGCAAACGGACCTATGGCAGTTGCCAAAATCGTACTTAAACTAAAATAACCGATACCTTCACCAGTTCTGGCTTTAGGGAATAGTAGAACGACGGCAGTATTAGTTACAGTACTAATAAGACCAATCGCGATTCCTTGAACAAGGCGGACGATAATCAGAGAAACAATGGAACTAGCCAACTGATATAATAAAGTAGCAGGAACAAGTAAAATTGTACCTGCAATCATCAATTGCTTATTACTGAAGATGTGAGTTAGATAACCGCTAGAAAATCGTGATACAAGAATACCGATTACAGTGATACCAACAATTAGTCCGGAAATACTAGTTGGCGCTTGGAACTGTTTCACGGAATATAAACCAATGGTAACCATTAGGCTATAATAGCCGGTCATAACGAAAAAGTTAGTTAGTGCTAGTAGCCAAAAATCACGACTAAAAAGCGAATTATTTGTATTCAATATATTAAATCCTCCATTTTCTGAAAACAACAGATTCTATCTTACATAATGGAGTTGAGTCCATGTCAAATAAAAAATTATATTCAATAGGAGAATTTTCAAAAATTACGGGATTAAGTCCAGATACAATTAGATTTTATGAAAGAAAACAGCTTATTCATCCACATCATGGACCTAGAAGATTACGCTTGTATACACCTAAACAAGTGGATCATGTTGCATTGCTATTAAGATTAAAAGCAGCTGGTTTTACAATAGATGAAATATATACATATACAACTTACCGTGGACAAGGTTCGGAAACTATTCCAACTCGTGTGCGTTTGATGAATGAGAAAATTGCGGTATTACAAGAGAAACAGAGTGATATTACTGCCAGTATTAAGTATTTAAAAGAAAAAATTAAATTTCTAGAAAATCAAAAGTAAGAAAATTTGGCAAAAAACCTTTGCGGGACCATAATTAAAGTAAAGATCAGATTAATAGACGGAGGTCTAAATAATGGCAAAAGTTTTTATTGCTGGAAAAATTCCAGATAAGGCAGCTGCTTTACTAAAGACAACTGATTTGACAATTGATATGTATACGGATGATAAATTGATTGATGCGGCAACGTTAAAAGAACATGTCGCTGACAGTGATTTTTTGATAACGCCACTTTCCACAAAGGTCGATCAAGATATTTTGGACCACGCACCTAAATTGAAGTTAATTGCTAACTTTGGTGCCGGTACTAATAATATTGATACAGACTATGCAAGAAAATTAAAAATACCAGTTACTAATACACCGATAGTTTCAACAGTTTCAACTGCTGAATCAACTACAGGTTTAATTATTGCTTTAATGCACCGTATTGCTGAAGGTGACCATTTAATGCGGACAACAGGATTTAATGGTTGGGCACCATTATTTTTCTTGGGTCATGAATTGCAGGGTAAAACTTTAGGAATTATTGGTTTAGGACAAATTGGACAAGCAGTTGCTAAAAGAATGCACGCGTTTGATATGCCTATTCTTTATACGCAACATCATCGTTTACCAGTCAGCCGAGAAGTTGAGTTAGGAGCTAAATTTGTTTATCAAACTGAATTGCTAGAGAAATCTGACATTGTTACATTGCATTTGCCATTGAATAACCATACGCAACATTTATTGGGTGCAAAAGAATTTGCTCAAATGAAGTCAACAGCAGTTTTGATCAATGCTGCCAGAGGTCCAATTATTGACGAAGATGCCTTGACAACTGCTTTACAGCAACATGTAATTGCCGGTGCTGCTTTGGATGTCTATGAACATGAACCAGAAGTTTCCGATGAATTAAAACAAATGAAAAATGTTATATTAACTCCGCATTTAGGTAATGCGACAGTTGAAGCCCGTGAAGCAATGGCTACGATCGTAGCTGAGAATACAATTGCAGCTTTGAAAGGTGAGCCGGTTAAATATATTGTTAATGGATTATAAGGGTAATGTATTTTAATTTACGTTTAGGATTAAAAAAGTCTTGCTTCAGGATATTTTGTGAAAACTTAAGTTTAGTTATGATATATTTACAACATGGGGAGTTGAGATAAATGGAAGATGAAATTTCTAAAAGAGTTTTTGAAATAGTTGATGAACTGTATCATATTTTCAAATCAGAAAATAATAATCCAGAAGTAATAGAAGTATTATTAAAAGCTGGTAAGGCTCTGAATAATGGTATGCCAGCTCAAATCGTCGCTATTAAGACGGTTAACGGAATCTCAATAACAGTTCTTACTAATAGTTATCATGTGAGTGAAAAAAACGGTAAGAGAGTTGGCGAGTTGATCAGTCAATTGAAAGATATTTCTCGTTTAAAGGGATATAAGTGGACGGCAACTGGTCTAGGCGATTTAAGAATTCAATTTGAATAAGTAATATCCGTGTAGTAACCAATTATATTGGTCGTTATACGGATATTTTTTTATAGAAAAAATTATATTTTGTTTTACGGTTACAATTCCAAGCCAGAGGGATTTAGCTTTAATATTTATTATCGTTATTATTTTTGATATAAAATAATTATATTTACAAGTCTAAACGAATGATTTATGATAAAACCATCACAATATAGATGGGATATTTTTTTACAATTATATGTGAAAAAATTAACATACAGGAGAACTCTAATGGATCAAAAACAAATAAGTAAAGAAATCCTTTTAAGAATGGTGAAGTCATTTACTACTAATGAAGTAGCTCCATTTGATATGGAGATTGATCATACTCGTTCTTACGTTAATGATTTGTTCAATAAAATTAAAAAATATGATTTTTTGAGTACCATGTTGCCAAAAGAGTACGGTGGAGCAGGTTTTGACGGTGAAACGACTGCTGCGATGATTAATGAGATTGCTCGTGGCAATGCCAGCTTAGCAGTTACTTTGGAAGGACATTTCAAGTCGATCGACCAAATTGTTAAATATGGTAATCAAGCATTAAAAGATGAATATTTACCACAATCTAAGTCAAGAATCATTGCCTTTTCGATGACTGAACCTAGTGGAGGATCTAATCCTTTAGGAATTGCTTCACATGCTGAGAAAAAAGGTGACAAGTGGATTATTAATGGTGACAAAATTATGATTACCAATGGTGGTTTAGCTGAAATTTATTGTGTTTTAGTTAAAACAGCTCCTAAGGAATTATCATTTTTCGTTGTTGATAAAGATATGCCTGGTTTTGAGTATGGTAAGCAGGAGAATTTTCTTGGATTAACTGGTGTACCAGTTGGGGAAATTGTCATGAATAATATTGAAGTTGATGAAAACCACTTATTAGGCAAAATTGGTATGGGTAAAGAGATTGGTGATAGTGCTCATAATGATGCTCGTGTTTTAATGGGAGCTGTTTTGACCGGAATTATGGAACATGAATTGAATATCGTGACTGATTACGCTACACATCGAAAGGCTATTGATACACCAATTATTCAAATGCAAGGTATTCAAAGAAAGATTGCTGATATAGCAGTGGCTAAGGAAACTACTAAATTACTTTATCAAAAGGCAGCTTGGCTAAAAGATCATCGTCAAGATTATGAACAAGAGGCAGCTATGGCTAAAGCCTATGGTAGTCGTAGTGCTGTTAAATCTGGTGATAATGCTTTACAAATATTGGGTGGTTACGGATATAGCTTGGACTATCCAGTAGAACATTTGATCAGGGATGCTCGAGCAATGGAAATTGCCGAAGGTACAGTTGAAAAGATGAGAACTGAAATTGCTTTGATTGAAGCAAAGAATCGCGCCTAGGAGGAAATTATGAAAATAGTTGTTTGTATAAAACAAGTGCCAGAAACTACCAATGTAAAGATTGATGAAAAAACTAAAAATATTGATCGTCGTGGCCTAGGTGGCGTGATCAACTCTTATGATTTACATGCTTTAAAAGCAGCCTTAGATATTAAAAATCAAGTTGGCGGTGAAGTGATTACCTTGACTATGGGACCAGATGATTTTGCTGTTTCTTTGCAAGAAACTTTAGCTTTAGGAGCCGATAAGTCGGTTCTTTTATCAGATCGTGCTTTTGCTGGAGCAGATACTTTGGCGACGGGATATGTTTTAGGTAAAGCAATCGAAAAAATTGGCAATGTTGATCTTGTATTGTTAGGACAACAGTCAGTTGATGCTGATACTGGTCAAGTTGGTCCAATTATTGCAGAGTTGTTGCAAGTATCTCAAGTAACTTACGCTGATAAAATGATTGCTAAAAATGAGAATTTATTGATTAAGCGGAATTTAGGTACTGTTGAGCAAGAAATAACGGCCAAATTACCACTTTTAGCAACTATAACAGAAACAATTAATGAACCTGAATATACTAATGTTGTTGAAATTGCTAAGAGCTTTGATAAAACAATTACAACTTGGCATGCAAAAGATTTGGATTTGGAAGATTCACGGGTTGGACAGGCTGGCTCACCAACAATCGTTTGTTCAATTTCATCGCCTGAAAAAGTTGTTAAACAAGGTCATAAATTGGCTGATGATCCAGTTGCTGCGGCTAAGGAATTGGTTGCAGCTTTAAAGAAACAAAATGTTTTGGCGGAGGATGAATAGATGACAGTGATTAAAGAGAATTGGATCTTTGCGGAAACTGAGTTACAAAAGATCAATCCGGTAACATATCAATTGATTACTAAGATGAATCAAATCAGTCATGATCCTGTGGTAGTAGTTTTGATTGAAGGGCAAGCTGATAAGTTAGAAAACCAACTGTCAGAATATGGTCCTGATAAAATTATGACCATTAAAGACGATGCTTTGGTTAACGGTGATGATTTGGAAATCACTAATGCCCTGAATAATCTAATTAAGCTCAAAGGAACTCCAAATACTTTTATTTTTCCAGCTACAGTAGTTGGTCGTTCAATTGCGCCAAGACTTCAGGCTCGTTTGAGAGCGGGATTAACAGCTGATTGTTTGGACTTGAAGTTTGAAGATGATTTGTTAATTCAAACTAAGCCTTCTTATGGTGATAATATCATGTGTGAAATAATCATTCCCGATCATCGCCCTCAAATGGCAACAGCTCGTCCTAATGTTTTTAGTGCTGAAAAATACGACAATCCGGAATTGACTATTGAAGATATTACCAATTTAGATTGGCAAAAAGATTCCAACCTAGAAATCAAAACTCAAGTTTTACCACCTAAGACTAGTGACGATATAGCAACTGCTAAGAGAATCGTAGCTTTAGGTAGAGGAGATAAAACTGATCCTGGTATTAAGACAGCACAGCAATTGGCTCAAAAGCTTCACGCTAATGTAGGGGTAACCCGTCCGTTAACAGATTTAGATAACTTTACGATCGATGATCAGATTGGACAAAGTGGTCAGACGGTGGCACCTGAATTATTATTAAATCTTGGTATTTCTGGTGCCGTTCAATATACAGCAGGAATTGCTAATGCCAAAGTAGTTGTTTCGGCTAATACTGATAGTAAGGCTCAAATCTTTAAGTACTCTGACTATTATTTTGTTGGTAATGCTCAAGAGTTTGCTAAAGCCTTGGAAGCAAACCTGTAAAGAGAATTCCATAAAAAATTCATTGGGAATAGCATTTTAATTTTATTTTTAATAAAAGATTGTGCTATGATAAAATGATGAATTTTTAAGGAGGCAGAGCCATGAATATTAAATTAGTCGCCTTTGATATGGATGGGACTTTTCTTAATGACAAAAATACTTATAATCATCAACGTTTTGGTGAAATTTTAGAAAAACTACGTTCACAAGGTATTCGTGTAGTCGCTGCTAGTGGATCACAGTATCAACGTCTGCAAGATCAATTTGATGAGTTTAAGTCTGAAATGGATTTCGTATCTCAAAATGGTGCTGTCGTATATAGTGATAATCAGCCATTATTGATTAAAGCAATTCCTGAAAAAGCAGTTACTGCTACTTTGGATGCTATTAATCATCAATTTGAACCAACCGATATTGCAGAGCACTTGGTTGTGGGAGTTAAGTCGGCTTATGTCGATCAGACTATTTCACAAGCGGCTTATGATTTAACATATCATTACTATAATCATTTGCAGCGTGTGAATAATTTGGGAACTGTGACACCAACTCGCTTGCAGGACCAAATTACTAGTATCGGAATAACTTTTGGCCCTCATGTTGATATAAAGACTATGGTTAATAACTTACGTGGATCTTTACCAGCTGGTTTATCAAGTCAAACTTCGGGTTACAATACTGAGTTAATCAGTGATAACTCTGTTAATAAAGCCATGGGACTACATGAATTACAGAAAAAATTCAATATTGCTGACGACGAAATTATGACTTTCGGTGATAATGAGAATGATTTGGCAATGTTGAAGTTGACGCCTTACGGTTATGTGGTCGATAATGCCGAAGATAAAATCAAACAACAAGTTGAATATTTTACAGAATCGAATAATGACGAAGGTGTTTTAAACGTTTTGAGTCGGTTGATATAGATGATTATAATAAAAAAGAACAGTGTTTATTAAGATTGGAAGGTATGCTTATATGCCTGAATATTTCTTAACAGACGCCGTTCTTTTTTGATTATTAAGATGATTTTTTCTTTTGCAATTCATGTTATGCTTAATGTACTTAATAATACGGAGGTTAATTTAATGAAAAGATTGGTAATCGCAGTGGTGTTAGGTTTTTCATTGTTTTCAGTAACTACGACTAACCTAGCTCAAGCCGATGTACAAAATGATTCCAATAAAATTGAGACAATTGTTGTTTCAATTGGTGATGATGATAGTAATAATGATGCAAGAGTTTATCAATATGTTAATGGCACGATGAGAGTTACGAACAGGACCATGAAGATCACTACTAAAACGAGAATCACTCATTGGTATGCTCAAAAAGTAAAACTTGATGGCAAGACTTGGTGGAAAGTTGGGGAAAACCAATACTTCAAACCTGATCGTGTTAGTGTCGTAGATACTGCTCAGATGGAACAACACGGATTAACGGTAGAAAACTATCTTAACTACAATACTAAAAACGGTGTTTCAATGATAAATGAGAATTAGAATAGTTAACTTATAAAGTAATAAAAGCGGTTGCAATTGATGATTGGTTTCGATATGGTGGAATAGTTAACTTTTAAATTGTGAGGTTTTTCTATGTATAAAATGATTGTGTGCGATCTTGATGAAACATTGATGAATGATGATGGTAGTTTGTCAGACGCAAATGCCAAGGCCATTCGAGCTGCTACTAAAAAGGGCGTCCGTTTTGTTGTTAATTCAGGTCGAGGTTATGCTTCATTTCAAAATGATTTGGAAAAAATGAATTTATATAACCAACCAAATGAGTATTCAATTTCCTATAACGGTGGTTTGGTTATTGAAAATAAAAATAATCGACCCGTAATAATCAATGCCATGGACTTTGATGTAGCTAAGGCAGTTTTTGAAGTAGGGGCCGCTAATGATAAAGTTGCTACTCATGTATATACTCAAGATGAAATGTATATCTACAATCCTCAAGCAGATGATTCAGCTTACTTGAAGAATCGTGGCGTTAGTTTTGAAGAGTTGAAAACTGCTGATTTCGAACAATTTAGAGATCAAAACATCATGAAAGTTATCATGGCTTTACCAACGATTGAAGAACGTAAACAAATGCGTGATGATGTTGAAAAAGTAGTTGATCCTAGTAAATTAGCCGTGACATTTTCTTCGGGACGTTATGTTGAATTTAATCCAGCTGGGACTGACAAAGGTAGTGCAACGATTCAACTAGGTGAATTATTGGGAATTAAGCCGTCAGAAATTATCGCTGCTGGTGATAATAGTAATGATTTGCCAATGTTGAAGGTTGTGGGTCTACCAGTTAGTGTATCTAACGGTATCGATTTAGCAAAAGATGTTGCTAAATATGTGACCCAGGCTGATAATAATCATGATGCTTTGGCTGAAGTGATCAATAAGTTTGTTTTCTAATTTGTTAGAACTAGAAATTTTTAGGATTTCTAGTTCTTTTTTTATGACTATATAACGGCGTTATAACAAATGCTTTCAATGTCAAAGAAGTTTGATAGTTTCTTTTAGATTAGCAGTTTATCCTAAAGTTGAGGAGATGAGAATAATGAAAGTATATCAACAGATTAAAAAATATCGAAAGCTATGTAATTTTTCTCAAGAGGAACTGGCTGAAAAAATATATGTTTCAAGACAAACAATATCCAACTGGGAGAATGGTAAAAGCTATCCTGATATAGATAATTTACTACGCTTAAGTTCATTATTTGAAATCTCCTTAGATACTTTAATTAAGGGAGATGTTGATCTGATGAAAAAGAAATTAAGTAGTCATGATATGGATATTTGGACCGGTGTAATGATTATTTTTTGGTTATTGGCAATTTTTGTGGGTATTCCGATGACTTATTTTTTAGGTTGGATTGGAATTGGAGTTATAGCTACCTTGTTTGTAATCTACTTTGCAGCAGCGGTTAGGGTAGATTTGATTAAAAAGAAGAATGATTTGAAAACATATAAAGAGATAGTAGCTTTTACTAATAATCAGGAATTGAGCTTGGAAGAAAAAGTCAAAGATCGTCAGGGATACTGGAAGAGAGAATTGTTACTGATTTTGGTCAGTGGATTAATTACAGCTTTTTTATCGTTTATCGTAATTATAATTGTTAAAATGATTTTGTATTAGTGTGTTAAATGGAGGTACCTCAAATGTCTGAAAGACCATTATTTAATGACCATATGAGTGAAGAGGATTTTCAAAAATTCTATTGGTATAAAAGAGAATTAGAAATTATTTGTAGAAGATATGGATTACCAAGTTTTGGGACTAAAGCTGAACTGTCAGAGTATATAAGAGAATTTCTAAGAGGAATTCCAGTGAAGAATATTAAACAGATTAGAGTAAATCGTAGGTCTACCTCTAAAAAGCTATTGGCAGAAGAGATTCGCTTAGATACCAAATTATTAAATTCGGGATTTTCACTTAATAATGAGGCTAGAAAATTTTTTGCTGATTATTTTGGAGTTAAAAAATTTACATTTCGTAAGTCAATGGGAATAAAAATGCGTGAAATTGAGAAGAATCAAGATAATGGTGCTACCGTTGCAGATTTAATAAAATTGCTTTCAAGTGATAATAAGATTACGGATGAAAATAGTGAAGAAAAAACATATCAATGGAATAATTTTGTTAAAGATTTCTATAAGGATAAGTCCTCAGCCAACTATCAGTATCCGATAAAGGTTGCGGCAATTTTATGGAAAATTGTTAGAGATTCTAAGGGTGATAAGACATATAGTCATAAATTGGTAACAGATAATGCTCAGGTGTTAAAAAAATATAACAAGGTTAATTATAATTTAAATACGTTAATTTAATTAAATAAAAACTAATCAAATGCTATAATTAAGCTTATCTTTTTGAAAGAAGTGAAATTATGGATATTTGGGATAAACTATATCAGGCGGCAAGTCCACTGTACAAACCGGCTGAACTTAATAAATTTATTTATGCTAATAATGTTGTTTGTGCCTTAGAAGCTAAATCTGGAAAAATCTATACAGGTTATTGTGTTGAGGGATTATGTGGGACTATTAATCTTTGTGCTGAAAGAGTAGCCTTACTTAATATGTTACAAGGCGGAGAAATGGAAGTTAAACGAATGATTTCTTTCAGAGAAACACCCCCGGAAGGACTTGATGGATTACCTTGTGGTTGTTGTCGAGAAACATTAATGGAGTTTTCCGAAAAGAATAAAGATACTGAAATTATGGTCAATTATAATAAAAGAGAAACTATCACCGTAGGTGAGCTATTACCTAATTGGTGGGGATATATGAAATGAAAAACAGACTAATATTCACGAAAAATCATGAATATTAGTCTGTTTTTATTTGATACAAAAATCATTTAGAATTAAAAATGTTAGAAAAATCTGATGAATATTTCTTAATTGAAAGATCATAGTAATCAATCAGATTACGGTGTTTCAATTCTACTATCATTGAGCTGGTAACTTGTGAGTTCTTCAGATTTATTTTAGGTTTAGTTTTCAAGACCAAAGCATATTGAGCCCTCTTTTTGGTTTTGTAAACATCGAGTGAGACAACTCGGTAGTTATTCCATTTGAAAGGACCGTCTTCTTTATCAATGGTACTTTTTGCTATTTTAGTGAATTGACGTTTCTGATATTTATTTAATTTGTGAGTGTTGGTCTTTTTATTTTCAATAATGATCATTTGACCAGAGGCATTGTAATAGGGAGCTGAATGATAATTTTGATAGATCTTTGGTATTCCGAAGATTCCAAGAATTATTAAACCGCAGATTATCCAGATGATTTTAGTAATTAAATTTTTTGATTTTTCATCAGTCATGTTGTTTTCCTTGTACTTAATAAAAACGTATCATAGTCAACTTAGACCACGATACGTTTTTGCAATATTATGAGTTGAATTTATTGAGCAATATTTGTGGCAAAAGATGGTTCGCTAGTTGCCATGCTTGGAACTGAATCGGAATCGCCATAATTCATACTCATAGTATTAGCATCAATTAGGAGCCATTCATTATTAGAAACTTTACCCCAGAATTGATTTTGGTTATTACGGACTACTTGAGAAATTTTCCAGGATGAGCCTGAAGGTAGAGTTCTAGTCATTGAGTTAGATGAAGTGTCATAAACCTTTTGATCCTTGATCAAGTTAGCCGTTATGGTTTTGTCTTGATCGTAGTTTACGGCAAATTCAGCATCATAATTTGCAGCGTAGACGATATCGGCAAAAGTAACGGAGCCATCAGCCAAATTAGTTCCATTTAAAGGTAACCATTCGTCAGTAGAAACTTTGACAAAGATTTGATCATTTTTATTTTTGACAGCACTAAAAGTTCTCCAAGCCGAACCAGCTGGAAGAGTACGAGTATAAGTATTGCTTGATGAGTTATAAAGTTGAGTGTTTTTAGATAAAGTCAAAGTAACTGGACCATTATCAAAAACATTTGAAGTTGAACTTCCGCCAAGCGTTACCCATTCGTTAGTAGCAATACGATAATATCTAGAGTTATTCATAGATTTTGAAAAATCAGAGTGCCAGAAGCTACCTTTTGGTAAGTATTTGCCAGTGGCATTTCCGTTGTCGTCGAAAATCTGTGTGTCAGTAGGTAAAGCAATGTCAGTATTTTCTGGGGTTGCAACGACTGGTGATCCTGCTGAATTATTGGTATTTACAGTGGATTCTGCAATGTATTCATTAGTAGCTACTTGATAATAATTGGAACCGTTGATACTGTAAAGATTTCCTAATTTCCAAGAAGAACCAGCAGGCAAAACAATGCCGTTAGCATTCCCGGACATATCAATAACTGTGGCTGCTTGATTCAAAGTTCCAATTTGATTGCCAGTTTCTTTTACTAAGGTATTTTCAACTGGAGGAACATTATCAGAAACTACAATGTCTTGTAAACTGACATATTGATTTACGCCTATTCCATAGTAAGTTTGACCATTGATTTGAATTGCTGAACCAAGTTTCCAAGATGATTTTCCAGGAAGAAATAATCCTGTTTTATTACCGTTACTGTCAACGGCATCAATCCCACCGTAATCGACTGTACCAATGGGATTATTGAGTGTATCTCCATTGATAGTAATAGGATCAGCTTGAGCGATTGTTGATTGATCCCCGATATTATTTAAAACTGTTGGAGCAATTAAAACTGCCAATGTTGAAGCTAATAAAATCTTTTTTTTATTCACTTTAGACATCTCCCTGAGCATATATTTTAATTAGTAAATGTTTGATAACTACCAGATTATAAACAATTTGCTTCCATTCACATTTTACAAGATAGAATAATAAAGAGAGAGAAGTGTCATAAAAGATACTTTTTTAGTCATTAACGAGAAGTAGTTGTTTGGAAATGTTTTTTATCGAAAATTGATTTTGATAAAAATAGTACTGATTATGAGAACTAAATCTAAAGAGAATATTTGTTTGATATAATTCAGATGTATTTTTATAGAGGATTTAAGAAGGAATTGAAATAATGGTATCTATTTTAATTTGTCAAAGTATCTGTTTTTTGGTTGATATTCGAGTTATCTTGAATGATTTTAAATATAAGAAAGCCGATTGGTTCATATTATTCGTGCTGTTTCCAGCACTCTTGTTGTTGTACCAATATGCACAATCCTTAGCAATTGTCGGTTATCAAGTTATGTTTTTACTTTATATTCTACTAATAACGAGGGATATTAAAGTATCAATTGTGATTGAAGCGATTTCCTTTACCCTGAATACTATTGCTGATCATTTTGCTGATATTTTGACAAGAAATTTTAATTCAAATACGTTCTATATACTATTTTTTATTCTTATAAATTGTTTATTCGTTTTGGTAATGTATTTTTTATTAAAACGAATGCGCTCAATCGGTCCTTCTAAAAAGTTACTAGTTTCAAACTTGGAAACTATAGTTTCGTTAATTTCTATTACTATTATTACCCTAATGATAATAATGACAGAGATTATAAAAGATAATCCCTTTGATAATGTCGTTTATAACGTGATTATTATGTTTCTAATTGCCATTATGTTATTAGCTGCTAGTTACTACAAAATGATGAGGCTAAAAAGAACCTTTATCATTCGTAGCAAGGATCAACGGATTAAAAACGACAATCGTTATATTTATGAGATGGAAAAACATTACGCTGAATTACGAAAGTTTCGGCATGATTATCAAAATATTCTCTTATCGATGGATGAGTATATTGAAACGGATGATTTTGAAGGCTTGAAAAAATACTATAATACTTCAATCAAACCGATATCATCACAGTTGAATCATCAAAAATATGGTTTAGAAGATTTAAGTCGGGTTGGAAATAAAGAATTGAAAAGTATTCTTTTTAACAAGTTATATTCGGCCCAAATGTCGGGAATCGAAGTTTCATTTGAATGTAAGAAATTAATTACTGATTTCTACGTTGATTCACTTGATCTGGTTATCGCGCTAGGAATTATCCTTGATAATGCTATTGAGGAAACAAAACAGCAGACAGATGGTTTCATTCAAGCAGGTATTTTTAGTGATGATTCAGAAATAACGATTATTGTTCAAAATTCCATCAGAGATAATGAAGTGCCAGTTTGGAAGATGAGAGTAAAGGGATTTTCGACTAAGGGCAATAATCGGGGAGTAGGTCTGAGTAACCTATCAGAAATAATTGATCGAAACCATGCATTAACTTTAGAAACGATGAAAAAGAATCGCATCTTCTTACAGAAGATAACTATTGAAATGGGTGATAGCAGAATTGATTAAAATTTTTGTTTGTGAAGATGATCCGAAACAGTTGGAGCAAATTGTTAGTTATGTGAAAAATTACCTTTTGATTGAAAATTTAGATATGGAACTTGTTTTGGCAACGGAAGATCCGCATGAAGTTTTGAAATACTTAGAAAAGAACAAAGTTGATCGAGCTTTGTATTTGTTGGATATCAATTTGAATGCGGATATAAATGGTATAGAATTGGCCGATAAGTTAAAAGAACGTGATTTTAATGGCAAATTCGTATTTGTTACTAGCCATTCCGAAATGGTATTTTTGACCTTTAAATATAAACTTGAAGCATTGGATTACATTTTGAAGGATGATTCTAAAGGACTTCAAAAACGTGTAATTGAGGTAATCAATGCTTGTAATGATCTGTTTAATAGAAGCGGGGTCGATAATGAGGTTTATTATCAGGTGAAAACTGGAAATCATGTCAGGTCTATCAGAGTAAGGGATATTTTGTTCTTTGAGAGTTCCGTGGTTCCACATAAGGTTATTGTTCATTTACTCGATGGTCAGTTTGAATTTTACAGTACAGTTAAGGAATTAGAATTTGAAAACGATGCCTTTTTTAGATGTCATAAGTCTTATGTAGTAAACGTTAATAATATTAAATCAATCGACCGCCACACTAGAGAAATAACTATGGTCAATGGTGAAAAGATTATAAGTTCAGTTTTAGCATGTCGAAAATTAGTTAAGATGGTTCAAGAATAATGAATTGAGGGAGTACATTGGAATCAATAATTGAGAGAAAAGAAATAGTAATTCATGAATATTTTAATATGTGGCTAACAAATGATTTTGAACATTTAGAGGATCTTATGACTATTGACTGTACTTATCAAGATTCTTCAGGAAAATGTTTTCTTTCGTTAGCAGAAATTGAAAAGTGGATTGAAGAGAAGAAACAAAAACGGCGAATCTTGAGTTGGGATGTTAAAAAGATTTGGCCAACGATGGATAACACGTTCTTTGTACTTTGGAATTTTACTAGTGTGGAGAAGACCGCATGTAATTTTGATGGAATCTCAATTATCCAGTTTGATCGTCAAGGGATGATTACTAGTATTAGAGAATATAAATCAAATAGTGAACATGAATTTCCATACCATTACTAGAAATAAAAATGGCATCTATTAAGAAGTACCCAAGGTGGATAAAATATACCTGAGTTTCTTAATAGATGCCATTTCCCTTTAATGTATAAAGTAAAAATTGTTTTTAGTTTTTGTTTTCTCAAGTACTTAGTCAATATTATCCAATTCTAAAATATGATATTCATAGTCCAAATTCTTTGCGAATTGTAAAATATCAGTTGTTTTGACAAAATGGGACGTTTGGCACCAGTTAATTCTTGAAATTGGTGGAAATCTAATCTTTTAGCATCGTCCATAATTAATAAATAACATTCAGTTTTTTAGTTAGAAACATAGTTTTAGTCCTAACGCCGACAATTTCTTCTATATAATTATCGGCTTCTTCAGTAGTATGTGCTACTGGATGATAAACGATTTGGTATTCAATATTCATTTTATCTAAGGCTTGTTCAACTTGTTCTGCTGGTTCCATATTGATTCCTCCTAAATTAAAACAAATGCATTTATATCAGTGTATCATCATTTTTTATTAATCAGAATTTAAAATGGGCTTTAGTTTAGAATTTTTAAATGAATAATTTTGATAAGCAATTCGTAAAAAATCAGGTGTGTGGTTATATTGAAGAGTAGCTAATTCTGGAATGGTAATAGAACTTTCACTGTTTAACCATTCTTTGAATAGTCCCATACTTCCATATGAGTGATATTTGATTTCATAAATTTGTTCTGTAGTTGTATCTTTTTGATATACACTTTCAACTGCGATTTTAGCCGAGGCAACATTGAATTTTTGAATGTATTGATTAATAGAATTTTGTGAATGATCAGTGTAAGTTCTTTGATAAAATGTTTTACGCTTTGCCATTTGTTCCAGATTACGAATGATACTTGAAATGGAATATTCTGGAGTATCGTCACCATAGATTTTTGAAAAATCATTCAAGAATATCCAGGCAACTAATTCATATTTATCATGGAAATGATAATAAAAGGTCTGGGGTATTGTATTGCATCTTTTACAGAGATCAACGATCCGTATTTTGTCTATGGGAATTGTTTTCAGCATTTGTTCTAGTTCATGGGCGAACAATAATTTGGTTTGATTTTTTAGTGACATTTTAACCTTCCTTATATAAATTCAGCTTTATATATAATGTTTATACATTTTATATGTTTTGTATAATGAAAAGTCTTAAATTACCGATTATATTTATTTATAAGTTGAAAGTGAGAAGGAGTAAAGTTTATGAATATTATGATAACTGGGGCCAGTGGCGAGTATGGAAGTTACGCGATTGACTATTTAAAAAAGTTTGTGCCAGGGGCCAATTTATATGGATTAGTTAGAAATGAAACTAAGGGTCAGGTTTTGAAGGAAAAGGGTGTCAATGTTAGAATTGGTGACTTTACCGATGCTAATTCGATGATTGATGCTTTAAAGGGGATTGATCGTCTGTTATTTGTATCAGTTTCCATACCTAACATTCAGCAAAATGTTGTACAGGCCGCACAAATTAATCATGTAAAATATATTGCATATACTAGCATTTATCAACCAGAGTATGCCAAGTTTGGATTAGAAAGTATCCATAAGCAAACTGAAAAATGGATTGAAGATTCTGGTATTCCATATACTTTTTTAAGAAATAGTTGGTATATGGAGGTTAATCAGGCTTTGTTTGATTATGCTGAGAAAACTAAAAAGTTTCCATATTTTTCAAAAGAGGGAGAACTTTCTTTTGCCTTGAAAAGAGAGTATGCCGAAGCGGGTGCAAGAGTTATTTTAGACGGAAACTATGGTCATATTGTTAATTTGGCGGGGAAACCTAAAACCTATGGACAAATTGTCTTAGCAACTCAAGAAGCTTTAGATACTGACTTAGATATTAAGCAAGTTTCTTCGAGTGAGTTCGTACCTGAATTGATGAGTGCTGGTATTTCAAGCCAAGGAACTTTGGTTTCAGAAGGATACCAAGAATATACTTTGAAAGGTAATAATGGTGAGAATTTAGCCGATTCGGCTGAATTTGAAAAAGTTCTAGGTCATCCTTTGACAAAACTACCTGTTGCAATTAAAGAATTGTTATTTAAGTAGTTAAAAAAGCTCGGAAATATCTGGTGATTATAATAAATAATAGTAATATTAAGAAAACATCTAAATTCAAAAATAGGGGTATATGGGATAATGAAAAAAAATCTATTTTCTTTGTACGGGCAATTCGTGCCGTAGTCAGATGGCTGAGGGGTTCGCAAAAGATATATTAGGTTCAGATTGGGAAGTGAGAAGTGCTGGAGTTGAAGTTCATGGAGTTAATCCTTTAGCAATTAAAGTGATGAACGAGGTAGGTATTGATATTTCGCATAACACTTCTAAGTTAATTGATACAGATTATTTGAATCAATGTTCAATCGTGGTTACTTTATGTGGTGATGCTAAGGATAAATGTCCGGTTACTCCTAGTTCTGTAAAAAGGATTCACTGGCCCTTAAAAGATCCCAATCAAGCAAGTGGAAATGAAATGGAAAGACTGATAGTTTTTCGTGAAGTTCGAGATCAAATTAAACAAAATATTAGTGATTTGGCTAAAAATATAAAGTAAATGGAGTTTATTCTTAAATAGACTCCATTTTTTTATTATTCATTTTTTGCATAGCTATCCATTAATTATAGGTATTAGACATTTGATTTAACTGAATCTAAAATATTCTCATAAGTTAATAAAACATGAGAAAGCAGGAATATTATATATGAGTACAGTAATGATTATTGGTGCTAATGGTGGTACAGCTAGAATTTTAACTGAACGTTTATTAAATGAAACTGACAATAATTTAATCCTTTATTTAAGAAAAGCAGAACGTCTTAGTCAATATCAAAATAATGATCGAGTAACAGTGATTGATGGGGATGTTTTGAAAACTCAGGACTTAGCTAAAGCAATGAAACCAGCTGATATTATTTATTCAAATGTCGGTGGAACTGATTTGGGAGCTCAAACTAAAAGTATTTTGGAGGCAATGGCAGAAGCAGACAAAAAACGTTTGATTTTTATCAGTGCTTTAGGTGCTCATCACGAAGTATCAGGTAAATTTGGTGAATGGAATGAACAAGCAATCTCTGCCTTTTTGCCCAGCTTTAGAGAATCGGCTAAGCTATTGGAAGATTCAGATATTTATTACACCGAAGTCCGTCCAGCTTGGTTAACAAATAATGATGAAGTTGATTACGAAGAAACAACGTTGGACCAGTCATTTAAAGGGACAGAAGTTTCTCGTGCTAGCGTGGCCGATTATGTTTTGAAATTGGTCAACAAACCACGTCAAGATTTGAGAGCTAGCATTGGATTGAATAAACCTAATACTGAGGGAGATAAGCCTAGGTTTATGTAATAATTTAGTGTTTTAGAGGGGGACATTTTCTCCTAAATAAAAACGGCAGTCCTTTAATCGAGGACTGTCATTTATTCTTTATCGTCAATGTATTCTAGAATGTCTCCCGGTTGACAATGCAAAATTTTGCATATTTTTTCTAAAGTAGTAAATCTAATGCCCTTTGCTTTCCCTGTTTTTAGAATTGATAGATTGGCTGGAGTAATTCCAATTTTCTTAGCGAGGTCCTTGGAAGAGATATTTGCTTTTAGCATCATTATGTCAAGATTTACTTTTATCATTAATATCACACCTAAATTACTGTATTTGAATCCTCTTGTAACTCAAATCCATATTTGAAAACTAAGTAGATCGTATAGAGTATAGCAACAAATATGATATATATACCAATTTGAGACCAAGAATTAGAGAAGACACCGCTCAATGAACTTACATGAGCACTGGCAAAGAAAAACATACTGAAAATATTGCAAAGAGTGACTATCGAAACTGATATTAACATTTTTTTGATATTTAATAAATTTGAAGCCACAAAAAATTGTTTGTTAGATATATTATCTACGACTCTTCTAAGTGAATGCATTGTGATAATTAGCGATGCAAAAATAACTATCGCATTTATACCTGCCAATAAAAGAGTTCCTTTGGTTAAGTTTCCTGAAGAAAGAATATATTTATTGAAATCTTCTTTATCACTTCCCGAAATAATGAACATCATGATCGTGGAGAAGATAACTCCAAATGTACCTAAGGAGAATATAACTTCGGCAACAATTGTTAGAATAGATACTGCTTTTAGAATAAAATTTGTTAAATATTTCATTTGAAACACCCCCCCAAAAGTTATTGTATAACATTAATAAATATATGCAATACAATAATTAATTATTGCAAAACAATAATTTAAAGAAACTAAAATATTGAAAATATATTTGTATTAAAAAAACAATCTTTCAATTACGAAAGATTGTTTTTCTAATTTAATTTAGCTTGGTTTTCTTGTACCCAAGCATTAACTCCAATATGGTACATTTTGATTTTAGTTAATGGATTAATAGCCCGACGATCAATTGCCATCTTACTGCCAGCAGTTACTTTTCGTCCGGTAAAATTACCATTATTGTCGTAGATGTTTGCTTCAGTAGTTGTAGTGATGCTTGATCCATAAAGAAATTTAGCCCATGGCAAGACATCTTTACTTGAAACAAAACCATCGTTGCTGACATGATAATATGTTTTACCGTTAATTGTAGCGATGATATCAGATAACCAATCAGAATTAGGAGATAGATCTAAATTATCACGTTTATTGCCGTAGCGGTCATACAAAGGAGTGTTGTAATTTTTGGTTGAAACTCCACCACGGATATCGGCTATTTGATAATCATCTCGGGTAGTATAGTCGGCACTTGTACGTTTACTATCAGCAATATCGTATTTTGATGGATTAGCATAATCGTTTTGTCTAGTAGCATCATAATTAGCAATTGTACTTGGATCAAACTTATCTCTCGATGCCTCGTCATTACCTATTTCCTGTGAAAAATAAATCATACCATTATCAGCAACTGTTACACCAATACCAACATAAGTTACGTAAGGATTGAGGATATTTTTACGATGACCGTAATCAGGAGTTCTATCATATTCTTCGGAATAAAATTCATTGGTAACCTTTTGGGCAATAGTTAGTGGATCAGTTGTACCAATCATAGAATAGGGCATTTGAGAAATATTCTCTTCAGCGGTTAGATTATAAGGGTACATATCACTGGTATTCCAATTGGAGTGATTATCGACACCAGTATTTGTAAATGAATCAGTTCTGCTCTGAGCATAGTTAGTTAAAACATTTACGGAGATTAACGGTTGTAGATTATTTTGAGATCTTAAACGATTTAATTCTGTTAGCATGTTTGCTTTAACTGCTGCTACATCGATATCCTCATAACTTGATTGTGTTGTAGCCATTAGGGATGAATCATTAGTTGTTGCAGTTTCAGCAGCAGAGTTATCAATGCTTTCTGCTTTTATAACAGTTTCCCCAAGGGTAGTAGTTAATAGCGTACTAGCAATGACCAAAATAGTAGTCTTTTTTATTTTTGAAAACATGATAATCCCCCCGTTCATTATTTGTCCGAATGTATTGCTTATAGTTAATATTCTATATTAGTTTTGGTGATTTAAACAGTGTCTAGCCAATCAATTAAAATTAAATATCAATGCAATGGGCAGAATTATCAGATATTTTTAATGTGATTTCCCGTTAAATTTGTCCACCAGTCGGCTAATAAAGTAGAGTGACAAAGATAGTATTGCTGATATAACTATAAATACAATCCATGAGGTCCAATTTCTATAGCCGCCAAATAATCCAAAGTAAAGTAAAAAGAAAATAAAACTGAGAATCGCATTTACTTGCCGTGACCAAGGATAGATTTGTAAGAAAGAGATTACTGCGATTAAGATTATGGCATCAGAGATTAAATTATTTTCACTTTTACTTAATAATTGAATGATTATTAAAATGAAGATAATAACTGAAACCAATATAGAAGTAAGTCGTGATTTTAGATTGTTCATATTTCCTTCTTTCTATAATAATTATTGTAATGAAAGCGTATCATAAATGACTATTCCAAGGCAAAATGGGTAAAGTAGGATTCAGTTAGATAAATGGTAAATAATTTTTTGTTGAATTTACAAATGTATCTTGAATTTGAAAACAAATTTAAAGTAGAATATCCAGTATGTTAAATAGTAAGCAGAAAAATCAAGACGACAGTAATAAACAAATACAAGTTTTTAAAGCTCTTGCGGACCCGATACGTCTAGAGATTATTAAGTATCTCAAGCACCACAGTCATGAAATTGCCTGTGGTGAAGTAGGGAAGGCAGTTAATATTAGTAAAACCTCAGGATCTTATCATTTTAAATTATTAGAGGCGGCTGGTTTGATCGATACAAGAAGAGAAGCTCGAGAAAAATATGTTACTTTAAATAAACAAACTTTTGATAAATATGTGACTGATTTTTATCAGAATATTTAATTATTTGTCATAAAATGTTGTATGTATTGATAGTATAGGATTTCCCTGAAAAGACGCTTTTAATGCGTCTTTTTTTTGTTGATTTTGTATTGTGCTGATTTTTAGTGAATGATAATGTTAAATAGTTCAAAAATATTTGAACTATTTTTTAAAAAACTGAGAAGGAGTTTCATAATGAAGGTAGCTACCACAGCAGTTAACGAAAAGAGGAATAATTCCACTTGGATTTTGGTTCTGATTCTTTATGTCGATGATGGATTCGATGATTGTAACCACAGCATCGACAGCAATTAGAACCGATTTTAATATTTCAGTCGGTACATTACAGTGGGCATTGAATGCTTATAATATCACGATAGGCGCAGTGCTATTAGTAGGAGTTTCATTAGGGGAAAGAATTGGGCGAAGAAGAATTTACAATATCGGTATATTTATTTTTACCCTAGGATCAGTATTTTGTGCCTTGTCCGATAATATTACATTTCTAATAATTGCTCGAGTAATTGAAGGTATTGGTGCATCAGTTATGACACCAATGTCGATGGCAATATTAACTCATGCAATTCCGACTTCAAAACGTGGTAAAGCCTTAGGAATTTGGAGTGGAATAGGTGGATTAGCATTGATTGTTGGTCCGTCATTAGGAGGATTTATTGTTGCTAAATTAGCTTGGCAATGGATTTTTTGGATTAATGTTCCTATCGGTATTGTGGCTATTTATTTATCCAGTAGGTTCTTGCCCGAAAGCACTGGAAAAATTGACAAAGTTAATATGCTGGACTCAATTTTAATTGTTCTTTCATCCGCAGGAATTATTTGGTCACTGTCGGAAACGACCTCAACCAAATCTTTAATAATTCCAATATTAACTGGAGGTATTAGTTTAATACTAATTGTTTGGTTTGTCTGGCGTCAGAGTAAAGAATCCAATCCGATGATTCCATTGGAGTATTTTAAATCAAGTGTTTTTACCGGAGGTAATTTAGCTACATCTTTGCTATATGCAGCAATGTATGGAGTGGTCTTCTTTCTACCACAGTTTTTACAAGTAGTCGATCATGCCAATTCACTTGTAGCCGGATTAGAGATTTTACCATGGACAGGTACATTAGTATTAGTTGCTCCTTTTGCTGGTAAAGCAGTAGATAAGTTTGGTGAAAAGATAATTTCGACAATTAGTTTGATATTACAAGGTTTGGGTTATTTATTAATAGCTATTTTAGTAAGTAATCAAAGTCCATATATTATAATAGTGATTCCATTGGTATTAGCCGGGGTAGGCTTATCTATGGCAGGGCCAGCGTTGCAAAAGGCTGTTTTAGGAGCGGTAGAACCTGTGGCTATTGGCAAAGCTTCTGGGATATATAATGTTTTTCGTTTAATGGGTGGTGCTGTTGGAACTACGGTATCGGTAATTGTTTTTTCTAGGTTTGGCAGTATTGGTAATGTTAGTTCATTTACAAATGGATTTCGCTCAGCAATGTTTTGTGCGGCAATATTATCAATGCTAGGGGTAATATTCTCTTTACGATTTAAAAATGATAAATAAAAATAAAGAATTCCCATATGACAATTGATGGTCACGTGGGAATTCTTTATTTATAATTATAAGTTTAATTCATAAGCTAAACGTGCGTTATCTTCATGATTAGTGGCTGATTCATCGACATAAATTTTTCCTCGGTGAACATATCCAGAACTAGTTGCAAGATGTTGCATACGTTTATTCAGTTGATGAGTGTCAATTCGGAAATTATGAATACCGTTTTGATAAGAATAACTGATTAAATTGGAAACAAAAATTTTACCTAAGTGTTGGCCGGCAAAATTACCACTAATAGCAATACGATGAATTGTTGCATATGGTTCGGTATTATTTTCCCATTGACCGTCAGTAATTTCACGGTAGTTAGGATCGTCAGCGACAATTAAAGTTGCAGTACCAGCAATTTTACCATCAACTACTAATAACCAACATTGTTGAGACATGATGTCGTCTTTTAAGATTGCAGTGTTTGGATAACCACTTTGCCATTGAGGACTGTCATCGGCTTTCAGCATAGCTTTAGCTTGATTGATGATTTTCATTATTTCGTCTAAATCTGATATTTGTGCATGTCTGATATAAATTGAACTCATTATGATTCCCCCGTATATAAGTAAGATGATTTAATTTTATCACTTTATTTTTGTAGGGTATGAAGAACATTTTTGGTTGGATAAGGTGATTTGCAGATTTATAAATTGACCATGTTATAATTGTAGACGCAATTAATCCAAGTGGAATCAACAATGGAGGACCATATGGCAACAAAACAAGTAGAAAATAATATGGTTGATCTGGCTCAACCAGTTCACCAACAATTGAATCAATATCGTGTTCAACAGATTAAGGCGGTATTGACCCTTCTAGATGAGGGCAATACGGTTCCTTTTATTGCTCGTTATCGTAAGGAAAAAACGGGGACATTAGATGAAGTTGCCATTAGAGATATTGAGGATGAAGCACATCGTTTGATGAAATTGAATCAACGTCGTCAAGATGTTTTGAAATTGATTCAAGAACAAGGAAAGTTAACACCTAAATTAAAAGAACAATTGGAACAAGCAACAGTTTTACAACAAGTTGAAGATCTATATCTTCCTTATAAACAAAAAAGAAGAACTAAAGCTACTATAGCTCGTGAAGCTGGCTTAGCTCCTTTAGCAAATTGGCTATTAACATTTCCCGAACGTGGTCTTGATATTAAAGCAAAAGGCTTTATTTCTAAGGATAAAGATTTACCAGATTTAGAGTCTGTTTGGTCTGGAGTTAATGAAATATTGGCTGAGATATTTAGTGAACGAGCTGATTTTCGTGAATGGATTCGTGGCTATACGTGGCAAAATGGTAAGTTGACTAGCAAAGTCAAGCGGGGAGCGGAGGATAAAGATGAACAACAAGTTTATGCCACTTACTATGATTTTGAACAAGCTATCAAACAAATACCACCATATCGTGTCTTGGCAATAAATCGTGGCGAACGGGAGAAAATTTTAACGGTTGGAATCACGGTGGATTCAGCAGCAATTTTACATTACGGAAATTCTCATTTAATCAAACAACATAGAGGACCAGCGGTCGATAAAGTTAAATCGGCGTTTGAAGATGCTTATAAACGTTTTATTGGTCCTTCAATTGAAAGAGAATTACGTCGACAACTATCTGATAAGGCTAATAACCATGCTATTCAGGTGTTTGGAAATAATTTATATCATCTCTTAATGCAAGCTCCTTTGAAGGGGAAAGTAGTAATGGGATTTGATCCTGCCTATCGAACTGGATGTAAGTTGGCAATCATGGATGCTAATGGAAGATTTTTGACTAAGCAAGTTATTTATCCCCATAAACCAGCAAGTAGTAAACAACGAGCAGAGGCTGGTCCTGAATTTAAAAAGTTATTAGAAAAATATCATGTCCAAATGATTGCAATTGGTAATGGAACAGCCAGTCGTGAATCTGAAGAATTTGTTAGTGATATTTTGAAAACCTTAGATCATCCTGTTTATTATGTAATTGTTAATGAAGCTGGAGCTTCAGTTTATTCAGCCAGTGCTAATGCTCGAGCAGAGTTTGCAGATTTGCACGTTGAAGAACGTTCAGCTGTTAGTATCGGTCGTCGTTTGCAAGATCCATTAGCAGAATTGATCAAGGTTGATCCTAAAGCAATTGGAGTGGGGCAGTATCAACATGATGTACCTGAAAAAGAATTAGATGAACAATTGGATCGAGTGGTTGAAACTGCGGTTAATCAAGTTGGAGTTAATTTAAATACAGCTAGTCCAGAATTGTTAACACATATTTCTGGATTGACAGCTACGACAGCTAAAAATATCGTTAAGTTTCGTAATGAGAATGGAGCTTATTCAAAACGACAGGATCTAAAAGCAGTTCCTCGTCTAGGGCCTAAAGCATATCAACAGTCAATCGGATTTTTGAGAATTATTGCCGGTAGCGATCCTTTGGACAATACGGATATTCATCCAGAAAGTTATGGAGTAACTAGAGAGTTATTAAATGACATTGATGCAACGACTGATTCAATTGGTACACCTGAGTTGCAGCAAGAATTAAAGAGTTTAGATATAAATAAATGGGCTGAACAATTAAATATTGGACAATCAACTTTATCTGATATTATTGCCGGATTAAGTAAACCTGGTCGTGATTTACGTGATAGTATGCCGGCGCCATTATTACGGCAAGATGTTTTGACTATGGCAGACTTGAAGCCAGGGATGGAACTTCAAGGAACTGTTAGAAATGTCATAGATTTTGGTGCATTCGTTGATATTGGTGTTAAACAGGACGGATTGGTTCATATTTCACAATTGGCTGATAAGTACGTCAGTGATCCTAGTACCGTTGTGACAATTGGTGATATCGTTACCGTTTGGGTACTTAGTGTTGATGAAGAACGTAATCGAATTCAATTGACCATGCGTAAAGATCATCAAAAATAATATACAATAAATCCCTTTAGATAACGATTGTCTAAAGGGGTTTGCTTTATAGTATTTTGATTAATCTTTTTTAATTTGGCTAGCAGAGTAATATATAAGTACACTCATACTAAAAGGGTATGGAACATTAATTGATTTATTTCAAAGGTGGGTTAAGAAATGTTGCGAAAGATTGCGGTTTTTTCGGATGTACATGGGAATATAACGGCATTAAATGCAGTTTTAGAAGATGCTAAGAGAAATGGAGCAACAGATTATTGGTTGCTGGGGGATTTATTTTTACCTGGTCCAGGAGCAAATGAAATTTATGAAGCCATTAATAATGTGAATCCATCTGTTTGGTTGCAAGGAAATTGGGAACAGGAAATTAATGGGGTGGTTAAAGGTGAAAATGTTCGAAATGATCAATCGAATGTTTATTTTGCGAGATTAACTGTGTATTTAATTTCTAATTTAAAGCAGAGCTATTTGCAAGAACTCTTTAAAAGACCAATTTCAACTAAAATAGTTGTTAATGGGCTGGATTTTGGGTTATCACATAATCAAGCCGACAGATCGACGGGACATGATTTATTTCCAGCTGAAAACCAAAGTAACTTTGACCATTTAGCAAAGGATCATGATGTTGTCTTGTATGGACACACTCACCAACAGGTAATGCGTACTTCTAGTGAAGGGCAACTTATTATTAATCCTGGTGCCATTGGGCAGCCTTATAGTCCTTATCCAAAGTTCATGTCAGATCAACGAGCTTGTTATACTATTTTGACAGTTGATGATGGCGGTAATCTTTCGGTTGATTTTCGCAAGGTGTCTTATGATATTAGTGAAGAAATTAAACTTGCTAAGAGTAAGCAATTACCTTATATAGAACTATATAAACATTTGCGGGAAACTGGTTATACGAGTACGCATGATGAAGAATTGTTAGACAAGTATAATAAGAAGTTTAATTATCAAAAGGATATTAATGATTTTTTCAATCCGAAATCTAATGACTAAATGTATTCAAAATTAAAAGGACATGACTATCGAAGTCATGTCCTTTAGTTTTTAATTTAATTATTTGGCAAAAACAAATTCACGGTTATCTTTGTTCAAAAAGGTTAGATCATTGATATTAATATTCAAATAATCGTGGAATCTAGTTTCAAGTGCTTTAGCAGCAGCGACATGGTCATCTTTTCGATCTGGTTGGATATTTTCCATATAGAAAAGTAGATTTTTGGTAGAATCCGTATCAGCTACTCGAGCACTGTCACGCCAAGCCCAGCAACGAGAAATAATATCTTTTTCATCACGATAAACTACTTCACCAGCAAGGGCTTCTTCAGGTTCATCCTCACCAATAGGAGTGAAATTTTCACCACCTTTGGCAACAGTCAAGTGAACGTCACCAACGATTTTGTCTAAATCTTCAGCAGCAATAGGGAAGGCATATTCCAAAGAAACTGAATTGTAAGTATCAACTACTGGATTGATATTGCCAACACCTTTGTTGTTCTTTGCCCGTTTTAACAAGTTCTCAACAGCATTACGAGCACCTTTTTTAGTTTTGAATTTGCGATAAGCATCACGCCAAGCTTTAACGACTGGATTGGCACTGATAGGATCATCAGGAACCCACTTTTTGGCAATCTCATTAGCGTTTTGAATCAAATCGTCAGGAACGTTAGCATTGTTATTATCAACGTTATGAGCTGTCATAACCGCAATTTCAACATCGGGGAAAAGATCCCAGAATTCTTGATCAATAATAATTTTTTGCATTAAAACCCCTCCACTATCTATTTAACTTCATTATAGGATATAGTCTTGGGTTGGTATATAGCTATTGTATAGCTATTGCTAGTTAAATTATGCTGATAAATTAAAAAAGTGATATTTGATTATATGAGATTGCTGGTACAAATGTATCTATTTACTTTCTATGATTAGCTTATGAGGAGAATTAATTCTGAAATAACTAGCCGAGAAATTAGCAAGAAGTTGGTGAATATTGATACTAAGAATTTTTTAAAAGAAAATCCACAAGAAACTGTAACTGATGTGACCGATTTTCAAGATTCGAATAGGGATACTGGTTATTTGGTTGCAACACTTAAAAAACATGGGGATTTGGGAGTATTCTTAAAACACCGAAGTGCTGGACCTTATTTGTATGATTTTCAGGTAATTTGGGTAAGACTGAATCATTTGTTTACCGACTATCAAAAGTTAGATTCTTGAATAGTAAAAAAGTGAAATTGAGATTTGAAATATTAATCTCGATTTCACTTTTTTTATTTTAAATTAATTCAATTGCAACAATTCCAAGAATAATGGTTAGTATACCTGAGATTTGTAATTTATTAATTTTATTGATTTCTGCTCCAAGAAAGCCCCAATTATCAATAACTAAACTAATGATGATTTGTCCCAATAATCCAAGGATAGTGGCTAGGCCAATACCAATTTGTGGAACTAAGAAAGCATTGATAAAAATATTTATTCCACCGATGATACCGCCTAAAAAGTTCCACCAAGGAGTATGTGCTGAAGCAATGAACTTCATGTTTTTGAAATTGCCTTGCAGAATATTAATTACTATTAAAATGATTGAAGCAATTAAGAAAGTTAAAAAGGCTGAGTAGATAGGTGATTTTAGAACAATTCCGACATGACCATTGATTGTTGATTCAATAGAGAAAGCAAAACCATCAAAAAGAGCAATAATTTGCCAGATCAATTTCTGATTTTTATTAGTAGATTTAACAGTAGTAGTTTTTTAGACAGTATAGAAGGTAAAGCAATTGTAATCATGATACCTGCAATAACTAAGATGATTCCTAATAGTTTAGTTAGTGATAGTGGACTAGTTTTAGCGTAAAACCAACCGAAATTATCAATGATAACGCTCATTAAAATTTGTCCAACCATAGGAATGATTACTGTCTGCACACTCCCTAAAATTGGAAATAAAAAGATGTTAATCGTTAGACAGATCATACCAATAATTCCACCTAGGTATCCCCACCAAGGCATAGAAGATAGAGAACCGTTCATTAAAGGAATGCCCGAACCTGTTAAAACACTTAAAATGATTAAGAATATAGTACCAACTAAAAATGGTGTTTTAACTCGATTACGTAGTTGAGAATTGATTGAAGTTTGTAAGGGAATAAATCCACCTGTTGTAATACCTAATAAAATAAAAAGTAACATATAAAAATTTCTCCGTTTGTTGATAGGTGATATGTTACAGTGAATGACTGATCCTTAGAATTGAGTAAATTGTTAATTTGATATTAACTATTAGTTAATACAAATAAAATAAAAAAGCGATTTCTGTGTTAGGATTTTGTAGCACTTAACTAGAAATCGTTTTTCTATGATCAACTTATTATGCAAGCCTTAGTAAAACAGATAAATACGCTCAACTAAAAGAGTTTATTGTTAAAACATATCACGATTCAAATTCAACCTACGGTTATCGTCGAATTTGGAAGGAGTCTCTCAAGTTTGGATTCAAGAATTCTCCAGAAACAATTCGGCATTTAATGACAAAACTTAAATTAAAAGTAGTTATTTTTTCAAAACATAAATCTGGCCATTGTTCCTATAAGGGTAACCTTGGAAAAGTAGCTTCTAATACAATCAAACAGAAATTCACTGAGACAGAACCATTAAAGATGTAACTCAAATACGTTTGCGTAAAGACAAATGGAGGGTATCGACTTAAATATTATCGAGATATCCTAAAAACAATGGGTATTAAACAAAGTATGTCTTGAAAGGGCAATAGAGCTTTTTTAATCTACTCAAAAGAGAATGTCTTTATAAGTAATCGGTTAACCTAACCGAATTAAAGAACTTAGTCTCTAAATATATCAATTGATACAACAATAAACGTACTTCTTTAAAAAAATGGATTGTCACCCGTAGAATACAGAGAACAATCCATGATTTTTTAAAACCTATAAAAATGTCTAACTTTTTTATTACACTTCAATATGATTGATATTACCATACCTAATTTTTTTGTTCAATGTTCATTCAATCTTACTCGTATTATTTCCCCTGCAGAAAACGTTTTTAAATTTCCATTTTTTTCCTTGACTGTGAGATAACCATTATTTTCAATTTTTTGAGCTATGCTTTCTATTGTTTTGTTTCCTAATTGGATAGTAATATTTTTTCCAAGTATTAACGAACGTTTTCTGTAATCGTTTAAAAAATGTTTTTTAGAATAATAATATTTAATTATTTTTTTAATGATTTGAATCAATAATTTGTTCTGGTCTACAGTGCTTTTTGTATTAATACCGATAGCCTTATACGATAAATAATTAGGAAATTGTGCTGTAGATAAGTTTATACCGACTCCAATAATAAGATTTAATGAGCCATTTGAATTAGGATAAACGTCGGTAATAATGCCAGCAACTTTGAATCCTTTTAAGTATATATCATTAACCCATTTTAATTTAAAACTTTTATCAGGAAAAAAATTTTCTAAAACTTTAGATATAACGACTGCTATATCAATTGTTAATAGTTCATTTTTTGATAAATTTTTTTTCCAGTTTGGCAAAATGATACTAAAGTAAAGTCCAGTTGTAGGTGGGGAATAAAAGTCCCGTCCGTGACGACCATGTCCTTTAGTTTGTTCATCTGCCACCAAGGTTAAGGGAGTTTTCAATGATTTTTTTTTTAAAATTCTTTTGGCAAGTTCTTGGGTAGAGTCAATCCTTTTAAAATAATGAATATTATTGGTAATTTTGTTTCTGTTATAAGAATTCATATTTATTTTCCCCTTTAAATGATAAATATATGTGTATGCTTTCTTAATCGACGAGCAATTAAGGTAGATAATATCGCTTTTATTAAATCATTAGGAACAAAAAATAAATTTGAAATAAAAATAGTAATAAATGGTGTGTGTGATTGATAGGATAATATTAATGAACCAACGAGATATGAATTTAAGATTCCAAATATACATACTATTAAAAATTCTTTCCACCAAAAATTTTTATTTCTTTTATTAAAATATTTAACAGAGTAACCTATAAAAATGGGTGTCAAAATCCAAGCTATTAGATAGCCGCAAGTCGGTCCTAAAAAAACAATAATTCCACCACGAGATCCGGAAAGAACAGGTATCCCTAAAATAATCAATAAGTAAAATATTATTACAGAAATGGTCCCATACCTCGGCCCTAAAAGTTCGCCAGAGATCATAATTCCAATATTTTGTAGAACAATTGGAACCGGAATCAACCCAAGTGTAATTGGGGGAAATAGGCCCAAAATAATAAGAATTGCGGTCATGGCCGATGCCATAACAAGACCTTCAATTTTTAGATTGTTCAATTTAATTTATACCTCTTCTAAGATTTCAATAATAACTTTTTAAATTTAAAACATTAATAATTAAATCAAAGAATGGTTTGATATTCAAACTAAAATGTTATATTATATTTTTCATGAAACAGAGAATGCTTTTATTTTGAAGATATTACTAAGTTTTTTAATTTTTAGAGAGTTAATATGCAAAATGGTTTGATATTCAAACTAAAATGATATATTATGCTTTTTATGAAATTAAGTTAACTTGGTTTCAAATTTTTATTGATGTTTTATATTATTTCTGACGGTTAATTGTATTAAATGGTTTGATGTCCAAACTATTTAATGCGTAGAATGACTGCCTTATTCGAAAGGAATGACTTAATGAGTTTATTAAATGCATCTGAAATTATGGAATTAATTCCAAACAGGTATCCGATACTTTTTATAGATAAGGTTGACAGTTTAGAGGACGGACAGTCTATAACGTGTACAAAAAATGTGACAATTAATGAGGAATTCTTTAGAGGGCATTTTCCGAGAAATCCTGTAATGCCAGGTGTGCTAATAATAGAATCGCTTGCCCAGGCAGCATCTATTTTGATTTTAAAAACAGAGAAATATCGTGGTAAAACGGCTTATCTTGGTTCTATTGATAATGCCAAATTTAGAAAAGTAGTCCGCCCTGGAGATGTTTTAAAGCTTCAGGTAATAATGGAAAAACAGAGAATGAATATGGGTAAGGTTAACTGTAAAGCAATTGTCGATGATCAAATTGCTTGCTCTGCTATCCTATCGTTTATAGTTTCTGATGTTAAAAATAAAATTTAAATTTGCTGGAGTAATATTTGATGAAATTTGAAGATTTTAAAATAATATCAACAGCCAGTTATGTTCCCGAAAGAACCGTAACCAATAAAGAACTTACAAGTATACTAGACACGACCGATGAATGGATAGTTAAACGTACAGGTATAAATAGAAGACATGTTGTTACTACAGAAACAACAAGTGTGCTTTGTACTAAGGTTGCCAACCAACTTTTACTGAAAAGTAGTTTAACAGCAGATGATATTGATTTAATAGTAGTTGCTACAATGTCGCCTGATTATTTGACTCCATCGGTTAGTTCGATGGTGCAAGGAAATATAAAAGCAAAAAATGCTATTGCAATTGACATTAACACTGCTTGTTCTGGTTTTGCATATGGAATTCATTTGGTTAGACAATTATTAATTAATAATTATAAAAAAAATGCCATTCTTATAGGCGGAGAAAATTTAAGTAAGTTAGTAGATTGGAATGACAGGTCTACTGCAGTTCTTTTTGGTGATGGAGCCGGAGGAATTCTGATTAGTAATACTTGCATAAGTGAGAATAGTACATTTATTGCAGAAGATTTAAAGACCTTGGGTAATTATGGAAATTATATAGTAGCTGGTTATACTGGCCAACCAGCACCATTCTCTACTCAAAAAATTGAATCACCATTTTTTAAGATGAATGGACGAAAAGTTTATAATTTTGCAATTGAAGAAGTACCTAAATCCATCAATGGCGCATTAAAACGAGCAAATCTGTGTACTAATGATATTGATTTTTTTCTATTACATCAGGCTAATGAAAGAATTATTAAGAGAATATCCGAAAAGATGGGAATTTCTGAAGACAAATTTTTAATCAATATCGGAGAATACGGAAATACGGCTGCAGCTAGTGAGGCTATTCTATTTGATCAATTTGTTAATAGTAAGGTAATTGATAGAGGAGATAAAATAGTTTTTTCAGGTTTTGGCGGTGGGCTATCAATTGGCACGGTGATTATCAAATATTAGTTGATCTTGTGTTTATTAAAATAAATTTTATAGTAAAGGACTTTAATAAAATGATTGGTTTTCTATTTAGTGGTCAGGGTAGTCAATTTAAAAATATGGGTCAGGATTTATATGAAAATAAATCGATTTATCGTCAAGTTGTCGATAGATCTTCTAAAGTTTTAGGTCTTGATATGAGTAAAGCTACAGTATTTGATGATCCCCAAAATGTTCAAACTTCTATTTTGACAATGAGTTATGGAATTTTCCAAATTTTCAAACATGAACTTGAATTAACTCCATCCATTGCAACTGGGCTTAGCCTAGGTGAGTATAGTGCTCTTGTTTCGGCAAGTAGTTTGGATTTTGAAAATGGATTGAAGCTTGTTAGGGATAGAAGTCAATATATGTTTCAAAGTGAGAAAAAACATCCAGGAAAAATGGTAGCAATTGTTAACTGTGATATTGATATGATCGAAGATGCAATAAAATACGCATCAAAAGAAGGAACCGTTTATATTGCTAATTATAATTTGAAATCACAGATTGTAATTGGTGGATCTTTTACGGGAATAGAGAGAGCAACGGACTATCTTAAAAATCATGGAATCAAAAGAATTTTTCCTTTAAAAGTTAACGTGATCTCGCATACGCCTTTTATGGAGGAAGCGGCGACTTTATTGAAAAGAAGGATAGAATCAATAAAGTTTCACGAATTTGATTTTCCAGTTATTAGTAACACCACAGTTAAGCCGTTCGATACTTATGAAGTAAAAGAAACCTTAGTAAAACAATTGGTTAGTCCTACTCATTTTGAGGACGATTTAAACTATCTTGTTAATTCAGGATGTGACACTTTTGTTGAAATAGGGCCCGGAGATACCTTAATGAAATTAGCTAAAAGGTCAGGTCAAAAGAATGTTTTTCACGTTGATGATATGGAAACATTGAATGAATTAAAAAGGAGTTTAAACAAATGATGTCCAAAAAAATTGTACTTATAACTGGTGGGGCAAAGGGTATTGGCTTGGCAGCTGCAAAGAAACTTTCATCAAAAGAAATGAAAGTTATCATAAATACCCATACTCCCTTAGAAGAAAAAGAAGCCAAAGAATTAGAAAAACAAGGGATAATTTCTAATGGTTTTGAAGGTGATGTGTCCAATGAAAATGATGCAAAGAGAATCGTAGAAAATATTATCAATATGTATGGGCATATCGATGTGTTAATTAATAATGCAGGAATTACTAAAGACAAATTAATATTTAGGATGAGTTTGGATGAATTTGAAGATGTTTTAAAAGTTAATTTGATTGGTACTTTTAATATGACCAAATTAGTCATTAAGTGTATGCAGAAACAAAGATCTGGAAATATCATTAATATCTCAAGTATTTCTGGTTTACACGGTAATATTGGACAAGGAAATTATTCGGCAAGTAAAGCTGGAATAGTGGGATTAACTAAAACTACAGCTAAAGAGGGGGCAATCAGAGGTATAAGGTGTAATGCTATTGCTCCTGGAATGATAGATACAGATATGGTACATAAAATGTCTGAACAACGACAAAATGAATTTATTAATCAAATCCCATTAGGAAGATTTGGTAAACCTGAAGAAATAGCCGATACAATAAGTTATTTGATTGAAAATAATTATATTACTGGTCAAGTAATTACTGTAGACGGAGGTCTAACAATATAGAAATTAAATTTAAACATATAGATTAAAGAACGAAATTTTAATAGCTATATATTTAACACCAAGGAGAATTTAATATGAATAGGGTTGTCGTAACAGGTATGGGAATTGTCTCACCAATTGGAAATGATATTGACAATTTTATGAAAAACCTTTTCGCATCAAAAAATGGTATTAGTAAAATAACGAAATTCGATGCGTCAAAAACGGGTATAACCGTGGCTGGTGAGGTAAAGGAATTTGATCCTTTAATTAGATTAGATAGAAAATTTGCTAAAAGAAATGATTTATTTTGTAGCTACGCTCTATATAGTGCCAAAGAAGCTATGGAAATGTCTGGTTTAAATGAAACAAATATTCAACCAGAAGAATTAGGTGTAATTTATGGTTCTGGTATTGGTGGATTGACCACTATCCAAAACCAAGTTATTAAAATGTATGATAAAGGCGTTAAAAGAGTTTCGCCTTTGTTTGTACCCAATTCAATTATTAATATGGCCGCTGGAAACATATCCATTGCCTTTAATGCTAAAAATACTAGTCAGGGAATAGTAACAGCATGCTCTTCAGGTACAAATGCTATTGGAGACGCATATGAATATATTAAGCAGGGAAAGGCCACTGCTTTAATTGCGGGAGGTACAGAAGCGTCTATTAATGAAATGGGAATCTCAGGTTTTGCCTCATTAACGGCGTTATCAAGAGAAAAGGATCCCTTAAAAGCCTCAATTCCTTTTGATAAGAATAGAACTGGCTTTGTTCTTGGCGAAGGTGCCGCAACAATTGTTCTAGAAGATTATAAACATGCTAAAAATCGCGGAGCTAAAATATTGGCTGAAGTAGTTGGATACGGAACTACCAGTGATGCTTATCATATGACGGCTCCAAATCCTGATGGTGAGGGTGCTGCTAGAGCAATGGTCCAGGCTATTGCAGAAGCAGAGATTAGTGAGAAAGATATTGATTATATAAATGCTCATGGGACGAGTACCGCCGCCAATGATTCAGCCGAATCTAAAGCAATTAATAAGGTATTTGTCAATAACAATCATTTAAAAGTAAGCAGTACAAAGGGAATGACAGGTCATGCGTTGGGGGCAGCAGGTGCTATTGAAGCTGTTGCTTCAATACTATCGATTAAAAATAATCAGATGCCTGTTAATGTTGGTTTGATGCAACAAGATGATGAGTGCAATATTGAATTAGTTAATGAAGACAATAAAAAAGCAGAAATAAATTATGTTATGAGTAATTCGTTTGGATTTGGAGGTCACAATGCAGTGATCATCTTTAGAGGTGTGTAATTGATATGGATGAAAAGGATATTGAAAAATTATTAGTTAAATTTGATTCTTTATCAGTAGAGACTTTGAAATTTTCTCAGGATAATTTTAGTTTGGAATTTAATAAAACAAGTATCAATAATAGTAGTCAATTAAAAAAGACGGAAGTTAATGCTGTTACAAACAATGATTCTCCAAAAGAAGTTAAAGTTGATGATAATTTAGATATTATAAGGTCTCCACTAGTAGGTGTACTTTATCTTTCGCCTAGCCCAGATGAAAAACCTTTTAAAAAAATAGGAGACTATGTAAAAAAAGATGAAGTAATTTGCGTGGTAGAGGCTATGAAAATGTTTAATGAAATAAAAAGTGATACATCAGGTTTTATTGAAGATGTATTAGTTGATGATTGTTCGATGGTTGAATTCAATCAACCTATTTTCAAGATTACAAAGGGAGATCTTAATGATAACTGAATTAGACAATCTCATACCACAACGTTATCCATTTGAATTCATCGACAAATTCGTTCGTATTGAAGCAGGTGTTAGGGCATCGGCGGTTAAATTGATTTCCATAAACGAATGGTTTTTTAGTCAAAATGATAAAAATAATTTGATTGTACCTCGTCCATTTGTTATTGAAATGATGGCTCAGACAGGAGTTGGAGCTATTCTTTCTCTACATGAAGGAGAGGAGTTAAATGTTTTTTTTGGCGGAATTAGAAAAGCAATATATTTTGAAGATATTGTTCCAGGAGATATTTTAAATATAACTGTCGAAATGAAGAAAGTTAAAGGCAAAATGGGTTTAGGTAATGGAATTATATTAAAGAATAACGTTGTGGTCTGTAAAGCAGATTTGATTTTTGTTATTGAAAGATAAATGAGCATAATGTTAAAAAAAATATTAGTTGCTAATCGTGGAGAAATTGCAGTACAAATTATTAGAGCAGTACACGATATGGGTATTACGGCTGTCGCAATTTATTCTGAAGCAGATAAGGATAGTTTGTTTGTTAAGTTAGCCGATGAAACAGTATGTATAGGTAAAAGTTCTTCAGACGAATCGTACTTAAATATGATAGGAATAATCAACGTCGCCAATTTAACTGGTTGTGATGCGGTTCATCCAGGGTATGGTTTTTTATCTGAAAATGCAGAATTTGCAAAATTGTGTGAAGAATGTTCCCTGAAGTTTATTGGTCCTAAATATAAAACTATTTCTTTGATGGGGGATAAATCAAAAGCTAGAAAAAAAATGAGTGATATAGGAGTTCCAGTTATACCAGGCAGTGACGGGGCAGTTACATCTAAACTAGAAGCTAAACAAATAGCAAAAAAAATTGGTTTCCCAGTCCTATTAAAGTCAGCTATGGGCGGCGGTGGAAAGGGAATACGTAAGGTAGATTGTTTGGAGGATTTAGAGAGTGCCTTTTATGAAGCTCAACAAGAATCCATAGCTTCCTATAATAATGATGAGATCTATATAGAAAAGCTCATCTGTAATGCTAAGCATATTGAAATGCAGGTTCTTGCTGATAATTATGGAAATATAGTATATCTTCCTGAACGGGACTGTTCCATTCAACGTAATCATCAAAAAGTAATTGAAGAGAGTCCATGTCTGATGGTTTCACCAGAAGAACGAGCTTCCTTAGGAAAAATCGTTAGTCAAGCAACTAAAGAAATCAGTTACGTTAATACTGGTACTTATGAATTTTTAATGGACAGAGATCATAATTTTTATTTCATAGAGATGAATACCAGAATTCAAGTTGAATATACGGTAACTGAGTCCATTACTGGATTTGAATTAATAAAAATGCAAATAATGATTGCCGATGGTGAAGTCCTACCTATTAAACAGAAGGATGTATTAATTAAGGGATACTCTTTAGAATGTCGATTAAATGCGGAAGACGTGGAGAAAAATTTTAGTCCTCAGCCTGGAAGTATTAAAAAACTTTTTTTTCCAACTGGAACTTTAGGAGTCAGGGTAGATTCAGGCATCATACAGGGAAGTGTTGTACCACCATATTATGATTCGATGGTAGCAAAGATTGTTGTCTGTTTGAATAATAAGGCCGATGCAATAAATAAGATGACCAGAGTTTTAAAAGAGATAACAATTGATGGTATAAAAACAAATCGCGAATTTCTGAAATTCTTAGTGAACACTAATGAATTTAAAAGTGGTAATTTTGATACCAATTTTATTGAAAAAAATATGAATCATTGGAGAGGTGAGTATAACGATAAACCCAAATGAAAAACAAATTAGAGAAAATATTTTATCAAAAAGAATGTCTTTAATACCAGATGGCTTAATAAAAAAATGTCCATTTTGTAAAAATGTACTTTTGGCTTCAAATATTGGTAAATATAAAGTATGTCCCAAATGTGGTTACGGATTTAGAATTACAGCCAAAGAGAGAGCTGATTTGATATTTGATGATTTTTGTGAAATGGATGCTAAAATTACTGTTCCAGAATACTATTTTAATAAAACTGAATATGTGAAAAAAATAGAAAAATCTAAAAAAATAACAAATATGAATGAAAGTGTACTAACGGGAAAAGCAACTTTAGGAAATATTCAAATTATGGCCGGTATAATGGACCCCTTTTGGATTATGGGTAGTTTAGGAAAAGCAACAGGTGAGAAGATCACTAGAATGTTTGAATATGCTACTAAAAACAAAATGCCGGTTGTTATGTTTACTGCTTCTGGAGGAGCACGAATGCAAGAAGGAATGAACGCCTTAATGCAAATGGTAAAAGTATCTGGGGCCGTTAGTGATCATGATAAGGCAGGGTTGTTATATATAGTAGTTCTGTGTAACCCAACTATGGGAGGAGTTACGGCCAGTTTTGGAATGCAGGGAGATATAACTCTTGCCGAGCCACATTCATTAGTCGGCTTTGCGGGCAAACGTGTAATTGAGCAAACGATTAGAGAAAAAACTCCAGAAGATTTTCAAGAAGCAGAAAAAGTCATGAAATATGGTTTTATTGATCAAATTGTTGAAAGATCTGATTTGAACACTGTGTTGAAACGAATCCTTTTCTTACATGAAGGGAGGTAAAATCATGAAAGAATCCGCCTACCAAAAGGTTAGAAATGCACGAGATAAGGAAAAGATTTCAATTGAAGATATTATTCAAGAAATTACAACTGATTTTTTTGAATTACATGGAGATAATATTGAAGCTGATGATAAGACATTAATCGGCGGGCTAGGCAAAATAGGTAACATGCCAGTTACAATTATTGCCATTCAAAAGGGAAACAACCTTGAGCAAAATATTGAATATAATTTTGGAAGTGCAAGACCTGAAGGTTATCGCAAAGCATTGAGGTTGATGAAACAAGCTGAAAAATTTAATCGTCCTATCCTTGCTTTGATAAATACCCCGGGTGCTTGGCCAGATATTGAATCGGAATATCATGGTCAGGGGGCTGCAATTTCTCAATGTATAATTCAGGGCTTAAGAATTCGCGTTCCCTATATGAGTATTATCGTCGGTGAGGGCGGTAGTGGGGGAGCTCTGGCTTTGGCTAGTGGTGATCGAGTATTTATGTTTGAAAATAGTTTTTATTCTGTTGTTTCTCCGGAAGGTTATGCAAGCATTATCTGGAAGGATTCCTCAAAAGTGGCTGAGGCGGCCGAAGCGCTTAACCTAACTCCCGAAAAACTTCTAAAGGATGGAATAATTGACAAAATACTTCCAGATTATAAAAATTCAGATGATTTAAAAGAACTAAAGGAATTTATAATAGAGGAATTTTTAAATTTGAAAAAATTATCGATTGATAAACTTATAGAAAATCGAAAAAGTAGATTTAGAAAATTTTAATTAAAATTTTAATTATACAAAAGGAAGTAAAAAAAATGGACGGTTTTTTAAAAGATAAGCTAATAGTGATAATGGGTATAACTAATGAGCGAAGTATAGCTTGGGGATGCGCACAGGAAATTCTTGCTCAAGGTGGCAAAGTTATTGCTACTTATCAAAATGACAGAATTATGAAAAGCATCAAGCGATTTATACCCAAAGAAATAGATATTTTTGAGTGTGATGTTTCTAAAGACGAAAATATTTTTAATTTATTTAAAAATATTGGCGAAAAGTATGGAAAAATAGATGGAATTATTCATGCTATTGCTTATGCTGATAAGCAATCTTTAAAAGATGGGCTAATTAATATCACTAGAGAAGGATATGAATTGGCACAAAGTATTAGTTCTTATTCATTAATACCAGTTGCTAAATATGCTCAACCTATTCTTAGTGACTCGTCAAGTATAATGACTTTGACTTATTTTGGATCAAGCAGAGCGATACCCAACTACAACGTTATGGGAGTCGCAAAAGCAGCATTAGAGGCAAATGTGAGATATTTAGCTGAGGAACTGGGAATGAAAGGAATTAGAGTTAATGCAATATCTGCGGGTGCTGTTAAAACACTAGCGGTTACAGGTATTAAGAATCATGAGGCATTGCTAAAAGAGTCAAGGATGAGAACCGTTGATAAGAAGAGCGTGACGACCAAAGAAATAGGTGATGCGGCGGCATTTCTTATGAGCGATCTATCTTCAGGTATTACAGGAGATGTTATTTACGTTGATAAGGGAGTTCATCTTATTTAAAAAAGGTTTAATATAACCTGTTTCCTCTTTATACGATACGGTCTGTTTGATTAACATTAATTGACTAAAATTTTTTCTCAAGTAAAATTATTATTAAGTGAATCATTTCAAATTTTTTTAGGGAGATATTTTATTGGTGAGCATGAATAAAGAAGATCAGCGGTTTATTAATAATGCGTTAGTTGATGTTTACGATAACATAATGCGTATAGAGGAGAAATCAATAAAAAAGAGTCAGTTTAGCGATATTACCGTAAAAGAATTGCATTTAATACATGCGATTGGATTGGGATCTAATAAGTCAATATCTGAAGTCGCTAGGCTTTTAAATTTAAGCAAAGGAACCCTTACGATTAATCTCAATATTCTTGAAAGAAAAGGATATCTTAATAGAATACAGAATAAGAAAGACCGACGAATTACGAATTTAAAGTTAACAAGAAAGGGTAAGCTGCTTTATAGAGCTCACGATGCCTTTCACAAGAAGTTAGTTGCAAGCTTTTTGTCAGGATTTGATGATGATGAAGTACATCTTATAAAGAGAGCAATGATTAATTTGCAAGGCTTTGTTAAGGAAGCTGAGAAGTACTCAAAGTGAAATATTAATTTAATAAATGGAGTGTAATAAACATGAAAACAAAAGAAGAAATTTTTACAGATTTGAAAAATATTTTAGTCGATCGTCAAAATATCGATGGTAGTAAAGTAAAGGAAAGCACTAATTTAAAAAAAGATTTGGATCTTGATAGTTTAGATGTATTTGAACTTATAGATGTTGTGGAAGATAAGTATGATATTGAAATTGATACAGATTCTGATCAGGGAATCGATACAATCGGAGGATTGACTGAATATATTTATCAAATTCTTTCTAATAAATAATACGTAATATATAAAAACCTCTTAGTTTGAATCTACATTCGGATTGAGAGGTTTTATTATAATTTATTTAGTTTAATGAAACTTGATTTTCTTAGAGCCGAGTATTTGTACCAATATGATATATTTTAATACCAGTTAACGGATTGATAGCACGATGTCCCATAGCCTATTTACTACCTGATTCAACAAGTCGGCCAGTGAATTTACCATTGTTATCGTAGTTTTACTCTAATTATATTTATTCTTGTAGGACACAAGGAATAGGACAAAATATTAAAGCAGAGTTAACTTCTGGTTAAAGTAAATGGTCATACTAAACTTTTCTAGGGATCTAACATTAAATTTTCTGAATATAGAATTTCACTGTAAATCTCATCTATAGATTCAATGTATAATGTATAAAGAAGACAATACTGTTCAATAATTCACTGATAAAAGAAATTGATTGTAGATTAAAAGTGGATTGACGGGAATCAATGAACCTGATTCGATTAGATTTGCTATTATGAATCAATCCTGCACCACTATGGCTATAATTTCAAAAGTTTCTAACGATTCAATTACTAAATAGATTAAGATAAGGGGTCAAGAAGTACATTGTGGATTGTGATGAGTAAACATTTGCTTTGGAACGCTTAAGTATGATTACTATATTTCCTAGAATTAATCCAATGAGAATCCCACCTATATTAGGGATATAGACCACTTCAAACCAAATAAATAATGAATCGTAATTGTTAAAAAAGCTGTTGATAGAATAACCAGGATGACTGAATTACTAATAATAATTTTTCAAATTAGTATTTACACTTACCATAGGTATTCGTTGACCATCGAAAAAGAGTAATGGTGCAAGAATAAATATCATAAAGATCTGACTGTTTAAATCAGGTACATTATTTTGAATCCATGAGGTAAGACCAATTAAAAAAACAATTAACGTATTTATAATTGAACTAGAAACATTGGGAATAAGTTTAGATATATTGAAGTCTAGGATTATTTTAGTGAGAACTTTAAAATAGAGGATTTATAACAACATTACCACGGTGACCATGGCCCAAATACAATCTAGGTAATTCAGTAAAAAAGGGAACGACATTAGATGACAATAACTTTTTCATAGCTAAGATTGATAGCTGCGACTTTAGTTGAGCGACAACTGCCCCATCATTTATATTTTGATTTAATTTGGCCTTGCATTGAGAAGTGTTTTTCTTTCTTAATCAGTTATTTGATCGGATGTAATTAATACATCCATTTGGGGCCAGAATGTTTCCTTTTTATTCGTAAATACCTCACAGCAAGAAATTTTTAGAGAAATCAGGAGATAAAAATAGGAAGTAAGCCTATTCTATTAAGCCTACTTCCTGATATAAATACATTAGAAATTTATGGGACTTAATTTAATATAAAGGATTCCAAAAATTAATTTCAAAAAACCATCGATAATGAAAACTAAATCTAAAGGAACTACTAGGAGCATTGATATTAGAACGTTAATAATTGTAAGAATACCTAAAATACCCATCATTTTACCGTGAACTGGAATAAACATAAAGAAGTGTAAACCGACCGATAATAAGACTCCAAACCAAATGATTCTCATAAAATTAATCGATGTTGTCGGATAAGTATTTCTAGCCAAAATGATAGTAAGCACGATAGCAATACACATAATAATAATGGCAGCATTAGCCCAGTATTGTTGTGATTTTGTTCCTGGTCCAACGCTAAGATGTTTGCGAGTTTTAGAATTAAGTTCCCAGAATATACCCACACTATATAGAATTCCAAACGGAATTGTATTTGGCATACCGTTCTTCAATTTCAACGTTAATGAAAGCATGGCGATCCCCACAATGATAAGCCAAATGCCATTAATTCTCTGACGAGGATATTTATAAGCAATATTTTTCATAAAAATCTCCTAAAATTTACTAATTAAGAGTATATATTATTGCCTTTTGAAAATATACAGCTTATTTGCAGAAAAATATTATTTTTGCGCTATGTTAGTTGCTTTAATGAATAAAAAGTCATCATATCAGTTAATTAAAGAGGTTATGAAAAATTTGGATAAAATGGAATTGGAGGAAACGGTAAATATTCCCGTTAAAATCATTCTAAGGCTTGTACTGAAGTCATCGATGGGCAAGATCGGTGGCTTCTTTTCGTTCTCAATTATATATAATAGATAGAATCGAAAAAGTGAAATTTGAAAAATGAAGAAGGAATATTTCATTTAGCAAAAAACTACTAGCCTTTTAAAGTGAAGGGTTAGTATTTTTTTTGAATAAAAAGTACATTTCATAGTAAAGTTTTGGAACTGTCCTTATCAACTTCATATATTTAATTTGAAGTCTTGGTTAAATTTGAAGTGGTTTATGAATCGTTATAAATCGGAATTTGACAATCGATAGGGCATTAAATCCAATAATCATAGCTATCATTATTAGAATATCAGATTGAATATTTAAATTAGTAGAAATAGTTGAACGTAATGAATTGATAAGATAAGTCATTGGTAACCATTGATTCATGGTTTGAGCAAAATGTCCAACTAATTGCATTGGATATAATCCTCCAGATGAAACTACTTGAGTGACTAGGATAATTGATACCAACCAAGTACCAACGCCCCCTAAAAGTGTACTTAAACAAAAAATCAATGATTGAAATAATAATGATCCAAGGATCAACTCACTAAATAAATCAAATTGAGAATTAACTTGTAAATTATTCAATTTTGTCAAAGTGAAAAATAAAATAACTGATTGAACGATGGCAACTACTGTAATGATGGATGCCTTGGATAACCACCAACCAAAGGCTGAAGTTGGTTTCTTGTGTGGATCATTGTCATACATAGTTCCTAAAGCAATTCCTGCAACATAGATGCCAAGTGCGATAGCAAATGGAGCCATTCCGGTACCGTTATTAGGCACTTTGTTAATATCAGTTAAATGTTCAGAGATAGGAGTTGCCAAATGACCGGCTGTTTGTTCATTTTTAGAAATTGTATTTAATCCAGCGGCCCCACTTAGCAAAGCTCCTGATAATTGTTGAGTTCCAGCCTTTAATTGAGGGGATGGTGATTGACTGGATAACTGATTGGTAACCGTCCCAGCTCTAGTCATGCCGTTTTGAGCGCCACTTAGAGCTTTAAGAATCACTTTTGAATACGTAGACGTTACTTGCTCTGATACTTTTTGATTAACATTGGTTGCGGCTCCGGTAGTTATTTTAGAAACAATAAAGTTCTGGCCAGAATTAATTTGATAATTGATTTTCATTTTTTGAGGATGTGATGAAAGTAAAGTGGTTGAATTTTTAGAAAAGTCTTTGGGAATAATAATAGTCATATAAGATTTACCCGAACGCAAACGCCGATCAGCTTTTGTTGAACTTGTCTCTTCAAAATCAAAGACATCTTTATCCTTGAGACTTCTTGTTAAATTATCACCAATTGTAATTCTCTTGCCATTGAAGGTTACTGATCTGTCTTCATTAACAATGCTTACTGGAATATGGTCTATTTTTCCATAAGTATTCCACATTGAAGAGAGGTAGATATAACAGTAAATAGCAGGAATTAAAGCAATTGCCAATAACACTATTAATATCTTTTTATTATCTATGAGGTATTTCCATTCTGATTTAAACATGATTGAAATCTCCTTCAATAATTTTTTATACAACCGCATAATAGATTTTTAATATTGAAGGAACAATATGCAAAAATAGATAAAGTGTTGAGTAGATATGACTGTATTTTCAAATAAATTCAAATATGCTTGTGTTATATCGGTAACAAAAATACGTGAAGTGTTTATTTATTGAATTTAAATTATTTTGGATTATTATCAACCTTAAATAAACAGTCAGTTCATTTAAGGGGTGTTTTCTGATGGAGTCAAATGAAAAAAGATTAAAAACGGAAATGAAAATTCAACGGGCTTTTATCAAAATTGTTAGTGCTGAAGGATTTGATAAATTAACGATCAGCGCTTTGATCAAAGAGGCAAAAATTAATCGTGGAACCTTTTATATTCACTATTTGGATAAATATGATTTGAAATCTCAATATGAAAAAGAAATAATTTTGGATATTCAGAATATATTTTCAAATTATAAGAAACCAGATTTATATAAATCATTGAATAAGAATAATGCTTTTTTGCAGTTATTCAAATATCTCTATCGTCAAAAAGAATTATCTATATTATTGTTGAAGGATTATGATTCCAAATTTGTTAAGGATATTAAAAGTTTAGTGCTATCTATTGCATCTAATGCCACAGAAAACGATGATAAATTGCCAAAAAATTATGCTAATGAACTACTGTCACAGGGAATACTGGACTTTTTGATCTATTGGCTTGAGGGTACTCCTGTATTAAAACCTCAGAAAATTTACGATATTTTTATCTATACGAGAACGTTGAACCCCGAACAACTTTCCAATCGATGCAAATAAGGCTAGACAAATTTATAACGAATTTGTCTAGCCTTATTTTTTATAAATGAACAGTTTTAATTCATGAAATTGTCTATAAATAACTGATTAATAAGCGTTTTAAAAAATTATTTAATCAACAAGGTGTTTATCTTTGATTATTGTTGAATTAATCTCTAGGTTTTATCATCTGTACTGAAATAAGAAAAAGTTATCTTTCAATATTATTTATCAAAGTTGAGGTAATTAACGATGCTTAAGAGAAATATGAAATGGATAATTTATATTCTTTTTTTAATTCTATTAACTAGTGGCTTTGTAGAACAGTCATCAGTCGGGGCAATGCAAATATTCAACGCAAATTATATGTCGCCAATTGTCATGGTTCCTGGTTCATCAGCGGGAGAAAATCGTTTTGATTATTTAATTTCCAATCTACCTAGAGAAAAGAATCATTTTAAACACAGTGTTTTAAAAGTCAAAGTGGACGAAAACGGTAAAATGAAATTTCATGGTGGAATCTTAAGTATAGATAATCAACCTATCGTAGTAGTGTCCTTTCAAAATAATCGCGATGGATATCGGAACATCAATCAACAGGCTAAGTTGCTTGGTAAAGTTATGCAAAGTTTACAAACTAAGTATGGCTTTACAAATTTTAGGGCTCTTGGACATTCGAATGGTGGTCTAATTTGGGCATTAGCAATTGAAAAGTATATTAACATTTCAAAAATGCATCTCGATTGTTTGATGACTATTGCGACACCTTATAATTTGCAGGGATCAAAGATGTTGAACGAACTAGTTCACAATCGCAATAAGATTCCTTATAATACTACGATTTATTCAATTGCTGGTGCTAAAAACTATTCGACCGATGGTCTAGTCAAAGTAGATTCTGTTTATAGTGGAAAATATATTTATCAATCTCAGGTTAGATATTTTACTGAGATTACTCTAACTGGAGAAAATACTAGCCATTCAGATTTGCCGGAAAATAGACAAGTTATTGGGATTGTCTCTAACTATTTATTTAATAATTTGGCTGAAACCAAAAAACCTTTTATTAGTTGAAAGTCGGATGATAAATTTATGCTACTGGGATATTCTAAACTACATTGATTTTCTTGGAAATAAATTCCAGCCAAGAGTTCGATCTATTGAAATATGGAGTAACCAAATAATCATGATACTAGTAAATAAGTTGTTTGATTTAGTTATTAAGTTTACCGATAGCAGGATAATTGGTAAGAGTAATGTATGAGATAAGTTATAAGCTTTCTCACCAGTTTTGGTAGAAATGAAAAATCCCAATGCGGTAATATCAGGGATTAAATATAGAATTGGTATCAACTCCCAATTTCCCATATGGCTATAAATGATTAACAAAACAATGGACAATGAAGCATATTCGTAACGATAAATTTTTGTCATCAAGAACATCTCCTATGATTTTATTTAAAATAAAGTAACATGGGACCTAACAACCAAGTCAAATAATTGAGACTGTTGAAGTTTGATAATAAAATGTAGTTTTTTCATATTACGAAACATCGTTTAGAAGCCGAGATCTGCATTGCTATGTATATGATAAATTCTGATACGAAATAGTAACATTAATGAATAGCACTAAAATAAAGGATAATTACTTTAAATAGCAAAAAAACTACTAGTCTTCTAAAGTGAAGTTAGTAGTTTTTTTGGAGTATAAAGTACTTTTAAATCAAAGTATCTCTAAAAAATATTTATTTTTATAAATTTTTACTTATTTTTCAAAATACTTACGAGCCATAGTCTTATAAATACTAATATATTGTAAGTAATCATCTTCAAAAATAAACTCATTAACTTGATGAGCAGATTCATTACCAGGACCGGCAACAACTACGTCAAGGTCTGGGTTAGCTTGAACAAATTTAGAAGCGTCAGTACCACCAGGAGCACCAACGGTTAAGATGTTAACACCAAGTACATCTTTATAACTGGCACGAACTAATTTCATAAAGTCAGAGTTGATGTCAGTTTTGACAGGCCAGTTGCTACTCAAAAGTTTAAACTCTAATTTCATTCTTGGATCGGCTTGATTTAACTTGTCGATCATTTCTTCTAAGTCAGCAATGATTTTATCGTTGCTATATTCAGGGATGGTTCTAATTTTAACAGTCATTTCAGCATAGTCAGGAATAGTGTTCTCTTGTTTACCACTGTTCAAAACGGTAACTGATGGTTTTGTTGTTCCGAGTACATCATCTTCAGTTTTAATTAGCTCAGAGAAATATTCATTTTGCTTATTATAGTAAGTAATTAAGTTATCCAAAGCATTGATACCTACTTCAGGCATGGAGCTGTGAGCGGCACGTCCATGAGAAACTACTTTGTATGTAACTGAACCCTTGTGAGCACAAAAGGCTGCGATACGTGTTTCTGGCTTGGCGCCATTTGTTTCGATCAAACCACTGTCAATTAATTTTTCCATAACTAGACGTGATGATGAATTACTTGGTTCACCAACAATTAAGGCATTTAAATCGTCAGCGTATCCTTCTTTAGAAAGTTTTTCAGCTCCGATTTCACCAACTTCTTCACCGACAGTGGCGATAAATTTGATATTTCCTTTGAAATCAGGGTCTTCGTTTAATTCAATCAAGGAGATAGCTAAAGCAGCTAGTCCACCTTTCATATCAGATGAACCACGACCAAAGATCTTGCCATCGATATGTTTCGGATTGAAGGGACCATAGTTCCATGCTTCGTCGTCGACTGTAGCTACGACATCTTCATGTCCAGTGAAACCCAAGATAGGTCCGTCACCTTTTTTGATAGTGGCGATAAGATTGTATCTATTTTCATCATATTTGTTTAATTCAGTTTCGATACCATTTTTTTCAAAAAGTTCTTTTAAATAGTTGGCAACTTTTTCTTCATCACCATTGACAGTTTCCAGTTTGATTAAATCGTCTAAAACACTAAGTCTTTGTGCTTTGTCCATTTTTTTACCCCTCCAAGATAATGTATAATGTTCATACTAAATGTTTCATATTACATTTTAGTATTTTTTAGGGTAAATGAGTAATGAAAGGTTGTTTGAAATGAATTTATTAATGAAGATCGATCGTTGGTTGGGAGTTTTATTGTTAGTAGTTGCTGTTTTAGGATTTATTTTTAAATGGTTCAGCAACGGTAACTTAATTTCTGCAGGTATTGCTGGGGCAGTGTTGTTACTGATTTCTGCAACTGCTGATATTGATAAACCAAGTAAATAAAAAGCGGGGAACACTGACTGTTTAAGTCAGAATTCCCCGTTTGTTTATTTAATTTACTTTTTTACGTCCCTCAGGAGTATATTTGTTATTTTGATGTCTTCGATACAAATAATAGATTCCGCCGACAATTGCGAGAATTACAGCTAATGGAAGTATTATGTGAATGAAGATTGAGAATAATAAGAGGGCAATAAAGAAGCCCAAAACGTATTTCCAAATGTTATTCATTTAATTCTCCTTTTATATTTGTGTCTTAAATTTTATTCATAATCGTTGTAAAGTCAAGGAAAAGGCTTATTGATTGACTTTATTTTGCCAAGTTGTTAATATGACAATTAGTCGCTACCTCTTAGAGATACGGAACAATAAAGGAGGCGTGAATAATATGAAATATAGAATTCTTTTAGATCTTAAAGATCAATTATTCACAGCAGTTGATGTTAATGATAGCAATCACTTTGGTAACGGTACAACCATTGAAAAAGCTATCGACAACTTAAAGAATAACAAAGCTGCGTAAAATAAAATTTTAATTAGTCTTGGTGCTTAGGCATCAGGACTTTTTTATTGTCCTTATTCAGGATTATCTACAGCAAAACCACCAAATTTTGCATTAACTGCTTTGGCCAAAGCATGTGGTTCAATCAAGATTGACTGACCAACTTTGCCAGCTGAAACGATGATCTTTTCAGATCTTTCAGCCTCATTGTCAAAATAAATAGGATAATTATGTAGTGAGTGGATACCAACAGGACTGTTAGCGCCGTGTTCAAATCCACTGGTTTTGATTAGGTCCTTAAGTGGGACCATACCGACTTTTTTGTTACCTGAAAGCTTAGCAAGCATTTTGTAACTAAGATGCTTGTCTAGTGGTAGCATACCGACCAATGGACCAGTTTTGTTACCAGTGAGGACTAGGGTCTTATAAATCTTGTAGCCGTCACGAGTGGACTTATCGGTTACTAGTTCCTGCGTGTCACCATCGGATTCAGTCTCGAAAGTCATGGGAACATATTCAACTTTTTCTTTATCTAATATTTTTTCGACTAATGTCTTTTGAATTTTCTTTTTTTTACTCATTTTTTGTCACCAATCCCTAAAACTTAAAGCTTACTTAGTATATAATAACAAAGCTATTAATTTTTGAAAGCAAAGAGATGTTGTTGGTTAGCAAATTATTTTTAATTTTTAAGGTCTATTATATTGTGACTGTTATATAATAATGAGCGTTACAACAGGATAAGGAGCGATTAGTATGAGTTTGTTCAAGAAACATCAAGAAGATCCTGCCAAGAATGATTTTAGTAAAATTTCTCAAGAAATTAAGAATAGTCCTAAAAAATTATCTGAGGCTCAAAAATTATTTAAGGATAATGAATCCTTACGGAAAAAGGTAGCTGATAAAAACAAAACTGAGAAGAAGTAGTTATATTAACTAATACAACTAAGGATATCGTCGTCCGCAAAACATCTGTGGACCACTGGAACGTGGTGGACAAAACTTGAAGCCAATGAAGTTCGCATCGTCTCCAAGATGGGTCTTATTCTAAGCTCGCTATGCAAACTAAGAATAATTTCACCACTGAGGGTCCACAGAAATTTTGCTCCCGACTAGTGATTTGTTTCTATCACTGTTAACTAAGATTGCAGTATTGGAAACTTATCGGTTTATTACTAAATATTTTGAATATCTCTAAAGATTATGCATCTATTAAGTATGTAGTCACTAAGAATGACTGTATGAAACTTAGTAGGTGCTTTTTTAGTGAAATTTTTCTTAGTGACGAAGTCGCTTAGAAAAAGGCCAAGATTTGAAACAATTCGTGCCCACTATGTTCCAGCCCAATTTTCTTTGTTGTGGAGGACGGGAATATTCCTTAACCAAACTAATATAATTTTTATTTTATGTCTTCATAAGTTTAAAATAATGCTTTGCATAATTAAATTCATATGATATAGTTTAAAAAAAGAAGTGAGGTGGATTGTTATGACAGCAATGCCAAATAAATATCGTATTTTAGAAACTAACGTCTTATTAGAAAGATTCGTTACTTACAATGAAGTGTTTAGTGAGTATCTCAAAACTATTAAGTTGATTGAGCGTGGGGAAGCTCTAAGATATGAAACTTATTCTCGATGGGTTGATAATTATTTATCTAATATAAAGAGCTTCATCAAATTGTGTAATTCATATTTAGCCAAATACAATCTAGAAGGTAGTGTTATTGCAGAAAAGCTTAACAATTATTTCATTGGTTTAATTGAAATGGTCAGTTGTATGGATTTAGAGCGAAATTCAGTTGATCATTTAAAATTAGAAAGAGCACAGTCGGATCTTCGAACTAGACAAGAAGAATTTATTCAATCTCTTAATTTTTTCACTAAATAAAGACGGTAACGTCTTTTTTTTATGGGCTTTTTCTAGTAATCTTATTAATAATGGAGGAACGTTGAATGATTTGGAAAAAAATAACGGTCGCAATCCCAAATGATTTCGATCCTGAGATTATATCTGATGTTTTCATGCGCGTTGGTGCAAACGGAACGGAAATGGTTGACGATGAAGATAAAACTGTCAAAACAAAGATTAATTCTTATTTTGACGAAAATAATTACAATGAAGAACTTTTAAATAATTTAAAAGTTCAATTGAAACAATTACCAGGATATGGTTTTGATATTACTGGTGTTGAGGTATCAATTAGTGAATTGGATGATAGCAGTTGGGAAAACGAATGGAAACAATATTATCATCCTGTAAAAATCAGTCGTTACTTGACGGTCGTACCTAATTGGGTTGATTACAAGCCTAAATATCAGGATGAACATATTATTGTTATGGACCCAGGAAAATCCTTTGGGACTGGAACTCATCCAACTACCTATTCATGTATGCAAGCTCTAGAATTGATTCTAGGAGATGCTAATTCACTTTATGATGTTGGTACTGGTTCGGGAATATTATCGATTCAAGCCCGTCTTTTAGGTGTTAAAGATATCAAGGCATATGATCTTGATCCAGAAGCAGTTAGAGCAGCTAAAGAAAATATTCAATTGAACCCTGGTTGCGAGGATATTGAAGTTTTTGAAAATTCTTTGCTTGATGGTGTTAACGGTAAAGTAGATGTGATTGTCGCCAATATGTTGGCTGACGTGATCCAACAATTTATTCCGGATATTGACAATTATTTGAATAAAAATGGATTCGTTGTTTTGTCAGGAATTATTAATGAAAAAGAAGCTTTGATCACCGATCAGATGGCAGAACAGGGTTTTGTAGTTTTAGAAGCCTTTCATCTAAAAGGTTGGTCAACTTTAATTTGTAGAAGAAAAGAAGAGTTTGAGGCAGAAGATGGAGCAATACTTCGTTAATCAAAAAATAGAAAACGATAAATTTGTAATTGATGATGCAGAAACCTTTCGTCATGTAGCTAAGGTTTTGCGTCATAAGACAGGCGATGTGATCTACTTGGTAGACGTTTCAGAAAAATTGTATGCGGCTACGATTGAAAAAGTTGATTTGAATCAACAAAAAATTATTGTTCGAGTTGAGTTATCAGATATTCCTAGTACGGAATTGCCGGTTGATGTCACAATTGCTTGTTCATTATCTAAAAAAGACAAGATTGAATGGATTACTCAAAAATCCACTGAATTAGGTGCTAAAAGGATTATTTTCTTTAATTCCAAATATTCAATTATGAATTGGAAGAAAAATGTTGTTGAAAAAAAGTTAGTGCGTTTGCAAGAAATTGCTAAAAATGCGGCTCAACAATCAAAAAGGCGGATAATTCCTGAAGTGCTCTATTTGGATAGTCTAAAAAAACTATCCGATCACAAGGCTTCAACTAACTTGATTGCATATGAAGAATCGGCTAAACAAGGTGAAATCAGTCTTCTAGCTCAGACATTAAATCAGCAACCTGAATCTGTTTTATGTGCATTTGGACCTGAAGGTGGTTTTGCACCAGATGAGGTAGATTTCTTGAATCAGGCTGACTTTTTGTCAGTTGGCTTGGGGCCAAGAATTATGCGGGCAGAAACAGCACCCATGTACTTCCTATCAGTGCTATCATATAAATACGAACTAACTGTAAAATGAGGAACGAATCGTGAAAAATATTTGGAAAAAAGTTGAAAAATCAAAAACAACTTACATTGCTTTGATTTCAATCGTTTTAGTTTTTATAATGCCAATTTTGTTTAATCTCTTTCATTTAGGAAGAACTAATCGAATTATCTGGCTATTCTTTGTTATTAATGTTTTCTTTGCAGGCTTCATTGGTTGGTTCTCGAGAAAATATGCTTTGTCGTTTTATAATTTAGTTATATTTCCAGTGATTTTTGTTATTAGTGTTTTCGTCAAATATGGACGTTACGGTTACTTTTTGGCTGGAATATACTTAGTTTTGAGTATTTTGATATATTTCTTATTTGAGAGACAAAACTAATTGAAATTTAGCGATAAAATAATCATAATGATATGTAAAAATAAAAAGCACTCATTGAGTGCTTTTTATTGTAACGGGGTGAATATTCTATGAAAAAAAATAAAGATTATACGCCAGAGGAAGTTTTGGAAATCTGTCGAAGTTATATGAATGAAGAACATGTTGAATTTGTCAATAAGGCTTATAACTTTGCAGCTTATGTACATAAGGAACAAAAACGCGCTACTGGTGAACCATATATTATTCACCCAACTCAAGTAGCCCAGATTTTGGCTTCATTACGTATGGATCCATATACTGTGGCCGCAGGGTATTTACACGATGTGGTTGAAGATACCAACGTTACCTTAGGGGATGTTAGAGAATTATTTGGCGATCAAGTAGCGACAATTGTTGATGGCGTGACTAAAATCAGCAAATATAAATATCGTTCTCATCAAGAATTGTTGGCTGAAAACCATCGTAAAATGCTTTTGGCTACGGCTAAGGATTTGCGTGTCATTATGGTCAAACTGGCAGATCGTTTACATAATATGAGAACTCTAAAAGCACTTCGCCCTGATAAACAACGTCGAATTGCCAATGAAACATTGGAAATTTATGCACCTTTGGCTGATCGTTTAGGTATTAGTAAGATTAAATGGGAACTAGAGGATCTTTCGTTACATTATATTAATCCTCAACAATACTATCGCATCGTTCATTTGATGAATAGTAAGCGTGACCAACGTGAAGCTTATATTGCTGAAGCAATTGATTATATCAAAAAAAATGTTGATGCTTTGGGAATTAAGTATGATATCTATGGACGTCCTAAGCATATTTATTCTATTTATAAGAAGATGCGTGATAAGCATAAGCAATTTTCTGAGTTATATGATTTGTTGGCTATTCGGATTGTTGTCGATTCAGTTAAAGATTGTTATGCAGTCCTAGGCTCAATTCATTCTAAGTGGAAGCCAATTCCAGGACGCTTTAAGGATTATATTGCTGTACCTAAGGCTAATGGTTATCAATCACTACATACGACTATTATCGGTCCTGGTGGTCAACCACTAGAAGTTCAGATCAGAACTTTTGAAATGCATCAAGTTGCTGAATATGGTGTTGCTGCTCACTGGGCATACAAGGAAGGTAACTTTGAAGGTGTTCATCTGGACGATGATGAACAAAAGATCGATGTTTTCCGTGAAATTCTTGAATTGCAAGAGAACTCTGACAATGCTTCTGATTTTATGAAGTCAGTTAAGGGTGAGATCTTTAATGACCGCGTCTATGTATTTACACCGGAAGGTGAAGTTATTGAGCTACCAAAGGGTGCAGTTACTTTGGACTTTGCTTATCAAGTACATACTGAAGTTGGAAATCATTCTATTGGTGCTAAGATCAATGGCAGAATGGTCCCACTAAATTATCAATTGAAGAATGGCGACATTGTTGAAATGTTGACTAACTCTAGTTCTGAACCAAGTCGAGATTGGGTCAATGTTGTTTATACTGCTCGGGCTAGAAATAAGATCAAACGTTATTTCCGAACTAAAGATCGTGAAGAGAATATTGTTCTGGGACGAGAATCACTTGAAAACGAATTGAAAAATCGTTCACTTTCAAGTAAAAAGTATCTTGATAAGAAACATTTGGAATTAGCCATGAAGATTTTTAATTATACTGAGCCCGATGAACTTTTCAATGCAGTTGGCTATGGTGAACTTTCACCGATTAATGTGGTTCATAAATTATTGAGTGAAGATCCTGATCGTAAAAAAGAAGCTGAGAAAAAAGAGCTTGAAGAACAGGTTATTACTGATACCGATGATAAAGCTACTCAACCTCAAACAGAAAGTCCAAAACTCAAAAAGGAACGTAATAATGCCAATACAAGTATTTCAGTTCAAGGAATTGATAACTTATTGATTCGTTTGGCTAAATGCTGTAATCCAATTCCAGGAGATAAGATTGTTGGTTATATTACTAAAGGACGTGGTTTGACGATTCATCGAGCTGATTGCCCTAATGTTCAGAGTGAAGAAGCCCAGAAACGTTTCATCGAGGTTAGCTGGGATAACGTTACTAAAGAAAAACGCTATACAGCTGAACTTGATGTTTATGCTTTCAACCGTAATGGTTTAATTAATGAAGTATTACAGGTTATCAATTCAAATACTAATACGCTTAATAATGTTATTGGTCGTCTTGATAAAGAGAAGATGGCAATTATTCATGTAAGTATTGGTGTTAATAATAAGGAACATTTGGATAGTATCATTTCTAAATTAAAGAATATCCCAAATGTCTATGAAATTAAGAGGACGGTAGCGTAGATGAAAGTTGTAATTCAACGAGTATCTACTGCGAAGGTTACTGTAGACGACAAAACCCTTGGTCAAATTGATCAAGGATTTTGTTTATTGGTAGCTTTTAGTGATGCAGATACAGAAGAAACACTTGAATATATCGCACGGAAAATAGCAAATATGAGGGTATTTTCCGATGCTGATGATAAAATGAACTTGTCAATCAAGGATGTCGGTGGTCAAATTCTATCTATCTCGCAATTTACATTGTATGCTGATACAAAACATGGCAATCGACCTAGTTTTACTGGAGCTGGTAATTTTGAAGCTTCTAGCAAAAAATACGATCACTTCAATGATTTGTTAAGAGGATACAATTTAACTGTCGAAACTGGTGAATTTGGTGCTGACATGCAAGTGTCATTAACTAATGATGGACCAGTAACTATTTTAATGGAGAGATAAAAATGAAAAGTATTGTTTGGGACTTTGATGATACTATTGCCAATAGTTATCCGGGGATTGTCTCAGCTACACAAAGGTCTCTACGGGAGAATTTTGACATTAGTCTGTCAAAGGATACAATTTTTAAAGAATCAAAGAAAACATCAGTTAGAAAATTTGTAACTGATTTGTTAAAAGATCAAGAGGATCCAAAACAAGCAGTGAAGATCTTTTACACTACTTATTTTAGATATGAGAAAGAATATCACGATAAAATTACTTTAATACCGCATATCAAAAATGCTTTGGATTATTGTGATAAAAAACATTGTATGCAATTTATTGTGACTCATCGAGATCAATCAATATATGATTTGGCTAGTTCACTAGGAATTGAACATTACTTCAAAGAAATTATCAGTGTGGCTGATGGTTTCAAGAGAAAACCCAATTCTGAGATGCTGGATTATTTGATGAATAAATATGATCTCAAAAAAGAAGATCTTTGGGTAATTGGTGATCGTCAAATTGATGTTGAGTTCGGTAGAAGTGTTGGTGCACGCACAGTTCTTTTGAATGCGGAGACTATTGATTTTGATTATGATCACAAGATAAGTGATCTCTTAGAAATTGAAAAATTAATATAATGGATAAAAATATGGAAAACAAACTTGAAAAATTAACTTACGATCAAATTGTGGCAATTCATTTAGCAATTGACGAGAATGATGAGATTACTTTTAGTGAGAAAAGACTTCAAAGTAATGTTGAATTTCTAGATCAATTCGATAATTTGAATCTTTATTTGACACATTTGTTCTGTACGATCATCTGTGATGGTATTTTTGAAAAATATAATACACAAACAGCGATTGCTGCTATGGATTTCTTTTTGAGACGTAATGGTTATTGTTTGAACTTGGAAAATACAACTGAAAGAGAAACGATTCTTGGTTTGGTAAAAACTATCAAAGAGAGCCGTGAATTGAAAAAAACTGAATTGAATTATATTCAATCACGTTTAGCAGATTGTGTTCATCCGTACAGTGGATAGCTGGGTTGTTGAAGGATGCCGTCCTCCGCAACAAAGAAAATAGGGCTGGAACGTAGTGGGCACGACTTGGAGCCTCTTGGCTTTGCTAACAGTCTTCAAGTTCGGCCTTTTTCTAAGTGACTTCGCCACTAAGAAAAATTTCACTACTGAGCCCATTTTCTTTGTTGCTCCGGACTGGTGTTTTACTTTAATAAGTAACTATTAGTATAAAAAAAGAAAGACAGCATTCATTAAGAAATTTCGGGTATGTTTGTACCTGAATCTCTTAATGAATGTTGTCCTTTTTTTGATTTGAGAATTTAAACTTTTTTTCGATTACGAGTATGTAGAATAAAAATTTACATACTGCAAGTTTAGTTAGTAATATTAGAAATAAAAAACTAGTCGGTAGTAAAAACTCTGTGGACCCTCAGTGGTGAAATTATTCTTAGTGGGGAACCCACTTAGAATAAGGCCAAGCTTGAAGACAATGTGGTCTTCATTGGCTCCAAGTTGTGCCCACCACGTTCCAGTGGTCCACAGAGATTTTACGGACGACGGCATATTTTAATAAACTCAGTTAATTAAGCAAGAATCTAAAGATAGATTTATTTGTAATTTAATTTATAGATTCCACAGTAGGGGATGCTGGTTCGCATATCCATTTTTAACATTCTTCGGATAACTTGACCGTGAGTAATTACACCTATGCAATCGTAGGTGTCTTTATACTTATCTAAAACAGATTCAACACGAGAGATAATTTGGCTAGATGTTTCATAATCCATCTTGGAATTATGAGTGTCATGCAAATAGTCTTTAAAAGCGGCATTGACTTGTGGCAGTCCTGTGAGTTTACGACCGGTCAGATCTGGACGCCATTCATGTAGTAATAGTTCAACTTGAGTGGGAATGTTAGGGTGTTGTTTGATTATTTCCAGAGCTGTTTCCATGGTTCTGGTATATGGTGAGATCAGAAGTAGTTGAATTTGTTGAAAAATAGGATCGTGGGCGGCTTTTTGAGCAATTTTAATCCCATTGGGTGTTAAACGGGTTAAGTCTCTACCATAACCAACATAGCCGGATTGATCGACTTGAGTAAAATCTGGTTCTGAATGACGTATTAAATAGACTTTCATGGACGAATACCTCCAAGATAATAGAAAAAATAGCTTACTTTTTAATTTGGTAAATATATTTGTCATTTTTTCAGGTGTTTTTGGACAGCCCTTTTAATCCACTCGATCAATAGTTCGGAAAATCCGCCTATAGTGTAGGAAGATCAATATGTGACGTGTTCAGTATTACTTGCAACTATGTTCATGCTTAACATCTGAGTAAAATATTCACGAAACTTGAAGAGAATTAAGTATTCCATGTTTCCAGTAATTATTTGCTTTAGAATTTCTTGTTCATCATAAAAAAATTGAAAGAAGTATAGTGCAAGGCTGTGTTGATCCGTTGTATTATACTTTTTTTATGATCCTTAAAAAGCTGTTGATATTGTAAATCGAAGACCGACTCAATAATCTGTTCTTTAGACGAAAAGTGTTAATAGTAAAATTGTCGAGAAACTGAAGCATTAGACATAAACTCGATATTTTGATGTTTTCTAGTTCTGTATCTTGTGCCAATTTTAACAATTCTTTGAATAAAACGATTGTGTTTTGACTTGTAATGGTGTCTTCAGTGCAAATATTATTCATTACAAATACTCCGTTTCTGTTACTAATAGGTTTTATCGAATTGATAACAATAATATACTCCTTCTTAAATTAAAAGGAGTTGGAAAAATGACTGAGCAAACAAGAATGGCAAATAAAAAAGATGATTATTTAAAATTAAATTTAACGAAGGACGTTGAGCCTTGGGAAGATGGATTGAGAACAAATATTAAAGAATTGAATTATGAATGGTGGTATTTTGATGCTCATTTAAGTGATGGGTCAGATCTCGTGGTGACCTTTTATGACAAATCAATGCTAAGAATATTGTACCTTTTTGTTGATCAGATACAGGTTATATACTGTTTGGAGATAATGATGAATACAATTTTCTTGGTTACCTTCAATCCCACGTGGAGAAGCGAATATTGAGTTGACGATCGGAAATAAAACTGAAAAATTAACTGGTATTTGTTATCACGACCACAATTGGGGCAATATTCAAATGATGAAACTAATAAATCATTGGTATTGGGGACGTGCCAATATTGATGATTACACGGTTATTTCAGGTTATATTACGGCTGAAAAAGAATACGATCATATGAATTTTCCGATTTTTATGGTCGCAAAAGGGGACAAAATATTAGTAGATAATCCTAAGTATCTCAAGTTTGAAGAAAAAGACGCTTTTATTGAACCTAAGACGGGGAAACCAGTTCCTAAAGTAATGATTTACGATTATAACGATGGCAAGAATCACATTAAGGCGACTTATTTACATGAGAAAACAATTCTTAATTCTCAGATGATTGAAATCTTGCCACCAATAAAAAGAATTGCGGCTAAGTTATCAGGATTTGATGGTGCCTATTTAAGATTCAGTGGAGCAGTTAAGCCTGAGGTGTTTAATCAAGATGGAACAATAGCGAAAACCCATACCAACAATGCAATTTGGGAAGAAATATATTTTGGTAAAACAATTAAGTAAGTTTTCCCTCCTCAACCGGGATAAAAGTCATCTTGAATAAATTTTTTTATTGAGATATATTAGTTGTCCAAGCTTTTGATACTAGGAGGGAAAAATGGAAAATTACATTGAAGTTATTGGTGCCAAGAACAACAATTTACAGAATGTATCACTAAAGGTTCCCAAGCATCAGATTACAGTTTTTACTGGTCTATCAGGATCAGGAAAGTCATCATTAGTATTTGATACGATTGCGGCCGAATCACAGCGCTTATTGAATGAAACCTATTCTGCCTTTGTGCAGCGGATGTTGCCTAGCTATGAAGCACCACAGGTCGAGCAGATTAACAACTTACCGGTTTCAATCGTGGTTGATCAAAAGAAGATTGGCGGTAATGCTCGTTCAACAGTGGGAACGATAACGGAAATTTATACAGGTCTAAGATTATTGTATTCACGAATTGCGCAACCTTTTATTGGCTACTCAATGGTCTACTCGTTCAATAATCCAGCTGGAATGTGTCCAACTTGTCAGGGATTAGGGCAAACTAAACAAGTGATAGTTGATCGTTTACTGGATTTTGACAAGTCGCTTAATGAAGGTGCAATTAAGTTTCCGACTTTTCAACCAGGCGGTTTCCGTTGGTTACGTTATACGGAAACTGGTAATTTTGATAATGATAAGAAGTTACGAGATTTTACGCCACAGGAACTAAACTTATTATTATACGACCAAGGTAGTCAACCAAAGAATCCTACGGATAAGTGGCCTAAGACATCAGAATATATTGGGATCGTTGAACGAATTAAAAAGACCATTTTGGAAAAAGGTGGTCTACATTATCAAAAAGCATTGAATGATATTTTTGATAATCAAGTATGTCCAGATTGCCATGGTACGCGTGTAAATGATTTAATTCGATCGGCCAAGATTAATGGTAAGTCGATTGCTGATTGTGCTGAAACGCCAATCGATGAATTGATTGAATTTTTACAACAAATTAATGGTAATCAAGAAATTAGTTTAGTTTTACAAAACTTACTGACTCGCTTGAATAGTCTTAAAACAGTTGGATTGGAATATTTAACACTGAGTCGTTCGACAACCACTTTGTCAGGTGGTGAGTCACAACGTATCAAAATGACAAAACATTTGAATAGTGCTTTATCAGATGTTTTATATATTTTTGATGAACCAAGCGTGGGTTTGCATCCAGAAGATTTGATTGGTATTAATAAAATATTTACCAAGTTACGAGATAAAGGTAATACGGTTCTGTTGATTGATCACGATCCAGACGTCATAAAAATTGCTGATCACGTGGTTGAGATGGGTGAATTTGCAGGTAAACGTGGTGGTAAGATAACTTTTGAAGGGACTTATCAGGAACTGTTAAATTCAGATACCCTAACTGGGAGAGCCTTGACTAAAAAACAAAGCTTGAATGAACAAAGAAAGCCGTTTTCTGAATTTTATACGTTAGATGATGTTTCAAAATATAATGTTCAACATGCGTCAGTCAAACTACCAAAGCATGCATTAACGGTAATCAGCGGTGTAGCTGGTTCAGGAAAGAGTACCTTGATTCGAGAATTGTTTACGAAGAAATATCCGGAAACAGTTATCTTTGATCAGAGTGCTATTAAAGGTAGTAATCGCTCTAATATTTTAACTTATTTAGGTATTTTTGATGATGTCCGAAAAGTCTTTGCGAAAGCGTCAGGTGAAAGTGTTTCTTTGTTCAGTTTCAATGGACAAGGTGCTTGCTCTGAATGTGGAGGGAAAGGTTACATTAAATTTGATTTGGCATATATGGGGGATGTTAAGCAAGACTGTGAGAAATGTCATGGTAAAAAATATAATGATAAAGCTTTGAGCTTTAAGTGGAGAAATCTAACAATTGCTGATATTCTTCAACTAACAGCTGAAGAAGCCATTCCCTTATTTGGTAAGAAGATTAGTTTTAGATTGCAAAATTTGGTATCAGCTAATCTAAGTTATTTGAATCTTGGTCAAAGTTTGGACACACTTTCGGGTGGAGAACTGCAACGTTTGAAGATTGCCAAGAGTTTAGCTGAAACCGATCAAAGTGATTTGATTATTTTAGATGAACCAAGTACTGGTTTACATGAATCAGATGTTGAGGAGCTATTAGAGCTATTTAAAAAATTGCTGTCTGAACAAAAGACACTGCTAGTTTTGGAACATAATTTGTCGATTATTTCAAAAGCCCAGTGGATTGTAGATCTTGGTCCGAAAGGTGGCCGTTACGGTGGTCGAGTGATTTTTCAAGGTTATCCTATTGACTTATTGAAGCATACAGAATCTTTTACGGCGCAACATTTGCAGCAATTTCTTAACTAAATATCAAAAAAGTACGGTAGAAATTTGAAGTGCAACACAAAAGTTAGACAAAATAGAATATTTTGGGGTCTAAGTCAAATCGTGTTGGTAGGGCCTTTTACTAAGAATCATGCCTTAATTGGTATGGTTCTTTTTCTTTATGCCCTTATAAGTTGAATACGCATAAAGAAATGCATCTGATTCTTAAATCCAAAACAACCACGTTTTAATGCCTTGATTTTTCGATTGATTCCTTCAAGGGGACCATTTGAATAACTGTATTTACTGCTGCTTAGAACGTATGATAAATTTTTCTTCAGAGTGTTCATGGCAACGTCCGTAGGACTGCCATTTCTTTTGTAATGCGTTATAGCTTCGCTTAACGCATTGATATCATTATTTCTTATAGCTTCTAAAACCGATTGATAAGCGTTATAGCTATGTCTGAAATCATCACTTTGATTCAGTCCTAAGTCAACGATATTCTGTTGTGTAGAATATTCTCCTAAACCTCTGTAATACTTAGAATCAGTGGCATTTAACGATGATTCTTGCATGTGGAATATCTTCCATTCAGATTTTAGTACCTTATATTCTCTAGAGAAGTGATTCAATCCAGAAGTAGCGAGAAGTCAGGCTTTGTCTAGGGCACGACTTACAAGCTGTATTATGTGGAACCTATCTACAATGATTTCAGCGTTTGGAAACAAACGGTGAACGATAGTTTGATATTGAGCATTTAAATCAAGCGTTATTGTTCTTACTAGCTGTCTTTCTTGCTTAGAGTATTGGTTTAGGAAGAACTCAGTAATAGACCTATTCAAACGGTTGGACAGTTCAATAATTGAGGACTGTGGGATAAAGTTGTTGTGTGGCAGTTATTACACAGGAATCTTTGTCTTTTGAGATTTAGTCTTATGGCTTTGCCATTTAGACTCAATAGAAAATGCTTAGTAAATTTAAAACCATACCTGATCATATTAAAACCACAATTTGGGCAATTACATGGAGCGTAAGTTAGCTTCGCTCTTACTTCAAAACAGTGATTCTGTTCGATACAATCGATTATTTTGATATTAGTATCTGTTATATTAAGTAGCTTTAGGATAAAATAACCTTGGGACATAATAAAACCTCTTTATATTTTTTGATTTTCGTTTGGTGGCAAAAATCGTGGTTATAAAGGATATTATAGATGTCCTTTTTTGATTGGTATAAAAAAATCATGTCAATAGAATTAATCTACCAACACGATAAAGTTTAGACCCATATTTTTAAGCTGCTAGGGCATGACTCCTGTATTCACACGGAGTCATGCCGTTTGTTTTTGTTGAAATTCGTCGATTGTTAAACCAATCGACGTACTCTTTTGATAATTTCTTGAGATCATCAATATCTTTACAAGGTGGAAATCCATTAAGACATTCTGTTTTAAAAAGATGGAAGAAACTCTCGATTGGAGCGTTGTCGAGACAATTACCTTTGCGAGACATGCTCTGTATAAATTTATTATCAGAAAGCTTTTCAGTGTAGTAACTTAGTTGATAGTGCCAGCCTTGATCCGAATGAAATATAGGTTCTGTTCCCTCTGGAATAGTGGATATAAGTTCATTAAGTGTATCTACAATCAAATCGCTGTTAGGACTATCCTTTATTTGAAATGCTAGAACTTCTTTACTCGCTTCGTCTGTAATCGCAGAAATATATGCCCATTTTCTATTCGCTAAACGAATCTGTGTAACATCTGTATGTAATACAATTAGAGGTTTGTTTTCTTTAAAGTCTTGATGCAGGATATTATCCGCAACTTTTCCAACATGACCTTTAAATGATGAATATTTTCCATTTCTATGACGATTATAAAGGCTAACTTGAACATTCAAATCACTCATTAGTCGGCGTACTACTTCGTCCGCTATGGATGCCTAATTTAACTAACTCCTTTTGTACGCGACGGAACCGTAGGTTAAACGTCCGCGACATTTACCTTTTTCAATAATCTTGAGTATTTCCTTTTTAATATTTTCATACTTATCTACATGATTCTTAATTCGTTTACGTTCGTCATGATAGGTAGCCTTCTTAAGGCCAATAGCTTTAAGGATGGCACCAATTTTATATCTTTCATTCTTAGGAAGTTCTTCTTGTTCAGCCCTGATCTGATCTACTATTTGTGTTTTTTCTCGTCCTTTAAGGATCCGAACAGGGTCATTGATTTTTTTAGGATGTCATTTTCCAGTTTCGTATCATATAGTTCTTGATTCTTCTTTGCAAGTTCTTTCACGGAGACGTTCAACCTCGCTTTGATTTACTAATTTACGAAGTTGCTTTTTATTACGTTTCATTTTGGGCTTTCTACCTTTCGTATGAGACTTTAGAGCTTCAATACCATACCGATTGAAGGTAGTTCTCCAAAGGCTTATTTGACAAGAATTAACATCAAATCTTGCGGCTACTTCGGCTAAAGTTTCATCATGAGTTTGATAGTAGTTTATCACATCTATTTTGAATTCAGTCTTAAACGAACGCCTAGTTTTTTCCGTTTAAGCGAGTCTACGCCGCTTAAACGAAATTTTTGAATCCAAATACTGACCTGTCTTTTGGGTAAACCATGCTTTCTTGCCAAAGAATTCATACTGATCCCTCCAGCAAGATATTCACTGACGATTTCAGCTTTTAATTTTGAACTATATTTAACCATACAAAAAGTGCTCCATAACTATTAGATTTCTTGTCTAACAATTATGGAGCACTTCAATTCCTATCGTGTTTTTATTTAAAGTATTCTTTTAAGCCATTAGTTACGTCTTTGGCAATTTGTTCTTTATAAGTATTGGAATTGATATATTTATAATCAGCCTTAGAGTTAATATAACCTAACTCAATTAATACTGATGGTTGACTGTTGTAGTGCAAAACATATAGATCTTTTTGAGCTGTTCCACGACTACCAATGGATAAACCTTTCAGTTGACTGTTCAAGTCATCGGCTAATTCTCCATCTTTATTCTTATTATAATAGTAGGTTGTAACACCGGAACCAGCGTCTGCTTGAGCACTAGAATCAAAGTGAAGACTAATAAAGGCATCAGCTTGAATTTTACTTGAAAGACGAGCACGATCACCAAGTGACTTACTATTGTCGCCAGATCTTGTCATAACAACGCGAGCACCAGTTTGTTCTAGTTGTTGCTTGATAGCTTTAGCATAGGCAAGGGTAAAATTCTTTTCGTAAGTACTCTTATTTGATTCAGCACCGGAATCATCACCACCGTGACCAGGATCAAGTACAATTGTAGCTTCAGAAATATTAGTGGAAGCTGACTTAACAGCACTCTTAGTTCCAGAGATTGTAACGACCCAACTGGCGACGTAGCCAACTGATCCATCAGAATCACGAACTTTATACCATTTGCCATCTTTACTCAAGTAATCAAATTGTTTACCGACCTTAACAGTTTTTACAACTCGGCCGCTTTGATCAGGTTCAATTCTTAATTTGGTATTGGGTTGGGTAACAGTAACTTTCTTAATATCATCGTCTGAGGTTGTATCGGAACTATTGGATGAGCCAGAAGTTTCTTGAGTACCTTGAATGAAGTTAGATTTGACCCAGCCGGCAGTACCATTGTAAAGGATTTGAGTCCAGTCTTGTTCCTGATACATAATCGTAACTTTTTGTGACTGTTCGATTGTACCCAAGACATTGCTACTAGCATCGGCGTTTTTGAAGACGGTCGTATTAGGAACCTTAACGATTCCAACTTTATTGGTTGCCGAACTTACATCAGTATTGTCGATCAACCAGCTGGCGATCCAGCCAATTTTATCTCCGGACAATCTTACTTGATACCATTTGTTTTTTTCGGCGAGGATGGCTAGTTTGTCACCCTTTTTTACTTGACCCATATTAGCGTAGGCTAATCCTGGACCAACACGAACATTGACAGAATCAGATTGGACGACAACAGCATTGGCACTTGCTAAGGCCACTGTTGACCAACTTGATAAGGCAAGTAATAACAAAATAGCAACAAGAATCCGGTTCTTCATAAAAAATTTAATGAATTTTTTCATTTAACTGATTCCTTTGTTGTCTAGTTACTGACATTTCTATAAGTATATATTACTGAATAATGTAGAAAACTGAAAGAATAGATTGTAATTTTCTTGAGAAAACTTGACTTTTTCGGTAATTTTGGATAGTTTATAAATATATTCCTAATCAAATAGGGGCGTTTTACAGAGAATCTGGTGAGCTGAGAACAGATAACGTTTGTTTGTGTGACTTTTTAATCGTCCGGCAGGCGTTAACTGCAGCAAAAAAACTAGGTGGTACCGTGCAGAATGCACCCTTGTCTTATTTAGACAAGGGTGTTTTTTATTTAAGGAGGATTTTATGCGTTATCAAAAACCAAAAGGGACAATGGACATTTTGCCTGGAGATTCAGAAAAATGGCAATATGTAGAATCCATTGCACAAGATACTTTCAACAAGTATCGTTTTTCTGAAATAAGAACACCAATATTTGAATCATACGAGGTCTTTGAAAGATCTTCAGGTGATACATCTGATATTGTTTCAAAGGAAATGTATGATTTTCATGATAAAGGTGATCGTCATATTGCGTTAAGACCCGAAGGAACAGCTGGAGTTGTTCGTGCATATGTTGAAAATAAACTTTATGGACCAGAACATATCAAACCTTATAAGGTTTGGTATAAGGGACCAATGTTTAGATATGAACGTCCTCAATCAGGTCGTCAACGTCAATTCCATCAAATTGGTGTTGAAGCCTTTGGATCAGATTCTCCTGAATTAGATGCTGAAATTATTTCAGTTGGTTTGGAATTCTTGAATCGTTTAGGTATCAAGAACTTGAAAGTTGCTTTAAATTCATTGGGTGATCCCGAATCACGTGCAGCATATCACCAAGCTTTGGTTGATTACTTCACACCATTCAAGGATCAATTAAGTGATGACTCTAAGATTCGTTTGGAAAAGAATCCTTTGAGAATTCTTGATAGTAAAGATGCCAATGATAAAAAAATCGTTGCCAATGCACCTTCAATTTTGGATTATTTGAACGAAGCTTCTGCTAAACGTTTTGAATATTTAAAAGCCTTGTTGGATGGTCTTGATGTCAATTATGTCGTTGATCCAACTATGGTTCGTGGTCTTGATTATTATAACCATACTATTTTTGAATTTATGGTAACTGATCCAGCGTTTGACAATAAGGAAATTACTGTCTTAGCTGGTGGTCGTTACAATGGCCTAGTTGAAGAACTTGGTGGACCAGAAACACCAGGAATTGGTTTTGGCCTTGGTGTTGAACGTTTGATGTTGTTGCTTAAAGACGAAGATATTCCAAGTCAAAATGATTTGGATGTTTACTTAGTAACAATTGGTGAAAAAGCTGAACGTGCTTCAGTTAAAATTCTTTCTAGCTTACGTAGAGCTGGTTTCGTTGCAGATAAAGATTACCTACAAAGAAAAATCAAAGCTCAATTCAAGACAGCCAATAATTTGAATGCTAAATATACTGTAACTATTGGTGATACAGAGTTGGAAAATGATACTGCTAATGTTAAGAACATGGAAACTAGTGAACAAGTTAGTGTATCATTGGAAAACTTGGCCGAAGAATTGAAAAAAATCGAGGGATAAACATGGAAGAAAGAACAGATTATTGTGGCAATATTACTGAAAAGTATGTTGGTCAAAAGGTTTCTTTAGACGGTTGGGTTCAACGACGTCGTGATTTAGGTGGATTGGTTTTCGTCGACCTTAGAGATTATAAAGGAATCGTTCAATTAGTATTTAACACTGATCATCAAGATGTCTTAGATATTGCTGAAACATTGAGATCAGAATACGTTATCAATGTTATTGGTACCGTTAGACTTCGTGGCGAAGGTGCTACAAATGATGAAATGACAACTGGTAAGGTTGAAGTTGTAGTTGAAAAAGTTGAAATTCTTAATAAGTCTTTGACACCACCATTTGAAATCAAAGATGATATTGATTCATCAGAAGAAACAAAATTAAAGTATCGTTATCTTGATTTACGTAGACCTGAAATGCAAAAGGCTATCAGAACTCGTGCACAAATCAAACACTCAGTTAATGAATATCTTTATGACAATGGTTTCATTGATATTGAAACACCAAATCTAACACCATCTACACCAGAAGGTGCTCGTGATTATCTTGTTCCTTCACGTGTTTATCCTGGACGTTTCTTCGCACTTCCACAATCACCACAATTATTTAAACAATTGTTGATGGTCGGTGGATTTGACCGTTACTTCCAATTGGCTCACTGTTTCCGTGATGAAGATCTTCGTGGAGATCGTCAACCAGAATTTACTCAAATTGATATTGAAACTTCATTCATGAACAAAAAAGAAATTCAAACTGTTACTGAAGGACTTATTGCCCGTGTTATGAAGGATGAAAAGGGAATTGAAGTTAAAACTCCATTCCCAAGAATCGACTGGGACGACGCTATGGACCGTTATGGTTCAGATAAACCAGATGTTCGTTTCGGTATGGAATTACAAAACTTGAATGATGTTTTGAAAGATACTGAATTCAAGGTCTTCAAGAATACTATTGATGATGGTGGTCAAGTTAAGGCTATTGTTGTTAAGAATGCTGCTGATAAGTATTCGCGTAAGAATATTGAAAGCTATCAAGAATACATCAAACGTTTTGGTGCCAAGGGTCTTGCTTGGTTCAAATATAACGATGATGATATGACTGGTGGTGTATCTAAGTTCATTAAAGACCATAAGGATGCTCTTGTTGCCTGTTTAGGTCTTGAAAATAATGACTTAGTACTATTTGTTGCTGATAAGAAGAAAGTCGTTGCTGACGCTTTAGGTTACTTGAGAAAGGCAATTGCTAAGGAACAACACTTATATGATCCTAATGAATTTGCCTTTATCTGGGTTGTTAACTGGCCATTGTTTGAATACGATGAAGGAATCCAAAGATGGACTGCTGCCCATCATCCATTCACAATGCCTAATGAAGAAGATGTTCACTATCTAAATGACGGTGAAGATCCTCACAAGGCTTATGCTCAAAGTTACGATATTGTCTTGAACGGTTATGAACTTGGTGGTGGATCAATCCGTATTCATGATTACAAGATTCAAGAAAAAATGCTTAAAGCTTTGAACTTTACTAAAGAAAAAGCATATGAACAGTTCGGTTTCTTACTAGATGCTTTGCAATATGGTTGTCCTCCACATGGTGGTTTGGCTATTGGTTTGGATAGATTTGCAATGTTGCTTTCAGGTAAGGATAATATCCGTGACGTGATTGCTTTCCCTAAGAATTCAAATGCTACAGAACCAATGACACATGCACCACTTGAGGTTGCTAAACAACAATTAGACGATTTAGGAATTGAAGTTAGTAAAAAAGATTAAATAATAAGGATCCTGATGGCTATCAAAAGTCGTTAGGGTCCTTCTTTTTTATGTAAAATAATTGATGATCTTATAATTAGTGAATTGGGAGATGGATTTATTTAAAATTAGAATTACATTAAAGAATAATTTAAATTGTGAGCAATTTAACATCGGAGATGATTGTGACTCTAAGTTTATGAGCAGAGTGGTGGAATTAATATTCAGAAAGTTTATACTAAAACATATAAATCGAGAAGGAGTGATTTTATGTCAAATGATTACAAAAAGGATTTAACCAATCTAACTAATGAAGAGTATGAAGTAACTCAACATGCTGCCACAGAACGTCCTTTTAGTGGAGAATATGATAATTTCTACAAAAAGGGTATCTATGTTGATATTGCTAGTGGAGAACCACTATTTTCTTCTGCTAAAAAGTTCGATGCTGGTTGCGGTTGGCCTTCATTTAGTGAACCAATTGCTAAATTAAAAGAAAAACGTGATACACGTTTGAGCCGTGAAAGAACTGAAGTTAGAAGTGGGGATGCTGATTCGCATTTGGGTCATGTCTTTACTGATGGTCCTGAAGAATTAGGCGGTTTAAGATATTGCATTAATTCAGCTGCTTTAAAATTCATTCCTTATGAAGAAATGGATGAAAAAGGATACTCAGACTATAAAAAATATGTTGAAGATGGAGATGCCGAATAAATGAAAAAAGAAACTGCCATTTTTGCTGGAGGCTGTTTTTGGTGCATGGTGAAGCCTTTCGACGAACAACCAGGAATTATTTCAGTTGTTTCAGGTTACTGTGGAGGACACGTTGCAAATCCTACTTACGAACAAGTATGTACTGAAACAACAGGTCATGCTGAATCAGTTGAAATAACTTATGATGCTGATATTGTTTCATATAAGCAACTAGTTGAATTATATTGGCAAATAGCTGATCCAACTGATGCTATGGGACAATTTCAAGATCGTGGCGATAGTTATCGTCCAATTATTTTTTACGCCAACGATGAGCAAAAGAAAATCGCTGAGACTTCTAAAAAGGAGCTAGCTGATTCAGGTATTTTTGATAAACCAATCGTTACTCAAATCCAAAAAGCAACGACCTTCTATCCAGCCGAAGACTACCATCAGGACTTCTATAAGAAGAACCCGCTTCGTTTTGAAATGGAAGAAAGCGGCGGACGTGCCGAATTTATTAAAAAACACCGGAAATAATCTGAAAATACTTCTATTTGTGCTAATATGTTTAGGTAACTTAAGACAATTAGGAGAAGTTTTAACATGGGTGAATTAGATAAGCTGATTGAAAGACATCAGTACTTATCCAAAGTTTCAGTAGCATTTTTATATTCAATTGCAGTATCAGTTGCGGTTAACATGTTTTGGACACCGGGTGGAATTTATGGTTCTGGTGTTACGGGTGCTGCCCAATTGATTTCAACAATCTCGCATCGGTGGTTACCATTTGATATTTCAACTGCTGTGATGTACTTTGCTTTAAATGCACCGCTTTTTGTCTTATCATGGCAAAAAATTGACCATAAATTTACAATCTTTACGGTCATTGCGGTTGCTTTAGCCAGTACAATGATGCATTTGTTGCCACCAGTCAAAATTACTGCTGATCCTTTAGTTTGTGCCATTTTTGGTGCGGTTGCTAATGGGTTCGGTACAGGAATGTCGCTTAGAAATGGTATCTCCACTGGAGGTATTGATATTCTGGGAATTATTTTGCGAAAAAAAACTGGTAAAAGTGTTGGGACAATCAATATTATGTTTAATATTTTCATTGTCGCTTGTGCTGGTTTATTGTTCGGCTGGGTACATGCTTTGTATAGTGCAGTTAGTATCTTCATTAATGGTCAAGTAATTGACATGATTTACAACAAGGATCAAAAATTGCAAGTTATGATTGTTACTTCAAAACCTAAGAATGTTATTACTCAAATTCAAAATGAAATGAGACGTGGTATTACGATTGTGCATGATGCTGAGGGAGCTTATAAGCATGAAGAGAAGACAATTCTTTTCACAGTTATTTCTCGTTCAGAATTGCATGATTTGGAAACAGCAATGTCATTATCTGATCCGCATGCATTTGTGAGTGTTACGGATACGGTCAAGGTAATGGGACGGTTTTACCAAGCTCATATATACTGATTTTTCAAGACGGGGTCTTTTCAGACCTCGTTTTTTTTATTATAATTTTCTAGATAAATAAAGGTCTTGGAGGGGTTTAAATGATAATTGGATCACATGTTGCCATGAAAGCACCAAATATGTTGGCAGGTTCGGCAAAAGAAGCACATAGCTATGATGCCAATGCAATGATGATTTTTACTGGTGCACCGCAGAACACTCGTCGTAAAGACGTTTCGGAGATGAATATTCCTGAAGGACAAAGATTGTTAAAACTATATGGAATTGATCATATAATTGGTCACGCACCATATATCGTTAACCTTGGTAATACAGTTAAGCCCGATAAACTACCGTTTGGAATTTCATTTATGCATGATGAATTTGAGCGTTCAGATGCTTTAGGAATTGAAGCATTGAGTTTTCATCCTGGAGCACATTTAAACAAGGGACCAGAAGTTGCACTCAAACAAATCGGTCAGGCTCTAAATGAAGCGATTGATCCTAGTCAAAAGGTCTCGGTTGCAATTGAAACAATGGCTGGCAAAGGTACAGAAGTAGGAATTACTTTTGAACAAATCGCTGAAATCTTCGATAATTGTCAACAAAATGACAAATTATCAGTTACGATGGATACTTGTCATATGAATGATGCTGGTTATGACGTTAAAAATGATTTTGATGGGGTTTTAAATCAATTTGATCATATAATTGGTTTGGATAAATTATCTGTTATTCATTTGAACGATTCTAAGAATGAAATTGGATCACATAAAGATCGTCATGAAGATATTGGCTTTGGAACAATTGGTTTTGATGCCTTGAGTTACGTTGCCAATCATCCACAATTAGAAAATGTTCCTAAAATTATGGAAACTCCTTATGTTAAAAAAGATGAAAATGACAAAAAAGGTGTAGCACCTTATAAATTAGAAATTGAAATGTTAAGAAATAATCAGTTTGACCCTGATATGAAAGAAAAGTTAATTAAATAAAGTTTGGATATAATTTTTTCAACATAAAAAGTCCAGTGTGACAACCATTTTTTGTGGTCATGACACTGGACTTTTGAATTTCTGTTTTTAGTTAACCTTTTTGATAGCCGTTAAAATTAAGCTTTTCCATAATAATAGCGGCAGTTTCTTCAATAGAACGCTCAGCAACGTTGATTACTGGACAACCTAATTCACTATAAATTTCATTTGAGTAGTCTAATTCTTTCTTGATTTCCTCTTCATCGGAATAAGTTGTATCAGGATCTAGACCATAGGCAATCATTCTTTGACGACGAATTTTAAGTAAAACATTCATATCATTAGTTAATCCAATGATTTTGGCCTTGTCAACGTCCCAAATTTGCTCTGGAAGGTTGGTTGTAGGTCCTAGTGGTAGATTAGCAACCTTAATGTTCTTATTGGCTAGATAGAGAGATAATGGTGTCTTAGAGGTTCTGGAAATACCCAATAGGACTAAATCAGCTTCTAGTAATCCTTTGGGGTTCTGACCATCATCATTAGAGATAGTAAATTCCATGGCCGAGATCATATCAAAGTAATCTTTATCAAGCTCATGGATCAAACCTTTTTTACGAATTGGTTCTTGGTGGGTCATTTGAGAGAAAGTACCAATGATTGGATTGAGAATATCGTAGTAGACGATTCCATTATCTTGGCAAAATTCATTGATGATATTACAAATTTCTTTTGAGACAATTGTGTGCAAAACGACCGCTTTTTTCTCTTTTGCGAGGTTTAAGATATTATTTAGCTGATTATTTTGTTTTATGAATGGATATTTCGTATAAGTGGTATCCATTTCGGGAAATTGGATGAATGCTGCTTTGGCAACTCTTAAAGCGGTTTCACCGACGCCATCGGAAAGAACAAAGACTTCTAATTTTTGTTTCATGATAGATTCCTCCAAAAAAATGTAAAAAAAGATTTGAACATTATCTTCTTTTTGTTATAATAACATATGAACTGCAAGAGCAATAGACAGTTACGTTAGAAATCGGAAGGAGGGATTATCATATGGCAAAAACCGTCGTTCGTGAAAACGAGTCGCTTGATGATGCTCTTCGTCGATTCAAACGTTCCGTTTCAAAGAGTGGTACTCTTCAAGAATATAGAAAACGTGAGTTTTACGAAAAGCCAAGTGTCAAGAGAAAGTTGAAGTCTGAGGCTGCTCGTAAGCGCAACAAGAAACGTCGTTAATAGATAGTTTCAAAAGGTTAAAACATTTATGTTTTAACCTTTTTTTTGTCAAAAAAATTGTTGGTTGTGCTATCATTCAAGGTAATACAGGAGGTTTGTTGTTTATTGACAGAAAAAGTTGAACAAATTAAAAAAAGCATTCAAATCAAGAATCCTCAAAATGCTGTTAACCTTTTTGGTGTTAATGACGGTAATTTGCATTTAATTGAAGAAGGATTAAATGTCGAAATTCATGCATTTGGTGATCGCTTAGATGTGACTGGTGTTGAAGACAATGTTAACAATGCTATAGCACTATTAAATAAATTAATGGAATTGATTCAAACGGGGATCAGTTTAGGCGCTGCTGATATTGTTAGTGGCTTGAAAATGCTTGAACGAGGTACGCTGGATTACTTTGGTGATTTGTATAAAGATGAATTGATCAAAGATTTTAGTGGTAAACCAGTTCGAGTTAGAAATTTTGGTCAGAGACAATATGTTAATGCTATTAACCATAATGATATTACCTTTGGGATTGGACCTGCGGGTACTGGTAAAACATATCTAGCTGTGGTTATGGCTGTGGCTGCTCTAAAGCAAGGCAAGGTTCAAAGGATTGTCTTGACTCGTCCGGCTGTTGAAGCTGGTGAGAGTTTAGGTTTCTTACCAGGTGATTTGAAGGAGAAAGTTGATCCTTATATGCGTCCCATCTATGACGCGTTGTACGCCATTATGGGTTCCGACCATACAAGTCGTCTATTAGAGCGTGGTGTGATTGAGGTGGCACCTCTAGCTTATATGAGAGGTCGTACCTTGGATGAAGCATTTGTTATTTTAGATGAAGCTCAAAATACGACAAGAGAACAAATGAAGATGTTCTTAACTCGTTTGGGATTCGGTTCTAAGATGATCGTTAATGGTGATATTTCTCAGATTGATTTACCAGGACATGCCCGTAGTGGACTGATTCAAGCACAATCGATCTTAAAAAATTTACCACATGTTGAGTTTGTTAACTTTAGTTCAGCTGATGTTGTTAGACACCCAGTTGTGGCTGAGATTATTGATGCTTATGAGGATTCAGATAAAATCGAAAAATAATTATTGGGGATTGTTATTATGGACTTAGAAATTTTTAATGATGATAATTTAATTGACCAAAAACGAGAGAATTGGGTCAAGGATATCGTTCAGTTTACATTTAACAAATTGAATTTGAAGGATAATACACAATTATCAATTCATTTTGTGACTAAAGACAAGATCCACGAAATTAATAAGGAATATCGTGATACTGATCGAGCAACTGATGTTATCAGTTTTGCTATCAACGATGGTGAAGATTCATTGGATTATTTGGAAGCGCAGATTCCAGATCTTCCAGTTGATTTAGGCGATCTCTTTATTAGTGTAGAAATTGTCGATGAGCATGCTAAAGAATATGAACATTCATTTGATCGTGAGTTAGGTTATACGATTGTTCATGGTATTTTGCATTTGAATGGCTATGATCATATTAAAAAAGAAGACGAAAAAGTCATGATTGGTTTGCAAGAAAAGATTCTCAGTGCTTATGGTTTAGAAAAATAAATTAATTTAGCATCTATTTAGATATTTGGATACGCAAGATAATAGGTATCTGATCTCTAAGTAGGTGCTATTTTGTTTTAATAACTATATTTTTAACGCTTTTGCTTTGATGAAAGAGCAAGTTCTTGTATTATAATTAGTAATTGAGAAACAATAAAGGAGACTGATCTAGTGGAAATTAATGAGAAGCAACTATTTGAAGTAGCCCAAGAGGCTATGAAGAATGCCTATGCTCCTTACTCGCATTATACTGTTGGAGCCGCAATCGTCTGTGATGACGGTCAGATTTATTCTGGAGTTAATATTGAAAATGCTTCCTACGGTTTGACTAACTGTGCAGAGAGAACAGCTATTTTTAAGGCGGTTTCGGAAGGCCATCAACACGTTTCAAGAATCGTTATTATCAATGGAACGAAGGAACTTTCTAAGCCTTGTGGAGCTTGTCGACAGGTTATGAGCGAGTTTATGGGACCAGAGGATATTGTTTATTTGGCTAATTGCCAAAATGATTTCAAAGAGTTTACTTTTAAAGAAATTTTGCCACTAGCATTCAGTGATAAGGACATGGATTAATTATGGATAATAAAAATTTTAGATCAGGTTTTGTAGCAATTATTGGACGTCCAAATGTTGGTAAATCTACATTTATGAATCGTATCGTCAAAGAACAAATTGCTATTACATCACCTAAAGCACAGACAACTAGAAATAAGATTCAAGGAATTTATACTGACGATGATCGTCAGATCATTTTCTTGGATACACCAGGTATTCACAAACCACATAATGACTTGGATCAATATATGGATAAGGCTTCTATTTCAGCTTTAAAAGAAGTTGATGCAGTTCTCTTTATGACAGAAGCCGGCGAACAAGCAGGCCCTGGTGATAAATTTATCATTGAAGAATTGAAGAAGGTCAAAGCACCAGTCTTTTTAGTACTTAACAAGATTGATTTGATTAACCCCGATGAAATGGCTCCTCAAATTGATGAATATAAAGATTTGATGGATTTTGCAGAAATTATTCCTATTTCAGCAACTAATGGTAATAACATTGAAGATTTATTTGATACTTTGACAAAACATTTACCAGTTGGACCTCAATATTACGATGCTGACCAGATTACAGATCACCCTGAATATTTTATTGTTGGTGAATTAATTCGTGAAAAGATTTTGGAAGATACTCGTGATGAAATTCCTCATTCAGTCGCCGTAGTTGTTGAATCAATGAAACAACGTAGCGAAGCCGGAAAACTTCAAGTAGAAGCTTATATTTACGTTGAACGTGAAAGTCAAAAGCCAATTGTTATTGGTCGTGGCGGAGCAATGTTGAAGAATATCGGTATTGGTTCACGTATTAAAATCGAACATTTACTTGGTGAAAAGATCAACCTTAAACTTTGGGTACGTGTTAAGAAGAATTGGCGTGATGATCCAGCCTTTTTAGCTAGTGCTGGATATTCAGTTAAGGACCTCAATAATTAATGGTTCAAGCTCCAACTAATTTCTTTGGGATTGTCGTTCGTAGACAACGCTATAAGGAAAGGGATGCTTTAGTAACCATTTTGACTAAAGAGTATGGTTTTCGAACTTTTTTGGTTCGAGGTACACAGACTGCAAAGTCAAAGATATCAGGTTCTGTCATTACGTTTTCTTATGGTGAGTATTCTGGAGTAGTGAAAAATGACGGCTTGTCATATTTGAATTCTGCTAGCAATATTAAGCAATTTAATGAAATTATTCAGGATATTGAGTTGAATGCTTATGCAACTTTTTTGTTTGATTTATATCATGAAGCCTTTATTGATGATCCGGTACCTGATGGATGGTATCGCTTGTTGTTTAAGGCTTTGTTGTATATTGAAAATGGCTATGATGCTCAAATTATCGTGAACATAATGCAAATGAAACTACTTAATGCTTTCGGGGTAGCTCCTAATATGGATTCATGTGTCGTAGGTGGTGAAACGGATGGCGTGTTCGATTTTTCAGTTCTTTTGGGAGGATTGATTTGTTCTAAACACTTCGATGAAGATATCCATCGACTACATATTCCTAAACGAATTATTTATTTCTTGAGATTGTTCAGCAAGATTGACTTGGATCAAGTGAGTTCAATCGATATTAAAGAAAATAATAAAGATTTGATTCAACATGCTATTGATGCTATTTATCTTGGTACTGTGGGATATTATCCTAAAAGTAAAACTTTCATTGATAAGATGAAACGTTGGCGTCTGTAATTGACAACTGGCATAAAAATGGTTATATTGATTATTGTTGAAACAGCGACGGAGAATAGTGAAAGCTCCGATAGATTTATGGCGTACAATTTAATTCGAATATAAAAGTGCAGGACTTTGTCCTGAATTAGGGTGGAACCGCGAATACTCGTCCCTTGCAGAAAGTGCCTAAGTGTACACTGCAAGGGATTTTTTTGTGCTTTGCCTGAAGGGAGAAAAAATGGTTAAGAAGTTAAATATACAAAATATGATTCTCACACTTCAAAAATTTTGGGGTGATAAAGGTTGTATGTTGATGCAAGCATACGATACAGAAAAAGGTGCCGGAACAATGAGTCCTTACACATTCTTACGTGCAATCGGACCTGAACCATGGAATGCTGCTTACGTTGAACCTTCAAGACGTCCAGCTGATGGTCGTTACGGTGAAAATCCTAACCGTTTATATCAACATCACCAATTCCAAGTAGTTATGAAACCAGCTCCAGAAAATATTCAAGAATATTATTTGGATTCATTACGTGCATTAGGTATTGAACCTCTAGAACATGATATTCGTTTCGTTGAAGATAACTGGGAAAACCCTTCAATGGGTTGTGCCGGTGTTGGTTGGGAAGTTTGGCTTGACGGTATGGAAGTTTCACAATTTACATATTTCCAACAAGTCGGTGGACTTCAATGTCATCCAACAACTAGTGAAATTACATATGGTGTAGAACGTTTAGCTTCATATATTCAAGATGTTAATTCCGTTTATGATCTTGAGTGGGGCGACGGCGTTTTGTATGGTGATATCTTTAAAGAACCAGAATATGAACATTCAAAGTATTCATTTGAGGAAAGTAATCAAGATATGTTGTTCAAGTTCTTTGATGAGTATGAAAAAGAAGCTAACCGTTTGATGGACTTAGGTTTAGTTCACCCAGCTTACGATTATATTTTGAAGTGTTCACATACATTTAACTTGTTAGATGCTCGTGGTGCTGTATCTGTTACTGAACGTGCCGCATTCTTATCACGTATCAGAAAGATGGCTCATAAAGTTGCTAAGGCCTTCGTTGAAGAAAGAAAGAAACGTGGCTTCCCACTTCTAGCAAACAGTCAAGCAAAGGAGAATGAAAATGACTAAAAATTACTTATTAGAAATTGGTTTGGAAGAAATGCCAGCTCATGTTGTAACTAAGAGTGTGAACCAATTTGCTCAAAAAGCTGAAAAATTCTTGAAAGAAAACCGTATTTCTTTTGATTCAATTGAAAAGTTTTCAACTCCTAGACGTTTAACTATTTTGGTTAAAGGTATTGCTGAAAAACAAAATGATATTGATGTCAAAGCCAAAGGTCCCTCAAAGAAAATTGCTCAAGATGCTGATGGCAATTGGACTAAAGCTGCTCAAGGATTTGCTCGTGGACAAGGGATGACTGCTGACGATATCTTCTTTGAAGATCTAAAAGGCGTTGAATATGCTTATATTCAAAAACATGAAGATGGTAAAAAAGTCGAAGATGTTTTGAACCATATGGATGAAGTTATCAAATCTATCACATTCCCTACAAGAATGCGTTGGGGTTCATATGATTTTGAATACATTAGACCAATTCATTGGTTAGTTTCATTACTTGATAATGAAGAAGTGCCAGTTAAGATCCTTGATATTACTTCAGGACGCATGACACGTGGACACAGATTCTTAGGTGAAGACGTTGAAATTGATGATGCTAAGAACTATGTTGAAAAACTAAAATCACAATTTGTTATCGTTGATGCTAAAGCACGTAAACAAATCATCTCTGATCAAATTGCTAAAATTGCTCAGGATAATAACTGGGACATCGACGTTGATCCTGACTTACTAGAAGAAGTTAATAACTTAGTTGAATTCCCAACTACTTTCTATGGTTCATTTGACAAGAAGTATTTGGAAATCCCTGACGAAGTATTGATTACTTCAATGAAGGATAACCAAAGATATTTCTACGTTCGTGATCAAGCCGGTAAATTAGCTCCATACTTTATTGGTGTTAGAAATGGTAATACAGAACATATTGAAAACGTTATTCGTGGTAATGAAAAAGTTCTTGTTGCTCGTTTGGAAGATGCCGATTTCTTCTTCAAAGAAGATCAAAAGAAGTCGATTGCTGATTACGTTGAAAAACTTAAATCAGTTAACTTCCACGTTAAGATCGGTACAATGTATGAAAAAATGGAACGTGTTCACCAAATTGCTGAACATTTAGCCAAATTATTTAAACTAGATGCTACTGAAACTAAAGACTTACTTCGTGCTAGTGACATTTACAAATTTGATCTTGTAACTAATATGGTTGATGAATTCTCTGAATTACAAGGTGTTATGGGTGAGAAGTATGCTGAGATTATGGGTGAAACTGAAGCCGTAGCACATGCTGTTCGCGAACATTACATGCCTATTTCTGCTGAAGGAGAGTTACCAGCAAGCAAAGTGGGAGCAGCTTTAGCTATTGCTGACAAGATTGACTCATTAGTTACTTTCTACGCAGTTGATTTGATTCCTAGTGGTTCAAATGACCCATATGCTTTACGTCGTCAAGCTTATGGTATCGTTAGAATCCTTGATCATTATCAATGGTCATTAGATTTGAATAATCTTCAAGATTACTTGAAAGCTAATTTAAAAGTTCCTGCAAAACTTGATTTAGCTAAGAATGAAAAAGCTGTTAATGACTTTATGATCGATCGTGTTCGTCAATTATTGAAACAAAAGAAAGTTAGAAACGATATCATCGATGCAGTTGCTGCTGGTTCAAATGTTGATCCAATAGCAATGATCGATGTTGCCGAAGTCCTACAAAATCATATTCAAGATGATGACTTCAAGGTAGTCATGGAAGCCCTCGGTAGAATTGTTAACTTATCTAAGAAAGCTAAATTTGGTTATTCAGATGATTTACAAGTTGATGACTCATTGTTTGAAAATCCTTCTGAATCACAATTGAAAGAACGAGTTGCCAAAGTTAGTGACAATAACGCTGAAGATTTATTCAAACAATTAGCTGCTTTACGTCCTGTAATTGATTCATACTTCGATGAGAATATGATCATGGCTAAAGATGAAAAGGTTAAGAATAATCGTTTAACACAATTGGTTATTGCTAACCATTTAATCGCTAATTTGGGTGATTTGTCTAAGATCGTTACTAAATAATTAGTATTAAAAAAATCACAGTGTTCTCTATGAACATTGTGATTTTTGTCTTTTTGTTAATAGTTTTTAAGATTATTGGTCTGAGTAATCAGGACCAATATAGTTTCCATTTTCATCTGCGTATCCTTTTTCAATACCAGTTTGCAGTTGTTGCTCTCCAAAAGTTTTCATATTGTCAGGTGTACTTTCTAAGGCTTCAATAGTGGACATACCATGTTGTTCTTTGTATAGAGCGGGTGAGACGCCGTATTTGTTAACAAAACCTGTCAAAGTATTTTCGTCATATGAAATACCATTAGCTTGTTGTTGACTACTTTGTGTATTTTGTTGGTTGTTTGTATTTGAAGTTTGTTGAGATTGATCAGATGCAGATGTTTGAGTTTGCTGAGCATTACTGTCTTGCTGTGTATCATTTTGATTTGAGACTTGTTGATTATTATTTGTATCATTAGTTTGATTAGTACTTTGGGAAGTCTTCTTCTTACTAGAAGAGGTCTTCTTTTTTGTAGTGTGTTTCTTTTTAGCAACTGCAGTAGTTTTATCCTTTTTCTCTGTTGAAGAGGTGGCCGATTTATTGTTAGAACATGCTGTTAAGGATAAAACGGCAGCAATTAATAGAGCGGAAGTAATAAAGCGTTTCATTTTGATATCCCCCATATCGTAAATAAAATTTAATTAACATAAATATGATAACAGTCATTTGAATACATGAAAAATTTCATAGACAGATTAATAAATTATTCAAAAAACGTGACATCTATATCAAACCGTGTATAATAAGATATTGACAAGTGACCAGTGGTCCCAGTTTGCACTTTTTGTGGGAGCACTTTTTTATTTCCAAGTCACTGGTGGATGATTCAACATGTTTGTTTTCTCAAAATGAATGTGCTAGATTATGTTTCTACATTTTATAAACGTGGGAGGTGACGGCCATGGCAACGAGAATTCCTCAGGAATTCATTGATGAAGTTACCTCGAAGACTAATATTGTTGATGTTATCAGTAAGTATGTACAATTAAAAAAATCAGGTAAAAATTTGTTTGGACTTTGCCCGTTTCATGAGGAACGAACACCTTCGTTTTCAGTAGCAGAGGACAAGCAAATTTTTCATTGTTTTAGTTGTGGTCGTGGTGGCAATGTTTATAAGTTCATTATGGAAATGGAAAATAAAACTTTTCCGGAAGCCGTAATTGAAGTTGCTCAAATGGGAAATATTCCTGTTCCTGATCAATATGAAGCTAGAAACACACAATATCAAAATTCCGACAGTCAAACATTATTAAAAATGTATTCAGAAGCGGCTAAGCTTTATAGCCATATTCTGACTAAGACTGAGAATGGTACTCCAGCTTTGAAGTACCTTCAGAATCGTGATTTGTCGAATGATTTGATTCAAACCTTTGGAATTGGCTATGCGCCAAATAACAATAATCTGTTATTACAATTCTTTAAGGACCGTCAGATCAGCGAAGATATCTTGAGAAAGTCAGGGTTATTTGCTGAGAACCAAGAAGGAGAATTGTTTGATCGTTTTCGTGATCGAATAATGATCCCCATTACAGATGAATCAGGCAATATCATTGCTTTTTCCGGACGTATTTTAGATAAAAATGCTTCAACGGCTAAATATTTAAATAGTCCTGAAACAGAGATCTTTAACAAGGGTAAGACATTGTTTAATTTGAATAATGCCAAAAAAGAGATTCGTGAATCCGGCAATGTAATATTGTTTGAAGGTTTTATGGATGTTATTAGTGCCTATAAGGCTGGGGTTACCAATGGAGTGGCCTCAATGGGTACTAGTTTAACAGATCAACAGCTTTATGTTTTAAGTCGTTTGACTGATAAAATCAATGTCTGTTATGACGGTGATGATCCTGGAGTTGAAGCTACTTATCGAGCTTTGACACAGTTGACCGATGAACGTTTTAGTTATGGTGTAATCAGTATTCCTGATAAGAAGGATCCGGATGAGTTTATTCGTTCTGAGGGTCCTGAGAAATTTCAAAATTTGGCTAAAAATGGTGTTCAAACGCCGATTGCTTTTATTCTGAATTATTTCAAGCGTAACTATAATTTAAATAACGAACATGATCAATTGGAATTCTTGAATCAATCACTAAGAGAAATCGTTAAGTTACAGTCACCAGTTGAAATCGATATGTATGTTGGTAAGGTTGCCGATGAGATGCACGTTTCAAAAGATGCAATCAATAAAGAATTGGATGCATTACGACGTCAAATTGAAATCCAAAAACCGGCTAATAATTATAAAGATGTTCAACAAAAAGCTTTAGATAAAGTAACCTCGAGTGTTAAGCCGAAGTACAATCGTTTGGAAAAATCAGAACGTTACTTATTGTACTGGGCAATTAATTTTCCAGAGGTCAGAATTAATTTAAAAGGTGATGGATTTAGGTTCGTTCATCAGAATTATCAGCGAATCTTTGAATCGTTGTTATCGTATGTAGAAGATGAAAATATTGATGATGAAATCAATATATCTGATTTTATGAATGTTTTGGACAACGATGATAAAAATTTATTGGCCGATTTAGAAATGATGAATATGCCTGATGATTATAATGATCAAGAGATTGATGATTATATTACCAACATTAAAAATTCTGGTTTGGAATCTCAATTAAATGAGATCAACGAACAACTTAAAAAGGCGGCGATGGTTGGTGATAACAAATTGCAGTTAGAATTAACTCAGCAATTGATCAATGTTAGAAGAATCCTTAGCAATTAAGCGTACTGGAGGAATAATATATATGGCAACTACTAAAAAACCAGCAGTATCAAAAGAATTAAAAGCTGCAACAAAGAAACTTATCAAAGACCTTAAAAAGACTGGTAAGATCACTGAAGATGATTTACAAGAAAAAATCATCAAACCTTACAAGTTAAAAGGCGATGCATTGAACAACTTTATCAGCGAACTTGAAGATGTTGGTATCGGTGTTGTTGATGATAAGGGTAACCCAAGTAAACTTGCACTTCTTAAGGAAAAAAGTGAAGAAAAGAAGAGCAAGAAGAAAAATGATACAACAGCCCCAACTGATATCAAGGTAAACGATCCAGTTCGTATGTACTTGAAGGAAATTGGACGTGTTCCTTTGCTTAATGCTCAACAAGAAGTTGATTTAGCTTTGAAGATTGAACAAGGTGATGAAGAAGCTAAACAAGAATTGGCTGAAGCTAACCTTCGTTTGGTTGTTTCAATTGCTAAGAGGTATGTTGGACGTGGGATGCAATTCTTGGACTTGATTCAAGAAGGTAACATGGGTCTAATGAAGGCCGTTGAAAAATTCGATTACCGTCTAGGATTTAAGTTCTCAACTTATGCAACCTGGTGGATCAGACAGGCTATTACTCGTGCCATTGCTGATCAAGCTAGAACTATCCGTATTCCTGTTCATATGGTTGAAACTATCAATAAATTGATCAGAATTCAACGTCAATTGCTTCAAGATTTAGGTCGTGAACCACTTCCAGAAGAAATTGGTGCCGAAATGGATATGCCTACTGGTAAGGTTCGTGATATCTTGAAGATTGCTCAAGAACCAGTTTCATTGGAAACACCTATTGGCGAAGAGGACGATTCACATCTAGGTGATTTCATTGAAGATTCTGATGCAACTAGTCCTGAAGATCATGCTTCTTATGAATTGTTAAAGGAACAACTAGAGAATGTTCTAGATACTTTAACAGACCGTGAAGAAAATGTTCTACGTCTTCGTTTCGGACTCGATGATGGACGTACAAGAACACTTGAAGAAGTTGGTAAAGTCTTTGGTGTTACTCGTGAACGTATTCGTCAGATTGAAGCCAAGGCTTTGAGAAAGTTACGTCACCCATCAAGATCAAAACAACTTAAAGATTTCCTCGAATAATAAGTAATGAAGACCACCGTTTGGTGGTCTTTTTTTTTCTAAAAAATAATGGCACTAAAAATTCAGCGTATATTGGTATCATGTATGGAATTTGGCTTTGACTTTTTTTGTAATATTTAGAATCTAGAATTATAAATTCGGTTAAAAGAGAATTGGTCCGGAGTAGCAAAGGAAATGGGCTCAGTAGTGAAATTTATCTTAGTGACGAAGTCACTTAGATAAAGGCCGAGACTTGAAACGATTCGTAGAATCGGTTCAAATTCGTGCCCACTACGTTCCAGCCCAATTTTTTTTGTTGCGGAGGACGGCAAACAGATAAAATCCCTATCAAATTTAATCGTTTTGTTGGGATAATCAGTCAAACTTATATATTATATATTGGAGAATTAGAATATACTCGAATTAAAAAAATGTCAAAGTCTATCTCATGGTAAATAAAATTCCTATAAAAGAGACGTTTTTATAAATATGTTTCTGAAAATCGGGAGTTTTCGTTTATATTTTTTCATGATTTGATTTACAATTAATATATCTATTTTTTGGAGGATGTTATGTTAGATAAAAAGATTTACGACGAAATATTTTCACGTTCATTCACTATTCCTATTAAAGTGATTTTTTGGGATGGTAAGGAAAAGAATTACGGACCAGAAGGAAAATCTGATATAACTATTAAGTTTAATGAGAAAGTTCCTATTAAAGAAGTTGTTAAACATGCCACTTTAACACTTGGTGAAGCATATATGGATAAGAAGATTGAGATTGAAGGTTCAATTCAAAAATTGATTACTTCAGCATATACCCAATCTGATAGTTTTATGTCCAGTATCAAATTAAAGAAGTACATTCCTAAGTTCAGTCATTCTGAAGAGGGAAATAAAAAAGAAATTCAAGAACATTACGATATCGGTAATGATTTCTACAAGTTATGGCTTGATGACACTATGACATATTCATGTGCTTATTTCAGAACTCCTGAAGATACACTTGAACAAGCTCAAATGAACAAAGTGCGCCATATCTTAAATAAATTGAACACAAAGCCTGGAGAAACTATTCTTGATATTGGCTGTGGTTGGGGAACAATGATGTTTACAGCTGCTAAAGAATATGGTTTGAAGGCTAAGGGTGTTACTTTAAGTCAGGAACAATATGATTTTGTAAATCAAAAGATTCAAGACGAAAATTTGGGTGACCAGATGGAAGTTATGCTTGAAGATTACCGTGAAGTTAACGAGAAATTCGATCATGTTGTTTCTGTTGGTATGTTCGAACATGTTGGTAAAGAGAACTTACCTGGTTACTTTGAAATGGTTAAGAAGCTTTTGAAGGAAAACGGTAATGCTTTGATTCATGGTATTACAGGTCAACATTATGGTGTCGGTGTCGATGCTTGGTTAGTTAAATATATCTTCCCAGGTGGCTACATTCCCGATGTAAAAGAAAATGTTGGTCACATTTTAGATGCTGGTCTTCAAATTGATGATTTAGAACCACTACGTCGTCATTATCAAAAGACCGTTGAAATTTGGGATCGTAATTTCCATAAGGTTGAAGATAAAGTTGATGAAATGTATGGTGAAAGATTTGTCCGTATGTGGGATTTGTATCTACAAGCCTGTGCTGCATCATTTGAAAGTGGTAACATTGATGTTATCCAATTCTTATTAACAAACGGTCCTAGTGGAACTGCTATGCCAATGACACGTGAATACATGACAGACTTAGACAAAAAGACTGCAGAATAGAGGTTAAAGTGACTTTACTTTCGAAGAGATTACAAGCTGTTTACCAGATGGTTGATAAAGATACAAGAATGGCCGATATCGGTTCGGACCATGCTTATTTGCCAGTAGAACTAATTGAACAAAAGGTGGCTTCATATGCGATTGCAGGTGAGGTTGCTAAAGGACCAATGTCGCGTTCCAAAGAAGATGTCGATAAGTTTGGTTTGAGTAATCAGATCGATGTTCGTTTGGGTGACGGCTTGGCTGTTATTAATGGAACTGACAAGATTGATACTGTAGTAATTGCTGGAATGGGTGGAATTTTGATTCAAAATATTCTGTCTAATGCTACGGCTGAAGAATTATCTAATGTAAAAACTTTGATTTTACAGCCTAATATTGGTGAACCTCTTGTGCGTCACTGGTTAGTTGAGAATGATTTTATGATTGTTGATGAAGATATTGTTTCTGAAGATCATCATGTCTATGAAATTATTAAGGCTAAGAAAGTTGAAAAAACTGTTGCTTTAACTGAACCTGAATTTTTAATGGGACCAGTTTTGATCAAGAAAAAGACACCAACTTTTACCGCTAAATGGCAACATAAGTTACATGGTTATCAAAAGGCGGTTGAAAATATGGGTCATGCCAAAAAGATTGATCAAGCAAAAATTGATGTAATGAACCAATATATTAAATATATTGAGGAGATACTCTAATGGTTAAAGTTCAAGATATTATTAATAGAATAGAAGAATTTGCTCCATTATCAATTAAGATGGAGGGCGATCCAACTGGTTTCCAATTAGGAGATCGTCAACAAGAAGTTCATCGAGTTATGACTACTTTGGATGTTCGTCCTAACGTTGTAGCTGAGGCGATTGACGAGAAGATAGACTTGATTGTAGCTCATCATCCAGTAATGTTTCATGCGGCCCACAATTTAGATTTAGCTTCACCACAAAACAAAATGTATCGTGATTTGTTATCACATAATATTTCTGTTTATGCTAGTCATACTAATTTGGACAAAGCACATAACGGGATGAACGATTGGTTGATGGAAGAACTTGGTTTGCAAAATGTTCGCTTCTTAGATGAGGACGACGATTATTCAATCGGTCGAATGGGCGAATTACCTGAACCAATGGAATTAGTTGACTTTGCCAAGATGGTTCGTGATGCTTATCATGTCAAAAATTTGCGCTATGTTAAGTCAGATTTAGGTCAAAAGGTCAAAAAGGTTGCTATTATCGGTGGAGATGCTGGTAAGTTTTATCCAGAGGTCTTAAAAGCTGGAGCTGATACTTTTATTACAGGTGATGTATATTATCATACAGCCCACGATATGATGGCTAACGGTTTGAATGTAATTGATCCTGGACACCATATTGAAGCAGTCTTTATAAAACAAATGGCCAATATCTTAAATGATTGGAAAAAATCTAATAAATTAGAATTAGATATAGTACAATCTGAAGTAGATACAGAACCATATAATTTCTTGTAGGGAGCGTATAAAAATGGCAATAAAATATGAAAAATTGATTCCTCGTTTCTTGGGATATGTAAAACAAAATACTCGTTCAGATGAGAGCTCAACGACTATTCCTTCAACTGAAAGACAAACAGTTTTTTTGAAGAAATTGGCTGAGGAACTAAACGAAATTGGTATGAAGGATGTTAAGATTCGCAAGGTTGATTCATATTTGACTGCGGAGTTACCTTCAAATCTTGATTATGATGTTCCAGTATTAGGATTAATTTCTCACATTGATACTGCTGATTTTAATTCAGAAAATATCCAACCTCAAATTGTCGAAAATTATGATGGCAAGAGTGTTATTAAATTGGATAAGGCAGGCAAGTACACGCTTGATCCTGCTATTTTCCCTTCACTAAAGAAGTATGCTGGCCAAACTTTGATTACTACAAATGGTGAAACACTTTTGGGTTCAGATGATAAGTCTGGTGTATCTGAAATTATAACAGTGATGGAATACTTGATCAGTCATCCAGAAATTAAACATGGTAAAATCAAAATTGGTTTAGGACCTGATGAAGAAATTGGTACAGGTGCTAAGAATTTTGATGTTAAGGATTTCGGAGCCGACTTTGCTTACACAGTTGATGGTGGTCCAGTCGGACAATTAGAATTTGAAACGTTTAGTGCTGCTAGTCTAAAAGTTCATATTACTGGTAAAGATGTTCATCCATCTGGTGCTAAGGGAATCATGATTAATTCAATGTTGATTGCTAATGAGTTCCAAAGTATGTTGCCAGCTGATGAGGTACCAGAAAAGACTGAAGGTCGCGAAGGTTTCTTCTTGTTAACTGATGAACAAGGAACAATTGATCATACTGATATGTCATATATTATTCGTGACTTTGAACGTGATGGACTTGAAGCTCGTAAGAATAAAGTTACAGAAATTGTTAAAAAGTTAAATGATAAGTACGGTAAGGGCACCGTTGAAATTGATATGGGTGACCAATACTACAATATGTATGAGATTATGAAAGATCATATGGATGTAGTTAAAATTGCTGAACAAGCAATGAAGAATTTGGGCATTGAACCTGATGAAGCACCTGTTCGTGGTGGAACAGATGGATCAACTATTTCCTTCATGGGCTTGCCAACACCTAATTTATTTGCTGGTGGCGAGAATATGCATGGACGTTTTGAATATGTTTCAGAACAAGCTATGGAAAAAGCTGCTGATGTAGTTCTTGAAATCATTAAACTAAATAGTGAAAATAAGAAGTAATTTTTAATTAAGACTCAATCATGTTGATTGGGTCTTTTTTTTGATGTTTATTTAATTTAAATTTAAAAGTTTTACGAAAACATAAAATTCAAAACACCAAAAATACAATTATTTGAAAGTTTTTTTGGTATAATATTAACATCTAATTTCAAGGAGAGTTTATTATGCCATTAGTACATATTGATTTAATTGCAGGACGTTCAGAAGAACAATTGCGTGGAATGGTCAAAGACGTTACCGAAGCTATTGTGAAGAATACAGGAGCACCAGCAGAGCATGTTCATGTTGTTCTAAACGAAATGGCCAAAGAACACTATGCTGTCGGCGGTGTTTTAAAGAGCGATGAAAAATAAGTAATTATAATTTTTAAAACTAGTTTGGTATCCATTTTGATGGTTACTAAACTAGTTTTTTTTTATTATTTGTTGCCGGAAGGATAATCTAAAAAATTTGATAATTGGTCTAGATGTAATCTAATTGTAAAGTCCGGAAGATAGGATTAAGAGTTATTATGGACATTGAATGATAAGGGGGATTTTTTATGAATAGAAGGAAAAATTTGCTCATTCTTAGTGGATTGGTAACACTGCTAAGTATCTTTCTAATGGCAGTCACGGGCATTAGAGTTGAAGCATCTGCAATCAATGACTATATTATTGGTAATAAAATCAAACCGGTTCCGATCACTTATCGAGAGGGTACTTTTAGTGAATGGGACGGTTACGAAAATGGTGTTGGAAAACCTGAGGGTGTCGTAGTCCATGATACAGCTGTAGATGGTGACTCAGCTCCGATTGAAGAACAATCTTTTAATAATAATTGGCCAACGTATCAAGCATATGTCCATGCTTTTGTAGATGATAGTAATATTATTCAAATTCATAATACCGATTATATCGTTTGGGGTGCCGGACCAACGGCTAATTATAAATTTGTACAAGTAGAACTTTGTCATGAAAACAATCAAGATGGATTTGCTAAATCAGTCGCTAATGATGCTTATTATGTTGCATCTAAACTAATTCAGTATAAATTGCCAGATACACCTGGTGTAACAGTTCTATCTCATAATCAAGTATCACAGAAATGGCATGAAACTACTCATATTGATCCAGATGAATATTTTGTTCGTTTCGGTTATAACATGGATCAATTTAATGATTTAGTGGGTTATTACTATAATAATCTCAAATCTTCAGGTGACGTTTATGGAGCTAATGCACCAAGCAATGCGGGAGTTGCAGCGGATAATGTAATTAAAGTCAATAATGTAAATGGGACATATGTTCCACTAGTAGCGTTCCAAAATGACGGTTCCGTAAAAAAAATAACTAATCGTGCCTTAGCAAATAATACTCCTTGGTATACTGATCAAACTAAGCAGTTTAATGGGGTTACATATCGTCGAGTAGCAACGAATGAATGGGTCGATATGGCTTACGTGATTTAGAATCAAAAAAGAACCTTAAATTAAAGGTTCTTTTTTTGTGGACAAATTAATTGCAAATAACATCTTATATTTATTGTTATGTAACCTTGCATACAATTAAAATATATGTTTTACGAAAACATATAACAAAAAAACAAGGACAAAACATTGACCCAGTATAAAGTTTCGTTCAAACTAGATCATAGTTTATTTTTATGTATGAAGGTGACTTATGTTAGAATCTGTTTTTCCAAATAAAGAACTTACTAAAGAGCAACAAACAATCTTTGATCAAATTTTGTTGTTCAGCAAAGAAAACTTAGCTAATAATAAAAAATCAGTTTTTCAACTGAATGGTGATGCTGGTACTGGTAAGAGTGTTATTTTGACTAAGTTGTTCTTGAAAATAGAGCAGCAGTCTAAATCCGAAGGAACCGATAATTACTTTTTAGTCAATCATCCAGAACTATTAAAAGTTTACCAAGAAAACGCCGGCCATTTTACGGAACTACGTAAGAATCGTTTTTTACGGCCAACAACCTTTATTAATCGAATGAATAAGGCTAATAAAAAAGCTGATATTGTTGTAATTGATGAAGCACATTTATTATTAAGTGAAAGTGATAACTACAACAATTTTACTCAACAAAATCAACTTGAGGAAATCATTAAGCTAAGTAAGGTGGTTATTCTTGTTTTTGATGAACGTCAAGTTCTGAAATTAAAAAGCTATTGGTCACAAACGTTGTTAGACAATATTATTAAACGGCAACAAGCAAATTATCAAAGAGCTACACTAACTACTCAAATGCGAATGCAAGCTCCAAAAAAAATCATTCATTGGATTGATGATTTAACTGAGAATCTAAAGGTTGATTCAATTGATCAAAAGAGGTTGGACTATTTAACTTTAAAAGCCGATTACGACTTTCGAATTTATGAGGATGCAGCAAAAATGTATCAAGCTCTAAAAGAGAAAAATTTGCAATTAGGAGAATCTAGAATTGTTGCTACAGCAGATTATCCTTCTACATTGGACGGAAAGAAACATTTCGTAAATGAGGGACAATTTCATTTGCCTTGGGATCAATACAATTATTCCAATACTACCTGGGCTCAAAAGCCAGAAACAATTAATGAAATTGGATCTATTTATACAGTCCAGGGGTTTGATTTACAATATGTGGCAGTTATTATTGGACCTTCAATAGTTTATGATGGTGCAGGGAAGATCAAAGTGAACTTGAACGCTTATGAAGATCGCGAAGCCTTTAAAAATCGGCACGAAGATGATTTAGACAATCTTGATAATAGCAAGAAAAAAATTATTCTAAATTCGATAAATGTCTTATTAAAACGTGGTGTTAAAGGTTGTTTTGTCTATTTCCATGACAGTCGTATTTATGATTATTTAGTTAAAAGTAAAAATATATAGGAGTTCAGTGCGATGATTTTTGCACTGGGCTTTTTTGTATAAAAAAACGATAACCTATTGGAGGTTATCGTTATCAGGGTAAGCTACAAATACTGCATTATTGATGTAATTTAATGTATTCTTTAACAGTTTTTAATTCATCTGCTGTTGGTTCGTAATCACCTGATTTGAGATTGTGAACGCGTTCTACTGAGAGATGACTTTCAAAAGCAAATCGTGTATCTGTCATATCTTTATCTTTTTCGTACTGAATGATCATTTCAGCAATATTTGGTTTATCCATGAAAAATACCTCCAATATGTTATCTAATCTTTATTTTAAAAGACTGTCCATTTATTCAATGGCCAGTAACGCCATTTGACCTCACCAATAACACTCTTCTTATTGATGAAACCGATAATACGACTATCTTTGGAAACGGTTCTGTGATCTCCCATAACAAAGTAAGTACCAGCAGGGACCTTATTAGTCTTCTTGATCTTGTTTAGATAAGAATCACTGTATCGTTGTTGCCATTCAGGTGAATCCTTAGCTAAAGAGCTTAAAGTGAAATTATACGTGAAACTGTAAGGCTTGCCCGCATAAACATTAGTATCAGGTTCTTTAACTTTGTTACCCGCCTTGAGAAAGTCCTCTTTGAATAGTTTACCATTAACGTAAATCTTGTTGTTCTTAGAAACAACTGTATCACCAGGTAAACCGATAACTCTCTTGATATAAAATGATCCAGGTTCATCAGGAGCCTTCAAAACAATGACATCACCACGTGTAATATTTGAATGTCTTGTGGCAATGACTTTATCGCCATTCTCGAAAGTAGGTTGCATCGAAGGTCCAGATACTTTATCGTTTGAAAGAATAAACTTAAAGCCAAGGAAGAAAACTGCATAAATTGCGATGGTTAATGCAATGGTTTGCAACCAAAATTGCCAACCGCTTTCTTCTTCCTTTTGAGGCCGTCGTCTTCTATTATTTTCTGCCATATTTCACCTCGTACATGTACTAACTAAGATATTACACTTTTTCGCAATTATTGGAAATAATTGTATTATTTTCATCATAAAAATTTAATCTAATGTTAAAAAAGCATGGATCCTTATGGCCGTACAAGGATAATTGCTTTATGTTTTGTCTAATCTCTAGTAAGATGATTCACGAAATGAATCATTATATCGGTAAATTATTTCTGGGAGAAAAGTATGAATTATATAGATGGATTGAGACAGGATACAAGCAAATTGCCAAATGGAATGGTTTTTAATGCCCGTATCAAGTTTATGGAACGAATTTGTGAGGCTTTGAATAATAATCAGTTGCCAAAGTATCACTTTCCACAACTTCAATTGAGCGAAAAAGAAATTACATCTTACATGGAACAAAATACTAGTTTGGATGAAATTGAATTTCAAGCTATGTCAGCTCATTTAGAAGAATTCGACCATGATCTCGGTGAATTTCGTACATATTTACAGACACGTTTCGGTTACTGGGCAACGATTACTCAGGATTTTGTAGCAGCTATTAAAAAGAACTTTCCTGAACAAGGTTTCTTAGAATTAATGGCCGGAAATGGATATCTTTCTAAGGGGTTACGTGACTTGGATGTCAAAACTTACTGTACAGACAATTTGAGCTGGTCTCAATATAATCAAACAGGAAAATTAAAGCTTACTGATGTGGAGTCATTAGATGCCTTGTCGGCCTTAGATAAATATGGTTCGCAAGTGGATAATGTTATTTTGGCTTGGAGTCCAGACCGCGAAGATATTGATTATCAAATTTTACAAAGGGTCCGTAAAATGAACGTTAATTTCTTAGTTATTGGTGAAAAAGATGGTGCTACTGATAGTAAAGAGTTTTGGCAAGATGCTAAACTACTATCAGATCCAAGAATTGATGAAATAAATGAAGTCTACTCACGTTATGATTTGGTTCATGATCAACTTTATTTAGTTAAATAAAACAAGGGTAACCACTAACAATATTTTGCTGGTGGTTACTTTTACATTATTATGCAAAAGCTATCTATGTTTTGTCACGTTCACTTGGTCTTTAGTGTAAAATGATATATCAGTAAGACAAATTTATAGGTGAATTTTTATGAAAAAAATAGTTTCGAGTTTAATTATCTTTTTGATTATCCTACTCACTGGAGTGGCGATCTCTAAGAGTGACTCAATCAAGTATAATAATACAATGAATCGTCTAGGTATGAGTGAAGAAGCCGTTGTTTTGCATACAAAGTCCAAAAAGAATTTAGTAACGGCAGTTCAAGATCTAACAGCCAAAAAGAAAGTATCTAGTTATCAGTTGATTTTCTTTGAAAAAAGCAATAGTGATATAGGCTATATATATAGTCATGGGAATATTAACAAATTGCCGATTACTTCAGGTCGTTATTTCTCAGCGGATGATTTTATTTCGCAAATACCTTTTGCCATTCAAGGGAAAAGTTCAGAACTAGAAGCATATAAGCCACAAAGTCAGGCTTACATTAAAGTTGATAATCGCTATATTTCTGTAATTGGAAATGTTGGATTCGATGGGGCAGATATTTTGAATTCGCAAACCTTGGTATCTTTGTCACCCAATCAACCTAAGTCTAAGTATCATCTAAACCAAGTAACAACAGTACTAGATGGTCGAGCTGTCAGCAATAAAGAAAGTTTCAATAAGATCAAAAAAGTTCTGCATGTTAAGTCAACACATAAGTATGTACCGCAGACTGATGATTTTACCAATGCTGAAACAAGCAACAATGGTGAGTTGTATCTCGTTGGAATTGTTTTGTTAGTCTTCTTAATTGTGGCAGTAGATTTCTATATTTTAGTACCACTTAAATATGATCTATCAAGATCACATTTAACTGGAGATTTGAAGAATAATTATCGTAATGGTTTGATGATTCGTTATTTAATTTATACGTTAGTGCCATTTGCTGTTGGATTTGCAGCTGTGAACTGGAAGATAGTTATTATCAGTCATAATACCTTCAATTTGTTCATGACAATTTCGGTTTTAATTACTATACTAATCGGATTGTCGCAAATATTCTTTGTTAAACGGAGTGAATAATTTAATGAAAGTCGATTTAAGTCCAGACTTTAAAGAAAAATATCGTAATTTGATGGGAGATAGAGCGGAAAAACTCTTTGCTGCTATTCAATCGGATAGTCAAGAGGCTTTTCGTTTGAATCCCCTTAAGGCAAATTATCAAAATGTATCTTATTCGTTAGATAAGCCAATTGAATATAGTAACATTGGCTACTATGGTGATATTGATGGAAACTCAATTGATCATCTGTCTGGCTACGTCTATAGTCAAGAACCAAGCGCAATGTATGTTACAGAAATCTTAAATCCTCAAAAAGATGATCGAATTCTGGATCTTTGTGCGGCACCTGGGAGTAAAACAACCTATATAGCTTCAAAAATGGATTCTCAGGGACTTTTAGTAAGTAATGAGATAAACGCTAAACGAGCTAAGGTGTTGTCCTCTAACATCGAAAGAATGGGAATTACTAATACGGTGGTAACCAATAATTCACCCAAGGATTTTGAAAAGAAATTTGAAAATTTCTTCGACAAAATTCTAGTGGATGCACCTTGTTCAGGTGAGGGAATGTTTAGAAAAGATCCTGAATCAGTTAAGTATTGGTCTTTAGATTATGTTGAACAATGTGCTAATCGTCAAAGACATATTTTAGATTCAGCTTATAAGTTGCTAAATAATGGTGGTACTTTTGTTTATTCAACTTGTACATTTTCACCGGAAGAAAACGAGCAAAATATTGCTTGGTTCTTAGATAAATATCCTGATATGCATTTAGCTGAGGTAAAGAAGTATGCCGGTATGGAAGATGGTAAACCTGAGTGGGGTAATGGCAATACTGAATTATCTAAGGCATTACGAATGTTCCCAGATCAATTCAATGGTGAAGGGCACTTCATGTGTAAACTAGTTAAAGATGGCGAACCAGTTGAAATAAAAGAACGTCAGATCAATGATGGTGTAAAAAAGGACGATATTCAATTTGTCCAAAAATTTGCTAAAGTTAATTTAACTAATTTATCAGAAAAAAATTGGCTCAAAATCAGTGATTTTTTGTATCAGGCAGCTAGTTTGGATAGTCGTTTTAAAGGACTACATATTTTGAGAAATGGTTTGAAGCTAGGGGAATTCAAAAAAAATAGATTTGAGCCCGATATCGCTTGGATATTGGCACTCAAACCTGAATTGTTAAAGACTAGTTTTGAATTAGATCAAGATCAGTTTAAGAAATATTTGCATGGTGAATCAGTTATTTTAGCTAATAAACCCGCTTTTGATAATAAGTGGATTGGTTTATCTTATCAAAATAAATTATTTAGCTGGGGAAGATATAGTAATCAGCAAATAAAAAACGTCTATCCCAAGGGATTAAGACGTTAGAGTTTTAAATTACGTTGTTTCATATAATTCATCAAGCTCTCATCAAGAATGATGGGAGCTTTTTTGATGTCTGAAATTGATTTAGCACCAATAGCAGCCATGATCAATTTTAATTGTTTAATAAATCCATCAAAGAAGATTTCTGTTTCGCTTAAGGAATGCTTTTGCAAGTGATGGAGTACTAGCCCTGACATTCCCACAGCACTTGCACCTAAACGTAAAGATTTGATAACGTCCATTGGCGTTCTGATACCGCCAGAGGCAAGGATAGTCATCTTGCCTTGATAAGATCGAGATTCAAGCAAGGATTCCACGGTTGAAAGTGAAAATTGATCCAAATAAGTCAAATCAAACTCATGATTACGAGCACTTTCGATTTGAGCAAAATCAGTGCCTCCAAAACCAGAAATATCAACATATTTAACACCAGCTTCATAGAGCTGGGCCAAATTATTTTGAGAGATACCGAAACCGACCTCTTTTACAATAACTGGAATCTTGACCGTAGCAACAATATCTTTTATGTTATCAATCCAGAAGAATTCTTGATCTCCTTCCGGCATAGCTAACTCTTGCAAGGCATTAAGATGAATTTGCAAAGCATTTGCTTGAACTAGATCAATGGCTTTTTGTGCCTGCTGAGCATTAACTTTGGCAGAAACATTAGCTATGACGAATCCTTCAGGATTATTTTCCCTTAAAGTGGTAAAAGAAGTTTTAGTTTCTTCAGGTAGTCGCAAAAATACTCCCATTGAACCGCTCGAGACAGGAACATTTAATTTATTAGCCAATTGTGCTAATTCAGTATTAAAATGATCCGATTGATGAGAGCCACCAGTAATAGCATTAAAATAAAAAGGCAAAGATATCGAACTGCCTAAAAAGTCAGTTGTCAGATCAATGTCTTTAACTTGTAATTCTGGTAGGGCATCATGAAGTAGGCGAACCTTATCAAAACCAGCAAATGATTCGTCAGTAAAAAATTTTTCAGCTAAGAAAAGATGTTCAACTTTACGTTGAATCTGGGCATCTTGTTTAGGCATGAGCAATCGTTTCTCCAATTTTTAAAGTTAATGGGGTAATACCAACTTGTTGCCACTCTTTTTTTAGTTCAGTCACGTTTAACAGCTTATCACTTAAAACGATGCCACAGTCACCACCACCGGCACCAGAAGTTTTGGCTGAGCCACCAAGTCTTTCAGCAATATCACAAAGCTTAGTTAAGAGTTCTGTTTCAATATGAACATCACTGAAATCAGCTAAATCGGATAACAAATCACGATACTTGCTGAATGTTTCTTTGATTAAAGTGGAATTATTGGTTTTAAAGCCATCAATTAATTTTTCAACATTCTTGCGACTAGCATGGAGAAAGTTTTGATACTTTTCGACTTTTTGGGCTTTAGTCAAAGCAATTCGATCAACTAAAATCGAGGTCGATGCTGGAGAACCAGTCCAACCGACAGTTAACTCTAAATCGTCTGGTAAAACAAGACTTTGAATTTTTAATTGAGGCCAATTTAAAGTTAAGATCTCAGTAATACTATGATTACGGATCATATTAAAAATCCAGTTACGGTCAGGTGAATAATAAGCAACAATACCACCAAAGGCACTTGCTGCGATATCCCCTAGACTACCGTTGCCTTGAACTGATAAGTGGGAGATGGCTGATATCTTATAAATATCCATGGCCGATAACTTCAAGTTGTAGAAATCACCTAGTGTTTTTACAACGGCAACGGTGACAGCTGCTGAAGAACCTAAGCCATACTTTTTACCATCTTTTGAATCCAGTTCACTTGTAACTAAAAGATCGTAATAATTTAATTTTTTATTTTTCTCAAGTGCATATTTTTCAACGAACTTAATGGCAGCAAGAATATATTGTAATTGACTTTCTGAATCATCAAAAATTAATTCTGTTCCTTGACGATTCCAGTGAATCAGTTCCTTATTAAGATTCTTAGACTGAATCGTTCCACCGTTTTGAGCTTTATTGATCGTTACGGTGACGTATTTATTTACTGAAGTAAGGACAGCCGGAAAGCCAGTTTCAACGACTGCATATTCTCCAGCTAAATATAATTTTCCAGGTGCTTTTCCTGTAGACAAAAATATCATACCTTTCAATTTATATCAGATGTATTGGATACCAGAACCTATATTGGCAATGACAGTTGTTACATTTGATAGTTGTTGTTCGATGTATGTTTGAACCTTAGGGAGCGATTCTTTCGTACATATAATTTTAACATTTGGACCGGCATCAATTGTAGCATACGCAAAGATACCTTTTTGACGTAATTCTTTAATTATTTGAATTATTTGTAATGTTTCCGGTTCAAAATATGTAAACGAAGGGTTAGCCGAAAGGGTCAAGGCATGCATACACATTGCATTATGTTCGGAAATTTCACCAATTTTTTGGACATCTTTTTGAGCAATTGCTTGCTTAATTTCTTTTATCTCTGAAGTCACTAGTGTAACCCAATTTTCATAAAAAGGGGAGCTTTTTACGGAATTTTCCATTCCGACGGTTGAAGAAATCTTTTTACTATGTTTGTTTATCACAACCGATAATAACGTTAAATCAATCTCTGGGTTCTCGTCAATGGGCACGGCAAAAGAAGACTCATTATCGGCACCTGCAATCCATTCGACAAAACCACCATAGATAGAGCGACTAGCAGAGCCAGAACCATTACGAGCCAAAATTGATAATTGACGACGATTCAAATTTAATTTTTTTGTTTCATTAATAGAAGCTGCCAAAGCTGCAAATCCTGATGCTGAAGAAGCAAATCCAGCCGAGGTTGGTACATGATTAATTGAATCAATTTGAAAGTGATCATTAAATGAATAAAATTGTCTAACTGTATCTAGATATTTTAAAATACGTTTATTTTGTGTTGTATTTAATAATTGACCATTTAAGTAAACAATATCTTCATCGTTATTAATGATAGTGGCCTTTGTGTCTGTATAGAATCTATCTAAAGTTAAAGATAGGCTGTTTGTAAAAGGCAATTTCAACTGTTTATTTTTTTTGCCCCAATATTTAATTAAGGCAATATTTGTGTAAGCTCGTGCTGTTCTAGTCAAGATCAGAATCCTCCGCATAAATTGATAGTGGTTGAATCCAAGTTTGTTCGGCTCCAGATTTTATTAGGGCCTTTTGAATCATTTGAGCATTTTTAAGGTTATGAGCTAAACAAATAATGCAGCCACCGCGGCCACCGCCAGTGATTTTACTACCAAGAGCTCCAGCATGATTAGCGGCATCAATCAATTTATCGGTCTTAGGAATTGCTAAATTTAGTTTGGTCAAAATTTCATTTGCTAAAGAAAAAACTAGTCCTAATTGCTTTAGGTTGCCCTTAATTAAATAAGAACTTGCTTTAGTAGCATAGTCGCCTAGCTGTTTCAAATAAGCACCAGTTTTAACAGGATTTTGATCGTACATTTTTTTTACATCAGCGACAGTTTCTTTAGTTTTACCCTTAACTCCAGAATCAGCAATTACAATAAAGCCTTCAGAGTTAAAAGTGAAGCTCTTTGGTGATTCATTTTGACCGAATTTAATTGGGTAATCAGAACTGACTGTTAAGGCATCCAAGCCGCTAGCTTTTCCATGAGTAACTGTTTCTGATTTGTTAACGTAATCTAGGAGTGTTGCATGGTTCAATGATTTGTTGAAGAAATCAAAAAAAGCTCTAGTTAATGCTGCGGCAATGGCTGCTGAAGAGCCCATTCCACGTTCGATCGGTAGACCACTGTCAATACTGATCGTATATTGGATTTGTTGATGATTTAATTCTTCATTTAATAGATTGATCAAATATTTTACTCCGGATAACGAATCGGGGATTTGATCGATTTTTCCAGCATAGTACTTGGAAATCAAAGAACTTGTCTGACTTTGTTTTATTTTAACGATCACGGGTGTACTAAGTAGTGGGATAGCAAACGCAGGATAGCCATAAACTACCGCATGTTCTCCCATAATAATTGTTTTTCCGTGACTTTTACCTATTCCTTTAAGCACATGCTCACCTCAGTTTCTCTAAGTCTTTATTTTATACATCTATTGAGATGATTTCCACTTTACGGCAACTAACTATGATAAAATTTTTGCGGGTGAATAAAAATGACATTGAATTTTGTACTAGGTAAGAATCAATATGACCATCACAAAAAAATGATGGCGCTGTTCCAAGAAGATTTAAAAAAAGATCCTCAAGGACAATATTTTTTCTTAGTTCCTAATCATATTAAATTTGAATCAGAAGTAAATATCCTCAAATCGTTTGCTAAAGATAACGATTCTTTGGTAGCGACAAATAATGTTCAGACTTTTTCGTTTTCACGTTTAGCTTGGTATTTTTTGCGTGATAGCAGTGAGTATAATGTAGAAACCTTAACGCAAACTAAAGCTGCAATGCTATTGAAAGAAATTGTTCAAAATAATCAAAAAAAATTAAAAATATTTTCCGGCATGATCAACAAACCAGGTTTTATTGACCAAATGATTTCTCAATTCAATGAGTTTTTGAATGGTCAAGTTGAACCAGATGATATCGACGCTGTACTTAATAGCAATGAACAGGATGTTTTTGCTGATAAAATCAAAGAACTGAACCTAATTTATAAGGCTTATCTTGAAAGAATTCAATCATATAATACTAATGATTTTCAATTAAATGCCTTGGCCGATTTTTTGAATAAACAGATTCATACCAGCCAGTATCATTTTTATATTGAAGGATTTTCTTCTTTTACAGCCACTGAATTGAATCTAGTCAAGTCAATGATGATTAATAGCAACAATTTGAATGTTTCTTTAGTTTTAGATAAACCAATTTTAAAAACTGAAGAGGAATCCGAATTCTTTTATCGTTCTAATTCAACTTATAAGCAGTTACATGACTTTGCTAAGAGTCAAAAAATTATTACACGAAATTACTTTGCTGATGAATTGCGGGTTAGTGCAGACCTTGCCAAATTAGAAGACTATTGGTTGCAATCTAGTGGTGTCGGCAGCATTCAAAAAAGTCGTTTTGATAACAATAATGCAGTTCAAATTTGGAAGTGTACAGATAAGCAAACTGAAGTTTCAGCAATAAGTTCTTATATTCGGCAAATGGTAGCACGTCAAGATTATCGTTATAAAGATTTCTTGATTGTTGCCAGAAATTTATCGGAGTATGGCTCTTTCATTGAATCGTTTATGGAGAATAATGAGGTTCCATATTTCATAGATCTTCAAAAGAAAATGGCAAATCATCCCTTCAAACGCCTAATTGATTTATTATTTGCAGTTTATGGTCATGGGATGCAGGAAGATGATGTAATCAGTTTATTGCGAACAGAATTGCTGATTCCAGAAGAGTTTCAAGACGATTTGGCAGGATTTCGCCAGGCAGTTGATATTACAGAAAACTATGCTTTAGCCAACGGCATTGGTAAAAGGGCTTGGTTAGGTTCTAAATTCAAGCCAAGTGTCAAATTAGATGCCAAAGTCGATCAAGTCAAAATTAAAGAATATCAACAAATCAATCTTATTAAAGATTATGTTAAAAAACTTTATTCTGAATTAGATAAGTTTTTAGGCGCAAGTCATAGTTCATTAGATAGTGCTAGTTTGCTATATGATTTTCTGACTAAAAATCATGTCTTTGAAATTCTCTTAAAATGGCAAACTCAAGCTACGGAACAAAAGAATTTGACATTAGCTAATCAACCAGAACAAATCATAAACTTGTTCAATCAGATACTAGATGAATACGTGACAGTGTTTGGTGAACAGGAGTTTGCAACTGATGACTTCATCAGTATTCTAGATGCTGCATTTGAAAATGCTACTTACTCGCAAATTCCCTCAACACTTGATGCCGTAAGTATCTCAGAAATAGGGATGATTCAACCTAATAATCGTAAAATCACTATTATCCTTGGCTCAACAACTAGCAATATGCCTGGAGCTACGATTTCAAATAATTTAGTTACAGACGATGAACGTGGTTTCCTAAATGAGAACTTACATGATAGTAAGTTTTTAAAAGAATCTGATGAGGTTGTTAATAATTCCGAGCCGTTTTTACATGACATAACCTTCACAACGGCTTCACAACGTTTGATCTTCACATATCCAAACTTGTCAGAAGATAGTAAAAAACAGGAATTGTCTAGTTATGTCAAACGAATTCAGGAACATTTTGGTTTAACAATTGAAGATAAACTTTTGAATCCTAATAGTGACGATCAAGATGCTAATCATGTTTTGGAGTACGTAGGGTCGAAAGCATCAACTTTGAATTATTTGATTCGTGTTTCAAGAGCTGCTTTGGATAAAAATGTCAGTTTACCAGATGCTTGGCAGTATGTACGTCAGCAATTGATTCAAAAACAACCTGAGACATCGGAGTTTGCCTTGGGTTCCTTGAGTTACCAGAATAAACCATTTGATTTGAAACCCGAAACGGTCAATGCTTTGTATGGCAAAAATATCAATGTTTCAATTTCACAATTGGAAACATTTTATATGAATGAGTATGAATATTTCTTAAAGTATGGATTGCGGCTCTATCCACGTCAACTCTTTGAAATCACACCAGCTCAAACAGGCTCGATCTTCCATGCTGTACTAGATGGATTAGTAAAATACCTTAATAAGACGGGTAAAAAATTAACTGATTTTGCCGATACTGAGATAACTGAATTAGTTGGTGATTTATTTACTGAACAAGCTGAATTGCCTGAGAATAGAATCTTTAGATCTTCAGCTAGAATGTTATACATCTCTGATAAATTACAAAGTACTTTAGTTCAGTTGATCAAAAATATGAAAGTTCAATATACTAGAAATCACTTTGTTCCAAAACGTTCTGAAGTTACTTTCGGCCGAATCAATCAGCAACAGGATCTGCCTGGATTATCATATCCAATTTCAGGAAATCATTTGATCAATGTCCGTGGAAAAATCGACCGAATTGATGAAATGAATTTGAGTGATGAGGATAAGGCTTATTTGACAATTGTTGATTACAAGTCAAGCGAGAGAAACTTTAATTTTCCACAATTTCTTGATGGTATTACTATGCAGATGCCAACATATATCCAAAGTTTAAGTGACAACTTGGAACTATTTAAACCTGAAGATAAAGAAGTCAAAATTGGTGGGGCACTTTATGAACACATCAGTAATCCTTTTATTCGTTTAACTAAGACTAAGACACCTATTGAAAAACAGATTCTCAGCAAGTTTAAATTACAGGGAATATTGTTAGATGATGAGGACTTACTAGATAACTTTGATGTTGAAGCTCGGACAGGTAAACAAGTACGTTCATCGAGGTCACCTGTAGTCAGTTTCGGAAAAAATGATGTTATTTCTGACAATGATCTTTTCCGAATTCTCAATTATAATCGTCATTTAATTAAAAATGCTGGTGAAAAGATCTATTCTGGAAAATTGAACTTGAATCCTTATAGATACCAAAAAGTCACTGGATTGCAATATAGTGATTATCGTCCTATCTTCGAATTTGATGCCATGTTACCTGAAAATGAATATCACGATATTATTAATTACAACAAGGAAGATGTTTTAGAAAAAATTGGCGAAATTTTGGAGGTAGAAGAAAATGACTAATTGGACTAAGGAACAACAAGACGCAATCAGCCATCATGGGCACGATATCCTAGTTTCTGCCGCAGCTGGTTCAGGGAAAACTACTATTTTGATCGAACGTATTTTGCAAGAACTAGAAACTGATGAGGATGTCGACAATTTATTAGTTGCGACCTTTACTGAAGCCGCTGCTCAAGAAATGAAAGAACGACTTTTAAATGCATTAAAGGATGCTGCTAACAAAACAACTGATTCTGAAATGAAGAAACGTCTTCAAAAACAGATTTTTCATATACCAATGGCTAATATCAGTACCTTACATGCTTTTTGCTTGAGTGTTATCAAGAAATTTTATTATGTGATTGATTTAGATCCTAATTTCCGTTTATTAAGCGATGATACTGAAAAATCAATTATTCAAGAACAGGCTTATGACAATGTTAGAGATAATTATTACAGTCAAGCTGATCCGGACTTCTTTCGTCTAAGTGATAACTTTACTAATGATCGAACCGATGACGGTTTAAAGAATATTGTTTTTAAACTCTATAATTTTGCTATCACGAACGGTGATACTGATGAGTGGTTGGATAATTTAGAGAAAAACTATCAGTTTACTGAAACGTTTTCTGATTCAGAGTTTTATAACAATAATTTTTTGCCACAAATCAAGCAAAGATTAATTGATATGTTAACTCTTTGTGAACATGGAAATAATTTGGCTTCAGAAGATGAATTGGCCAGTTCGTTTTTAGATGTTTTTAAAGAATATGAAGAAAAATTATCCGAATTGATAGATGCTGTACCAGGTTTTAAAAATTACGATGAATTAAGAGCTGCTATTGTTAATTTTAAAATTAAAGCTAGAAAAACTTCCCTGAAGAAAGCCGATATGGAAGGAAAAGATACTTCCTTTTTAGAAGAGGCCGATGAAATTCGTAAGAATATCAAAACTCAGCTTGATGGATTGATCAATGATTACTTTCTTAAAGGGGAATCAGAAGTTAATGACTCTTTAATTGAGGCACAAAAACTAGTTGAAAAATTGGTCGAGGTGGAACATAAGTTTATTGATAAATTTCATAGTTTGAAAACTAATAGTCATGTTTTAGACTTTAACGATTTGGAGCATCGTGCTGTTGATATTTTGGAAGGAGAGGTCGACGGTCGCAGGATTGCTCAAGAATATTATCAAAATAAGTTCCATGAATTAATGATTGATGAATACCAAGATGTTAACCCTATGCAGGATAAAATCATCGATTTACTTTCATGTGAAAATAATCATCGCTTTATGGTCGGTGATATCAAACAGTCAATTTATGGTTTTAGACAAGCCGCACCAAGGCTTTTTACGGAAAAGTATGATGCCTTTCAAAAAGATGACAATCCTAACGAGTTGATTCAATTATCAAAGAATTTCCGTTCTTCTAAAAATGTTGATGATTTTGTTAATCAGATTTTTAAGAAGATCTTTGATAAAAAAATAGGTGATATAAATTACGACAAAGATTCTGAATTGATTACTGGAACGGATTTTCCCGATACAGTTGATACTCAAAATGAATTTGAAGTGTATGTTGGTGATGAATCTGAGGAAATAACTAAACGTCAAACCTTGATAACTGCTGCTGCTAAGAAAATTCAAGCTCTGATGGATAGCGACTTTCAAATTTATGATAATAAGATCAAATCTGATGATCCTACTAAAAAGATTCGTTCTTTGAAATATTCTGATATTGCAATCCTAGCTCGTACTCGTGATAGCAATACAGATATCATTTCTTACTTCTCAAAAGTCAATATTCCTATCATGGTAACTGATGCTCAAAACTATTTCCAAACGACTGAGTTACAGATCATGATGTCGATGTTAAATATTGTCGATAATCCTTATCAAGATATTCCTTTGGTGGCAGTTTTACGTTCGCCAATTGTTGGAATGAATGAAGAAGAATTAGCTGAAATCCGATTAGTCGACAAGAGAAATACTTATTACACTGCTATTAATGAGTACCTATTGGACGATAGTGCTGATAAGCACATTCAGAATAAACTCAAGTCTTTCTTATTACAGTTGGAAAGTTATCGTGATTTTGCTAATAAAAACAGTATTGCTCGTTTGATTTGGAAAATTTATCAAGAAACGGGTATTTTAGAATATGTTTCGGGAATGCCTGGTGGTAAGCAAAGAGCGGCCAATTTGCATGCACTTTATCAACGAGCTAATTCTTATGAAGAAAATAATTATAAAGGTTTGCATCAATTTATTGCTTTTATCCAAAGAATGCAAGATCTTGATAAGGATCTATCCCAACCTAATAGTATTGAAGCTAACGACGATACTGTTAAAGTCATGACTGTCCATGGTTCGAAAGGATTGGAATTTCCAGTAGTTATTTATCTCGATATGGCTAAAAATTTCAACATGATGGATGTTAACGATAATACAGTTTTTGATGCGCAGGCAGGTATTGGGATTACTATTGCTGACAATGATTCTCGAGTTCAATATCGGACTATTCAACGTGGTATCATTAGCAATCAAAAGAAAATTGCTACGGTTTCTGAAGAAATGCGACTATTATATGTTGCTCTGACTAGAACACGGCAAAAATTGATTATGCTTGGATTTACTAAAAAAGAAGAAGATCTTTATAAGTCTTGGAGTAATATTCAAATAGATAAGAGTGGCTTAGTCAGTGAATCTGATCGTTTAAAGGCTAATAATTTTCAAAATTTAGTTGGTATTAGTACTTTGCCCGATGTCAATGAACCGGAGTTCTTTAATAAAAATTGCCAATTGAACTTCAAATTGATTCAAGCAACTAAGGAAGATGAAACACAGTTAAATACAGCTCGTATTAAAATAACCCCAACTGAACCAAGTGAGTTATTTAAGAAATCTGTTAACGATATTTTAGATTTGAAATATAAATATCAAGATTCAGTTGATACAACAGCTTATCAGTCTGTATCTGAAATCAAAGGTTTGTTTGCTGATCCAGATGACGAGAATATGGCAGAAGACTTGTTGATAGAAGAGAATGATAAAACTCGTTATAACTTAGGTTCTTTTGCCAAACCACAATTTTTAACTAAGACTAAAAAGGTTACTAATGCTGAAATTGGTAGTGCAACGCATTTAGTTCTACAAAAAGTTGGCCTTGATCACACTCCAACTCTTGAGGATTTTCAAGAGCTGGTAACTCAATTAACAAATGAAGGGCTTTTAACAGAGGAATTGGCTGAAAAAATCGATTGTCAAAGTTTGGCCAATTTCTATCAAAGCAATTTAGGACAGATGATTATTGATCACCAAGCAGGTGTTAGTCGCGAATTTCCTTGTTCTATTCTAATGCCCGCACAAAAGTTGTTTAAAAAGTCTTCAAAAGACTATTCCACTAACGATAAAATATTAGTTCATGGTATTATTGATGGTGTGATTGAATTAGATCACGGAATAATCATTTTTGACTACAAGACTGATCGCGTCACAAGTCAAAATATGAGTGAACTTATTTCTAAATATTCCGGACAAGTCAATTTATATGCAGAAGCTATTTCTGTAATTAAAAACAAGCCCGTCGTGGGCAAATATCTTTATTTCTTGAAGGTTAACCAAGCAGTTGATTTACAAGAAAATTAAAAGATGAGAGGTGAATGATTTGAAAAATTCTTACGCTGTTGTTGATTTAGAAACAACCAATTCTAATTGGCATGACAACGGGCGTATAATTCAATTCGGCTGTGCCCTTATCGAAAATGGTGAAATTACACATATTTATGATCAAAAGATCAATCCCAAAGTACCAATTCCTGGTAGAATTACTGCTTTAACCGGTCTAAGTGACGAAGATGTTAAAGATTCACCTACATTTGAAGAAGTTGCACCTGATATTTTTAAACTTTTAAAAAATCGAGTTTTTATTGCACATAATGTGAATTTTGATTTGACCTTTTTAAATCGAGAACTTAAACGTATCGGAATGAACCAACTCAATGTCAAAGCTATCGATACTGTTGAATTATCGCAGATACTCTTTCCAACCATTAGTAGTTATAAACTACAAGATTTAACGCATTATTTAAGCATTGAACATAAGAATCCACATAGTGCCAATAGTGATGCTCATGTTACAGCAGAACTATTTTTGATTATTTTAAAACGAGTTCAACAATTGCCACTGGAAACCTTAAAATTATTAGCTAAATTTGGCAAAAACACTTTACGTGAAACTGACTTGGTTTTTAAGACAGTTTTAGAGGAACGTCAAAAAAAAGCTCGGACAGAGGTCTTGCCGGCTTATTTGTACGAGCGTAATGGTCTGATTTTACGTAAAAAAGATTATCACGTAAGTGAACAGATTGATCATTCGACTAAATATCCTTTAACTAGGGATGCCAAGAAAGAATTGCTTGATGGTGTCCTAGATTATCGAGTTAATCAATCAAAATTAATGGATAATATTTATCGAACAAGTCAACATCGAGATAAGGTCAAAAAGTGGAATCTAATCGAAGCTCCAACTGGAGCAGGGAAGACTTTGGGCTACTTATTGCCACTGTCTTATTTGATAAATAGCAATCAAAAACTTGTTATTGCGACAACAACTAAAGTTTTGCAGCAACAAATTGTCGAACAATCAATTCCACTATTGAATCAAGTTACGGATAATAATTACCATGCTGAAATTGTTAAAAGTAGTTACAATTTTATTGATTTAGATAGATTTTATGAAGCTTTGGATAATTATCGGTTACATAGTCATACGGCAATTTTAAAGATGAAAATTATTGTTTGGTTAACCATGACAACTACTGGTGATCTTAGTGAATTGCATTTGACTAATTACAACAGTCCTATCTTTAGTATTATTCGTCATCGTGGAGAACCTAAGGAGAATACTATCTTTAGTAACGATGATTTTTGGTTGTATCAACAGAATCGTTATTTAGAGTCAAAGATTTTAGTTACTAATCAAGCATTCTTGTCACGTCATTTGGATAGTGCTTATTGGGGTGATAATTCATACTTAGTAATTGATGAGGCTAATCATTTTGCAGGTAGTCTTCGCGATGCAAGTTCGCCGACAATTGATTTTGTTCAACTGAACGATTATGTTAAAAAGATTAGTGACATTTTGTATCAAAATCGAGTTACTCTGCGTTATGCCTTTACCGAAGTAACAACGCAATTATGGAACTATCAAGATTTGCAAACTATGGAAACTCACTTCCAAGCTGTCGATGAATTGATGGAACGGCTTGAATATAATATCTTTGGTAATTATGTTCGTAATAAAGTACGTTTCAAAGATCGTCAGGATTTTGTTTCGATTTTAGATAGTAGCAATAAATTTGGTAAAGATAATGATTCATTAATAGAATTGCTATCAGATTTGATTGTAGAATTGTCCTTGATTTCTAATCGAGTTGAAACACTCTTTGATCAATACAATTTTCAAAAGAATTTTATTTCCGTTGAGTTGTCTAAAGTTATCTCTAATCTTACGATTGAAAATAGTAAATTAGAAAATGTCATTAAGAATTTAGACGAGTTGTTGCAAGCTTTGCAAGGTTCTGATAATAAATTTGGTATTCAAATTGAAATGCGTGATTACTATGATCCAAAATCGCTTAAATTAAGTTGGCGTCAGTATGACATTCATAGCTTAATTGAAGAAACGACTGATAGGTTTAGTCAGATTTTTGCAATCGGAGCAGCAATAACAATTCAAAAAGATTTTTCTCATTTTATTTTGGATACACAATTGAGCGAAAAACAGATCAACCAGATGGTTATTTTGCCAGATACAAATAGCATTTCTAAGAACAGTAAAATTTATTTGCCGTCTAACTTACCTGATATTCAATCTCTGAATAGTGAAGAATATTTTGATATGGTAACTAAATATATTGTCGATATTTTAGATAATTTAGATCATCAAACAATGATTTTATTCAATTCACTAAATACTTTGAGCAATGTTTATAACCGTTTGATGGAAACTAGTGTTAAGGGTAAATGGGAGATTCTGGCTCAAGGAGTTACAGGATCCAACGAAAAAATCAAGAAACGTTTTGCGATTGGACAGCGTTCAGTTTTATTAGGAGCTAATTCATTCTGGGAGGGCGTTGATTTTCCTAAGAAGGTCTTGGAAATTTTGATTGTTACAAGAATTCCATTTGAATCACCAGAACAACCAGACGTTAAAATTAAGCAAGATATCTTAAAACAACAAGATATGAATGTTTTTAAAGTTGATTCATTGCCTAATGCTATTCTGCAATTAAGACAGGGATTAGGTCGTTTGATTAGAACTCCAAATGATCGAGGCGTGATTTTATTGTTGGATAATCGGATTTTAACGAAGAATTATGGTAAGACGATTCTTGATTCTCTACCAAAGGGATTGCCGGTAATCAATGAAGATATGAATTTAATTAAAAAAGATATAAATGAGTTTTTGAATTAATTTTCTTTTTTGTAGGACGGGCAGTGTATAACTACAATCAGATTCAAGAAACAACCTTGAATTAAGTAAATTATTGCTATACTATTTTTGTTAGTTAAAAAAAGGACATATTTTATGAATAGAAGTACAAAAATTTTATTGACCATTTCTCTAATTGCATTAGCAATAGTTTCAGCATTAACTTATTTGAATCTTTCTTTTGAACCTTATGCCAGCGCTAAGTCACAGGCTAATGATATTGCTAAAGAGAAAGCGGGTATTGTGGAACCCGATTATTTCGGAAATTATACTCGTCAAAAGCAATATTACGCAGTAGGTGGCTTAACTAAAGGCCAGAAGTATCGTTATATTATAATTGATGCCAAGAGTGGTAAAACTGATACTTTCAATAAAAACAGTGCTCCTGTTAGACAATCAATTGTTAATGGGGTAGTAGATAGATATAATGCTAAAAAGATCTTACACATCAACTTAGGCCTTTATAAAGATAAACCAACATGGGAGGTAACCTTCCAGAAAAAGAATGGAAGTATCGGTTACAATTTGGTTGATTTTAAAACGGGTAAGAGTGTGCAGATCATAAATAATATTTAAAAAAATTTTTCTTAAAAAAAGTCGAGATGAAAAAAGGATTCTCGGGCTTTTTTTATTCATTGGAGTAATTAATATGAACGATGATTTATTCAATACATTTGTCGATAGCGGCAACACTAGCATTAATAATTTGATTTTAAAAAATTATCATAAGTTGGGTATGACTGAAAAAGACTTAATTGTCTATTTGGCACTTTCCATGTATGCTCAAAAGGGAAATACTTTTCCTATGGCAAAAGATTTAGCTTCAGATACTGGTATGGATGAAGCTAGTATTTATACAATCATTCAGGGCTTGATCAAACTGGGTATTATTGAGTTAAAAACAGTCATGGATCATCATCAACAACGAGATATTTACTCTTTAACACCAATATTTCATCGAATCAAGAATCTTTTAAGTCAAGAACATCAAGCTAATAAGCAGGACAAGTTAATGTCTGATACCGAGGAATTATTCAAAAAAATCGAAGTTGAATTTGGCCGTCCTTTGTCACCAATCGAACAAGAACAAATTCATCAATGGATTGATGACGATCATTACAGTATTGAATTAATTGATCTTTCATTACGTGAAGCGGTTTTGAATCAGGCTTATTCTTTGAAATATATGGATCGAATTCTAATCAGCTGGGAAAAGAGTAATATTAAGTCAGCAGAACAATTACAAGAACGTCGAAAGAAGTTGGGATATTAATGTTAAAGGATGAACAGATTGTCTGGGCTATTCACCAGATGGAAGAAGATATTGGGCCGGTTGGTCCGTCATTGGATTCAAGAACGCCATTTCAATATTTGGTATCAGTAATTTTAAGTGCACAAGCAACTGATGTTTCTGTTAACAAAGTTACACCGATTCTTTTTGCCAAGTATCCGACCCCTAAGGATTTAATGAATGCAGATATTGAGGATGTTGAACAGATCATTAAAAGCGTCGGATTATTTCATAATAAAGCTAAGAATATTATTAAAACGGCTCAAGTAGTTCATGAGGAATTAAATGACATTGTACCTGAAACACGTAAGGGAATTATGGCCTTGCCTGGAGCAGGGAGAAAAACAGCCAATGTTGTTTTAAGCGATGTTTTCAATCAACCAACCTTTGCTGTTGATACACACGTTTCAGCAATCTCTAAACGATTACATTTTGTTGATCAAAAAGCTAATCCTTTACAAGTTGAAAAAAAGATTGTTAGTGTGTTAAAGCCTGAAGAATTACATCGAGCTCATCATACGATGATTGAATATGGACGTAAGTATTCAATGAAATTAGCTCCGGAAAAAGAAACCAATCAATTGATTATTGAATGTGATAAGTTGAATCAAGCTAATGCTAATGATGAAATAAATAATTAAATTTAGAAGAGAATAACAGTGAATCCCCCTGTAGTGACCATTAGAGATGGCCATTTCAAGGGGATTTTTTATAACAAAAAAGCACTATTCAATCCTCATTTGAATTGAATAGTGCTTTAATTTTAAAATTTATTATTCACCAGTAGATGATCCGTTAGTTGTAGCACCACCGTTGGTACTGCCACCAGTGTTACCTGTTGAACCACCAGAATTTGTACTGCCGCTATTGGAACTATTATTTTCATTTGTGCCGCCAGAGGTACCACCAGTATTTCCAGTATTAGAATTGCCACCAGTGTTAGTTGATGAAGATCCACCAGTAGTATTACTACTATTGTTATTATTTGTAGAACTATTGGAATTACTATTGGTGCTCTCATTAGAATTTGATTCATTTTCTGAGTTAGTTCCAGATCCTGTTTCAGTTCTATCAGTCGTCGTATCGTTCTCCTCGTCACTTGATTCGGAAGAACTGCTTGAAGGACGACGTGTAGTTACTTCATTACTGCTTGATCCAGAAGCACTGCTTGTATTGTAATCAGAGCTCTTGTAAGGATTTGATGGAGCATGTCCCTTAACGAATAATTCTTTGGTATAAGATGATGAACTTGAGCTTGGTGAAGCTACAATTGGAGTAGTTGAACCAGAGTTTCGAATCATCATTGATACAACTGAGCTTGGTTTCTTCCAGTCAGGGTTGCTATTGGTTTGATTTGCTAGATAACTCATTTCAGCTTTATAAATTTTACCAGCAACTTCTTGATAGGTTGAGGAAACACCACTTTCATTTGGAGAATCATAACCAGTCCAAACACTCATTGAATAATTCTTAGTATAACCGTTATACCATGAATCTTTGGCTGTACCGCTTAATGCAGGATTAGCTGCTAAGGATTCGGAAGCATAGTTAGTTGTACCAGTTTTACCAGCTTGATGTAATCCTGAAATATTTGCATAGGTTGCATAACTTGTTGGCACACCCTTTAAAACATCAGTGATCATATAAGCGGTAGAATCCTTCATCACACGTTTGCCTGATTTACTGTAATTGTGTGTTATACCATCAGCTGTTTCAATTTTTGAAACATAATATGGTTTGTAGTAAGTACCACCATTCGAAAAGGCTGCATAGGCTGAAGCGCCTTGTAATGAAGATACATCACTACCAATACCAGCTGATAATCCTTGATCCTTAGCAATTGTAATACCAAGTTTTGAAGCAAACTTTTTAGCTTGAGTAAAACCAACAGCAGAAAGAGTTCTAATAGCAGGAACGTTTCTAGAATTTACCAATGCCTTACGAAGGCTCATTTGACCTTCATATTGTTCATCCCAATCTTTCAATTGGATATCAGTTCCAGGATAGGTATATTCAGTATCTTCCAATTGATGGTAAGTTGACCAATTAAGATATTCGATTGCTGGAGCATAGTCAAGAATTGGTTTCATAGTTGAACCATTGCTACGTGTAGTCTGAACAGCTCGATTCAATCCAAATTGAACGTTTCCTAAATTACGCCCACCAATCATAGCAACGACTTTACCGTTGTTAGGGTTAACAATTGAAGCCCCAACTTGCATTTTTGAACTTTGGAATTGAACATAATTTGATGTATTAACAATATTGTAAAGACGTTTTTGTGCATCATAGTCCATGTTTACCGTAATCTTTAAATTATCACGATAAGGATCGAAGCCTTTTTTCTTAACTTCAGTAATAGCTTCTTTGATATAAGGATCAGCAATGATACGTTTATTATTATTGCTGTTAGTTACTTTCTTATATGGCTGTAAACCGGTACTAATTGGCGTATTGATAGCTTCTTGAGCTTGAGTTTTTGTGATCTTATTGTTGTTATACATAGCACGAATAACAAGATCTCGACGTTGTTTAGCCTCAGTAGGATGAGTATAAGGGTCATAATTACTTGGAGCATTTGGTAAGCCAGCTAATAATGCCATTTCTGGCAGTGTAAGTTGCTTTAAACTCTTACCATAATAATATTTAGCTCCGGTTTCAACACCATAAATACCGTTATTTAGATAGACTTTGTTCATATAGAATTCAAGAATTTGTTGCTTCGAGAATTTCTGACTAACACGCATAGCCAACCAAGCTTCTTGCATTTTACGTTTAAAAGTCTGGTCTTTGGTTTCAGTCGAGAAAACTGTCAATTTAATCAATTGTTGAGTTAAGGTACTTCCACCTTGCATCGTTCCCCTGGTAATGTTGTTGAAGGCAGATTTAGCAATTCTGATGGGATCAATACCCAATGGTTCATTGTAAAAATTCTTATCTTCGATTGAAACCACGGCATCTTCCATTTGTTGGGGAACTTTATCAATAGTTACGTAGTTTCTTTTATTATCACCTAAAGAGGCAATTTGTTTGCCACTCGAATCGACAATTGTGGAGGAACCACCACTTTGAAGATTTTCTTGACTAACAGTTGGTGCACTAAAAGCATAATATATGAAGATGAACAAGAATATTCCAACTAGAACAGCCACAATGGACATGATCCATTTTAAAATATTCTTGAAGGTGAATATATTGGTATTCTTATTATTCATTTCTTCTTTTTCCCACTTTCTATTAGTTGTTGTATCGCATCAATGTAGGGTAAAGTAGGATCGTAATTGGCTTGGATCTCGATTGAGCAATCGACAATATCCTTAAGCTGAATAGATTTTGCACCCTCGTGTTTTTGCGCATCCCAATGTTCAAAAAGATCATCAGCAGGCATTACAAAATAGCGTTTTAAGGTAACATATTTTATAATAACAAAACAGATACCGCCTTGTTTTTGGCACATCCGTAGGTGATCAATTTGGTGTTGATGAAAGTTCTTTAAGGGAAAGGTATTCTTATTCTTTGTTTCCTTAGCTTCAAAATCAACATAGTAACCATTATAAACGCCATTGTAGTCAGTGGTAGATGCTTGTCTAAAATAAGCTTCCTTGATTACAGCACGACTACGTTTGGGATAATCGACTTTTACGATTTGAATTGGCGTTGGTTTTTTGTAAATAACGGCAACTTCATGACTGCGATAATACTTATTGCTTTCATTAATTTCTTCCTCCAAAGTCATTCCACGATCACCAAAAATAAGTTTCTTTTTGGCATTCGTTGTATGCAGCGAAGGTTTTGATGGACTGTTGAAGATTCGCCCATCAGGGTAGTTTATTTTCAAAATATCAACTCCTACTGTGCAAATTATACCATGATAGCAAAGATATTAATTATTGGGGAGATTCTTTATGATCAAAAATTTATGGGTCACTGGATACCGTTCTTATGAGCTGGGTATTTTTAAAGATAATGACCCAAAAGCTAAAGTAATTCAAGATTTTTTTGAACAAAGGTTAACTGATTATGCTGAAGATGGAACAGAATGGATCATTACCGGTGCTCAAATGGGGACTGAACAAATAGTTGGAAAAGCTGTACAAGAAATTCAAAAAAAAGACTATAATATAAAGCATGCAGTTATGCTACCGTTTGCAGAGTTTGGGAATCAATGGAATGAGAATAATCAGGCATTGTTAAATGTTTTTTTAAGAAAGGCTGACTATGTCAATAAAGTTTCCAATATGAGTTATCATAGTCCTAGACAACTGAAAGTATGGCAACAATTTATGTTGCAACATACTGACGGAGCATTGATTTTTTATGATCCTGAGAGTGGTGGCAAACCAAAATATGATTTTGAAGCTATCAAAGAATATCAAGATCAAGGCAATGACTATCAATTAGAGTTAATAGATTTTGATTCTATGCAAGATTTTGCTAATATGTTATATGATAGTTAAGGTATAAGATAAATCGACAATAATTAACACTGGGGTGTTTTATATGAATAACATGAATGGAATGAATCAACAACAAGCTAACGGAAATGGTAATGACTTCTCATTGAATTATCAACCAAACGATATCTTGCAAAAAGAATTCAAAACAAAGATGCGTGGTTATGATCCAACAGAAGTTGATCAATTCTTAGATGGAATTATCAAAGATTACGAAACAATGCAAAATGAAATCGGTCAATTAAAATCTGAAAATGAAAGATTGATGCAAGCTCGTAATGCTGGGGCAGGTAATACTGCTGCCAATACCAATCAAAATTTTCAACAACCAAGACAACAAGGTAATCGAATGAGACCTCAAACAAAACCAAGTACAAGTGCTACGGCCGAAACATCTACAAATTATGATATTTTAAGACGTCTTTCAAATCTTGAAAAACGTGTCTTTGGTCATGACTTTGCTAACGGTCTTCCAGAAAATAACGAAGCTAAACAATTTGCTTCGGCTGTTGTTCCCAATAATATGGGCAATCATGATGGTGTCGAAAGCGGTCATACAGAAATCAATCCTCGTATGAATCAACAAAGACCTATGAGTAACAATGGATTTAATAATCCTAATGCTAACCCTAATAATTTCCAAGCAAATCGTCCAATGAATAACAATGCTAATCCTGGACAAAACAATTTCAATGGAAATATGAATAATTCTAATAACTTTAATCAATTTTAATATTTAATAACCAGATCAATATCATGTCTTTATAATGAAGGTGGATACTTGATTTGGTTATTTTTTAAGGAAGGGTACTTATGACTGATAAAGAAAAGTTTTACTTTAAATTGGATTGTATTGGTCTAGGATTGAGCTTGGCTAATTTAGCACTTCAAGTTTATATTTATAAATCAAAGCAACGCGATGCTGATGAATAGCTTTTAAGCCATGTTCTTTGAAAAAATATGAATTATTTTAACAAATTCAACAAGTTTTAGTGTATACTATTCAAGTCGGTAAATTACGAGTAATCGCGGTCTAGTTTTCTAGGCTGAGGAAGGTCCACGCCCGCGCGAGCTGAGATGCTTGCAGTGTTTGTGCTTGGCCCAATAAGCCAAGGTACCTTCGGGTAACGGCAGCGAAACCACTAAGGTCTTTTGACTATGTGTTAATAGCTTGAAAGTGCCACAGAGACGTATTATTGTGAGAAATTGCAATAGTGGAACGAGGTAAACCCCGCAAGCGGGCAACCCAAACTTTGGTAGGGGCGCTTCATAACGAGAAATGAATCTACTGTGAAGGCTTAATTGTAGATAGATGATTACTAACTGTGTTAGGATTGCCAGCCTAACACATGAACAGAACGTGGCCTATAGGAGTTTATCGAGGCAAAGGGACGACCTTGTTCGTCCTTTTTTTATACAAAAAATTAAAAAACAAGAGGGGCAATATGAAATTAATTGCGACTATGTCAAGCGGCTTTGAATCTGTAACCGCAAAAGAACTACAAAATTTGGGATACGATACAAAGACTGAGAATGGTAAAGTCTATTTTGATGGTGAATACGAAGATATTGCAAAAGCTAATCTTTGGTTGCGTAGTGCTGATCGAATTAAAATTTTGATTGGTACTTTTAAAGCAACAACCTTTGAGGAACTTTTTGATAAGGTTTACGCTATTGACTGGGATAATTGGCTACCTTTAAACGCAGCTTTTCCTATTAAAGCCAGAACTGTTAAATCACAATTGCATTCCGAACGTGATATTCAAGCAATCACTAAAAAAGCCATTGTTAATAAAATGGCCGATGTTTTCATGCGTCGTGGACGTTTACCAGAGACTGGAGCAAAATTTCAAATTGAAACTCGAATTCATAAAGATCAAGTTGAAGTAACCTTGGATACGACTGGTGAATCACTTTATAAGCGTGGCTACCGTGTTGAACATGGTGCTGCTCCTTTGAAGGAAAATTTTGCGGCCGCAATGATCCTATTAACAGTTTGGCATCCAGAGGAAGATCCTTTCATGGACCCAACTACTGGTTCAGGGACAATTGCTATTGAAGCCGCCAGAATGGCTAAGAACATTGCACCTGGTATCAAACGTCACTTCCTATTTGAAGATTTTGATTGGTTTGACAATAAGCTTCTAGAAGATCTTAAAGAAGAGGCACAAGCAAACGTTAAAGATGTTGATTTAGATATCTTCGCAAGTGATATTGATGGTTCAATGATCGATATTGCTAAGCTTAATGCCCATGATGCAGGAGTACTGCATGATATCAACTTTAAGCAAATTGCTCTTAAGGACCTTAAGATTGAAGGGGAGTATGGAACAATTATTACCAACCCACCTTATGGTCAACGTATGAGTGATATGGAAAGTGTTCGTAAGCTATATAAAGAAATGGGAGAAGTCTTTGCGACCGCTCCCACTTGGAATAAATATATTTTGACTAGTGATACTGAATTTGAAACTTACTACGGTCAAAAGGCTACTAAAAAGCGTAAACTTTATAATGGTTCTTTAAGAACCGACCTTTACCAATACTGGGCTAGACACTAAAGACTATCCCGGCGATGTAAGTCCCATAAAATAACTAAAATAATAATAATAGTAATGATCAATGAAAATACCCAAGACCACTTTTGGTCAGCAATAGGTAGTTTCATGTTCATTCCGTAAAATCCTGATACGATCGTGGGGATACTGAGCACAATAGTGTAGATAGTCAGTACCTTCATGGTCGTATTTGTTCTATTATTTAAAATATTATTATAAGTATTAGAGATACGATCAATAATATCAGAACTGAGATCGGCTTGATTTTTAATTTGTTCGATTTCAATTAAAGAATCATGAAGATGCTCACGAGTAGTCTTAGATAGATGTAAACTTTGGACATTACCTGAAGAGATTAATTCTAATTGTTTAACAACAGTTAAGTTACCATTAATGGCAGTGTTTAAATAAGTAGTTAAATCTTCTAGGTCGGCCAAGTCTAAAATTTGGCTTTCAGATGAGTGGTGTTTTTTGATCAACCTTTGAATCTTATTGCGGCGAACGTCAATCTCACTGATTTGATCACTATAATCACTTGATATTTGATCGAAAGTATTAAAAATGAATTCCCATATTTCGCCTTGAATTGATGTTTTTAAGTGATCCTTGGCAGATAATAGATAATCTTTTAGGTAATGGGTCGCATCATTTGTGAATAAAAAGAGCTGTTCATTTTTAATTGCTAGAGATATCGGCAAAACTCGCTGTGAAAGATCAGTAGTTTGATCATTTTCGTTTTGAACGTTGTAGACGATCAAATAAGTATCTGAAAATTCGTCATATTCAAAACGAGCTCGTTCATTTTCATCATCGGCGTAATCTAAGATTTCGTTAGTTAACTGATATTTTTCAATTAATTGAGAACGATCATCGTCATTGAGATTTTGAGTTGAATGAACATCAATTAATTGAATCTTTTCATTTAAAACTATTTCATTAATCATTTTTTATATCCTCATTAATGATAATCATATCAAAAATAAAAAATGGGTCGAGAATTATTTTTCTCGGCTCATTTTTTAATTCTTATAAGTCTGAATTTATTTAGATTAGGGAGTAAATAGTTTGCCTAAATCTTCCTTAGGGATACCTTTAAAGTAATCATCGAGATTGAATTGATCTAAGACTTTTAAGATTTCGTCACGATCAAATTTAACATTCAATAATTTTTGCTTAATATCATTAACATCTTTCATACCGAAGAAGTCACCGTAGATTTCAATGTTTTCGATTTTACCATTTTCGATATTATAACGGACATCAACTGTACCCATATCAAAATGTTTTCTAGATTTAGCAGTGAAAGCAGGAGATTTGCCGTAAACCCAGTCCCAATTGTAATAATAATCTTCTTTAATTTTATCGATATCTTTTTGTTGCTCTGGAGATACGATGTATTCATGATCTTTAATTTCGTCTAAATTATTAGCATGGAATAATTCCAAAAGTAGTTTGTCACGGAATTGTTCAGTTGTAAGATCTTGATATTCAGGAGCTAAATAAGGCCGTAAATTAGTTACACGACTTCTAATTGATTTAATACCCTTAGATGCGATTTTATCCTTTTGGACATGTAGAGCCTTTGTTAAGACGTCTAAATCTACATCTAGTGAAAGTGTTCCATGAGAGAATGTTTTTCCATTTCTGGAGTACATAGCATTACCAGAGAATTTCTTGCCATCAACTAGAAGATCGTTTCTACCAGAAACTTCGGCTGTAGTGGCACCCATTTGATGTAATGCATCAATAATAGGTTGGGTAAATGATTTGAAATCACCAAAGTTCTTATCATCTGAGTCGACAACGAAACTAAAACAAAGGTTACCAAGATCTTGGTAGACCGCACCGCCACCAGAAATACGACGAGTGACAGTAATATTGTGGTCCTTAATATAATCACTATTTATTTCTTCGATCGTATTTTGATTACGACCGACGATAATACAAGGTTTTTCAATGTAAAATAGCACTAATGGTTCATCAAATTTCACATTATTCATTAAATATTGCTCGGTAGCTAAGTTATCGCGGATATCGCGATCTTTCATTACAACGTAGTACATAAGGAAAACCCCCTCATCAGAATTGAAAACGTTTTTATAGTAGCACAGTTTGTGAATTTCAGAAACTATTTATTGCCATGTGTCCGAATATTTAACATTTTTTGATGAACAAGCCCGTGAGCTTCACCATTATCCTTGTCACTGATATGTTTGGCAAAGTATTCTGGAAAGGCTTTTAGTTCCTCAAGAATATCATCTAATATCGGTTGGTAGTGTTTAGAATAATTTTTGTCTATACTGTCGATGACAATTTGGCTATCGGAATGGATTAAAAGAATGTCATTATTCCAATGTTTTTCTATAATTTTTTTCAAAGCCATTTTTAATGCTAAGAATTCAAGATAGTGATTATCGGCGTTATTTTTTTGAGTCGCTTCTTTATAAGTATTATTATTAATCCTTATTACATAAGCCACTACACCAAGATTTAGATTAGTATTTAATCCGGCATCGGTGTACAATTTAATCATATTATTTAGAACCTTTCAGGAGATATTTATGTCAAAGAAACATTTCGTTCAACCAACTGGCGCCTGGGGAATAATCATGTGGTCCATTGCTTTGAGCCTGGCTTGTCTAGGTATTATTTTGCAACTGGAGATCATGGCGTTCAGTTTTATTCCTTTTCTTATTTGGATAATTGATGCAATCTACATTGTCTATATTATAACTAACTCTTGGGTTAGCATAACGGCCGATGAAGTCATCGTCAAAGAACCATATTATAAAACACGAAGGTTTAATCATACCGACGTGAGTATAAAAGCGAATAATAAGTGGACTTTGGAATTCAACTTTAATAGTCGAGATTTCTTTCCATTTAGGGTCACTTCTACAAAGGGAATTTTAAATATAATAAAAAAAGAAGCAGGTGAAAGCAATGTCATTTCCAAGTGATATCGAAATTGCTCAAATAAACGAGCATGACAATATGAAAAATATTAACGAAATTGCTAATAAGATTGGTTTAACACCAGATGATATTGAACCATATGGTCACTATAAGGCTAAGTTTTCTGGTCGTAGTATTACTAAGACAATGGAGGAGAAGGACGATGGTAAGTTAATTCTTGTTACATCTATCAATCCCACTCCCGCTGGTGAAGGTAAGTCAACTGTTGCTATCGGTTTAGCAGATTCATTGCAATCGTTAGGTAAGAAAACTGTTTTAGCATTACGTGAACCATCATTGGGTCCTGTTATGGGAATGAAGGGTGGAGCTACTGGTGGTGGTTTTGCCCAAGTTGTGCCAATGGAAGATATTAACCTTCATTTTACTGGTGATATGCACGCTTTAACTAGTGCTGTTAATACCTTAGCTGCCTTGATCGATAATCATGTTCATCAAGGTAATACTTTAAACATTGACCCTCGTAGAATTGTCTGGAAACGAGCACTTGATATCAATGATCGTTCATTACGTAACATTGTTATTGGATTGGGTGGACCATTCAGTTCAGTACCTCGTGAAGATCATTTTGAAATTACTGTAGCAAGTGAATTAATGGCAGTTCTTTGTTTAGCTCAAGATATTGATGATCTAAAAGAACGTATTTCAAGTATTTTGATTGCTTATACATATGACAAAAAACCAATCTTTGTTAGAGATCTACATGTAGAGGGAGCTATTACAGTTCTTTTAAAGGATGCTTTAAAACCTAATTTAGTACAAACTTTGGAAAACACACCAGCAATTATTCATGGTGGACCATTTGCTAATATTGCTCATGGTTGTAACAGTATTTTAGCAACTAAATTAGCAATGAAGTTAGGCGACTATGCTGTTACTGAAGCTGGATTTGGAGCTGATTTGGGTGGGGAGAAATTCCTTGATATCGTTACACCTAGATTGAATCACGCACCTAATGCGATTGTTATTGTTGCTACTGTTCGTGCCTTGAAATACAACGGTGGTCAGACTTTGGCTGATATTCAAAATGAAGATCTTAATGCCTTAAATCTCGGCTTTAAGAATTTGAAACGTCACATTCATAATATGCGTTATTATCATATTCCCGTTGTTGTTGCTATCAACAAATTTGCAACTGATACTGATAATGAGATCAAACTATTAACAAGTCTTTGCGATGAAGTAGGCGTAGATGTTGAACTAGCTGAAATCCATCATAATGGTAGTAAAGGTGGACAAGCTTTAGCTAAAGCTGTTATCAAAGCTACTGAAAAGGACTCAAACTATACTCGTTTATACGAAGATGAAGAAACTACTGAAGCTAAAATTGCCACAATTGCTTCTGAAGTTTATGGAGCTAACAATGTTGAATATAGCAGCAAAGCTCGTAAACAGTTGCAAGTATTAAAAGACAACGCTTGGGATGATCTACCAATCTGTATTGCTAAAACTCAATATTCATTAAGTGATGATCCTAAAAAACTAGGTTCTCCTCGTGACTTTACTCTTCATGTTACGGATATTGTACCTAAGCTTGGTGCTGGATTTGTGGTTGTTTTGACTGGTAATGTTATGACAATGCCAGGATTACCTAAAAAGCCTGCAGCATTAGGAATGGACGTTGATAATGAAGGAACTATCGGAGGCTTATTCTAGTGCAGTTGATTTATTGGCTGCTTTTTGCAGCTCTGGTAGTTGGGGATCAAAGTCTGAAGTTTTATGTGACTAATAACATTGCTCCAATGAGCGTCCATGATTTTATTCCTGGAGTTTTGTCTATAACTCATATTACAAATACAGGTGCTGCATGGAGTATGTTGGAAGGGAAAATGTTATTTTTCTATCTAGTTACTATCATCGCAGTGGTCGTGTTAATATATTTATTTGTGAAAGCTGATAAAAAAGATTATCTTTATCGATTTTCTTTGATATTCTTATTAGCGGGAACAATTGGTAATGCCATTGATCGTTTTACAAGACATTTTGTTGTCGATATGTTTAACTTGGACTTTATCAATTTTCCAATCTTTAATCTGGCTGATACTTATATCACGATTGGTGTGGTATTGATTATCGGTTCCTTGATTATCCAATTAGCAGGTGAGAAAAATAATAAGTAAGTCCTTTAATTTACAATATGACGAAACAAAAAAAACTCGTTTGGATGCTTTTTTAAACGAGCAACTCAGTGATCTAACTAGATCACAGTTACAAAAAATGATCAAAGAACAAAATGTTCTAGTGAATGATGAACCTGTCAGCAAAAATGGTTATAAATTGACTAATGGAGATAAAATTTTAGTTAATGTTCCTGAAGAAGAACCCATCAAGGCAATTCCGGAAAACATTCCACTTGACGTTATCTATGAAGATCAAGATGTACTTGTAGTTAATAAGCCACAGGGGATGGTAGTTCATCCCGCAGCGGGACATCCTGACAAAACTCTGGTCAATGCTATCCTTTATCACTCCAAGATCAATGACGATGATATGGTTCGTCCGGGTATTGTCCATCGAATAGATAAAGATACTTCAGGTTTGTTGATGGTTGCTAAGAATAACTTGGCTAAACAATCATTGATGAAACAATTGAAAGAGAAGAGTAATTTACGTGAATACTTGGCTATCGTTCATGGTAACTTCAAAGAAAAAACTGGTAAGATCAATGCTCCTTTGGGGCGTTCAAAGTTTGATCGCAAAAAACAGGCAGTTGTGGAAGATGGTCGTCATGCGGTTACGCACTTTACAGTTTTAGAACAATTTGAAAATTATTCTCTTTTAAAATTAAAATTAGAAACCGGTCGTACGCACCAGATTAGAGTTCATATGCAATATATCGGTCATCCAGTAGCGGGAGACCCTTTATATGGACCTAAGAACACCTTACCTGGTAAGGGACAATTCTTACATGCAGAAACCTTAGGTTTTGTTCATCCACGAACTAATAAATGGATGGAATTTTCTGTTGAACCTCCTAAGATTTTTCTAGATACTTTAGCACAATTACGTCGTTGACAGTCGTACCTTCGTGCTATAATCTAAAAATAGAATTGTGTGCGATTATAAAAAAAGTAAAGCACTCACTTTGTGAGTGCTTTTTTGAAAGTAAGGAGAATTTTATGGCTAAAGAAATTATTGACGGTCAAACAATGACTCGTGCCTTGACCCGAATCACTTATGAAATTATTGAAAGAAACAAGGGGATCGAAGATCTTGTTCTAGTTGGAATTAAGACTCGCGGTGTCTTTGTGGCTCATCGAATTGAATCTCGACTAAAACAATTGGAAAATATTAATATTCCAGTGGCCGAGCTTGATATTACACCTTACCGTGATGACCAAACACATGAGGAAAAAGATATTTCTAAAGTAAAGACTGAACCTTTGAATATTGATATCAATAATAAGCACGTTATTTTGACTGATGATGTTCTTTATACTGGTAGAACAATTAGAGCTGCAATGGATGCTTTGATGAGTGCTGGACGTCCTAAGAAGATTTCTTTGGCAGTTTTGGTTGACCGTGGACATCGTGAATTACCAATCAGAGCTGATTTTGTAGGTAAAAATATTCCAACTTCTCAAAAGGAAAAGATAAAAGTATCTATGAAAGAGATCGATGGAGAAGATAAGATCGAAATCGAATAAATATTTTGGGGAGTTGCTATAGATGAAACGTTATTTAATTTTAGAAGATGGAACTGTCTTTCCTGGTGAAGGATTTGGATCTTCTATTATTACCACTGGACAATTGGTAATATCAAATAATCGTACAGGAATTGAGCAATCGGTTACTGACCCTGATGCTGAGGGCCAAATCTTAGCTTTTACGATTCCTTCTGTTGGTAACTCAGGAATTAATCGTGATTTTTATGAGTCAATCAATTCACAGTGCAAAGGTGTGGTTATTGGCTCTTCAAGTCGATCAACTGTTGATGGTTCTATTTCATTTGAAGATTGGATCACTAGTTTAAAAATACCTGGGATAAAAAACGTCGATGTTAGAGCCTTGGCAAAACATATCGCTGAACATGGCGAAATGAAAGCTAGTATTATGGATACCCATGACGAACACGCGATTGACCAGATCAAGGCTTTGGTTTTACCTCCTGACCTTGTTAAACGAGTTTCAACTCGTCAATCGTATCCTAATCCTAATATGGGATTAAAAATCGTTATTGTAGATTTAGGATTAAAGTATTCAATTCTTAGACAGTTGTCATATCGTGACTGTAATTCTATTATCGTCAACTATAACTCGACAGTTGAGGAGATAGAGGATCTCCATCCCGATGGAATTATCTATTCAAATGGTCCTGGGGACCCTAAAGATTTACCTAGAACCATTAAAAACATTCAAATCCTTCAAAAAAAGTATCCTTTGTTAGGAATTGGTTTGGGCAGTCTTTTGATAGCTTTGGCAAATGAATGTCAAATTGTAAAATTGGCGCATCCACATCATGAATCTTCTTTAGCAGTTAAAGAAGTTGCCAGTGGCAAAATTGATTTTGTTAATCATAATCACTCTTATACTTTGGACCAAAAGTATATTGGTTCATCTGATTTTATCGTTACAAATGTCTGTGTAGCTGATGGAACAATCGAAGGTATTCGTCATGAATTTTTACCTATAATGGGCGTTTTGTTTGAACCAGAAGCTGCTCCAGGACCCACTGATGGTTATTATGTTTTTGACGAATTTATTGATTTAATTGAATCGGTTAAACAGCAAGAGGGGGTTAGAAGTCAATGGAGTTAGATGATGTACATACTATCTTAATTATTGGACCAACTAATAGTGATAAAAATGTTGATCTTTCAACCGCCTTGTATGATACTGTAAACATTTTGCATCAATTAGGTTATAAAACGTCGATAATTGTCGAAAATCCTACTTCACTACTTTCATCGGGAGTCTTTTACGATAAAACTATGGTCGAAAAAGTGACAGGTGAAAATGTTTTAAAGTATGTCAATAAATATCATCCCGACGCTATTTTACCAACCGTTGGGGATCGTAATGCTTTGGGAATTATTTCTAGTTTGAATGGTAAAATCGGTACTACTAAAATTTTAGGGCCTAATTTTGCCGCTTCATTAGCTACTTTCAAAAGAGAGTTATTTATTAAACGATTGACAAAAGCACACTTGCCAGTTATTAAATTTATCTCTTCTGATGACGAAAAAGAAATTTATAGTTTCATTCGTTCGATCGGTTTTCCAATTATTGCTAGAAGACGTTATTCTAATCGTCATTCCAGTGGCTGGACTAATATTAATAATTTGTTTGAACTTGATAATTTCATGGCCTTGGAAGATATCGAAGATACCAAAATAGAAATTGAACGTAGTATTCGTGGTTTTAGTGAATATTCGTTCACAATTTTACGTGATCGTTATGATAATTCTTCACTAGTTGGAACGATTGAAGATATTGAACCTATTGGTATTCATCATTTGGATTCAAATTTAATTTCTCCAGCTATTTCTTTGAATGATTCCAAGTTGCAGCGCTTAAGAAACTACTCTATTAAATTGGCTCGAGCTTTCAATATTATTGGTATTTGTACAGTCCATTTTGCCTATAATCATGTAACAAATGAGTCTTATATTACTGAATTTATTCCTCGTCTGAGTGAAGAAACTAAATTTCTTGAATATGCTACTAGTTATCCAGTTGCCACAGCAGTGGCTGAGCTTTGTTTGGGATATCATTTAGATAAGTTACAATTAGATGCCGGAAGTTTCTTTAACGGGGCAACAGAGCCCTTTGTGGACCATATAACATCTCGCTTCCCACAATGGAAGACTCCCGGTCAAAAATATCTAGGTCCAAGTAAGACTTCTGATTCCAGTATTGTCGTGAATGGCTTTAGCTTGGAAGAGGTCTTAAACAAGGGTGCCTTGAATGACAAGTTAAACAATAATTTTGATCGTTACAACGAGTTGAGAAAACTCGATGATGATGAGTTATTTGAAAAGATTATTCATCCTACCAACTGGATGCTAGATGTTTTACTTGAAGCTTTAAGAAGAAACTTTGAAAAACCTGTTCTGTCTGAGATTACGGGCATTAATCCACCATATTTATCAGCCTTACAAAATATCATTGATAATAGCTTGATTATTCGCGAAGGCGAAATTGATGGAAAAAACGTTGAGCGTATGGTTGAAATGGGCGTCAAAGGAGTAGGTCATAGTAAATTATTGTTAGATAGTTCTGATATCGTTACTAAAACGGTTGTTAAGAATAAACAAGCTGTTTCCGTAGCTAACAATGATTTTATGAATCACAATTACTTTGTTACTAGCGGCATTAGTAATGAACTAGAATTGAGTGATCGTAAAAAATTTGTAGTTAGAACACCGATCATTACATCCAAAACCGATATAATGATTCGCCAGTTTGTTTTGTTCCAATTAGCAAAATCCATTGATCAAAATGGTTTAGAACCAATCATTATTGGTCGAGAACCTTGGAATGCACCATTAGAGATGCGCCGAAAGGTTGTTGAGATTGATGATCCACACATGGAAGTAAAGAGCTTAGGTTTGATTGACAATGATAGTGTTTTAAATATTATTGACTTATCAAAGAATTTAGTCGACACAGATGATAAGCGAGTCTTTCAATTCAGTGCTCAAGAGATTAAGAATATTGATCTTGAAGGTAATACTTCTGTTAGAGTTATGGTCGTCAGCGATGGTGAGAACTATTTGGCTCCTTCAGTGATCTATCAAGCTAAACGAGATAATCATCTTTATGAGATCAGTTCAGTTAATAATTTTATGACACCAGAAGATCGAGCTGATATTGCCGAACTTATCACTCAAGAATTAGAAGATGATCATAATGTTGATATCTATAATTTTGAAATGGTCAAAAATCATGATCATTGGTTAGTAACCAAAAAATATCGAGGCATGACGAACGATATTATTCGTCATGAGTTGGCAAGTTCAGTCCATGTTATCGACACATTAGTAAAATTATTGCTTGGTAATAAAATTGATTCTGATTTGAGTTTGGAAAAAATCTTTGATAATTTTGATGAGAAATATCTTTTAACTATTGATGATAAAAAGTACAAACTATTAGATAAAGAAGAAATCCAAAATAAACTTACCGAGTTAAGTAAAACGGAAGCATAAAAAAATATCTATTTAAGATTAAGTACTCAATATGGGTACTGTATCTCTAAATAGATATTTTTTTACTTTTCTTGCAACTCTGCAACCAGTTTACGGTCAGGATCAACTAAAATAGTTTTTTGTCCTTCAAATATCACAAACCCAGGCTTAGCACCATTAGGTTTACGGATATGTTTTACCTGAACGTAATCAACGGGAACTTTGCTAGAGTCGCGAGCCTTAGAGTAGTAGGCAGCAATTGTAGCTGCTTGAGTAATTGATTGTTCATCTGGTTCACTAGTTTTTAAAATGACGTGGGAACCAGGGATGTCTTTAACATGGAACCAATAATGATTCTTTTGAGCAATCTTCATAGTCAATTGGTCATTTTCAAGGTTATTTTTACCAACTGTAATTTCAACACCAGTCGTTGACTTGAAGTTTTCGCCAATCTTCTTTTTACGTTTCTTACGAGCGTTCTTACGTTTCTTCTTAATATAGCCAGAATCAATCAATTCATCGACAATACCATCAACATCTTCGATATCAACGTATTCCAACGATGCCAAGACAGATTCTAGATAGTTGACTTCGTTAGTAGTGATTTCGAGTTGTTCTTTAATATGAGGAATTGAATTTTGAAGTTTACGATATTTTTTGTAATAACTTTGAGCATTTAACGAAGGAGAATACTCAGGGTTAAGTTTGATTGTAACTTCTTCATTATTATAATAGTTGGTCAAAGTAATTGAACTAGAACCGCGTTTGATTTGTGACATATAAGTCGTTAGTAGTTCACCATAGAGGTTGTATTTACTCATAACATCAGTTTGTTGCAACTGTTTGTTAAGCTTTTTAACCTTGGACTTATCTTTTTTCAAAATAATATCTAAGCGATGAGTTATACTCTTGGTTTGTTGCTCAATTCGGTCAACACGTGCTTTATCAAGATAATAATTATCTAAAAGTGTACTTAAATTAGGATAATCATTTACTTCTTTAGTTGTATTAGTAAAAGCAATTGGGAAAAATCCTAATTTATTTTTACTATTAGAATTGGCTGTATTAGGGTGAAGATCATTTTGATATAAACTGAGAAAATCATTTAAAGAATTACCTTGGGCGATGAATTTTTCCAATTCCATCGAAGTATCTAAACCGATACCTTCATACTTTTTACGAATATCGCTAGCAGATAAATTTTGAAGGTTCTCATTTTTTGTTGAAAATGGATTGATTTTATTCTGTGCAGGCGGTAGTTTATAATCATCTCCTGGTAATAGACCACGAAAACTATTATTTTCTGGAGAAACACGTTTGATTAAATCAACTATTTTTCCAGTTTCTTTACTGATTAAAAAGATATTACTGTGACGAGCCATGATTTCAGTAATTAGGGTGTAATCATGAATATCTCCTAATTCATTTTTAGCTGAAAGATCAATCATAACTACACGATCATTGTTCAGTTGTCTGAACTCTTGAACGATGGCACTAGTAATGTACTTTCTCAAAGACATCACAAAGGTTGATGGTTTAGCAGGATTAGCAAAAGGTTGATCTGTTATCTGAACACGAGCATATGATGGGTGAGCCGATAATAAAAGCTGACGATTCTTACGATTACTTCTAATTGTAAGAATTAGTTCGTTAGCAAATGGCTGTTGAATTTTGCTGATTCGACCGCCACTGAGGTTCTGATTTAATTCGTTTACCATTGAGTGGGTAAACATTCCGTCAAAAGACATATTTTAAGTCCTTTCTAAAAATACTTGATAATTTCTGAAACTTTTATTCTGTAGTAAAAATAAAATGAATGAATATGATATAATCTAATGGTTATACAATCATTATACGTAACCAAACAAGGAATTGATAAATTTATGAAAATAGCCATTGTAACAGATAGTACATCTTATTTGCCACAAGAAATCGTCGATAAATATAATATAACAGTTGTGCCGATAGAAGTAGTATTTAATACTAAAACATATCGTGAAGATATTGATATTACTACATCCCAATTCTATGATTTATTACAAGAATCACCAGAATTACCTTCAACGGCTCAACCTTCGATTGGTGAAATGATGAACATATACGATAAACTGGCTAAAGAAGGCTATGATACCGTAATTTCGATTCATTTAGCAAGCACTATTTCAGGTTTTGTAAATAATCTTAAAAGTGCTGCTCAAACAATTGATAATATTAACGTCGTTGTTTACGATTCTCAGATCACAGTGCGTTTGATGGGCTATTTGGCTCAAGAAGCTGCACGAATGGCCCAAGAAAATAAACCATTGGATGATATCATTGCCCGTCTTGATACGCTGAGAGATTCAATTGGTGAATCATTCGTCGTTGATGATTTGAAAAATTTAGTTAAAGGTGGCAGATTATCTAATACCTCTGCTGTTATTGGTACTGTATTAAATATTAAACCTTTACTGGAATTTGACAATGATAGTCATAAAATTGTGGCTTATGATAAAGTCCGCTCCATGAAAAAAGCCAAATTAAAGGCCGAAGAAAAACTTGCAATAGCTATGGATCAGGCAACACATCCATTACGATTGTTAGTTATTGACGCTGATGATCCCAAAGCTGGAGATCGTTGGGCGGGAGAACTTCATGAAAAGTACCCTCACGTTACACTAGACCGTTCATATTTCGGCCCCGTTATTGGAGCTCATTTGGGTAAAGGTGCCATTGCCATTGCCTGGATTAGGGATTTTGATAAATCATAACTATAAAAAGCCGTAAGGCTTTTTTATTTTTCCAGATTAATATAAAATATTTATTATAATTAATGCTTTATTAATATACCCATTGAGTTAAAATAAATGTAACCATTATTTTCACGATGAAAAGGGGAAGTATCATGTTTTCTAAGACTAAGAGAGCAGCTATTTTAGTAGCTGCAAGTGCGCTTCTTGCAACAAGTTTAGGAGGTAATATTGCGTATGCTGATGTAACCGCAGATACTAATTCTACGACTACTACTAATACCAATGTAGCAACTGCTACTAACGACACCAATAATACGAATAATCAAGTTGTTAATAATACCACTTTGGATTCAAAGGATAACGCAACTACTGCCAACTCAAATGCTACTGATTCTAATAATAGTGTGGCTACAACTCAGGCTAAGTATAATAATATTGATGTAGCAGCAGTTAAGTCAGCAATGTTAACTGAATTGAATCGTTTACGTGCTCAAAATGGCCTTTCAGCACTTACTTCGGTTAATACTTTAAATTCATATGCACAGTCAAGAACTGATGGTTTTACCAATACTGGGGTTGATAATCATGCTGGTTGGAACTCTGCATATATGTATCCTTATAATTTAGATGCTGAAGAAAACATTGCTCAAATGCCTTACTCAATGTTGGGTACTATTGATCCCGCAACTATTGCCCAAAAGATCACACATGAATTTTACAGTGAAACATATGATCCTGAACCAAATTATGGTCACAGAAAGAACATGCTGAATCCTTATGTTAATTATGTTGGAATTGGTGTCAGTGTTGGCGGCAATGGTATGGTTTACTTTTCACAGGAAATGGGAAATGACCAAGCAGCACACAGTAAATATGATGCCAGCGATATTTATTCATACTATTTAACTAACGAAAATGATTACGCTAATGTGTCAAAATATGATGTTGCTGATGCCGGTAAAACTGGCGCTGATTATCAAGACCGTGATAACTATAAGACAGCCGATATTCGTGGTGGTGTAACTACTAAGGATAAGCTTACAAGAGTTTACGATCGTTATGGTAATCAACGTACTGATTATGAATTAGCACCAAATTCATCATGGATCTCAGATGTTATCGCAATTATCGATGGTAATTTCTACTATCATGTAAGTACCAATGGTTTCGTTGCTGCTGAGGATGCACTCCCATGGGCAACATTCTTAGCTGGTACAACAGTTAAAGCAACAACAACTGCTAAAGTTTATAATGATTCTGGTGTTTATACTGGTCAAACAGTAGCTGCTGGAACTCAATGGATCGTTGACAGACGTGCCACAAATCCTTTGACAAATGTAAAGATGTACCGTATCGGTACTAATGCTTGGATTCAACAAAATCAATTGGCTCAACTTTAAGAATAAAAAATAAGTCATCAATTATGATGGCTTATTTTTTTGCGGTTAAATTCATTTATGAAGTCTGTAACGTTTCTTGGTATGAATGAAATCAAAATAACAAAGGCCAAACTAAGTAAGAAATTTAAAAAGATGGAACCGATAATAATTCCATAATTCCAATAGACATCATTTGACGTTGCAAGATTCCCGGTTACGACGAATAATGTAGCATTAACAATAAATATGATCGTAAATAAGGTCGATAATTTGATTAAATTGCCAATTGAATTAGCTCTTCTGTTAAACGGGTAGTTGATTAGATAGGACACCAAAGTAATCAAAAAGACAATGATGACAATATGAAAGGGCAACTTCCATTCTGTTAGGAATTGTATGAAAAGCAGAATAGAACTTGCCATTAATATCAGATATAATGGAAGAATTCTTTTTTGATTTTTAATGTTACCCTCAATTTGAGTTTGATAGTAATTAACAGTTCCACTATCTTTTAATAAACTATCTAATGAAATATCATAGTTATCACTGATTTTAATTAATGTTGTTATATCAGGAAAACTACGATCATTTTCCCAACCAGAAACTGTTTTTCTGGAGACATTCAAAGAGTCCGCAAATTCAGCTTGAGTTAGATGATTTTCTTGGCGACATATTTTTATCTTTTTAGAAAGCTGCATGAGTATCTACTCCTAATTCTTAATCCTAATCTAAGTGAGATAGAGTTGTTTGTCGATTACTGTGTTTCAAATTTATTATAAGAGAAAATTACATACTATGACAAATTGGTTTATGAATCTTTGCACTTAGGATATGCAATAAGGCATTAAAGTTCTAATATATATGTTATACAAAGATTGGAGAAAGCTAATGCTAGAAAAAGACATTTATGATAATGTTCAAAATGCTGAATCTATGTATGATCAATTACCTTTTAATTTTATTATTAGAAACAAGGCTTTTTCAAAAGAAGATTTAACTGACTGGCAATACAGAGAATATAAAAAGACAGCCACATTGTTGAATAAATTGTTTAATGCCAATTTAGATTTAAATTTGCCATATCTTGATTTAAAGAAATCTGTAATAACTTTTAAAATGGCTATTGGTCAAGAAACACTATCTAGACGGCTTTCAGAACAATTGAAACTGGGAAACTTAGCTACGATTGCTGGGGTAAAAACAGCTTTTCAACGGCGAAAAGTCTCTGTCGCGGATCTTTATTTAGATACTGATATTGATTCACAATTTTTTATTGATACTTTTAATCAGATGATGACCGTAAATAGTGAAGAAAACCAATTTTACAATTTTAAGGCTAATCCGAACCATTTCTACAGCAGTGGCTCAGATACTAGTCAAACGGTCGTTGAAATGACTGGTGGCACAAGGATTGCAAATAAATTTACTCTCGTTTATGGGGATGAATCAGGACTAAAGACTAATCCTAATCCCGATTTTCAATTTGAGTCTGCAGGAACTGGAAAAAATGATTCTGGACTTGTGATTGGTGGTGTCAGACATTTAATGACATCTAGCAATGGTGTTTTTCATGCGAGACTACAAGTTGAGTTTCCCGCATCGATGCCAAATTATTTCATCAACCAACACGCAATTCACTTATTGGTTGAATTTAGTAATTGGTTAACTGATATTGAAATGAAACATCATTCCTAGTTGTATTATCATATTTAATAACACTAAATAATTCAGGAGGATTTTAAATGCAAGGATACAGTTTTACTTCCCCAAAACAGGCTGGCTTAGAAGATTTAAAAATACATGAATCGACAATTCCCAGTCCAAAGCCTGACGAAGTTTTGGTTAAGGTAGATAGTATTGGTTTGAATCCAGTCGATTATAAATTGATTGGATCACCATCATCTGATTTTGAATATCCGCATATTTTTGGCTTGGATGCTGCTGGTACAGTAGTATCTGTTGGTAAAAATGTCACAGATTTTACAGTTGGTGAGCGCGTTTCGGGACACAATAACTTAGTAAACGATGGAACCTTTGCAGAATACGCAATCTTTCCCGATTATTGTTTAGCCAAAATTCCTAATAAAGTTTCTTTTGAGCAGGCTGCAGCTATGTTATGTGGAGCCATGACGGCATATCAAGCTATTTTTCGAAAAATGAATTTAACCGGTAAGAAAAATATTTTGATCCATGCTGGTGCGGGCGGTGTTGGCTTGATTGCGATTCAATTGGCAAAGTTAATGGGCTTAACTGTAATTACCACAGTTTCATCATCCAAGATAGAATTTGTTAAATCTTTTCATCCTGACAAAATAATTGACTACAAAAAAGAAGATGTAACTACCGAGGTTATGAAGTATACCAATGGAGTTGGCGTCGATTTGATTTTGAATACAGTCAGTGGTGAAGCAAAAACAGATATTGAAGAACGACTGGCTTATAACGGACAATTAGTTTGGATCAACGAAGCTCCAGAATCGATTGATCAGAATTTTCTTGCTCAGCAGGGTATTACTATCAGTGCTTTGAATCTAGGTGGAGCACATAGAAGTAACAGTTACTCTCAAAAAAGAGATTTAGGAATTATAGCGACTAAATTATTGAATCTAGTTGCACAGGAAAAATTAAATCCTTGTATTACTGAAATTTTGCCATTCGATCAATTAGTTAGTGGACTGGAAAAACTGTATCATCACGATACGGTTGGAAAAATTGTTGTTAAGATTTTAAAGTAAATATAGTCGATGAAAATTGATATTTTTAGGATTAGACAATTTAATTTTAAACAACTTATTTTAATTAATGTTATGTAACTTTGGAGAGAGATAACTTTATATACAAAAAACAATCTTCTCAAACCCTTTAGAAATCTGAAGATTGTTTTTTGTATATATCTTTTTAATTAAACTGAAATGATTATTTACTCGGCAATTTTACTCTTTAAAAACGAGATAAAAGTTTGTTTAAACTTTATTCTATTCTGATCATTCGTGTCTGTATTGTATCGTAATTGATAATGTATATCAATCCAAGCAATCATTCCATTCATTTCTACTTTTACTCTATATACAGGAAGCCCTTCCGAGGTAGTGAGGTTAAAAGCTACAAAGTTTCCTGGATCAAGTGTAATAGAGTTAGTGATTTTTTTATAGGACTCTTCATACGTTTTTTTGTGAAATTTTTTAATTAATTTCGACAGAAATCCTGAATCCTTATCTGAACCAATATTATATTCGAATAATTCTATTTTTGATGGAAATTCGTTAGATCCGAATATCCATGTTCTTTTTACATTGGATATATCGTCTGAATTATACTGTAATTCAACTTTCATTTCGTAGCTTATTTTATTAAACTCGTCGGACTTTATTACCCTAACCAAGAAGTTTTCGTATTTATAACGATTATCTTTAAACCAAAATAATAAGGGTACCAATATAATTAAGAGGTAAAACACAATTTTCCAGCCAAGTCCTTCAATATTTATATAAAAAAATGTTTGAAGAAAGCTTAATATCGTTTTTAACATTAATTACTCCTTTTTATTCAAGTGTATTTAATAGTAATCAAATACTAATATGATATTTTTTTGTTTATCCGAAATCAATTTGATCAAGCATTGCTTCACGTGATTCTTGATCCAGACCCAGATATGCCAAAGTCATCTGTTGGCTACTGTGGTTCAATAATCTCATTACCAGACCGATATTATAGTTCGATTGGACATAAACACGATAAGCACCGGTCTTTCTCATTGTATGTGTACCCAGATAATTAATATTCAGCAAGTCTCCAGTCTTAGACATTACTTTATAAAATTGCTTTTCAGTTATATGTCGTTCAGGTCGTTGCATTGATGGAAACAGCCATTCGGAATTCACCTTATTTTCTAGCAGCCATTTTTGATAAATCAATAGATCACGAGTAATAGGTTTCAAATATAAGGTATTAGGCTTTCCAGTTTTTTTATCATGAATAAAAGCTGTTTTCTTTAATTCATCGTATTTGTCAAAAACGTCGTCGTACTTCAAAGTCAAAACATCGGAGACTCGAAGTAGGGTAGCCTTCCCAGTTTGAAAGATCGTATAATTTCTGCGACCGTATTTAAAATTTCGTAATAACGTATCTTGAACTTCACTTAAAATGTTACTGTCTTTGATTGGTAAAACTAATTGTTTCATTATTTCTCCATTCAGAACAATTGATAGTAATTTTAGAACTCAATTACTTAAAATGCCGGTTTAATAGGCTTTTTGATTATGGGGGCTATTATTTAGTATATTGAATAAATAGACCCTAGGTATTAATTGTAATTTTTTTGGCTTGATAAGTCAATGTTTTGCAGGGGCTATTTCTTACAAATAGCCCCTGTTTTTGGTAAAAAAAGGCGATTTTAATGAATCTTAATTCTACGGCCTAGTTCATTCTTTTGACTACCAACTATACATTCTTGTTTCGTAGAACGCGCCTGTCAGCATCACTGATTTTGAACAATAAAAAAGACTCATTAGGATTTCTTTTTAACAGGTAATAATGAAAATATCGAATAATATATAAATCAATACAAAAAAGTTCCAATTAAATATACTAGACAATTGGAATATTTTATACGGTTATCGTTTGTTTTCTTATTTCATAGCACGTATAATTACAACCAAAGACAAGGGAGTAACTGGCAGGATTTTATCTGTAACAAAATCGTCAGCAAGACTTAAAGTCTGGTTTTGTTTTAAACAGTGAGACTTGTACACAAGTATTTGTGTGCAAGTCTTTTTTTATAAAAAAATTAAAAAGGAGATTTTATCAATGAAAACACAAGCTAAGAATACCGACAAAAAGTATCGATACTATGCACTTGATAAAGCTTCATTACTAAAGGATTTGAATACAAGTATTAATGGCCTCAAAGAGAAAGTTGCCAAAGAACGCTTACAGGAAAATGGCTCCAATACATTAATACAAACTAAAAAACAAAGTTTGGTTCAGCGGTTCTTTAATCAATTCAAAGATTTCATGATTATTGTTTTATTAGTTGCTGCCTTTGTTTCGGGCGTTGTTGCCAAAGAATGGGCCGATGCCGGATTGATTTTAGCGGTTGTCATTATTAATGCTGTTTTTGGTGTTTTTCAGGAATCCAAGGCTGAAGAAGCAATTGACGCTTTACGCGAAATGTCTACTCCTGAAGCGCATGTTATGCGTGACGGAAAAATAACTACCATTAGTAGTGAAAATCTAGTTGTGGGTGATTTGGTTTTATTAGAAGCTGGAGATATCGTTCCGGCTGATATTCGATTAACCGATTCAGCTTCAATGAAAATAGAAGAATCAGCTTTAACTGGTGAATCAGTACCTGTTGAGAAGAAAACAGAACAATTACTTGATGAAGATATTCCTTTAGGTGACCGAACAAATATGGCATATATGAATAGCAATGTCACTTATGGACGCGGTCAAGGAATTGTCGTAGGCACTGGCATGAATACTGAAGTTGGTCATATCGCTGGCATGATAAATCGTAGTGAAGAGAACATTACACCTCTACAAAGTAACTTGAATTCTTTGGGCAAGGTTTTAACTTGGTTAATTTTAATTATTGCAACAGTAATTTTTGTAGTAGGAATACTTAATAATAATTCTGGATTACCGACAAATGCATTGATTATAGAAATGCTATTAGTGGCAATTTCTTTAGCTGTTGCTGCAATTCCAGAGGGATTACCTGCTATTGTAACTGTCATCTTGGCCTTGGGTACAACTAGAATGGCTAAACGAAAAGCCCTTGTTCGGAAGCTGCCAGCGGTGGAAACACTTGGTAGTACAGATATTGTAGCCTCTGACAAGACGGGAACGTTAACTCAAAATAAAATGACAGTTGAAAAAGTTTATCAATATGGGCATTTACAAGATGCTAAAGATACTATTTCAGGAGCAGATAAAGTTTTACAAATTATGACTTTTAGTAATGATACTAAAGTTCAAGATGATGGCACTTTGATTGGTGATCCCACCGAAACAGCTTTAATTCAATTTGGCCTTGACCATCAATATCAAGTTGAAGATGAATTAAAGAAAGAGCCCCGTGTATCGGAAGTGCCTTTTGATTCGGAAAGAAAATTAATGTCAACAATTCACCGCTTGAAAGATGGTAAATTCTTAGTAGCTGTTAAAGGAGCTCCAGATATGTTGTTACAAAGAGTTACTAGAATTCAAACTACTCCAAATGAAGTTCGTGATTTTACTGAAATTAATCAAAAAGAAATCTTAAAGCAAAATAAACAAATGGCATCACAAGCTTTGAGGGTCTTGGCGATGGGATATAAAATTATTGAACAAATTCCCGCTACGATAATTTCTGAAACCATTGAAAGCGATTTAATTTTTGCGGGATTAGTGGGAATGATTGATCCTGAACGTCCTGAAGTAGAAAAAGCAGTTGCCGATGCTAAAAAAGCAGGGATTCGTCCTTTGATGATTACTGGTGATCATCAGGATAATGCTGAGTCTATCGCTGCAAGATTGGGAATTATTAAGGCAGGTGATGATAAGGCCGTTATTACTGGCGCTCAATTAGATAAAATGAGTGATGAAGAATTTGATAAAAAGGTTAGTCAATATTCAGTTTATGCTCGAGTTTCACCAGAACATAAGGTAAGAATTGTTAGAGCTTGGCAAGATCAAGGGAAAGTTGTTGCTATGACAGGTGATGGAGTTAATGATGCACCTGCTTTGAAATCAGCTGACATTGGTATTGGAATGGGTATCACTGGTACTGAAGTTTCTAAAGGCGCTTCTGATATGGTTCTAGCTGATGATAATTTTGCAACCATCATCGTAGCAGTTGAGGAAGGACGAAAGGTTTTCTCTAATATTCAAAAATCAATTCAATATTTGCTGTCAGCTAATTTAGGTGAAGTTTTAACACTCTTCATCATGACCCTACTCGGATGGGATATTCTTTTGCCGGTTCAACTACTTTGGATTAATTTAGCAACTGATACTTTTCCAGCGATTGCATTAGGAGTTGAACCAACAGAACCGGGAATTATGGATCGTAAGCCACGGGGACGTAAATCCAGTTTTTTGAGCAACGGTATCGGATCTTCTATTGTTTACCAGGGAATTATTGAAGGATTAATTACTCTAAGTGTCTATGGCTTGGCTATCATGTATCCAGTTCATACTGGTAGTGAGGCAATCCACGCCGATGCTTTGACAATGGCTTATGCTACTTTAGCGTTGATTCAGCTGTTCCATGCATTCAATGTTAAATCAACATATCAATCAATTTTTAAAGTTCATCCATTCAAAAATAAGTTTTTTAATATTGGAGTATTAGCTTCTTTCATTATGGTAGCAGTGACAATTGTCGTACCGGGATTTAATAGTCTTTTCCATGTAACGAAATTAATGCTCTTACAATGGTCGATTGTTCTCGTAGCAGGACTAATGATGATTGGTATTGTTGAAATTGTTAAATTTGTTCAACGCCACATATCAAAGAATTATTAAACAAAAATTCTAAGTATATTAATCTCATTTAAAGTCAGACAAATACTTTACTGACTTTAAATGGGATTTTTTAATTGTCCACTTATAACTCAATCAATTATTTCCTAACTAAATTTACTTATTTGAACAGACGATTGAATTAGACAAGTTCATTAGTCATACTGAAACTATAAATAATTCATTGGAGAAATTGATATGAATAGTGATTTAAGAAATCTATTGCTAGCAACCAATTTAGGTAAAAGTCGTGATCATCCATTGGCAGGATGGAATATCCTAACTATTCTTTATGGAAATCGAGCCAGTGCAGATATTCCACAGACCTTAGGATTTTTAGTCGAACAGTACAATGCCAATTACTTAGATAGCGAAAGTGAGGAAAATTTAATTACCGATGCCGTAATCAAAAATATTTTAAAAACATTAGAAGAAGATGCCAAATTTATTGAGGTGTCACCTAGAAAAATCAGAGTTCGAATGACAAGCGGAGCCTATCATATGCAGAATGCTCCTGTATATCGAATTACTAGTCAAGGAATTGAATATTTATCAATGCTCCCTAAAGTTCTTGACGCTGAATCAACAGTCACTGCCAATACTGCCAGAATCAAAGAGTACTGTGATTTGTTAAATAAATTGAATTCTGAACATCTAGATACTTCACACACTCAATTATTTAATGATTTTTATAACATGGTTTCTGCATATTCCGACGTGATGAAAGGAATGCATAAATTAAGCGAAAACTTAGAAGAAGTATCGAATGACTTAGCCTTTAATCATGGCGGAAAAATTGCTGAACATTTAAATCAAATGTTGACAGAAAAAGCAGTCCCCGCTTATAAGCAATTAATTTCTCAAGGACCAGTTATTCGAGATTTGAATCGTAATAGTATTTTTCCAGATCAAGTAGCTAGAAGTCGTCAAGGCGAAGATAGCCTAGAAATTGATCAAGCCATTGATAATCGAATAAAATTGTCTGTTCAAATACATCGTGATAAGAGTTATGTTAAAACACAGTTACAAAATTTATCCAACAGCTTTGATCCAACCTCCACTGGGATTGATAGCAATTTTGATTCAATTTATCTAATTTTTAATACGATTAAGGATTCCATCGATTTATTGAGCGATGAGTACGACCATATCAATGCTCAAACGATTGATGTTAAGCAATTGACAAAACAAATTGATGAACTTTTAACTCACTATCAAAATATTTCGATGCCAGTTCAATTACCTCGACACTTGGCACAGGATAGAGAAATTTCTGACTCAAATGATTTATTGGAAGCTGGGACTCTTGGTCCAGTTATTTATCAAGCTAATTCATTTGTTAGACAAGTTGCTACTGCTGAAGATAATCCTGAAGTTGCTAATGATGATGAAATCATCGAAAATTACGCTGATGCATTAAAAGAATTTCAAAATTTAGTTATGATTAGTGATAAAAAGGGGCGAGTTGATCGTAATTTAGAATTAGAAAACTTATTGACAAGGGATGAAATAATTCGTTTATACAGTGCCACTAATTATAATCATTATGAAAGTTTTGCTCCATTTGGTCGCCCTGTTAAATCAGTCAAAAGAATCATTGAATCAAAAGCGATTTGGATACACTGTAAAAAAGAACAATATAGCGTTCAATTACCAAGTGGCTTTTATTTTAATTTTTAAAGAAAGCGAGAATTAATGTGACTATTCAACTTAATAATCCTGAACGTTTAGTTATTAATCAACTCTTAGATACAGGCTTATTCACCAGCAAACCATATAAACCAACAAATGAAGTAGCTAATGCCGTTAAATCCATGAAGAAACCCCAATTTCAAAAGAGAATTAATTTTTATTTAAAGGATTTAATTGGTGTGGCTCCAGAAAATGTTCAAGAGAATATTTTATTATTATTTGGTAATGAATATGAAAATAGTGAAAATATTCATGTTCTACTTGCGACATTGAAGGCAGTTATTAATTTGCCCGAGTTACAAGCCAATCAAAAAGATCGATCCGTGTTAACTCAGACTATTGTTCGCCAGGTTCACAGCGAAGTAATCGACTTAGATGAAAAAGAAATAAGGCGGATTATTAACCAGTTATTTGTTGATCGCTTTAAACTTTTTACTTTGGACTATCCAGAATTAACACAGAGCGATCAAAGCCAGGAAGTGGCTGAATATTGGAACGTCAATTCAAATTTCAATCAAGTGGCTCAAGCCATCGTTAACCAATTACTTATTCACCAAAAATTGGATTTAAACGACGAACAAAAATTAAATCGTCTTCTACTAAATAGTCGATTTATAAGCCGGGAGTCTAATTTCACTTTATGGAACTATTTAATGGATCATAAAGACTCAATTAGTCAATCTTGGAAAAATTTAAATCGCTTTGATTTAGAAATAGGGGACAATTATGCCTTATTATTGGATACTAAACGACAACAAGTAAAGTCCAAGCCATCTGTCGTAGCAATCGCGGTAGCCAAGGCAATTCATACTGGGGTGAGTGAAAATAATTTAAATGATCTAATCAAAGAACAAACAAGAATAATATTTCCCAAGAATTCAATTGCACTCTCAGCAGTAAAAGAAGCTCTAATGGACTTTGGGTTAATTAAAATTAAAAATGAATTTATTTTTCCAACACCATTAATTCAACGCTTTTCAATTGAAAAAAATAATAGAGGTAATGATGATGAATAAAGAAATGTTGACGCCAGTAAGTTTTCATTTGAGAAATTTTAATAATTATATCCAACTTGACATTCCTGTTTCTAAAAGAGGTAATTTCACTTTGATTGGTGAGAATGCAGCTGGAAAAACTACTTTGGCCAATTGCTTTTTTCCAATGCTTGTTGATGGTTCAATTGCTACACCATCTTTTAATCCAGCTAAAGGAACCGATAAGATTGAGAAAACCTCAACTCGTAATTCAAAAAATGATACTCGAACATTTGAGAGTATGTTATTAGGTTGGGGAAAAGGAGCTATGAAGGTAAGAACCGGTTACAGTTACGTCCTTCTGAAGTCTAAATCACGGCAAGTAATCATTGGTATTGGTGCTCATAGAGCGGTTGGAGAAAATAGAAAACCTACCTGGTGGTTCGTTGCAACTAGTAACAATGTTAACGAGGAATTAGTGCTAATGACTACTGACAAAAATAATCTAGCACTTGAAAAAGATGCTTTCACAAAAATAAATGCTGCTTTGGGCAATAGTTTTAGAGTTTTTTCACAACTCGGTGAGTTCCAAAGTTACATTGCCGAAAATATTTATGGCTTTACTGATATCAGAAGCTTACACCAATTGGCTAACACATATCGACTGTTGGCATCTCCAATTTTAACTGCAGGTAATGCTAGATTGACACCCATTCTAGAAGCTATGAAGAATGCACAGGAGGGAATTGATAGTCAGATAATTAGCTCTGTTGCCGCTACGCAAAGAGGGGTAAACAGAAAAAGAGCCTTGTTAGAACGTATTTCTCGTGGACAAGATCGGTTAAAGCGATTGAAAAAAGAGATATTCTGGAGAAATTTCAATCGTTTGAATGAGCGTTACTTAGATCCGTATTCTAAGCTTCTTCAGCAAATAAACGAATTAAATGACAAAAAAGAGAAAGCACAAAAAGATTTTTCAGTTTACTCTAATCAACTGAAATTATTAAAATATCAATTAGAAAAAGCCTCTGAAACTGTTTCAAAACTTCAGGAACAAAAGGCTAAACAAAAATCTATTACGGAACAACGTGAAAATAAACTTGCAGTAGTGAAATTACTAAAACAGCAATTGAAAAATTACTCAGAGACAATTGACTCTTTAAGAAAACAAGAAGTGGAACTTGATAAGAGTCAAAAAAGAATTCAAGTGTTTGAAAGTGAAAAGAATCTTTTAAATCAAAACTTAACTTCTATTAAGAATAAAACCATTGAACAAACAAAGGGTCTTCAGCAATTGGATACTAACTTAACAATTATTAATCTCAAAAACCAATTAGAGAAGATGAAACATTATCTACATAAAATGAAAAATCTCCAAAAAGATTACCAAAACATCGTTGATAGTCAAATTCATTTGAATGAAGATATTAAAATCGTAACTAATATGCGTGAAAATATGGATGTAAAAATTGATTTAAGAACAAATGGTCCAGTCGTTGGTAGGATTAGAAATGGATTACATCAAGATAACTTAGAAGTTCATAATGCTGGTGCCGCTCAAATGAATACTCGTTATGCGGTTTTGGAGCAAAAAAAATTAGATTTACTGTCCAATAATCCTGATCTCAAGGAATTTTTAAGAGATTCCAATCTATATAAAAAATTAGATGATATTTCGAAGTATTTAACACAATTGAATAAGGAACTAGAGAAGAAGGATTCACAATTAAAAGATGAAAACTCAGATTTAATTCATATTCAAGAAGATATTTCTAAAATAAAACAAACTTTAGAAGATGAATTCAAAGATTTTGATTTAGAAGCAAAAAAAGCTAAAGTACAAAAGATTAACCAAGAAATTACCATCTTAGTCGTCGATCCACTCTTAAATGATAAATTCAACAAGGCTCAAAGCAATTTACGAAAATACCAACATTCAGAAACAGATTTGAATCAAAAGATTACTACTGAAACCACTAATATTTCGAACTTCGAAAATCAGAATAAAGAGCTAACAAGATCACTTAACGAGACAAAAGAACAAGCTGAATCTTATATAACATCACTTAAACCATATGCAATAGAGGATGTTGAGATAAACAATATAGATGATGCGATGATTTTTTTAAATCAACATCGCAATGGAGTTAAAAATTATAGATATGAAGAACTATCAACAAAAATTTCCAAATTAATTCGTACTAACAATAGAGATGGAATCGATCCATATGCTTTAGATACATTATTCGAAGATCGAGGGTACAATGATATATCTAGTTTAATGAGACAAAATCGATCAGTTTATGAAAATGATCTAATTACAGTCTCTTTTGATATTAATCAAGCACAGACAATTTTGGATAATGATCACTCTGCAGTTGAAAAATCTTTGAAACAATTAAAATCCGGAAACGAAGTTGCCCAGATAACTTATCTTCAAGCAGCAATTCATCAGATTTCTGATCAATATGAATTGATTGACGGCTATAATGATATGCTGGCTCAAGGAGTAAAACAGACTCATGGTATTCAATTGAAAGTATCATTGAAGCCTAAAGATGTTGATGAGCAAGTAATTAAGGAGGCACGAGATACATCATTAAGTAAGCGTCCTACTTTGTTAAGAGAAGTTCAAAATCGTTTAGAGAGATTGGCTAATGATACGGATGTAGCAGATGATGATGAATTATTCATGGAAAGAGCTTATCAACTATTAGACATTAGACAGTGGTCAGACTTTCAAATTTGGATTCACCGTAAACAAGCGGAAATTGGGGAATTCGAATTAGTCGATGATAAATTTGTGCAGTCAGGTGGATCTGGAGCTGAAAAGGCACAAGCTATGGTATTGCCATTGTTACTTGTTCCAAAAATGATTTTACATCGATCAAAAAAATCAGATGCTCCACATTTAGTTATGTTTGATGAATTTGCTGACAAACTAGACCCTGAAACTGCCAAATCCTTTGCCAGAACTATCGATCAATTTGGGTTCAATTTTCTAGCAACTATGCCAAGTGGGTCTCAAAATAAAATTTTAGCCGATGGAGTTGATAACATAGCTTACGATGTTATAGCACCAGTTAAAAAGAACGATAGTAAATTTCACAAGAATATTGTTCGACCAGCACTAATATGAACAAGGTGAAAAGATGAGTAAATATTTGAAAACTTACCAAGAAAAAACTGGAAAAATATTAAAACCACAGGCAATTAAACTAGATAAACTCTTCGATCATATCGAAAAGGGGATGCCATTACCACCACGTGGACAACAGGCTGTAAATTTGGGCTTTACCGCACATACTCTCAATGATTCAGGTGAAAATCCTGAAATTTATAAATACTATCATTGGGTAATCAATTATTTTTTTAAAGACAAGCCAATAAACGAATTGAGTTCTAATTTGATTGGAACTTCAATTGTCACTGCCAATTTAATTGAAACCAATCTACCACAGCCAATTACTCTAAATCCTTGGCAAATGAGAAGCCCTGAACTTTTCAAAATCAACTCTAAAAAGGTAATTATTATTGAAAATAATGGTGTCTTTATTTGGTTATACAAACTACATCCAGATTGGCCATTAATAAATCAATCGGGAAATGATTTTAACAAGACTTATAATGATTTTTTGAGAATGTTGACTTCAAAAAATACCGAAATGACTTACTTGGGAGATTTAGATAGTGAGGGCATACGAATTGCTGACCACCTTTCTTCAATATTACATACTACCCTATTTTCTATCCAAACCCCAGAAAGAGTCCTTGATTGGTTAGTTAGATATGGTAAAAATGATGTTGGACGTACAACAAAGCTTCCCATAGCCAATAAAATTTTACTAAAGGAAATGGAATCGATCAGTGCATTAGAAAAATTTGTTGAACAGGAACAGCTAATTAGTGATTACGAACAATACATCCCAGAATGGTTGAAAAAATAGTCATCTGTATGTATTATGATGTATAATGTACACACGAGGAGGCGATGCAAATGATTAATCCAGCTGATTTGAAACAAAATGTTAAAATGTTTAAAAATGGTAATTCATATGCTTTTAGAATTTCAAAAAAGGATAGGGAATTCCTCGATGCTGATAATGACACTCATTTTGAAAAAATTGTATCACCGGATGGTAAAGAAATAACTTTTAAAAAGATTGAAAAAGTACGTCCCAATGTTCTAGAAACTGCTAGTAAATTGTATGACAAACATTCTGATTTGATGAAAAGATTGGAAAATCTATGATTTATTTGACTGAAGAAGAGTTTGTAGCTATTAATGAATTAGTGCTAAAACACTCAAATAGTAAGTCTATTGGTATTCAATACCCTCAAGGATTAGATTTAGTAGTCAATCAACCCAGGCAGGTTGTTTTTGGAAAAGAATTATATCCCAATATTTGGATCAAAGCTGCTTTTATTATTCAGAAGATTACCAAAAAGCATATATTTATAGATGGAAATAAGAGAACAGCACTTTTATCTGGATTAACATTTCTTAGTATAAATGGGATTGAACTGAACTTTTCAACTGACGATGGTGAATCACTAATATTGAATGTAACTAATGGTTCGGATAATGATTCTATAATGGTTTCTTTAGCTGAATGGTTAAAGAGCCATTCTAAGCCTCTCCAATAATTAGGAGAGGTTCTTTTTTTGCTTAAAATTGATAATGTTTTGTCTTAGAGGACTAACTTTGCTAATTTTTTCAATGAAAATACCTAATAAACCCAAAATTTAATTTACATATAGTATGAAGTATAAGTTAATACTGGTTCAATTATCGGATTCTTCAAATATTTTTTTAAGCTATTATACTAGTATTTGTAATCAAGAACGAATCATTAAGAAGGAGCATGATATGAACAAAGAGTTTAAAGGAGTTTTATCAACGATTATCCTTGTTGGTATCCTAATGTTTATTAGTTTTCGTTTTGGACCTAGTGATGATTCTTTGGCCGCTAAGAACACGAGTCATATTTCGACAGTTAAAAAAATTAGGGACAAAGATGTGGTCGGTGTTTGGATCAATCATCATAACAAAAATCTTCATCAAAAAATAACTTTTCACAAAAATCATAAGTGGAATGAGAATCAACACGGTGTCAAAAACATTTATTCAGGCACATGGAAAATTGTTGGCAAAAGAACAATCAACTTGGCACCTTATGGAGAAAAAATTGTTTTTGATAAACATGATGTTAAGAAAATCGATGTAGTTAATTATCACCACATTTTGAATAAAAAATAGGATAGGAGAGCTTTATGAAAAAAATTATTTTATTAGGAGCTACAAGCAACATTTCGAAATACTTAATTCCAATGTTACTGAAAAAATCTGACAATCAAATTACTTTATTTGCTAGACGTGCCGAACAAAGATTGACTGAATATAAAGAAAATCCACAGATCACTTTGATCGATGGTGATTGGAATAATCTATCAGATTTAAGAAAGGGTATAAAAGATCAGGATATCGTCTATATGGCAACGGGGCATTTTATTGAAGCCAATCAAAATGTTGTTAAAGTCATGAAGGAAGAGAATGTTAAACGTCTGATTGTTGCGGGCGGGTTAGGAATTTATGATGAAGTTGCCGGTAAGTTTGGTAAATGGAATGCCAGAATGATGGGCGATTATGCCAATATCAAAAAAGCTGCGGCAATCATTGATAATAGTGATTTGGATTATACATTTCTAAGAATGACTTGGTTGTACAACCAAGATAACAACTATAGTTATGAAATTGTTCCGCAAGGTCAACCTATGAAGGGAACTCAAATCACTAGACAAGCAGTTGCTAAATTGATTAGCGATATCATTGCCAAGCCTGATTTATATAGGTCGGAGAGCATTGGTGTAGTCGAACCTAATACTGAATGGGATAAACCATCATTTTACTAAAAATTGCAAAAATAATAAATTAAATAAATAGGAGAGTATAAATATGTCAGTTGAAAATAAAGTAGTCGTAATTACAGGTGCATCATCAGGTATTGGAGAAGCAACAGCTAAATTGTTAGCTAAAAATGGTGCCAAAGTCGTTTTAGGAGCTAGACGTGAAAATCGTTTACAAGAAATCAGTCAGGATATCAAAGAAAATGGTGGTCAAGCCGCATATAGAGTTACTGATGTTACTAACCCTGATGACTTGAAGGCTTTAGTTGCTTTAGCTAAAAAAGAGTTTGGCGCTATCGATGTCATTTATAACAATGCTGGAATCATGCCTACATCACCAATTAGTGCCTTAAAGACTGCAGAATGGAATATGATGATTGATGTTAATTTGAAAGGTGTTTTAAATGGTGTGGCCGCAGTTATGCCTGATTTCACTACTCAAAAACATGGTCAAATCATCACAACTTCTTCAGTCGCTGGATTAAAGAGTTTTATTGGTTCAGGTGTTTATGGAGCAACTAAATTTGCGGTCAGAAACTTGATGGAAGTTATTCGTATGGAAAGTGCCAAAGAGCAAACTAATATTAGAACAGCTACCGTCTATCCCGCCGCTATCAATACTGAATTACTACAACATATCAGTGATGAGAGCTCCAAAGAGGGAATGGATAAGCTATATAAATCAGTTGGTATTACACCGGATGCCATTGCACGTGTTGTAAACTTTGCCATTGATCAGCCAGAAGACGTTAATGTTAACGAATTCACCGTATATCCTACAAAACAAGGATAATAATTATAACTAATAACCATATGAGGAGAAAATAAATGACAAAAGTAAAATTAATTATTAATAATCAAAAATTGACTGCCGATTTTGACGACAACGATACGTCTAGAGCTATCATGGCTCGGTTTCCACTAAAAGTATCAATGATGAATCTCTACTCACGTGAAATGACTTATCGTTTTAAAACAGCATTGCCCGCCAAGAAAGCCAAAACTAGCGGCTACGAAGTAGGTGACATTGCCTATTGGACACCGCGCCATAGCTTTGTCATCTTCTATAAACAAACTGGTGAAGTAATCGGCGATCTACAAAAGATTGGTCATATTAAAGATGACATCTCCTTCTTTAATCAATTGGGAGATACCGATATAGAATTCTCTATAGAATAGGAGAGAACATTATATGAAAAAAGTATTGATTTTAGGAGCTTACGGTAAGATTGCTCGTATCGTAGAGAAAAGACTTTTGGATAATCCCGATTATCAATTAACTTTGGTTTTAAGACACGCTAATCGTTTGGATTCGTTAAAGAATTACAATAATGTAACTGTAATTGAAGGGGATGTCAGCAACAAAGACTTTTTGATAAAAGTAATTGCTGATCAGGATGTAGTTTATGCCAACCTCAATGGTCAAATGGAACAATGGGCACAAAACATCGTTTTCGCAATGCAACAAAATTCAGTAACACAATTAATCTGGGTAACTGGATCTGGACTTTATCACGAAGTACCTGATCCCTTTGGTTCATGGGTTGAAAATTATGTTGGACATGCTTCAAAAGAAGATACGAGACGTGCTGCCAAGATTATTGAAAGTAGTCAACTATCATATACTATTATCCGTGCTGCCTATATGACCGACGACACCGAGGTAAATTACGAGTTAACCAAAAAAGGCGAAACTTTTAAAGGAACCATGATTTCTCGGAGTAGTATTGCTGACTTCGTTATTAAAATCATTAATGATCCTGAGAGATATCAACGTGAAAGTTTTGGTATCAGTAAACCTGGTACAGATAATATGCTTCATTATATTCGAGAAATTGAACATGACCTCTAAACACGTAAAAACCCTTGATATCATCATATAAATTAATCAGCATCTTGGATAAAATAGAATTAGAAGAAATTCTATTCATTGGAAGAGATTTTTTATTTCCCTAAATATTCTCTATAATCAGGAAAGCATTGAATTCAACAAGATATAATAATAAACTTGGTTTGATATAAACTTATTTATTTTTAAGGGGAAAATATGAAAAAGAAGATATTTGCATCTTTGTTGATCAGTGCCAGTATTATTGGTGGTTTATCACTGACAACTACTGTTAAAGCTGATGGTGTGATTAACAACACTAAGGGAGTTGTTACGACATTAAAAATGGCACGTTTGTATGACGAAAATGGCAAAGTTATAACCAATCGTGCTTTGGCTAATAACACTCCGTGGGTAACTGATGAAGAAGTAGAATTTGACCAATTAGGTAAACTTTATCGAGTAGCTACTAATGAATTTGTAAAAGCAGGGGATGTTCAGCTTCAACATGGTCAAGATGAGTCTGGAGTTATCAATGTTGGCACGCACCAAGCAGCTGTATTTAGTTACCAAGATGGCAACTATAAGAGCTCTGGAAATGCTTTAGCTGCATATAGTAAATGGCGTTACAATCGAATTGATAATTTCAATGGTAAAACTTGGTATCAAGTATCTAATGATTCTTGGATCAATAGTGATGATGCTTCAACAGCAGTTACAATCGGAAATACTGGTATTGCAGAAATAAGTTATGCGTCAAGTCAAGGAACTGACGTTTACCAGGGCTATGGAAGTAACAAAGTTGCTACTGGCCAAAAACTCACTAATGGAACACAATGGAAGTTCTCCCAGAAAGTGATCGATACTAATGGAGATTCTTGGTATATGATAGGGAACAATCAATGGATATCAGGTGGTTTTACTAAAATCACTAATGAAAGCTTTGACCAAAATGCGGCCGAAAATTGGGACCCTAACTATGCTGCTGTTAAAGTTAACAAAGATTCTGGTGTATATAAGGATAGTAGTTTTTCTGCTGGCAAAACTAAGGATGTTGGTGCCGGAGCATTGTTAGAGGTAGATTCAACCGTTCAAGACGGCAATACTATTTGGTATGAAGTAAGTAATGGCGGTTGGGTACCGTCAACTAATGTTTCAGCTTTAACTCTTAATCGTGATCCAATTTCTTTAAATGGTAAGTCAAAATCACAGGCTATTGAAGAAGTAATTTCTGCTGCAAAACAACAGCTCGGTAAACCATACGTTTGGAATGGTAAAGGTCCTGATAACTTTGATTGTTCAGGATTAATGCAGTATGTCTTCCGTCAGGTAACGGGTCAAAATATTGGTGCCTGGACTGTTCCTCAAGAAACTGCAGGGACTAGAGTTTCTATGAATGATATTCAACGTGGGGATCTTATATTCTGGGGTACACCAGGTGCTAGTTATCACGTGGCTTTATATCTAGGAAATAATCAATACTTGAACGCTTTACGTCCAGGTACAAATGTAAAAATAGATTCAATTTTATCAAGTTTTAGACCATCATTTGGTGTCAGAATTTTTTAATAATAACAAAAAAACATCTATCTTGAATTCCGGTATACCTATTGTTAGGTAATATCGGAAATTTCAGATAGATGTTTTTTAGTGAATTTTAATTCTCGACAATATTCAAAATTTTACTTAACTGATCAACTTCGTAAGTCGGTTTAATTGTAGATGACATTAAATGATGAGGATTAAACCAAATACTATCTAAATTGTAATTGTTAGCACCCTTGATATCGGCAGTTAATGAATCACCAATAACTATCATCTTAGAAGAATCAGCGATATCTAATTTTTGAGTTACAATTTGGAAGAATTTGGGATCAGGTTTACTGTAACCGACTTCCTCAGCCAAGAAAATATCATCAAAGAAATTAACGATTTTAGCATCGTTTAAAATTCGTTCCTGCTTTTGTCTAGTACCATTTGAAATAACTACTAGATTATTTTGGGGATTCAATTCTTTTAAAATCTCTCTAGCAAAAGGCATTAATTCATGTTCAGCAAAGAATTTTTGCTCAAATTGCTGTTCTAAGGCCACGCTATTTACATTAATTTGATAGTGATCAAAAAAACGTTTAAAGCGAGTAGCCATTAGTTTTTGACGCGATAACTTTCCAAGTTCTAATTCCTTCCACATTTCTTGTTGTGTATGATGCCACATCATAACACGCTGATTCGTAAATTCGAAAGAAAACGGTAAAGTTAGTTTCTTTAACGCCATTTCAGCATTCTTATCAGTATCAAGTAGTGTCTGGTCTAAATCAAATAATAAGGTAGAATAGCTCATATCAAACTCCTAGAAACGATTTTTATCAAGTTAGCAAACTTTAATTAAGGAAATATTTCTATTATTATAGTTACATATTTCAATTAATCAGATAATATATTATTATATATCATTCGGATAAAGGGATGTGAGAAAATTGGTCTTTTTGAAGTTGATCAAATATAAAGATTTATCAGATAAATATAAATAGGAGATTTTTAAATGTTAGATGAAGATTCGTACCAAAATACCGATGGAGCAGAAGCTCCCCCGAGTTCTAATAAGTCAACTTGGCAATTAGATGAGCAACAATTAAAGGACCTATACAAGACTGATCTTGAAAATGGTTTAAGTACAAAAACAGCTGACGAACGTTTAAAACAAGATGGTTTTAATGAGTTGAAGGCTAAAAAAACTTCCAAGATCATTCAATTCATCAAGCAGTTCAATAATAGTATTATTTACATTTTGGCTGCAGCAGCAATTATGACTTTCTTAATGCACCGTTATTCCGATTCGGTCGTAATCGGTTTGGTGATTGTTGCCAATGCTATTATTGGATATATTCAGGAACAACAAGCCAATAATGCTTTAGAAAAAATCCGTGAAATGCTAATCTCAAAGAATTTTGTTTTCCGTGGTGGTGAAAAACTAGAACTGGATGCACGCGAATTAGTGGTTGGAGATTTAGTTAATTTGGAGGCTGGTGACGCTGTACCGGCTGACTTAAGATTAATTTCTGCTGATAACTTGAGTATTCAAGAATCCGTTCTTACCGGGGAAACTAATCCTGTTGAAAAAATTGAAGAACCGATTTCCATTGGTAAATTGCCTTTAGCCGAACGTCAGAATATGGCCTTTGCTTCTACTGCGGTTACTAGTGGTTCAGGCTTAGGAATCGTGGTTGCTACTGCAGGCAATACAGAAATTGGTAAAATTCAAAGTTCTGTTGAAACAGTTAAAGAGAAGCCAACACCTTTAATGCGCAACTTAAATTCGTTAGGTTTTGGTTTATCAATTGCCATTGTTGTTACAGCCGTAATATTGTTTATCGTTGGATACTTCTTAGATACATATACTTTACCAATGTTACTAATCTCAGTTATTACCATGGTAGTTGGATCAATGCCTGAAGGACTTCCTGCTAGTACCTCGGTAGTTTTAGCTATGGGTACTAGAAAAATGACTAAGCGAAAGGTCATTGTTAAATCATTACCAGCTGTTGAAACATTGGGAGCTGTCGACATTGTTAATACCGATAAAACTGGTACTTTGACTAAGAATGAAATGACCGTCAAAAAGGCAGTCACACCGGATCACACATTTGATATTACCGGTGTCGGATATGACGCAGATGGTGGATTGGACTTTAATGGAGAGTTAGAACTTAGTAACCAAAAATTTGACTGGAAAAACGATCAAGCTATGCAATGGCTAGTCAATATTGCTGGTCAAACGACAGATGCTCAATTGCATTTTGAAAACAATCGCTGGGAATTAACTGGTGAACCAACTGACGGTGCCTTAACAACTCTTTATCGAAAATTAACTGGATCTGATCCTGAAGTAAACGAGATCGATTCTTTGCCATTTGATTCAGCTTTCCGTTATTCGGCACGTTTAGTTGATTTCGACAATCGACGAGTTCTAATGGTAAAGGGTTCTCCTTCAACAATTCTCAAAGCTTCAATATCAGATACAGATCAAGACTATTGGAATCAAAAAATTACTGAATTATCTGCCAGCGGGCTAAGAGTAGTAGCCTTAGCTTATAAGTTTGTTGAAGATTCCATCGAAGATATCGAACAGAAAAAAATCAATCAATTACACTTAGCTGGTATGGTCGGTATCATTGATCCACCTCGTGAAGAAGCAAGAGCAGCTATCCATGAATTAAGAATGGCCGGCATTAAAGTCAAAATGATTACTGGCGATCATCCCCAAACGGCTTCAGCTATTGCCAAAAAGTTAGATCTAGATTCAGTTGTCAAAGCAATAACCGGTCCTGAAATTGACGCTATGTCTGATGATGAGTTAAAGGAAAGAATTGACGACTATAACGTCTTCGCTAGGACTACGCCTGCTAATAAACTACGAATTGTTCGTGCTCAGCAAGCTAATGATCATATTGTTTCCATGACTGGTGACGGAGTGAACGATGCTCCAGCATTAAAACAAGCGGATATTGGTGTCGCCATGGGTATTAAAGGAACAGAGGTGGCTAAAGAATCAGCTAATATGGTTTTAGCAGATGATGACTTTGCTGATATTGCAGTAGCGGTTAGAGAAGGGCGACATGTCTTTGACAATATTCGAAAAACAATTCGTTTCTTATTGCCAACTAGTTTTGCAGAAGGCTTGATCGTGGTTATCAGTATTTTGCTTGGACAAGAATTACCATTATATCCAGCACAGTTGCTTTGGATCAATATGGTATCAGCATTAACTATTCAATTTGCTTTTATCTTTGAACCGCCAGAAGCTGGTATTATGGCACGTGGTCCAAGAAATGTTAAAGCAGGTTTGTTGACTAAATTAGATACCTTTGAAATTGTATATGTTTCCTTATTGATTTCAGGATTAGGTATCTGGGCGTTTGATTTTCTTACAAGTAAAGGATTACCGGCTGCCGTCGGTAGTACGATGGCTTTAAACATTATTATTTTTGGTAAAATCTTTTACCTCTTTAATTTGCGAAACGATCATCCTGTGGTTTCCAAATATTTCTTCCAAAACAAAATGGCTTTCTTGATTGTTGGAATCTTGATTGTTCTACAGTTAGGAATTATTTATCTGCCATTTATGCAATCAATCTTTGAAACTACCAACATCAATTTCTACTATGGCTGGTTTATTCCAATCTTGGCTGGAATTATCGTTCTCGTTATTACCGAATTAGGTAAACTGATTCGTTTTAGAGTTTTAAAGAAAACTATACATTAAAAAATACACTTCATCTATTAAGTAAATATAGATGAAGTGTATTTTTTTGATTAAATTAGACTGAACAAAACTGAAAAAGTGAGTCCTAAAATGGCAAACATTACACAAAATAACCAGTTCCAATGTAAGGAAATTGTTGTTGGTTTAACATCCAACAAAGAAGCTACAATAATAATGATCCTTGCAAATGGTGAGACCATGTAGGCAATGACACTACCAATATTAAGACTTAATGCTATTAGGAGTGGGGACATAGCAATATGAGCTGACATAACGATTTTGCCTACTAATGCTACTGAAGCTAAGGGATGAATTCCAATAAGGGAAGAGGCCACAACAATTAAAGGAATCAGAATAACCAAATACCATCCTAACTGGGCAAAAATTGGTCTTAAAGTTTTAATCAGCACTACACTTAACTGTGAATGTTCAAATCCGTATGTGAAGGTACCAATAGCAATGAAGAAGGGTGCTAATGCAGCTCCACTAAAAATTCCCCGATTCAAATATTCTTTTACGGCAGGAGTAGTTGGTTGAACACTAATCTTATTCTTAAATAACAGTAATAGCGATAACCATAATACTACAACAATAATTCCTGCTAATGTTACCGAATCCATAGAAGAACCAACTTTAAAATGCATAAAAGTAAAACTCAATATTAATAATCCCAAGATTGCTAATAGAACATGAATAAGCGATTGATTCTTAACTTCTTTTTTTAAATTATTTTGTATATGTTTATTAATAGGTTTTAAGTAATCCTTTTTTGACTCCATCAGGTAAGCCAATATCACCCCCAAAATACCTAATAAAATACAGGGAAGAAATAATGAACTCCACTGAACTTTGGTTACGGTACTGATTAAAAAGATAGTTGCCGCGCCAGGAGCCCATAAAGTACCTAAAGTAAAGGCTCTAGTGATGGCAGTCCCGGAAAAATGTTCATAGTCCTTGACTCTTCGTTTGATGCTGTCCCCCAAAACAGATATTACTATAGATACTGTCCCCATTGAGAGAATGCTTGAAAGTAAATGTGTAATTAACATAACGAAAATATAAATAGATTTAGGCGTATGTAATTTATTTTCCATAAATTGTTCAACAGCTTTTTGGTAATTTCCTACGGTGACAGGTAACATAAACAATTGCATTACAACTAAAAGAACGACGATATCAATCATTGATGTCATTGCCTTTGCAATTGCATAAATACTAAAAGTACCAGTAAACAGTAGAACAATGCCGGCTATAATGAAGATCACAGTAGCAACTTTAAATGAATTACTCAGTCGAGTGATTCCTAATACAAAAATAGGAATGGAAACTAAGAAAGTAATAAATGTTAAATCAAAATTAAAAATCATTCCTACTATCTGTAATAAAGCCAACAGAAGAATGAAAAAGCGATAATATCTATCTTTTAATGCCATATGCCATACCTTCTAAACTAGATTTTCTTTCAACACTTTTAAGTATAGGTGATTCAAACCTAATTAGAAGAATCAATGGGTTGGTCAACTATTAACTTTTAGTTGGTACTATTTTCAATAATTTAGATATCTTGATCAAGAACTCTTCAACATTGCTACCAGGTAGTTTTGTAGTCAAAATACCGTAAGGAACATGAACGTCAGTTTTTAATGGTATTGAAACAAGGTTAGGGTGGATACTCTTCCATGGAGTAACTGTAATCAGGGGAATATTTTCTTCAACTGCTTGATTGAAGGTGTTCATATCATATCGACCATTGATTTCTACTACTTTAATTTGAGAATACTTGTCATTGATTAATTTTCGTAGTTGGTCATTAGTGTCGCTGACTCCCATTGGCACACTTAGTAAAGATTTTCCTTTGAGATCGTCGAATGTTATTTCACTTAACCTTGCCAAAGGATTATCACTTCTTACGGCAATACCAAAATCATATTCGCCCAATGGTAGAGCCTTGAACGATTGTTTCAAAGTGGCATTGTCAAATGTTCCTACTATTAAGTCACAACTTTTTCCTAACATAGCGTATTCACGATTTTTTGATTGCATATCTTCTTGTAACTGCACAATTCGGACCTGAAAATCTGACATTTGCGTGGTTATTTTTTTCCAAATATCCATAAAAGGCTCCGCTGGATGCAAAATTGAAGTTCCTACGGTAATAATATTTTGTCCTGAAAGGGATGCTTTTCTGGTTTCCTCAACGGCCGTATCCAATAAACTTAGAATCTGTTTAACATAAGGTAAAAATCTTTCGCCTTCAACTGTCAGTTCAGTTCCGGTAGCTTTACGTACGAAAAGTGTTAGATTCAATTCACTCTCTAAGCGATTGATCTGTTTCATAACCGCTGTTCCTGAAATAAAGCTTTGCTCACCAGCTTTGGTAAAACTGCCATATTGACTAACTCTGACAAATGTTTGTAGTTGTGTAATATCCATTATAGTTATCCTCCACGGCTAGTATAAACTTTTAGTTAGTAGTACATCAATTATTAGATTCTTCAAATATCTATTGATCCTTATATACTAGTATTTGTAAGCAAGCAAGAGAATAACGGAATAAACAAAAAGTTAAATATAAGGAGAAACTTAAATATGAAAATAACAGTTAAATTGAATAATGGTTTTCTACCTGATGAGTATAGCAAGTTTTCGGACACTAAACTTAGTGATCAGCCAGTTGTTTCTTTTCCAATTCATTTGGAAAATATACCTGATAACACAAAGTATTTAGCTGTAACCTTAATTGATTATGATGCAGTTACAAGAATGGGAGCTCCATTTATTCATTGGTTGATTTCAGATATTCCTGTTCAAAACAATATACCAGAAGATTTTAGTCGTAATTTTACTGGTCCACAGGGGAAGAATACCTGGTATTCTCGGTTTTATACCTTAAATGACGATTACGTGATAAATCATTATGCTGGACCAGTCCCACCGGATAAACCACACGCATATACACTTACTGTTTATGCATTAAATCAATCAATGGACCTGGAAAATGGATTTTTTTACAATCAATTTAGAGATTCGCTAAAAAATAAAATCATTGATCATCAAGAAATAAAATTATTAGCAAAAGGCTAAAATATATTAAAAAAATTAATTACAGAAAGAGGATCTTAATGGAACAGAACAAATTAAATCGAACTTTTATCTTTTCGGTATTAGGACTAATTCTGATATTTTCGGCATCTGCTAGTCCTATTCCAACTTATGCACGATTGCAAAAAGCATTGAATATTACAACAAATACCATCTCTATGACAGCCGTTTGCTATTTCGTTGGATGTATCCTTGCCTTGTTAGTTTTTTCTAGAGTTTCCGATTATATCGGTCGAAAGAAAGTCTCTATTGCAACATTGATACTTTCTATACTAGGATTAATACTTTTGATGAACACTAATAATGGATCAACTTTACTAGTAGCCCGAGCCGTTCAAGGTTTTAGTTGTGGTTTAGGCTCAAGTACTTTATCAGTTCTAATCATCGAAAGTGGTATCAATAAGAATTCGAACCTGGTTTCAGCTATCACTGGTTCAGCGGTATTATTAGGATTAGCATTAGGCGGACTTTTATCCGGGATAATTGGGCAATTCCTACCAAATATTAAAAACTTAACTTATTTAATTATTTTAATTGCTCTGGTTATTACCTCCTTAGGATTATTTACTAGTATTGAAACGACAAATCTAAAAGATGGAGTTTTAAATTCATTACGTCCAAAACTTGATCTTCCAAAAGGAATAGTTCAAACTCTCATTCCGGCAGCAGGCTGTTTTATAGCTACTTGGGCCTTTGGGGGATACTTCCAAGCCTTTAGTGCAACTGTTAGTGAAAATATATTTAAGATAAACAGTCCCTTAGTTGCCGCTATTATTTTGGTAGCGTACATGGCACCTAACTTTATTGGTAGTAATATTTCTAATAAATTCTCAGCTAGAAGGGGACAATTGATAGGTATCTTAGGATTCATGATTTCTATAATTGCTATGGGATTGGGAATTATCATGCATAATTTCATTTTTTATATCGTAGTTGTTATAGCCGCCAGTATTATGCAAGGAATTGCTTATACAAGCGCGATGAACAATTTATTGAGCAAAACTATTAAAGAAAAAAGTACAGGCTTACTGTCAGTGATTTATATTCTATCCTATATGGGAGCTGGAATACCAAGTTTTATTGCAGGAAAATTAAGTGGCACTTTTAATTTTAGCCAAATAACTTTGGGATATATTATATTCGCAAATGTTGTTGGTTTAATCGTTATCATAAGCTTGTACTTTAGCCACTCAAATACTAAGGAAATGAATAAAAATAGTTAGGATTAACATAACATACTAGATGAATATAAGATTTTTAGTAAAAATTTAAGAAGGGAAGCAACATGAATAATTTTGATAATAAAGTAGTAATTGTTACAGGAGCAAGAACAGGTATTGGCTTGAGTGCAGCAACATTATTTGCTAAAGCAGGGGCTAGTGTCGTGCTAGCTGGAAGACATGAACCAAAGAAAGAAGCACAAAAGTTAACGGAACAAGGCTATTCAGCAGTTTCTTTTGAATGTGACGTATCACAAGAGTCTGACGTTAAAGCAATGGTTGATTTTACAGTTAAAGAGTTTGGTCACCTAGACTACGCTTATAATAATGCCGGCATTCAAAGTCCCGTTACTAAAACTGAGGATCTATCTTTAAATGAATATAATAAAGTTTTAGATATTAACTTAAAGGGTATTTTCTTATCTATGAAATATGAATTAAAGCAGATGAGCAAGCAACATTCTAAAGGCGCAATAGTAAATTGTTCTTCCATGGGGGGATTAGTCGGAATCGCTGGTAGAACCGCTTATCATGCTTCTAAACATGGTGTTTTAGGATTAACCAAGAGTAGTGCTTTGGAATATGCTAAAGATGGAATTAGAATAAATGCTGTTTGTCCTGGTATTATTCATACACCAATGGTCGATCGTATGGATGAAACTGAGAAAACTGAAATGGATGATCTTATTAGAGAAATTCCGATTGGCAGATTAGCTCATCCTGAAGAAGTAGCTCAAGTAGTTTTGTTCCTATGCAGTGATGCTGCCAGCTATATAATTGGACAAAGCATTTCTGTTGATGGTGGCTATACAATTCATTAATAAAAACTTCTAAGCGATAAAAAAGCGTACTTTCACCAATAATAGTGAAGGTACGTTTTTTATTTACATTTTAGAAATACTTGACTGTACTACCCAACTTAAGAGGAACAAATCCATAATGAGAATACTTATCTATAATTTTTGAATCAATTTTCTTTAACTGTGGGTCAATGAATTTAAATATATCACTATATTCATCTGGCAACCCTGAAATACGCTGCTTAAGGTTTAAAGTTAAATCAGCTTGCAATAGAGCTGACCTTAAACCGAGCATTATCTTAATATAATCTTCATCATTGTTTAAAGCCGTATAATAGTTCAATAACTCTTTTCTAAAGTTTTTATATTTATTATTTTGAACATTATTATAAGCGGTATCGATTAAACGCATTAATTCTGTCTTTTCATCGGCCATGATTTCATTTTCCTTCCGATATAACCATTTTTCTTCATGAATAGGGTGATCGGAAATAGGGTGATCGGACCAATCGTTATTTATTTTCGATTCACTCAAATCAAATTTGAACTTTCTGTATAAATTCCGTGCACCTGTGAGCTCATCAACTGTCCAAAGATAGACTTCATCAATACTATCCAATTTAACTTGGTCCATTAAGGAATTCAGCAATTTGGTTCCAATCCCCAAACCTTGATAGTCAGGATCAACCGCGAACCAACGTAACTGATATTTTCCGGTTGTATCTTGTACTAGAGAAACTGTTCCAACTCTTCGATTATCTAACTGAGCAATCCAAATAAAACCTTTTGATATGTCATCTGTTAATTTGGCTAAAGCTTGTAAGACGTACTTATGAAAAATTGGATTGAACGGTATTTCGGTAGAATAAATTCGACTATGTAAATCGGCAATAAAACCCAAGTCAGTCATATTACCACGACGAATCTTAATATCTTCTGTTTGTTGAAAAAGCGCCTGTGTTTCAGATACGTCATCAGCAATAATTTTTAAAATAGAGGGATTGTAATCTTTAAAAGAATTCTTTAAATAAGTTCTCGCTTTGTTAGCAAGCTTTTTATGCAACTCTTCACCAGAATTGGTTAAATCCAAGAGATAATGTCGTCTGTCCTCGTGATTGAGAGTACGTTTCAAAATACCTTTTTTCTCCAATTTCGTCAACATCTTACTCAGCTGTCCCTTATCAAAGCCCAGTTCATCTTGAATATCGGTAGCCGTACTAGATTGATGGAAGTGTAAAAAGGCCATAACTCGAGCTTCGTTCATTGAAGGGAACCCCTGATAAAGCTCTTTCTCAAAACGATTGAAATAGTTAGCATAAAATCGATTAAAGACTCTGATTTTCTCAATATTTTTATCCATAAAAAAATACCACCCTTTATGGGTAGTATTATAAAGTTATTAGTTGATATTTTCAACTGTTGATTTATGAAACTAAAATGTAATTGCTTAGTGTAAAATTTTAAATTGAATTTTGAAAACTCCACTGCAACGTAGTGTTGTACTCGGCTGCTTTTAAAGGAGCAGCATTAAGACGCAGCAATAATCCTTGATGTTTATCCCAGTATATAGATTTCACTGTTTGGTTCTTTTCAATCTGTGCAATTGGGACTGATTGTCCTACAGCGATTGGGGTAGATTCTTGATCAAAAAATTCCAATCCAGCATCTAATGTTTCACCTTGATCATTAACAAAAGGGTGGCACTGCTTAACAAATAATTTTACTGGATTCTTTTCTCGACGATGATCATTGATGTTAACAATGGGATTAGGGGTGGTGGATTCATCAGTACGATACTTAATTATATTTTTTTCATAAGCCATAATTGGTTCAAAATTAATTGCTCTAAATTTTGCCTTAATACTATTATCGGTAAAGTTTAATGTAGCAACTTGACCATCACTTTCGTATTCCTGTTTCATATCGTCATAATAGCCTGACAATACTGGTTGGATTGAGTAACTGTTATTCTTATTAATGCCAGCTGCTTTTAGGGTAACTTCTACTACGTGTTCAGCATCATGGGATAGGGTGGTGATGGGAATAGATATTTCCTGAAGTGTACCAGTAAGATTCTTTGACGTATAACTAACAGCACTATTGTCTAGGGTAATAGTATCGATTTGAAGATACTGATTTAAATTAAAATTTAAAGATGATTTTACTAAATCCTTAAGTCCGCCATTTTTCATTGTCAAAGTATATTTGATTGAATCATTGCTAGCAACATTGTGCAAATTTAAGTCGGAATCAAGAGCATCAATATAATCATTGTTCTTTAACCAGCTATCCACATGAACAGTTGGTTCTAGTTGAGGTTTAACCGTTAATTTGGCTTTTTTGGTTGAAAAAGAGAGCCTATCCAAAGTGATTACTGCATAATATTGATTTTCGTTGTCTGTTTCATCTAGTTTATGCGTAGTCAATGATAATGGATCAGAATTATTGTTATTAACTAATGTGTCTTTACCGTGCTTAATTTGATGCCACTGTATTTTGACGTCATCTAACTGATCTCCACGTGTTTTAATGTTCCCAGTCTGAATGTTAAAGGTAGCATTTTGATTAACGTGACTTACCACATCCTTAAGACCACCACCAATACTGATATTTTCTTGGTCATAAATTACAGAGCCATCATTGTAAACAACATAACCAGTAACTAAAAGTTCTCCTTCAGCATTTTCTTTAGCAGTTACTAATCCTTCTGAATTAATTGTTGCCAATTCATTTTCTCTGACAGGTTCGACATCTGCTCCTTTAAATTCACCTAGAGTCCATTGAATGTCCCCAGTGGAATCGACCGGATCAAGATTTGCGTCAACATAAGCCAAATTATCAAATAAACCTTTAGTATCAATACTATAAAGGTAGTCAATATCAGCCGTAAGATGTAATGAACTGGCAGGTTTTTCTTTATCAGTAATATGGACATGGGCAATTTTAGAATAATAATTTACTTTACGATAATTAACTACGGCTTGATAGTAAAAATCGTGAGTTCTGTCATTTTTATCTGTTTCAAAGCTCAAGTCAGCCGAGTTCTTATTACTCATTTCAGTCCATTTAATCTGATCCGTGCTCTGATACCATTTATACTTAGCTTCTCCCCGCCAAGGAAGAATACTACTTTTTTTAACAAATTTAGTCTTAATGTCTACTCTAGAGCCCCGTTTAACGTTATATAGTTCCTTAGGCTGAGTTTTAAAACCACTAGTTTTCCAACGAAAAAAAGACCCCTCCGGAGCAGCTGATGGTATCCTTGAGGGTTCATCCGCTTGCACAGTACCATGAGATTGGGGAAATGCAAAAAAGAGTAGGGCAAAGAGAGAAACTATCAAATATAGGTAGCTTCTTTTTTTACGATGTTGATTCAAAGTTTAAGTTTCCTCCAATTAAGTGATTATATAATTGGATTAAGTATACAGAAATTTTCTTCTTAAAAAAGCAAAAAAAGGTGCCTTATTTGATATAAAAAAAGACTTAGACATTTATATTATCCAAATCTTTTTTCTATATATATTTCTAAATATATTTCTAAAAATTTTAGTAAATTCAATCGAAAAACTCTCATTATTTTATTGCTTCATTTTAACTCTTAAATATATAATCCGCTTATAAGTGAAAATTTGGAGAATAAACTAATGAATAGTAAAAAACTAATAAAAAATCTTTTTTTGGTAATACTCGTTGAAATTTGCTTTGAATTATTTCTAGGTATCTTTTTTAGCTTCATTGGCAAAACCAATGACTTGATATTCTTAGTTCTAGGCAAGATTTTTTTTTAATTCTATTGTTTATCCTAAATTTTGAATTGACGAAACAAAAAATTCCTTTTTCTTTTAAGCTGAAACGGGAACAACGACAGATCATTTCAATTTTAATAATCATTACATTTATTGCAGGTTTTCTACATATTAAAAATTTCTTTGTGGCTTTAACAATCGGATTAGTTGCTTGTACAACAGAAGAATATCTCATGAGGGGAATAGTTCTAGTAACACTATTACGTCTGTTTGCTAACTTTGATAATAGATTTGCTCGTATTTTACCGCCAGTTATCATATCTAGTATTCTGTTCGGAATGGAACATTTTCTTAACTTAGCATCGCAAAATTTATCCTTTACGATAGTACAAGTCTGTATAGCTATAACCATGGGTTTCGTCTTTGCCAGTATCTTTCTCAGAACGGGTAATTTGTTATATCCAATGATATGTCATTTTGAAATTGATTTTTTACTCACACTTTTGCATGGTGCTCCTCATGATATTAATGTTTCATTTCAAAGCTCAATTCCTGTTATGCTATTTTATTTATTCATTGGTCTTATCATTCTAATACCAGTCCTAGAGAATGATAAGAACTAATCCGCCAACTAATATTAAAATATAAATGATTAATCTGTTTGACATAATTTTTCTGCCAAACTGTTTTGAATTACTAATATTACCAGCAATAGCAAAAATTGCTAAAATCATTAATCCTATGCCTAAGAGTATAGTCATATAGAATCCTCCATGTTTTTAAATAACTTCAATAACGCATTTTAAAAAGGTCATTAAGTTATTTATTAATAACTATATTATCTTACTTTTTCAGATCAAATAAAATAAAAGAACAAATATAAATGCGTACTGCAATCTGATTATTCAGTAATTAGGGCCTCACTAGTTGTAAACTCTATTATTTAATCGATTTTGTGGAGTGTATAAATTCTACACTAATTCAAATGCGTTTTGATAATAGTATGAATGCTATCAATTCCGTACTTCTTTATGTCATCTTTTTCAGAAGATGAACGTTTATTATATAGTAACTCATCAACTAAGGCAGATATATAATCAAAAATAATAATAGATAAAAGTCTAATTTCATGAACAGACGTGTTATTCGCATAGTATAAAAAATACTCATAGATTAAATCCATAATTTGGTCATTATGTTTTTTCCGCAGATCGAATACCTTAGGCACGTCAAAAGATAACATTTCAATCTGTAAGTGAAACTCTTTATCTTCCGCGTCAGTTAACTGATCTATTAAATAAGATAGCCAAGATTTAGTATCGGTTTTAAACGCCTGAAAGGATTCTTGATTGTTTATTTTCTTTAAAACAGACAAAAAATAATTATTATAATCATTCAAGAGTTCAGCTAGAATATCATCTTTGCTAGAAAAATATGAGTAGAGTGTTCCTATTGAGACTCCAGTTTTTTTTGCAATTTCATTCGTTGAAACCTCAAAATAATTTTTTTCTATGAATAGTTTCTTTGCTGTCAAAAGAATTCGACTCTTCTTATCTTTACCTCTTTTTTGAACAGGGGTTCTAGTATCTTTTCTTTTATCCATTTTTTCACTTCATTTATATTTTTTTGTAATAATTTAGTATATCACATAAATATGAGCTCAAGCTCGTGTTTATGCGAATTATTCTAATTAATATTATTTGCAAAATGCCATTCTCAAGCTCATCTTTTGATATTCTTGTTTAAAAGATGAGCTTTTGCTCATATATGAGGTGATATATGAAGATTACTATCTTAAATTATTCTGGACCATAGAAAATCAACATATTTAGTAATATTTTTGTACTTTAAAAATATTTAATATGAGTAATAGCTCGTAAACAAAAGAACTATTACTGAAATTTACCATGGAGGAATGATTTTGAATAAAAAAATAAGCATAACAATAGCAATGGCCTTAGGAATATTTCTTGTTATGCTCGATACTACGATTATGAATATAGCATTACCAGCCATACAAAGAGGAATTGAAGTTGATTACAATCAGCTTTCTTGGGCCTTAAATATCTATACGATTATATTCGCTACATGTACAATCCCTTTAAGCAAATTTGGTGATATTTTTGGAAAGAACAAAACCTATATTGTTGGATTGGTTCTATTTGGACTAGGCAGTTTATCTTCAGGTTTTGCTACCACATTTGTATATCTGATAATCGGACGAATCTTTTCTAGTTTGGGAGCTTCAATCTTACTTCCACTGGGTAATGCCATAGGTTTATCTACTTGGAATATAAAGAATCGCTTTAAAATAGTTGCTATTTTAGGATTGACCCAAGGAGGGGCTGCTGCAATAGGACCAACATTAGGAGGGGTCATCACTGATTTTTTTGGCTGGCATTGGATCTTTTTAATGAATATTCCGATTGTTCTTATTGGAATATTTTTATCCGGTATTTCTTTGAACTTTAACAATGACATAAAATTAAAAGAAAAAATCGATTGGGTAGGTAGTCTTATCTCAATGCTGAGTTTATTTTTTCTAACACTTGGTTTGATTAAACTGAAAGATTGGGGAATTCAAAATTTTAAAACTGTTATGTGTTTTCTACTTAGTATTGTTTTAATAAGTCTTTTCATATTTGTAGAAAGAACTGTGAGACATCCGATGATAAATCTAAGTTTATTTAAAGTTAAGGATTTCTCCGCATCTGCAATTGTCGCTTTACTAGCACAATTTTTTTATATAGGAGTCGTGGTTGTTATTCCAAGTTTTTTAACAAATGTAGATCACAAAACAGAGTTGGAAGCAGCATTAATTTTATTACCAATGTCTTTAACTGTATTTGCATTCGGAGGATTAGGCAGCCTGGTCATCAATAAATTAGGACCAAGATTATTAGTTCTTGTTGGTATGATTAGTATATTGTTGGCTTACATTTTGATTGTAATGAACGGAGCAGCGAGTTCTTCTTGGCTTTCTGTAGCATTGCTTATACTAGGTATTGGATTTGGTATAATTGCAGGTCCAATAAATGTATTGGCCGCTTCTAATTTCAGTGGATCATTACTTACATCGTCACAAAGTGTCATTAGCGTGGTGAGACAAATAGGTTCGGTTTTAGGTGTATCCGTATTTTTATCAATGATGAGTTCAAATATAAAGGCTTTAAGAATTATAGATCTAACTAAACTTAATCATGCATATCTATCGATATATAATATGTGGATTCCAGTTTTGATAGTATTATTACCAATAATGTTTTCATTTCCTACAAAAAAGAAGTATTTAGTAAAGAAATAATATATCATAATGATAATATGTGCTAGATATGTGAAAGAGAACATATAATTCTTGATTTGTCGAAGCATAGGTTTAAATAACAATTCAGAATACAATTTTGTTAATATATGTTCCTCATCACATAAATATAGAAATTCTAGGGTTAGTAGCAAACTTTCGATTTTTTATAATCTAAATATGTTGTTTGCGCGCATTTTATGGTTATTTTTATGTATTACATTAATTTTTACTATTCACAGACTTCATCAGAGTTTTATTGCACTAGTAATCGAAAAACACCCCGATCATAATATGTTGATTGAGGTGTTTTTATTTTTTCTTTTATTTAATCAATTAAAGAACAGATAGGATACATACAGATAGATGGAAAAAAGCAGAATAGCTAAAATTAGTAAAATAACAAGAATAGGACTCTTTTTAAATATTCAAGGTTACATAATATGTATTATAAGAAGTTATGTATTTTCTCTAGAATTAGCTAAAAGTTCCAGATATTTAAGAACATCTTGTTTATAACGATATTTTTTAATTTGTTGGTTAAGAGCTACATTATTATGCGTAAATGCTTTGCCATCTGTAAAAATCCGCTCATATAGCTCATAGAATGGCAAATTATTTTCTTGTGCAAACTGCAATTCAGATTTAATTGAATAGTCAACTTTTCTGAAGTCAATTCCACCATAACCAGTATCATCAAAAGTTAAAATTGTGTACTGAGCGCGTCTGTCAGCACCAAATTTATTCCAGGACGTATATGGTTGACCAATGGAACCAGGATTAACAATCAATTGATCATTGCTGCTAGTTCTGAGTACTTGATGGTGTGTGTGACCATAAATTGCAATATCATATGGTTTATTAAAAAGAAGCTTATCAAAATTGGCTTGTTTTTCATAAGGTAGTAATTCATGTCCATAATTCTTAGTTGGATAGTTATGGGCTAAGAGAATATTCAAACCACTTATAGATATTTCGGAAGATATAGGCCATTGGCGCATTTGCTGAAGATATTCAGGGTTGATGTGAGTGGAGACGTACTTAATAAGCTCAACAATATAGGTAGTTTGGGGCTCATCGATGTACTGTTTGCTAATAGATAAGATATCTTCAAAAAGGAAATCGTCCCAATTTCCACGGATCATGCGGGTAGTATTAATTTCGTTCAGAAGTTTTAAAATTGAATTAGTTCCTGGTCCAGGCATTAAAAGGTCACCTAAAAACCAGTATTCTGAAACATTTTGTTGTTCAGCATCGGCAACGACATGTTTGAAGGCAGTGAGGTTACCGTGAATGTCTGAAATTAATGCTATTTTTTTCAAGTTTTTACCCCCTCTTTGGTCCCTACTTTAATTTTACAGCATTTTAGGTCTAAATTAACGGTGTGGCAGTTTGAATTTTGTTTTTATATTTTATGTTTTCGTAAAACATTTTATTTAATATTGCTTTTTACAAAAAAAAGCAACCATTTGAATAAATCAAGTTCATTTATTGACCTTTTTGCATTATATTTAACCATGAGTTCTTCATTATACTTTCATAGAACTCGCCTCTCAGCACCTTCCTACCATGCTTATTTTACTTTTTTCAAGCCTCTTTTAGATTTATTGAGTTAATAAACTCCCCTAAACCATTGATATAAAGCCGTTTGTCTTTTTTGCTATGTTTTCCTAAAACTTTTATTACTACACCCTATTTTATAAATCATAAAAAAAGTAGTCATTGATTTGACTACTTCTCTATTTTTAACTTACTGTACTTGTTTGATATTCCTTAATCTCATTAATAAAGCTTTCACCATATTGTTCTAATTTAACCTTACCCACACCACTGACGGCAAGAAACTCCTGACTATTAGTTGGAATTCGAACACACATGTCCTTTAGAGTTTTATCAGAGAAAATCATAAATGGTGGCAAAGCTTGCTTTCGAGCAAACTTGGTCCTTAACTCGCGTAGCTTTTCAAACAAAGCCACGTCAAAGCTTCCATCGTCTACCATTGGCTTACGAGTTGGAAGCTGTTTAAAGTCTTGTTTTCGTGCTACATTCAGTTGTCCCTTCAACACAGCTACGCCTTTTTTGGACAACAGCAAAGTAGGATACTCACCTCCACTACTGCTTAAAAAACCATTTGCAAAAAGAAAATCAATCAGACGACTAGTTTCTTTCAAGGTTCTATCCTTAAAAATACCAAAGGTCGATAGCTTTTCAAAATGATGCCAGTCATTAGCAACATCATCTTTTCCAACTAAAACTCGCGTTACAACTTTTTTACCAAATCGCTGGTTCATTCGTACAATACAGCTAAGAACCTTTTGAGCATCAGACGTTACATCAACAACTTCACGATCGTCCAAACAATTAGAACAGCGACCACAGACTTCTGTATTTTTTTCGCCAAAGTAATCGAGGATAAATTTCATCAAACAGCTTTCCGTCTCAGCATAACGGCTCATTTCGAAAAGCTTATTCTTCAAACTCAATTTGTATTGATCATCACCTAGTGATTTATCAATAAAGAACTGATGTAATCTCAAATCAACTGGAGCATATAGCAAAATAGCTTCAGCTGGTAAACCATCACGCCCAGCACGACCAACCTCTTGATAATAACTTTCAATAGTTCCCGGAATCGTAAAATGTAGAACATAACGTACATTAGTCTTATTAATTCCCATTCCAAAAGCATTAGTCGCTACAATTACATTAATACGATCAAAAAGAAAATCTTCTTGTTGAGCATGTCGTTCCTCATCGCTTAAACCTGCATGATATCGTCCAACTTTAACATCATTAGCTTTCAAAAAGCTATAAATATTATCAACATCTTCACGACGTCCCGCATAAATGATACCTGATTCATCCATATGGGCTTTCACATAGTTTAAAACGAACTCCGACTTATCAACCCCACGCTCAATTTTTAAAGCCAAATTATCACGATCGAATCCCGTTTTAATAATATTATCAGTCGGAATCTTTAGGATATTAGCTAAATCATCTTGAACTTGTTCAGTTGCCGTTGCTGTCAAGGCTAACCAAGCAGGATTGCCTGGTAATTCTTGTAGTGGCTGAACCATTTTAAGATAGCTATTACGAAAGTCATGTCCCCAAGAGGACAATACGTGAGCTTCATCAATTGCAACCAAAGAAATGTCCAAAGCGGAAAGCCAACTGTAAAACTCATCATCAACAATCTTTTCAGGAGCTACGAATAATAACTTTACTGCACCACTTTCAATATAGCGCATTCTTTCTTCACGATCATGCCATTCTACAGTGCTATTTAAATAGGTAGCAGGAATACCCGCTTCAATCAAACTATCAACTTGATCTTTCATCAATGAAATCAATGGCGAAACAACCAATGTTAATCCTGGCAAAATAGTAGCTGGTAATTGATAGCAAATTGACTTACCACCACCAGTAGGCATAATTCCCATGGCTTTTTGACCGGCCATAACTTTTTCTATCAGTTCTCTTTGACCTGGTCGAAAAGTATCGTAACCAAATTCTTCTTTTAAGGTAGCTTCTAAATTCAAAGTTAAATACTCCTCATTTGCCAAAAATAATATAGGTAAAGCATAGCATAAATTATTTTCTAATTGCATACCGAACTATCATTTCAATCGCACACCAGCACTACTTAAAATCAACTCAAATAAAATTACGTAAGGATTATTGTCTGCAAAACTTTGTTTCTAAATCTAATAAAGCCCGCTTCATTTTAATTCCTCCACGATAACCACCTAAATCACCAGTTTTAGTCAAAACTCGATGGCATGGAACAACTATCAATACAGGATTTTTACCAATTGCGGTGCCTACAGCTCTAACTGCTTTTGGTTTATTAATCGCCTTAGCTATCTTTGTATAATTGCTTACTTCTCCATAAGGTATTCTTTTTAACTCTTGCCAAACAGCCTCCTGAAAGGTTGTCCCAGAAGTATCCAACATAAATGTAAATTCTTCACGCGAACCTTCTAAATATTCTTCTAATTGTTTTTCATATTTAATAACATGTTCAAAGTCATCTTCGAGGATAGCTTCAGGATAAAACTGTTTTAACTCCGCAATTCCCTGATCCCAGGAACCTACAAATGCTAACCCTTTATCAGTTACTCCCAATAGGTAACTATGATTTTGAATTTCAAATACATGATAGTAGATCTTTTTCATATTTATTCACCAGCTTTTATGTAGCCTTATTATAAGCTAAAGTCTATTTAAAAATCTTGTACTTTCATTCAAGGTCTATTGGTCAAGCATCCCTTTAAACAATGTTGGCAAACAATAGTTCAGAACAGTCATAAATCTGACGGCATCTTCTACTAGGATATTAAATACACTCATATATTTGTAAAACATCATCTCCTTCAAAAATTCCTAACCATACCTTTAAATCAATCACAAATAATTCCAAAAATACAAGAAACTCTTGGCAAATCAGTACTAGCGGTTTCTTGTATTTTTATTTCATTTTTATAATGTTTTCTTAAATTATATTGTAATTTTATTTCAACGGTTATATGATATTTCTTGTAAGTTAAGCGTTTTCAATAAAGAGGAGGTGTTCCATTTTATGTTAGGTTTTTCATATTATTTAGATCATGATCTCAATCAAGATGATAAAAACTATATTCACAGTATGCAACAACATCATTTTAATAAAATATTTACTTCACTACATATTCCTGAAGACGACCAAACAGCCTACGCTCAACGTCTAAGAATCTTTTTAAATTACACTGCTGAATTAAATCTAAATGTTTTTATTGACATCGATCAAAAGACACTCGCTAACCTACCTGCTGATCTACCTGCATTTAAATTACGTCTTGATGATGGTTTTACTAATCAAACAATTGCTCAAATGTCACAAAAGAATCCTTTGGCGTTAAATGCTAGTACTTTAAATGAACAGGATATTTTAGAACTCAAAAAATACCAAGCTAATTTCGATAACATTGAGGCTTGGCACAATTTCTATCCTCGTCCAGAAACTGGATTAGACAGCCAATGGTTTAAAGAGAAAAATCTCTGGTTCAAACAATTGGGCATTACGACGCAAGCTTTTATCCCTGGAGATCAAACACTTCGGGGGCCAATATATACTGGCTTGCCTACACTAGAATCACAACGTCATCAAAACCTCTTGGCATCTGCAATTCAATTGCAAAATGATCAAGTCGACAAAATCTTTATCGGTGATCCTAGATTAAGTTTAAATATGCAAGAAAAGTTTGACGACTATTTTGATAAAGATATTTTGGATCTAAATATTAAAAAAAGCTCTGATTTTCCAGATTACCTATTAAAGAAGGTCCTACACAACCGTCCCGACCCTGCTGCTGATGTAATCCGTGTTGTTGAAAGTCGTGGAATGAATGCTTTGAATAAAGATATTGTTCTACCTACACAAAGCATCCCTCGCAATGCAGGTTCTATTACAATCGACAACCAAAATTATGGTCGTTACATGGGAGAGGTACAGTTGACCAAAAAGGACTTGCCACTTGATGAAAAAGTCAATGTCTTAGGCCATTTGGATCAAGCTTCGATTCAACTATTACCATTTATCAGCGCTAATAGTGCTTTTACAATTAATAAAAAGGAGTAAGGAGATATGGATTTAGCAAAATTAAGTACTGAAACTAGAAATCCCAACAGTATGACGTTAGATACAATGTCTGTTGCTGAGATTCTAAATTTAATGAATTCTGAAGATCAAACCGTTCCTCAAAGAATTCATGAGCAATTACCTCAAATTGAAGCTGCCGTGGAAAAAGTTATTCAACAGTTTAAGAATGGTGGCCGTCTAATTTATCTCGGTGCTGGTACTAGTGGCCGCTTAGGAGTACTTGATGCCGCTGAATGTGTTCCAACTTTTGGAACTGACCCCACTCTAGTCCAAGGGCTTATTGCTGGTGGTCAAAGTGCTATGACTGTAGCTGTTGAAGGTGCTGAGGATTCAGTGAACCTGGCTGAAGAAGATTTAAAAAATCTACAACTAAACAAAAATGATTCAGTCGTTGGCTTGGCTGCTAGTGGTCGTACGCCTTACGTTATTGGAGCCTTGAAGTATGCTCAAAAAGTAGGAGCTGCTACAATCAGTATCTCTTGCAATAAGGATGCTGAAATTTCTAAATTTGCCGACTGCCCTATTGAAGTCGTCACCGGACCAGAAGTCTTGACCGGCTCAACCAGATTAAAGGCTGGTACTGCTCAGAAATTAATTTTAAATATGATTTCTACAACTTCAATGATCAAATTAGGCAAAGCTTATCAAAATTTAATGATTGATGTTAAACCTACTAATGACAAATTAGTTGAACGTTCTAAACGAATCATTATGCAAGCTACTGATTGTGGTTATCAAACTGCCGAAAAGAATTTCTTAGCAGCAAATAAAGATGTCAAAGTTGCTATCATCATGATTTTAACTGGTACAGATAAAGATACTGCAATTAAAAATCTTAAACAAAATGATGGCTTTGTAAGAAAAGCTATGAAGGAGGATTAAATTATGGCTGAGAAAAAAGAAGAACGCCTTGCACGTGAGATCTACGCTGCTGTTGGCGGTCCCCAAAATGTTGAAAAGCTCATTCACTGTATGACTAGAGTAAGAATGACCATTAGAGATTACGATAAGGTCGATATGGAAAAGTTAAAGGCAATTGAAGGAGTATTAGGTGTCGTTCAAGAAGATACTCTTCAAGTTGTTGTTGGCCCGGGACTTGTTAATAAAGTAGCTCAAGTAATGATCGATCAAGTCGGCGTGAAGTTAGGTCAAGAATTTCCCAAAGATTTAGACAACAATACTGATGAATCGCACATGACTGAACATCAAAAGGCTAAGGCTGAAGTTACTGAAAAAGCTGCTGAATTTAAGGCTCAACAAAAGAAGAAGATCAAGCCTTCAAAAACTAAGGCTGTTTTAAAGTCAATTTCTAACATCTTCGTACCTTTGATTCCCGTTTTCGTTGGTGCTGGTTTAATTGGTGGTATCGCTGCTGTTCTTTCTAATATGATGGTGGCTGGCGATATCGGCAAAAACTGGAATGAATTTATTACCGTTTTAAATGTCATTAAAAATGGTGTCTTTGCTTATCTAGCAATTTATGTTGGTATCAATTCTGCTGAAGAATTTGGTGCTACTCCTGGTCTCGGTGGTGTGATCGGTGCGGTTACACTATTAGCCGGGGTTGATCCTAAAACGCCTTTACAAAATATCTTCAACGGCCAAGCTCTTTCCGCCGGTCAAGGTGGTATCATCGGTGTTATTTTCTCAGTTTGGATTTTAGCAATGATCGAAAAGAGATTGCACAAAGTTATTCCCGATTCTATTGATATTATTGTTACACCCACGATCTCACTTCTAGCGGTCGGTATCTTTACCATCTTCATCGTTATGCCAATTGCTGGTGTCGTTTCCGATTCATTGGTTGGTTCTATTATGTGGGTTCTAAAAGTTGGTGGAGCTTTCTCTGGATTTATTCTCGGATTATTCTTCCTACCAATGGTTATGTTAGGACTTCACCAAATTCTTACTCCTATTCATATTGAAATGATTGATAAAACTGGTTCAACTTTACTTCTACCTATCCTAGCTATGGCCGGTGCTGGTCAAGTTGGTGCTGCTTTGGCACTTTGGGTTCGTTGCAAGAAGAACAAGAAACTAACTAATATGATTAAAGGTGCTTTGCCAGTTGGTTTCCTTGGTATTGGTGAACCATTGATCTATGGTGTTACTTTGCCACTAGGTCGCCCATTCATTACTGCATGTATCGGTGGTGGTATTGGTGGTGCCGTCGTTGGAGCCTTTGGTAACGTTGGGGCTATTGCTATTGGACCATCTGGTATTGCTTTAATTCCTTTGATCACTAATGGACATGTACTCGGCTATATTTTCGGTCTTCTAGCAGCCTACGCTGGTGGTTTCATTGCCACATACTTCTTCGGTGTTCCAGCTGAAGCTAGAAAAGCTACTGAATTAGATTAGTATGGAAAGCTTAATATTTTCAATTAAACAGGCTTTACCTAATTTAACTAAGACCGAACAAAAAATTGCTAATTATATTATTGAATACCCTACTGATGTCACAACTATGAGTGTTCAGGATCTAGCTCAAAAGATTCCTACTAGTTCAGCTTCGATTGTTCGTTTCAGCAAATTGTTTTGTCCAGATACTGGTTTTTCTGGTTTTAAATTACGTTTATCCGCCGAAAGTGACCAAGATAGTGAAATTTATGACGAAATTTCACCTAATGATTCTATGGATGACCTCAAAAAAAAGCTTTCTTTTCGAATTAACCAAACTATCTTAAGAACCAATACAGCTTTGACGGACGCTAATTTAAATTCAGCCATTAAAATTCTGCATGAAAAGAATCTAATCGTTAGTTTTGGAATTGGTGCCTCACATATCACCGCGGAAGATTTTCAGCAAAAGTTTTTTCGAATTGGTAAAACTGTTATTACTAACAATGATTTGCATGTTATTAGTACGATTCTTCTAGCAAAAAAAGAACAAGCCGCTGTGGTAATTATTTCTAATTCTGGTGAAACTAAAGAAGCAATTGAACTGGCACATCTTGCAAAACAAAATAAAATACCTATAATTGTATTAACGCATAATAATGTAAGCGCATTAGCAAAATTGGCCACTGTTGTTCTGGTTCACGATGACAGTACTGAAAATAGTTCTTTGAGAAGTGCCGCAACGACTTCCTTAATTGCCCAGTTCTATGCAATTGACTTGTTGTATTATAGTTACTTCAAATTAGATTTTTCAAAGCATGTCAAAGAAATCATTACTTCACAAAAATATATTGCTAAGAATTTTAAGGAGGAAAGTTAAAATGGGGTTATTTTCTAGAAAAAAGATTGACGAATTCGTATCACCTGCTAATGGTGAACTGATTCATTTGGATAAAGTCAGTGATCCAGTTTTCTCACAAAAATTAATGGGCGACGGATTTGCTGTAACTCCTAGTGATAATGAAATTGTTGCTCCTATCGGTGGTGTTATTGGCACAGTTTTCCCAACTAAGCATGCTTTGATGATCACCTCAGAACATGGCTTGGAAGTAATGTTGCATCTAGGTATCGACACAGTTGAATTAAATGGCAAACCCTTTGAAACTTTTGTTAAAGAAAACGACACTGTTAAAGCAGGCCAGAAACTAGTTTCAATGGATCTTGAACAAGTCAAAGCTGCTGGTAAAGATACTTCTATCATGACGATCATTACTAATTCTGATGCTGTTAAAGATATGGGTGATTTTGATGAAAAAACAATTTCAGCAGGTGATCCTGCTTTAAAAATTACTGTTAAATAGTAATTCCTAATCAATAGAAAATCCTTGTGTGGTAATCACACAGGGATTTTTTACATTCCATTGCAATTGTTTTTTGTGGGAAAAATTAACAAAATGTATAATGAAATTAAAAGGAGGTTTTATTATGGTAAAAATCCCTTATCTCACTGGCTTTGAAGCTAATCTTAAAACCAGACATATTTCTGACAAAGCTCATACCGAATATATGAACTCTTTAAATGATTTTTTTAATTACACTATTCAACACAACAATGACTATAAAATATCGGAAGATATTAAAGATGTTCACGAAATGGATGTTCGTTTATTTAAAAATTTTATGCTCGATAATCTGCAACTCAGTCCCAGCACGATCAATAAAGTTATTAGTAACCTTAATGTCTACTTCAAATATCTCTTCAGTACTAAAAAAACGCCCGAAATACCAACTTTAAATATCAACAGTGTAACTGTACCCAAACAGTCAGATTTCCCCGTAGAGGTCTTCTTAAAGCTTCCTGAATATCTTAAAACTGATTTAAGTATTTACACGAGGCTATTAATTTTGATTATTGCCAAAGGATTCAACTATAAAGAAGCTATGCAAGCAGATTTTTACAAAAAATTCAATCAATTATCATTTGACAAAGATGAATTACAGTTCTTAAATTTATACAAAGCGTATATTGAGCCTTATCGCTCTTATTGGAACAATAACAATCTATTCCTAAGTCGTAATCGTGGTGCCAATACCCCTTTATTGACAGTACCCGCTATCCATCGGGATCTAAAAAAAGACAGTGAAAGTACAGGCTTGGACTTATCTCCTAAAAAACTTTACACGACTTTCATTCTCTTAGCATTAAGCACTAAAGAGCTATCTACTGATCAACAAAGAGCTTTAGATGCTTTAGATACACCTTCCTTGATGTATTACCGTCGACTTAAACGCGAAACAAACTTTGACATTTAAAGAGAGTGAAAAAATGAAGAATATTGCAGTATATTGTGGCGCATCCACAGGTAATGATGAAATTTACAAAATTGGAGCACAAAAACTTGGTCATTGGATTGTATCTAACAATTATGGTCTAACGTACGGTGGTGGTCGCTTTGGACTTATGGGAGCTGTCGCTAACAGTGTCTTAGCAGAAGATGGCTTCGTTCACGGAATCATTACTAAAGAACTCGCTGACCGTGAATTGTCACATAATCAACTTACTAAATTAGATATCGTACCAGACATGTCGCAACGTAAACAGGCTATGCTTGATGATTCCGTTGCAAATATTGCTTTACCTGGTGGTCCGGGAACTTTGGAAGAGATCTCAGAGGCTTTCTCTTGGACTATTATCGGCGACAGTACCAATCCATGTATCTTTTATAACATCAATCATTACTATGACGAATTGGCAAGTTTCTTCGATTCCATGACTAACCAAGGATTCATGGAAACAAGAACTCGTAAAACCCTGCTGTTCAGCGATTCCTTAACAGAAATCGGGCAATTTATTCAATCCTATACCCCACCAACAATGAGAAGTTATAATAAATAACATGAGCATATTACTTCCCTATTTTGACAAATGGGGTTATATTCTAGGCGTCAGATAGATAAAGATATCTGACAAAAATATACTCCTTAGATATACATTACAAAATATGATTTTCTCATTAATACTACGTACAAATAAATATCCTCCCAATTTTGTATTAATTAATAAAAGATAGACCAATTAAATGTAAACTCTCTGATATATAACAAAAAAACACGTTGGAATTAATTTTCCAACGTGTTTTTATTTTCTTCTTTTATAGGAATGATGTGATAATCCCTGCTATGACGACTAGAGCTAATCCAGCTAAGATAGAACTCATTTCTTTCTTAGTCTTTCTCTCGTGAAGAATATAAACACCACCAAGAGTAGCGATAATAACATTCATTTGTGAAAGAATAAATCCTGTTGCCAAACCATTGATTTCAGGACGAGCTGAGATCAAATATGTTAAAGCAGCAAAAGCAAAGAAAAATCCAGAAATCAGATTAGTGTATGAACTCTTAGTTTTAAATGGCTTAGATACACGATTGCTCTTAGTTACTAAGGCAAAAATCGTTGCAACGACAGCCATACCCAAAGCTTGTGGCAAGAATGCTTCAAAACCATCTAGATTTTGAATTGCCTGTGGAAAGGCTGAATAGCCTAAATATCCTACTTCGGCACAAAGAACTAATAGTACACCTTTTACAGCGTTAGCTCCGCCTTCTTCTTTAGGAATTTTATTTTCTGTATAAGTAGTTAGATAAACACCAAAAATAATTAAAGCAATGGCAAAAAATCCAATAACTTTTGAAGATGTCTTAGCCCACTCACCAAGTACTAAAACACTCCAAAGTGATGCTCCAATTAATTGAAAACCTGTTGAAATAGGCATTGTTCTAGAAACACCCATTTCAGAAAATGCATAAAATACCAGAATCTGGCCTAATGACCAACAAGCACCTGACAAGAATGTGTATAAAAACTCTTTACCACCTAGCATTGGTGTTTGGCGAACTATGGCCACGATGATTGCGGCAATCAATGTACCATAAGTTGCTCCTAATATTTGATTTACTGGCTTCCCACCAAATTTACCAGTAAGTACGGGGAAAAATCCCCAACCAATCATTGGTAAAAGACCAATAACTATATTCATTGCACTCATTAAAAAACTCCCTCTTTGCAATTGAAATTAAACAATCCATTATCATCAATATAAAAACTGCTAGACAAAAAATCCAGCAGTTTTTGACAATGAAAATATTATAACAGAAATGCGAATACGTTTTCAACATTTACATAATATTTAACTGTCAATTTTCATTGATTTATTTTATGTTTATTAATTAATTTCCTAAATAATCATAAACTAATTTTAAAAATAGAGATAGTAAATTTTAATAAAAAAATGACATTTATAAGATAGATTACGCTACATACCTAATCTCTCATAAATGTCATTTATTCTTTAAATCAAATTAATTAACAAGCATTACTTATTGAATTGATCATTCAATGGAGGTACAACTTGTTTTTTACGTGATACAACGCCAGGCAAAGCAGCTTTGTTATCAGAAACCTTAGTATTCAAGGCAGCTTCAAATTTAGCAATTGCGGCATCATCACCAATAACAAGACCAGTTGTGTCACTTGTTAAGATATTTGTAATCAAAAGTACAAATAGATTGTAACCTTTATCGGCATTTTCAGCCTTAATATCCTTAACAAAGTCACTTTCACGCTTTAAAGTATCATCAACATCAACAGTATTTACTTGGGCTACACGTACACTGTTACCATTCATGTCAAAGCTCTTAGCATCCATATCGATCAATTCTTGAGTTGTCTTGCTGTCCAAATTAGTACCAGCCTTTAACATTTCAAGACCATATGATTCATAGTCGATACCAGCAGTTTTAGCCAAGCTCTTTAAAGCTTCGCGGTCAACATCAGTTGTTGTAGGTGATTTCAATAGTAATGTATCTGAAATAATTGATGAAGCCATGATAGCAGCAATCTTAGCTGGAACTTCAACTTCATTTTCATTATACATTTCCCAAATGATTGTACTTACACAACCAACTGGTTCAGCACGATAATACAAAGGTAGAGCTGTTTCAAAGTTAGCAATACGGTGATGATCTACGACGTGAGTAATTTCAACATCAGCGATATCATCAACACTTTGTTGTCTTTCATTGTGATCAACTAGCATAACTTTTTTAACTTCACCATTAATGGCTGAAATGATACGTGGATATTTAACATCAAAATGGTTATAAACAAACTTTGTTTCAAGGTTTGGTTCACCTAAAGCAACGGCTTCAGTGTTGTAACCTAATTGATTTTGTAAATATGAATAAGCAACTGCTGCTGAAACAGCATCAGTATCAGGATTTTTGTGTCCAAAAACTAGTTCTTTTTCCTTTGGCATGTGTACTATACCCCTTTATAAAATTTATCTAGAAGATTTAAGACGATCAATATAACTCATTTTATCTAAGAAATTATCCCACTCACTCAAGAATTCTTGAATTCGCGGAATCTTTTCTTTATCTTCTCGATATACAAATGATAAATCACTTGATATAGCAGGTTCAAGTGGTGTTTGATAAAGTTTAAACATTGATTGATGTGCAATGCAAAAACTCAATGGTAGAACCGTGTAAACATCATCGGATTCTTGAGCAAACTTCAAAAGTTGATACGGTGATGAAAATCTTGCAATAACTTTTGGAGAATCTACTAAAGCATCCCGGAAACGTTCTGCCAACAATTCCGAAAAGTAATAAGACTTCAAATAAGTTGCCCAAGGTTTAGCAACTGCATCCTTGTAACAAACAGACTTACGTTTACTAAGCTTTTCATTGTTGTGAATCAACATTATGTTATCACTAATGATTTTCTTAGATTTATATATCTTCCAACTTTTAATATTCTTGTCAGGTAAATACATAATAGCTAAATCAATTCGATTATTTTGGATATTGTCCCAAAGTTCTTTACGGGTCAAAAGATTCAAATCAATAATAACATTAGGATTGATTCGATTGTATTCAACAATAAAGTCTTCCAAAACAACCGATTCAGCAGTTGATAACAAACCGATACTGATCGTACCGCTCTTTTCCGAGGACTCCTGTTGAATCTGATCAGTCACATTGTTGATCAAATCAAACATTTGATGTGTCACTTTTAATAGGGATGTTCCAGCGTCAGTTAAATAGATCTTCTTTCCGACACTATAAAACAATGGTGCCCCTACAACACGTTCTATTTTTTTTATTTGTTGAGTCAATGCAGGTTGCGTAATTCCTAATAACTGAGCTGTTTTGGTATAACTCATATTCTTAGTCAACTCATCAAAATAATTCAAAGCTTTGGAACTAAAGACTCTTCTTGATTTTTCGTCCAGCAATAACGAATCCTCCTAGGTATTTGTGAAAGTAAAAAATAATGTATTCAATAAGATAATAATACTATATAAAGTGAAACTATGCTCTTTATATTATGCGTTTTCTTCAATCTTTTTCACAAATCTTACTGGAGTACCGTCTGTTGCTGGGTCCATAATAAATGATCCATTAGAATAGCGATCTGTACTTTGGTGATTTGATCGATCAATTTCAATTTCTTTATTAGTATCAGTTACAATTGAAAGATTCATTTCATTTGAAACGTTAGTTACCAACAAAACTCGATGTGGTTGACGTTTCAACTCGCGTAGTGTCAATACTCCACGACGAGCCCGACTAGTAACTGGAATCTCAGATAACTTCATTTGTTTATATGATCCACGTTGGGTCAACAAAGCAATTTTATCATTTTCATCAGTAGCTAAGAAATAATCTGCCAATTGATCATCATCTTTTAGACTAACAAACTTAACACCCATGGCCTTACCACTGACAACAGGAACTTCTTCAATTGGAAAAGCTGAAGCATATGAATGCTTTGTAAAGACATATACTAAATTTTTGGCATCTTTTTCAACATAATAAACATTCATCACTTCTGAAGCCTTGTCTTTTAACTTACAATATTTTGATGCTCTAGATTTATAAGTTCGCCCTGGCAACAAGTCACTAAAAGCAACTTGCTTAATATAGTTTTCATTAGTTGCCACTAAGAAATTACCAGTCTCTTTCAAATCCTTAAAGACAAACGCTTTTAAGATTGATTCGTCAGAATCTAGTCCAACTTCTTGGGATAAATGAGATCCAGTATCTTTCCAACGACTATCTTCAACTTCAAAAATTTGACGATAAATCAGATTTCCTTTATCAGTAAAGATGAATAAATGGTCCAAAGTATTAACATTTTGATCAATAATTGGATAATCTTCATCTTTTAGACCATTGTCAGTTTCACTTGATGCTTGATATGAGCGAAGACTACTACGTTTAACATAGCCATCATGACTGACTAACAGACGTACGTCTTCACTTGCTACCATCACGCGAGTATCGACCTCAATCTCTTCGACCTTGGCTTCAATCTTAGTCCGACGTTTATCAGCGTACGTATCACGCACAGTAAGAAGTTCTTTTTTAATAACATTCATCAAAGTTGTATGATCGTCAATAATCTTATTTAAACTAGTGATTTGATTACGTAGACCCTTATCTTCTTTTTCCAATTCGGTAACATCAGTATTAGTTAAACGATAAAGTTGCAAAGAAACGATTGCTTCAGCTTGCTCTTCAGTAAACTGATACTCTTTTATCAAATTATTCTTAGCATCAGATTTATTCTTACTACTACGAATAGTTTTGATTACCTTGTCTAGAATTGATAAGGCTTTGATCAAACCTTCAACAATATGAAGACGTTTCTTGGCCTTAGTTAAATCAAAATGGCTTCGACGTAAGACGACGTCTTTTTGATGTTCAATATATTCCTTCAAGATTTGAACTAAACCGACCTGTTGAGGACGCATGTCAGCAATGGCAACCATGTTAAAATTGTACGAAATTTGTAAATCCGTATTCTTAAACAAGTAATTGAGAATACCATTAGCATCAACATCACGTTTTAATTCAACTACGATGGAAAGTCCTTGACGATCAGATTCATCACGAACTTCAGCGATTCCGTCAACCTTCTTCAAGACACGAATTTCATCCATCTTTTTAACTAATTGAGCTTTATTAACTTCATATGGAATCTCTGTGATTACGATTTGAGACTTATGACCTCTGATCTCTTGAATAGAAGTCTTTGAACGTAAATATACTTTGCCTCGACCAGTCTTATAAGCATCCCTTATTCCGGCTTTTCCTTGCAAAATACCACCGGTTGGAAAATCTGGTCCCTTAACAATCTTCATTAATTCTTCCAAAGTTATGTCAGGGTTATCGATCATTTTGATTGTGGCATCAATAACTTCACCTAGATTATGAGGTGGAATCTCAGTCGCATATCCAGCTGAAATACCAGTAGCACCATTAACCAATAAATTGGGGAACCTAGCTGGTAAAACTTTTGGTTCTTTCTCAGTATCATCAAAGTTCCATTCTTCATCAACAGTATCTTTATTGATATCTCGAAGCATTTCAACAGAAATTTTACTCAATCGAGCTTCAGTATAACGCATCGCAGCGGGTGGGTCTCCATCCATTGAACCATTATTACCGTGCATTTCAATCAAGGGATTTCGTAACTTCCAATCCTGCGATAAACGTACCATGGCTTCATAAATTGAAGAATCTCCGTGAGGATGGAAATTACCCATAACATTACCAACACCCTTGGCAGACTTTCTAAAGCCCTTGTCATAAGTATTGCCATCCAAAAACATTGAATACAAAATTCTCCGTTGAACTGGTTTTAAACCGTCACGAATGTCTGGTAAAGCTCTTTCTTGAATAATTGATTTTGAATATCTCGCAAATCGATCTCCCATGATTTTTTCGAGCGAGATATCTTGAATTTTAGGAGAATTTTCAGTCACTATTTATCACCTATTCCTTATTCAATAAATCGTCAACGATTTTACTGTCAATTGGATCAGTTTCATCAACTTTTTCCAAGATATTGTCGCCTTCTTCAGTACCGTTAAAGCGAACATTACTCTCGATCCAATCACGACGTGGTTTAACCTTATCACCCATCAAAGTTGTAACACGACGTTCAGCCAAAGCTGCATCGTCAATATTAACTCTGATCAAGATGCGGTTTTCCGGGTCCATAGTTGTCTTCCAGAGTTGATCGGCATTCATTTCACCAAGACCTTTAAATCTCTGCAAGTCATATCCTTTACCCATTTGTTTGATATCTTCTTGTAATTCATCTGGTGTCCAAGCATATCTGATTTGAGTCTTAGCACCCTTGCCTTTTTGCAATTTATAAAGTGGAGAAAGTGCAATATAGACGTGACCAGATTCAACTAATGGACGCATATAACGATAGAAGAAAGTCAGTAATAAGATTTGAATATGAGAACCATCATCATCAGCATCGGTCATAATAATAACCTTATCATAGTTACGATTCTCCAACTTAAAGTCAGCACCAACACCGGCACCAATTGTATAAATCATCGTATTGATTTCTTCATTTTTATAAATATCTTCTAATTTTGCTTTTTGAGTATTCAAGACCTTACCACGTAATGGCAAAATAGCTTGAAATTTACGATCTCGACCTTGCTTTGCTGAACCACCGGCAGAATCACCCTCAACTAAGAACAATTCGTTTCTATCTGAGTTTTTCGATTGTGCTGGCGTTAACTTACCGGAAAGCAATCCATCAGTTTTCTTATTCTTTTTACCGCTACGAGTACTTTCACGTGCTTTTCTAGCCGCATCCCGTGCTTCACGCGCTTTAAGAGCCTTCTTAACAAGCATTTGAGCCTGCTCACCATTTTCCATCAAGTAGAAACTCATTTGTTCATAAACCAACTGATCAACAGCCGAGCGAGCTTGTGGAGTACCTAATTTTCCCTTAGTTTGACCTTCAAACTGTAAGATCTCTTCGGGAATTCTGACAGAAATGATAGCTGAAAGTCCTTCACGAACATCACTACCTTCAAGATTTTTACTATTTTCCTTTAACAAGCCGACTTTTCTAGCATAATCATTAAAGGCCTTAGTTAAACCAGATTTCATTCCGGCTTCATGTGTCCCACCATCAGCAGTACGAACATTATTAACGAAGGAAATAATGTTTTCCGAATAACCGTCATTATATTGACCGGAAAATTCAATTTCAATATCGGAATTAGTTCCTTCAACGTAAAAAATACCACCAAGTGTATCTTTATCTTCATTCAGATATTTAACGAAAGATTGTATTCCATCTTCATAATGAAATACATCTTCTTTAGTTTCATCACCACGTTTGTCAGTGATCGTAAACTTAACACCTTTAAGCAAGAAAGCTGATTCCCTTAATCTTTCCGCCAAAGTATCATAGTTAAACTTAGTTGTTTGAAAAATTGAAGAATCTGGCTTAAAGCTAATAGTTGTTCCGCTGCTTTCTTTAGTAGTCCCTGTCTTCTTTAAAGTTCCAACTGGGTGACCACCATTTTCAAAACGTTCTTCATAAACTTTGTGATCACGAACAACTCGAACTGTCATCCATTCTGACAAAGCGTTAACTACTGATGAACCTACACCGTGCAGACCACCAGAAGTTTTATAACTATTCTCTGAGAACTTACCACCAGCGTGCAGTACCGTTAGAATAACTTCAATAGTTGGCTTACCTGAAGCATGCATCCCTGTTGGCATTCCACGTCCATGATCAACCACGGTAATACTACTATCTTGATTGATAGTGACATTAATTTCTTTACCGAATCCAGATAAAGCTTCATCGACCGCATTATCAACTATTTCATATACCAAGTGATGTAATCCACGTGAATCAGTGGAACCAATGTACATACCAGGTCTTTTTCGTACAGCTTCCAATCCTTCAAGGATTTGAATTGACGAATCATCATAAGATGATTTTGGCATTTATATCATTCCTTTTTCATTTACTGCTAAATCAATATTCTAGTATTATAACACTATTCACGATATACGAATATACGTTCGTATTCAAGAGAAATCTTTTAATTTTGAGTAAAATAGTGGATAATGTCTAGGTTGGTATTTATAATTCTCCTAAAAACACCATAGAGTTACAATATACCAAAAAATAAAGCTGAGAGAGTGATTTTTTAATGAAACTTCTCATTTGTGCAATTTTAGCCTATCTAATTGGCTCGTTTCCGACTGCTTATATCGTCGGTAAAGTATTCTTCCACAAGAATATTTTTGACTACGGTAGCGGTAATGTTGGAACCACAAATGCTTACCGAGTCTTTGGTAAATTTGCTGGAACTGTTGTTTTGATCGTTGATATTTTGAAAGGAACTTTGGGTGCCTTGATGCCTGTATTCTTTGGACTTGACCGTCATTGGATTCTATTTATCGGTATCTGTGCCGTTATTGGCCACTGTTTCTCAATCTTTCTAAAATTTCGTGGTGGCAAGGCCGTCGCAACGAGTGCTGGTATTTTACTAGCATATAATCCTTTGTTGTTTGTGATCTGCTTTATCTTTTTAGCAGCTATCGTCTATACAACTAGTATGGTTAGTGTGGCCAGTTTAACAACGATTCTTTTCTTTACTATCGCGACTCTGTTCTTGCATGATTGGATCTTAACAACCGTCGCTGCAATTGTTACTGTCATTATTTATGTACGTCATATTCCTAATATCAAGCGACTACTTAAAGGCCAAGAAAACCTTGTTCCTATTGGATTAAGGTACAAAAAACAACAACGTGAGAAACAAAATTCAAAATAATTATTAAAGCATAAAACTAATTTTAGTTTTATGCTTTTTTTGTCATTAAAAGATACATTTATCTTCCGTTACTGATAAAATAATAATAAAAGCGTTATCAGGGGAGGCTCACAATTGAACAACTACAATTTGCCCACTAGAGCAGAATATCAACGAACGCATAAAAAACAGAAAAAACATTTTTACAAGAAGTGGTGGTTTTGGTCAATCATCATTATCATTCTCCTAACTGGTGGTGGTTTAACGGGGATGAAGATGACCTCAATGGGTCCTTTTAGTCAATCATCTTCTCAAAAAACTACCAAAAAGAAATCTTCCACCAAGAAGAACACTAAAAAGAAATCTGGAGTAACCATTCCACAATATAGCGGAATATATTTAAATGCTGAAAGTGGAACACCAATGGAAACAGTTCAACAAATCCTTGGAAAGCCCTCTTCAACTTCAACTACCACTCAAGGTGATACTAAAACTGAAATCAATACATGGAATAATATTAAAAACGGCCAGTTAGGTTCTAATATGAAGGTTAGTTTTACTAATGGACATGCTGTCAGCAAGTCTATCACTGGCGTTAAAGTTAATCGTGAACAGAAATTAGGATTAGACGCCTATAGTTCAATTCAAAATGGTCAATCAGAAGATGCCATCTTCACTAATCTTGGTCGTCCAAACAATTACAATGAAACAATCGCTTCTGGCAAAGATGTTAAAGAATATACCTACTCTTCTGGCGTTAAGGGCAACACAGGAGCCAATTTTATCGTTACTTTGACCGACGGTACTGTTAGCGGAAAAAGCCAGACAGGAATCAAATAAAGCTGTTAAATCAATAATCTTATTTTTAACGACATTTAAATTCTAAAGACAAAAAACCACTCAATTAATGAGTGGTTTTTTCTTATTATTTAACTGAAATTGAGAAGTAGGCTTCAAATTGTTCCTTAGGAGCTAACTTATTAATAGCGTATTTATTCTTGAAATTATTGTCGCTGTCAGTCTTATCAGCTAGTCCCCACCATGGTTCGATACACATGAACTTACCATTGTCATCAGGATATGTTGACCACATACCGAAGAACTTGGCGTTACCTGTATCTAATGTTAACTTGTGATTTGACTTGTCACTTGAGATCGTCACTTCTGCCGGTTCACTTAAACGATAAACCACAGCATCATTAACGAAGTAATCGCGAGTCATTGGGAAGTTTTGGTTCTCAACTTTCTTTTCACCATTTAAATCAATCAAATGATTGTCTATTGGAATATGAGTTCTTGCTTCAAGTGGATCGATTGAAACCTTGTAATCCTCAAATTTCAAACCTTTATCGAAAGGAACTTCAAATCCAGGATGAGCACCAATTGAGAAGTACATGTCATCTGATTCTTCTAGACTGTCAACCAAATAAGAAATTTGAACTGTATCTTTAACAAGTTGATAAACAATTCTTAATTTGAAATGGTATGGATACTTTTCAAGACTTGCTTCACTGGTTGTTAAACTCAAAACTAATTTTGAGTCAGTTTGTGAATCTAGAGCAAATTCTTGATCACGGGCAAAACCATGTTGTGTCATCTTGTATTCTTTACCATCTACAAAATAATGGTCATCCTTTAAACGGCCAACAATTGGGAACAATACAGGAGCATGTCTACCCCAAACGTTCTTGTCGGCTTGCCAGATAAATTCTGAATCTTCATTATTTACAATGCTGTTCATTTCAGCACCTAATGAATTAACTTTTAATGTTAAATAGTCGTTCTTCAATTGATAAACTGTCATGTTTTTCCCCCTAAAGAATATAACGTGAAAGATCCTGATCTTGAGCAATTTTACCAACTTGTTCATGAACATATTCACGAGTGATGGTAATGTCACCCATTTGCATATCTGGTCCTTCATAGAGAATATCTGCCAAAATCTTTTCCAAGACAGTAGAAAGTCGTCTAGCACCGATATTCTGATTACTATTATTCAATTCAAAGGCAATTTTTGCAATCTCTTCGACAGATTCTTTAGTAAAAGTTAAATGTATTCCATCGGCTCTTGTAAGCGCTACATATTGTTTTGTCAAAGCATTGTCTGGTTTAGTCAAGATTTGAATAAAGTCGTCTTCAGTCAAGTCATTTAATTCCACACGAATTGGGAAACGTCCTTGAAGTTCAGCTATCAAATCACTTGGTTTACTTTCGGCAAATGCACCGGAAGCAATAAAGAGAATATGATCAGTATCAACGGGACCATATTTAGTGTTGATTCTTGAACCTTCAACGATTGGCAAGATATCACGTTGTACACCTTCACGAGAAACTTCACCTGAAGTCTTCTTATCACCAGCAGCAATTTTATCAAACTCATCAATAAAGATAATTCCATTATTTTGAGTTTTTTCAATTGCCTTTTGATAAATTTCGTCATGATCAACACGCTTTTGTGATTCTTGTTGAATCAAGAGTTCACGGGCTTCTTTAACAGGTAAAGTTCTCGTGATTGTTTTCTTAGGCATCAATGAATCCATCATCCCTGACATATCAATACCCATTTGACCCATTTGATCGTCCATTGGACCAACTTTTTTTGACTCTTCAACTTTGATTGTTACTTCTTCATCTTCAAGTAAACCTTTGTCTAATTGTTCCTTAACGGATAAACGTTGATTACGAACATCATCAGTAACCTCTGAATTAGCATCAGGATCTTCATCTACAGTATCAGCATTATTAAAGATACTGCCAAGATTTTGACCACCATTTTGCATGCTATTTAACATACTCATGAAATCATTATTATTTTGCTTTTGTTCTTTCTTAACACCAGGAGCAAGTAATTTCACTAATTTCTTATCAACGTCACGACGAACTTCAGGTCTAATTTCTTCAAACTTTTCTTTTTCGACCATTGAAACAGCAACACTAACTAGGTCACGGACCATTGATTCAACATCACGTCCGACGTAACCTACTTCAGTAAACTTAGTTGCCTCGACCTTAACAAAAGGAGCGTTAACAATTTTTGCTAAACGACGAGCAATTTCAGTTTTACCAACACCAGTAGGTCCAATCATCATTAGATTTTTTGGTGTAATTTCTTGTTGTAGTTTTGCTGGTACTTGCATACGGCGGTAACGGTTGTATAAAGCAATCGCTACAGCCTTTTTAGCATCTGTTTGACCAATAATATAATTGTCCAATTGGGCAACAATTTGTTTCGGTGTTAATGTGTCCATTTACTAATCTCCACTCTAAAATTTATCTGAAATAATATTTTCGTTAGTAAAAATATCAATACTTGATGCAATCTTAATTGCTTCGACAGCGATTTGTTGTGCGTCCATATCCTTAGCATGACGTTGCATAGCAATGGCTGCTGCTTGGGCAAAGTTACCACCGGAACCAATCGCAACAACATCTTCATCTGGTTCAATAACTTCTCCACTACCTGAGATCAATAGTAAATTATCCTTATCCATCGCAATCAAAAGTGCCTCTAATTTTTGCAATGTAGGGTCTTTACGCCAATCTTGAGCCAATTCCACAGCAGCACGTTTCAAATTACCTGAATAGGCCTTTAATTTCTTCTCTAACCAATCTTGGAGAGTGATGGCGTCAGCAACACCACCGGCAAAGCCAATAATAACCTTGTCATCATAAATTCGTCTTACTTTGTGAGCAGTACCCTTCATGATGTACTTTTCGCCCATTGTAACTTGACCATCACCAGCAATTGCAGTGTGATCATCATGCTTAACAGCAACTATTGTAGTCATTGATTTACCTTCTCTATCTTGGAAAATATTTTTTATAATCTTTTTGTAAATGGTCCATTGTCACGTGAGTGTAAATCTGAGTCGTCGAAAGACTTGAGTGTCCTAATAATTCTTGGACGGTTCTCAGATCGGCACCATGTTCAAGCATGTGTGTGGCAAAGGTATGACGTATCATATGCGGATGAATATCAGATGTCAAGCTCGTTTTCTTGATAATCTGATTTAAAATATATTCAATTCCTCGACTAGTCAAATTCTTGCCCCGGCTATTTACAAAAACATATTGGTGATCTTGATGATATTTTGTCATCAAATCTTTTCTACCTTGATCAAAGTAAGTTTCTAATGCACTCTTAGCAAAACTTCCAAAAGGAACATAACGATCCTTGTCACCTTTACCATGTATTAAAACGATTTCATTAGAAAAATCCAATTGATCTAATAATAGATTAGCACACTCACTCACCCGCATGCCAGTGGCATAGAGCAATTCTAATAAAGCGGAATTTCTTTGGGAGAGTGGATCATCACCTTTAACTGCTTCAAATAATTGTGTCATTTCTTTCTCATAAAAGAAATGCGGCAATTTACGACCCTTGTGACGTAACTGTACCAAGTCAAACGGATTAGCCTTGAGAAACTTATTTTTAACTAAAAAATTATACAAGGATCTCAGTGCCGAAATTCTTCGAGCAATCGTTTCGTCTGCATAATTTTTTTCGTCTAAATAAGTCAAATATGTTTCTACATCAATTCGTGTGACTTTAGTAAATCCTTTAAATCCACCATTTTGGTCTAAAAAAGAAACAAAATTATCTATATCTTCTAAATAAGATTTTTTTGTTTCTTTTGAGTAGTGATGATTAACCATTAAATTGTCTACAAATTTATCGATTAATTCTTTTTCTATCATTTATTTTTGAATATCCTCTTCATAATCTCCGTTTGGACAGATTACTTGACGGCCACCTTTGACCTTCTTTTCAACTAGATAATGACCATCCTTAGGACAATCACGGCCAATTGGCTTATCCCATGAAACAAAGTCACAGTCTGGATATCTGGAACAACCGTAGAAAATACGATTCTTCTTCGATTTTCTTTCAATAACTTGTCCCTTTTTACACTTAGGACAAATTACACCGATTTCTTTAACGATTGGTTTAGTATTACGACATTCTGGGAAACGCGAACAAGCATAGAACTTACCATAACGGCCCATCTTGATAACCATTGGAGCCCCACAGATATCACAATCCATACCAGCTGGTTCATCTTTAATTTGAACTTTTTCGATTTTATCTTCTGCAGATTCGAGTTCTTTAGCAAAAGGTTTGTAATAACGATCAACAACCTTAACCCAATCTTCTTTACCTTCTTCGATATTATCAAGCTCATCTTCTAAGTGAGCTGTAAAATCAGTATTAACAATATCAGGGAAATATTCTTGGATAAGATTATCAACAATCTCACCTAGCTCAGTAGGTTCAAAACTCTTACCGTTCAATTTAACATAATAACGACGTTGGATTGTATCAATAGTTGGAGCATACGTTGAGGGACGACCAACACCATTTTCTTCTAGAGTTTTAACTAAAGAAGCTTCAGTAAATCTTGCGGGTGGTTGAGTAAAATGTTGTGCCGGATCATTCTTTTCTAGCTTAGCCGTGTCACCTTCAACCAAGTCAGGTAAAATATTATCTTTCTTCGACTTGTCACTGGCACTTTGGTAAACCTTGCGGTAACCTTCGAATTTGATCTTAGAACCGTTAGCTCTAAACATGACACCATTTTGAGATAAATCAACTGTCATAGTATCAAAAACAGCTGGTGTCATTTGACTAGCAACGAATCTTGACCAAATTAAACTGTACAAGCGGAATTGATCACGACTAAGAATATCTTTCAATGATGCTGGAGTTCTGAAAACTGAAGAAGGACGAATAGCTTCATGGGCATCTTGAGCCCCTTCTTGATTTTTGTCCTTACGTTCTTTAACAATAGCAAATGGTTCACCATATTCTTCATGAATGAACTTGGATGCCTCAGCTTCAGCAACTTTAGAAATACGCTTAGAATCGGTACGCATATAAGTAATTAAACCGACTGTACCTTCTTTACGTCCTAAATTGATTCCTTCATACAATTGTTGAGCAATCATCATTGTTTTTCTAGTTTTGAAATTCAAACGTTTGTTAGCTTCCTGTTGCAATGAACTAGTTGTAAATGGGGCGGCTGGCATACGTTTACGTTCTTTTTTAGTAACCTTGTCGATACTAAAATCTTTTTTCTTATCAACTTTACCCAAAACTTCTTGGACTTGGTCATTGTCTTTCAATTCAGCTTTTTTACCATTTAAACCATAGAAGTTAGCTGAAAACTTATCCTTGCCATGTTTGAAGGTCGATTCAATCGTCCAGTACTCTTCAGGAATAAACTTCTTAATGTCGTTTTCACGATCAATCACTAATTTCAAGGCAATTGATTGAACACGTCCGGCACTAAGACCCTTTTTAACCTTTGCCCAAAGGATTGGAGAAATTGAATAACCAACCAAACGATCTAAGACACGTCTAGCTTGTTGAGCGTCAACCAAGTTCATATCAATTGAACGAGGTGACTTAAATGCTTGTTTAACGGTATCCTTAGTAATTTCGTTAAAAACAACACGGTTTTTCCCGTCATCATCTAGACCTAACAAATGTGAGACATGCCATGCAATGGCTTCCCCTTCACGATCCGGATCGGCTGCCAGATAAACTCTTTTAGCTTTTTTAGCTTCTTTCTTTAAATCTTTAATAACTGGACCTTTACCACGAATAGAAATGTATTTTGGTTCGTAGTTATGATCAATATCAACGCCCATTTGACTCTTAGGCAAATCACGAACATGACCAAGACTTGCTACTACGTGATAATTACGTCCCAAATATTTTTCAATTGTTTTTGCTTTTGAAGGTGATTCAACGATCACCAAATTCTTTTGCTTTGTTGATGGCACGTAAAGTGCTCCTTTCCAATGGATCAATTCAAACTGTCAATATATTAATCACAGATTTTTCATTTTGTCAATTTAAAACATTACCAAACATTTTAAATTAATCTTGTTTAATTATATTTTTTTAAGATTAAGTAACGGTGTGGCACCTTGCTCAATCAACATATTGCAGCCAACTGAAAGTTCATCTCCCAAACGTCCTGGAAGTGCTAGAACCTCACGGTTGTTTTCCAAAGCCAGATCGGCTGTAATTAATGAACCACTACGTTCCTTTGCTTCAGTCACAATCAATTTCTGACTTAGCCCTGCAATAATTCGATTTCGTTGCGGAAAGTGCCAAGGCTCAATCGAATTACCGATTGGATATTCAGTAATCAATAAGCCCTTTTGGGCAATCATTCTCTGCAAATGATAATTCTTAGCTGGATAAGCTACGTCTAACCCACTACCAAGTACAGCAATAGTCTTACCATACATCAGTGCTTCCTCATTTGCCATTGAATCTGCACCATTAGCTAAACCGCTCACAATAGTATAACGATTTACTAAACTTGGAACAAGAGAACTAATGCAACGAAAACTATAATTTGTCGCTTGGCGACTACCTACAATTGCTATGCAATCAGTTTTAAGTAAAGCAATATTTCCCTCAAAAAACAATAGCGCTGGGGGATTATAAATTGTTCTTAATAATTGTGGGTATTCGTCATCCAAATAATTTATTGCCATTATTTTCAATGGTGTATGATTGTCTAATAATAGTAGAAACTGATTAAACTTTTCTAAACCCCATTCATTTTTCAACAAATTAAAAGTTTCACCTTTTAGATTATCACTCTTTAACGATATTTTTATAATTTTTAGCATTATTTGATTAGATACCATCCCCGTCATTCGGCATCTAACTAAAAACTCAGTCAATTTTGTCATAAGAAAAACATCACTCCTTTATTCAAAAACTACGGAAGTGATGTTTATTTTTAATACAATTTATTAATTTTTTTGACTGGTGAAAAACTCAAACGATGAATTTTTGTACGGCCTACTTGTGACAAAGCCTCTAAATGTTGCTTTGTTCCATAACCATCATTTTGTTCAAAACCAAATTCAGGATATTTGTGACTATACATCGTCATTAAACGATCTCTTGCCACCTTAGCGACAATACTAGCAGCACCAATACTTAAAGATTTAGAGTCACCCTTGATCAATTTGGTTTGAGCAATATCTACTGGGATAGTCATTGCATCAACTAGAATATGATCTGGTTTAAGATACAAGCGATTAATAGAATCACGCATTGTCAATTCTGTGGCATGATAAATATTTTCTGTGTCAATCAATTGAGGACTACCAACGGCCACACTAATATCAATGGCTTGAGCACAGATCTGTTTGTACAATTCTGCTCGCTTACTTGCCGATAACTTTTTAGAATCATCAACTTCGTAAAGTGTGTTGTTGGCAGGCAAAATAACCGCAGCTGTCACAACTGGCCCAGCTAACGGTCCTCTACCTACCTCATCAACGCCCGCTACAATTTGTTGGCGATCCCAATAAGGCTTTTCCAAGAATTCTTTATGGTGAAAACGATCAATTAGTTCTTGTTGTTTGGTTTGTCTTTTATAATATTGCTCTAATAATTTTTTAATACCAGTCCGCGAATCTTCTGACAATTCAGCTAATAAATCGGCATCAATATTATTCTCGATTAATATTTCTTTAACATCTTTAATCGTATATTTATTCTTCATAGAACTCCCCGGGAACATCAAACGTCAATCGTCCCAGTTTCAACTTACGAACATCATCAATAATTCTACGTGATGCTCGATCATAGTCTTCTTTATACCCAAATTTTTTCGTCAAATTCATTAAAAGTTCTGGTGTTGTATGATTGAAAATATCAGCATTAGTTAAACCATAACTTTCCTGTAATTGCTCCATATAATGAGTTTCAAGAAAGTTTAAAGCATAGATGGCTACATCATCAGGAGCATAGATTTTATCCTTAATGGCACCTGAGAGAGCTAATTTCATACCTACTTTGGGATCATCGATTTTAGGCCATAAAATACCAGGTGTATCTAGTAAGTCGATACCGATACTAGTTTTCAACCAATTTTGATTCTTGGTAACACCCGGTTTGTTACCAGTAATAGCAACATTTTTACCTACCATACGATTCAAAATAGTTGATTTACCAACATTAGGAATTCCAATACACATAGCCTTGATACGATAGTTTTGTACACCATTATTTTCATAACGAGCAATCTTTTCAGAAAGTTCTGAACGAATCATGCTCTTAATTTTGCCTAAACCTTTATTGTGTTTAGCATCCAGTTCAATTGAATTAGTACCTTCTTGCTGAAAATTAAGTTTCCAATCAGCAGTAACTTTAGGATCAGCCAAATCAGCCTTATTCAAAATGATGATATGTTTCTTTTGATCAATTATTTGTTCCAAAACAGGATTTCTTGATGAAAAAGGTAAACGTGCGTCAACAATCTCAAGTACAATATCAACTAATTTAAGTCGATCTTGCACCTGATTTTTTGCCTTGTTCATATGTCCTGGATACCATTGTAGTGCCATTACCATCACCTATTTCTGTTAATTTATTTTTTATCTACTTCTTGATACTTTTGATAAACTTCATCGAAAATCGTCATGCTGGGCAGATATCCGGCATTCAATTCTAAATATTCCGATAACTTTTGATAGTCCTCTTCTTGCTTTGGGAAAGATGAATCGTGAAATGCATTATTAGCAAATTCAGCGTCCGGTTCTACACTTTCAACATTGCGTAAAGTCATTAAATACTCATAAAAACTGCGTCTCATATCTACTCCTTCCTATTGATTATTCGTAATTTTACTATTCATTACTTCAAAGGACAATTTGTTATTTGCTAAATCGATATTCTTAGCACGAATACCATAGCCTTCTTTAGTCGTAAACTTAGTAAACTTCAATAAAATTGTCTTATCTTTACCATTGATGCTGACCCATTCTGGGGTCTTAAAGCTATTCTTAATATAATTCATCACAAAGGAAATTGGCAACGATAAATCACCGATTTTCATTTGTTTTGCTTTTAATAAGACATCCCCATTAGTTTTTGCGTAAGGTTGCATCAAAATCGTAAAGTGAATCTTGGCACCTAAGAATTTTATTGAACCTGTCAATTCTGCATCTTTTTTCAAGATCAATTGATAATCAGTCTTACCATCGTTTAGCGTATTCTTCAAATAATACTGAGCCATTTTATTAGCTTCTTGTTTATTCATATTCACTGTGAAAACTTGACTGTTCTTATCGACAATTGACGATGACACTTGATAATTTTCAGTTGGTGAACTCAAAACCTTAGTTCCAATAAAACCTAAACCAATAATAATAATTGCTGCCAAAGCAATAAATGCATATTTCCAATAATTTTTTTTCATAATTACTTGTAAAGCCACTCCTTTGTTGTCCCATTAACTTCTTCAAATACTTTGTCTGTCATCATATCATAACCGGTCCCATTGGGATGGAAGTGGTCTTTCTTATAGAGATATGGATTAGATCCTGTTTTTTGAATTTTCTTAGTAATACCCTTAGGTTGATATAAATTATTAATATCAATAAAGTGGGTATCGTTGAATTTATTTGCAACTTTTGCTGAACCTTTATTCCAATTAATGAAGGCTACCTTAGCATTCTTAACATTAGACAAATAAATGCTAAATGGATTATAGATTCCAATCAAATAAATTGGTGCCTTGCTATTGTAATTTCTAATATCAGTTAAAAGTTGACTCAAACGTTTATCAAATTGAACCTGTTCGTCAGCAATTTCACCAGCTGTGAGATCCAATCCCTTACGTTGCAATAAATGCATAAAGTCATTACCACCAACGGTTACTGTAATAATATCAGCTTTAGACAAATCTTGATGCATTTTTTGATCAGACTTGATTCGAGCCATAATTTGTTGGCTAGTATCACCAGACACTCCATAATTATGTGACTCAGCTTTTACTTTGTATTTTGATTGAACTTTTTGCGTTAAGCGTGTGACATAGCCACCGCCAACAGATTTAGAATCACCGACCCCTTGTGTTAAAGAATCTCCAATGGCAACAATACTGATATTCTTTTTCTTAGGAATCACTTTTTTCTTGGGTTTTGTTTTTTTAACAGTTTTAGTTTCTGTAACTTGTGACTGATTGTTATGAACAAAATAATAAGCTCCACCACTAATAGCCACTAATAAAATAATTAATCCTATGATCCAAATACTTTTCTTCTTCATTTATTAATCCATCTTTCAAAAAAAAGCTGATGCCATCATCAGCTTTTACTCTGTATAAAATTCAATTGCGAAAGCTCCTGATCCAGCATGAGTAGCAATAACCGGACTAGTTACTCTAATTAAAAGCGGTACATTAGGAACGATCTCTGCCAATTTTTCTTTTAACTCATTGACATAATCCATATTATCAACGTATGAAATTCCAATTGATTTGATATTCTTCAAACTCTTGATTTCTTCCATAACGTTATCCATGTATTTTTCAATCGTTTTACGTCCACGACCACGTTTTTCAATATTCAAACTATTATTCTTAACTGTTAAAACAAGATTAATATTTAAAAGTGTTGAAAGTGTGCCGGCAAAACGGCTCAAACGTCCACCACGAAGAATATTTTCAATACTTGTCACACCCATATACAAATAAGTATGATCACGTATAACTGACAATGCTTGCTTAATTTCTTCTACCGACTTACCCTCTTGAGCCATTTGTGCAGCTCTTAAAACTTGAAAACCTTGAGCACGATCAGTAAATTCAGTATCAATAACTTCCACATGACGATCAGTCATATCAGCCACTTGTCTAGCGGCATTGATAGTTCCACTAATAGATGGCGTCATCATCAAAGCCAAGATATCAGTATAATCAGCGGGTACTTCATCAATCACATTCATAAAAGTACCGATTGAAGGTTGCGATGTTTTTGGCAAATCTTTAGAAGCGTCCATTTCACGAACAAACTCTTCTCTTGTGATATCCACACCGTCAGTATAAGTCTTATCATCAATACTGATTGTTAATGGAACAATACTAATATTATATTTTTCGATCTCTTCTGGAGTTAATTGTACCGATGAATCGGCAAGGATTTTTACTTTACTCATTTTATCCCTCTTTCATAGGGTTTTAATTCTTAATTAATTCAATTATAACAAAAAATATTTTTAAAATTGCTTTCACAGTGCAATTTGCAAAAATAAATCTATACCTAATAATATTCGGTATTAATTATACAAATGTTGCCACTGTCTGAAAAGTCCTAAAACGTTTATAATAATTAAAGTAACTAGTCAAAAACAATTGGAGCTTTAAAAATGTCAAAAAAACATAGTTTTACTCGAGCATATTTGATTACTGATCAAGTATTCAGTGCTGTAACGCACGGTATCGGGATCATTTTAGCGATAATCGGATCGATTTTTCTTTTAATTAAAGGGTTCCATCAAGGCAATCCTTTAAATATTACAGCCTACTTTATTTACGCTTTTACCTTGTTCTTCTTATATCTAAGTTCAACGCTCTTTCATAGTCTTTATTTCACCAGAGCTAAGGGTGTTTTTCAAATATTTGATCATAGTTCCATCTTTTTAATGATTGCTGGAACATACACCCCTTATTGCTTGATTGCTTTGCATTCAGCCTTTGGCTACAGCATTCTAGCCTTTATCTGGGTTTTAGCTATTGGCGGAATTCTTTACAAGATCTTCAATGTAGGTCGTTTCAAGTACTTTGAAACCTTGCTCTATGTTTTGATGGGCTGGGCCATCATTATTGCAATGAACCCTCTCTATCACGCTATTGGAGCAACTGGAATTGCTTTGCTGGTAGCTGGAGGAATTGCCTTTACATTAGGAGCCTGTCTCTACTTAATGAAAAATCTTAGATATATACATGTTATCTGGCATATTTTTGTCATGATCGGTACGGCTTTAATGTATTTTTCAGTTTACTTTTACGTTGGTTAATTAAATCTTTTGATAAGTTTCGAAGGTATATGGATAGATATTTTTATCATCCACAATACCTTCTTTTTTTTCGACCAAATCGAACTTACTATAATCAATTTCAACCATTTTGGTATCACCAACAAATTCATGATCGATTTTTGTCAAATACAATCGATCAACGTCATTTTGAAAAAGTCTAAAAATACCTTCTCCACCAATAACCATTATCTCTTCATCAGCCGACACATGTTCAGTTAATTCCGCCTTATCAGTAATCAAAACCACTGATTTAGGAACTTGATAATTAGAATTCCGAGAAATAACAATATTCAAGCGATTAGGCAACGGACCATTAGGAAAACTTTCAAAAGTCTTTCTCCCCATGACGATAGGATGCCCAGTTGTAACATCTTTAAAGCGTTTCATATCATTGGGTAATTTCCAAGGTAAATGACCATCAACGCCAATTATATGATTTTTATCTTCTGCCCATACAAAACTTATCATTTTATTCTCCTAAACAGCAACCGGAGCTTTGATAGCTGGTTGTGGATTATAGTCGGTAACTTTAATATCTTCTGTATCAATTTCAAAAATACTCTTGTCACTGGTAATCTCTAGTTGAGGACCATTAACTGGTTTACGATTTAATTGTTCTTTAACTTGTTCAAGGTGATTTGAATAAATATGAGCATCACCCAAAGTATGAATAAATTCTCCTACTTGCAAACCAGTTTCTCGAGCAATTAAATGTGTCAGTAAAGCATAACTAGCAATATTAAAAGGCACTCCTAAGAAAAGATCTCCACTACGTTGATACAATTGACAAGAAAGTTTGCCATCATTTACATAAAACTGAAAAAGCGTATGACATGGTGGTAAAGCCATTGTTGGTACATCCTCAGGATTCCAAGCACTCACGATTAAACGACGGGAATTAGGAGTTTTTTTGATCTGATCAATCACATTAATAATCTGATCAATAAATCCTCCATCTCTTTTTTGCCAATGACGCCATTGTGCTCCGTAGACATCTCCGAGGTTACCAAATTTAGCTGCAAACTTATTATTTTCCAAAATTTCTTTATCAAACTTACTTTTTTCATACTTATAAGCTTGAGCAAATTCATCATCGATCAAACGACGACGACCAAAGTCAGTCATATCTGGACCGGTATAATCTGAACTCTCAATATAATTCTTAAAAGCCCATTCATCCCAAATATGATTGTTATGTTCTAATAAGTATTTAATATTAGTATCTCCATGCAAAAACCACAATAATTCACTTTTAATTAGTCCAAAAGGAATCTTCTTAGTAGTTAGAAGTGGGAATGACTCTTGTAAGTCAAAACGCATTTGATAACCAAAAGTACTGATTGTACCGGTTCCTGTACGGTCACTTTTCTTATGACCATGTTCTAATACATATTTTAAAAGATCTAAATATCGTTGTTCGTTATGCATGATTGCTCTCCTAAATAAATTGACCTAAGTATTCCCAACGATCCATTAACTTATCTGATTCTGCAGTCTTTTCATCAAGTTCTCTTTGGAAATCCATCAGTTTTTCATAATCATTCGACGAATCATTTAATTCTTGTTTCAATTGTGCCATTTCGTCATCTAGCTTTTCGATCTTAGGCTCAAGTTTGTCAAATTCCATTTGCTCAGCATAAGTTAATTTTTTCTTAGGTTCAGTCTTTTGCTCAGCCTTTTCTTTAACTTCCTCATGCTTTTGAGCTTTTACTTCATGATGTTTGGCTTGCTTTAATTCTGTAGCTTTTTGTAAATAGGCTGAATAAGAATCATAGCTTTCTTCAATCTGACCTTGTCCTTCGAAAATCAATAATTTGGCAGCTACTTTATCTAAGAAATAGCGATCATGGGATACGGCCAAAACTGTACCCTTAAAACTTTCCAAATAATTTTCGAGAATTGTCAAAGTTTCAATATCTAAATTGTTAGTTGGTTCATCCAATAACAAAACATTAGGTTGATTCATAAGAATTGCCAATAAATATAGACGACGCTTTTCACCACCAGAAAGTTCTCTGATAAATGCACCTTGCATTTGATGATCAAATTTAAAGGTATCAAGCATCTGTGAAGCTGACATATGAGAACCATCGTTGTTCTTAACACCTTGTCCAATAGATTCTAGATATCTAATAACACGTTTATCTGGATCCATATCACGAGTATGTTGAGTATAGTAGCCTAATCGGACAGTTTGACCGGTTTTAATTTCCCCTGAATCTAAAGGAATTTGTTGAGCAATAGTATTTAAAAAGGTTGTTTTACCTGAACCATTGGACCCAGTAATACCAATTCGATCCCCACGAGAAACTAAGTAACTAAAATTATTCAAAATAACATGTTTATCAAATTTCAAATTAGCATCTTTAATATCAAAAACATCATTTCCCAATCGTTGTTGGGCAATATCAATTGACATTTCCTTTTGAACATCAGGCTTATTTTGTAAATCATCTTTTAAATCATTGAATCGATCTTTTCTAGCCTGTTGTTTGGTTCCACGGGCCTTTACACCTGCACGCATCCAATTTAATTCTTGCTTATAAAGTTGAGTTTTATGATGTTGTTCTGAAGCATAAACTTCTTCATTAGTAGCTTTTTGTTGCAAATACTTCTCATAATTACCGTCATATTCAGTTACATTTCGATTTTCAATTTCAAAAATTCTTGTTGCAACTTCATTTAAGAAATAACGATCATGGGTAACAAAAAGAACTGAACCTTTATATTTACTTAAATAAGTCTGTAACCAATCGATTGCTTCGTAATCCAGGTGGTTAGTTGGTTCATCTAGGATCAATAGGTCCGCTTCAGAAATTAAAGTTTGAGCCAAAGCAACACGTCTTTGTTGGCCACCAGATAACTCACTGATCTTTTTATCTAACTCAGTAATGCCCAATTTATTTAAAATCGATTTAACATCAGACTCCATTTGCCAAGCTTCAGCAGCATTCATCTTTTCTTGAAGCTTGAAAAACTCATTTTGAATCTTCTGATCAGTTGAATTGGCATTGAATTCAGTCAAAGAATTTTCATATTGACGAATCAATTGGAACTTTTCGCCACTACCATTAAAAACAGCATCAATAACTGACGAATCTTCGTCCAAATCTGGCTGCTGTTTCAAATATGAAATCTTATAATCTTTAGGCTTTTCAACATCAATCGTATTCAAATCGCTGTTGTTGACAATACCATCCAATAAGGTAGTTTTTCCGGTTCCGTTAAGTCCTAAAAGACCGATACGGTCACCTTCATTAATTGTAAAAGTTACATCGGTAAAGAGTGTTCTTTCACCGAATGATTTAGATGCATTAGAAATATTTAAGGTTTTCAATTATTTCACCACTATAAATAAAAAATTCCTCTACCCAAGTAGATAGAGGTATATTGTTGCTCTTCATCTTTTATTTTATCACATGTAATAAGCTATTAATATTCTTGGAGCTGATTCAAATCATAATATAATTGTTGCACACCACCAAATCTAACTAAGATTTTTTCACGTTTTTTGTCATAATAGACAACCGCTCCGATTTGTTGATGCATTGCATCCTTTTGGTCTATTACTGACACTATTGAACCAATTTTTAAATTCCCCATTTTAATTTTCCTCCCACAAAAAACGGGACTTAGTTAATAATTCAACTAATGTCCCGTTTTTTAATTAAAGATCACTCTTATAAATATCGTAAACAGTATTTTCTGGATCAATTGAGATATAGAGATTACCAGTCTTACTTGAAATTGCTGAAGATTGATAAGCGTTGTCCAAACCTTCGACATCCTTTTGTTTGAATGGGAAGTAAATTTGCATTGGGTCTTTGTCTTGATCGTCTTCAAAGACAATATCACATTTTTCGATATCTTGATATTTAATGATACGATTGAACATTCCGTCAGCCATAGCATCTGTAGAAACGTCAGTATCTTTAATATAGTCAGCCTCTGGTAAAATTTCAATTCTGAATCTCTTACATGGATGAATCTCTTGCATACGTCCACCCTTAATACGTCCGTAACTAGTTGTTACACGTGCGATCCAAATATCTCTCATCTCACTGTGGCTAACTGTCCAAGTATCTTCATTTCTAAAGTAGAATTTAAGTTCTTTAAAAACATGTTTAGTCATACTATCACCCTTTCGAATCCTAAAATACTTACTGTTTTCATAATACCACAGCATTATTGATTACTTAACAAATAATGTCTTAAATCATCAAAATTATTGGAAACGTTTCCTTCCACGATAGCTCGCTCTATTTGGGACATTGACTTTCCAATAATTGGACCTGGTTTGACACCTAGTATTTCACAAACATCTTTTCCTGAAAGCGCTAACTCTCGACTACTTTTGATAGAAATTTTAGCTACTTTTTCTTGTAATTTTGAATAGTCAAATTCAATGTCAAACATTTTACAAAGTTCAATTGTTCTTTCTAAATTACCGACACCTAATTTATAAATATTCCATAGATCAAAATCACGACTATCAAAAAGATGTAATAAATTTAGAGTATTCAAACTAGTTTCCCTAGTTTTATTTGAAACTTTCCAATCCCTTAATAAATGACTAAATTCCCCATGATTCAAACTCAAAACGTAGCCAATTGCTACCCAAGCTTCATCCTCATCCATAAAAATTTGTTTTTGAGGTACCAATAATTCCTCTAATTTCAACTTTTGTTCATTAAATCCGGGGCAATACTCACTCAAGCCTAATTTGAGAAAATCTGCAAAGCCTGTTTGCCATGACTGGCTTAGAAGCAATTTGACAAACTCTTCACGAATTCTCTCCACAGCTATTTTTTCTAACAAAGGTGCATTGTCTGCAATAGCTTGAGCTGTTTTATCTTCAACTTTAAAATTTAATTGTGCCTGAAATCTCACCGCACGCATCATTCTTAAAGCATCTTCATGAAATCTTTCCTCAGCTTTGCCAACGGCCCGGATAATTTTTTTATCAAGATCTTTTAAACCATCGAACTTATCAATTACATTTCCATTAAGATCCACAGCTAAGGCGTTAATGGTAAAATCGCGTCTCTTCAGGTCATCCCCTAAGGATCTAACAAAAGTAACCTTGTCGGGGCGACGATAATCCTGATAACCTGACTCGGTTCTAAAAGTTGTGATTTCATAAGAGTCATCCCCCATTAAAACAGTCACCGTTCCATGTTGAATCCCAGTATCCACCGTTCGTTTGAATATTTCTTTGATTTCTTCTGGATAAGCACTAGTTGCAATATCAACGTCATGTATTGGCAAGCCTAATATATGGTCACGTACACTTCCTCCTACAAAATAAGCTTCAAATCCGGCTTGTTCAATTTTTTCTAAAACTGGTAATGCTGCTTTAAAATCGGCAGGAAGTTGTTTGATTTGCATATGTTTACCTCTCACTTAATAATAAAATTCTCTATTTATTATATACCAATAATCTAAGTTACTAAATACAGACCTTATTTTACGATATTGTCACGATTTTACCATTTTTGTACAGCGCTTACTTAATTGACATTACGGCAATAACAGCTTGTCAAAAAAAGCAATAAATTTCTGTCTATCACTACAAGATATATGAAAAAAATATATAATAGAGTTAATAAGGATGTGAAAGAATACTGAATATATAAAGTTTTTAAAACAAATTCAACACTTCGGTATTCGTAAGGTATGGTAGATATAATTCTTTTGATTTCACTAATCGGTATTTGGATCGGAGCTATCTGTGGTCTTGATTGGCTAACCTTCTCTGCGCTCCTTCTCAATTCAGTTGTTTTTCTCATCAGTATGGTTGCCGGAAAAGATAAAAGATAAATGGTTCTACATGTCATAGTACAGGACATTGTTTGTTTCAATCATAAAGTAAGACATAATTCTGATTTCTTAGATATTTAAATAGCATCTATAAGATATAAAGATACGAGTATGTATCTTTGCTCTTATAGATGCCATTTTATTTTATAAATTCAATTAATTAGAAAACAAAACTTTAGTTTGGTTTTTATACTTTTTATTTACATTCTTCAAAAATACTTTTATCTACAAAACCTGTATCTTTAACATCAACGTAATTGATAACTTCTTCACCATCTTCAATTGTAATAACATCATAATACGTCGCATCATAAATTAAATGTTTATGAGCATTATCACAATTAATATGATAAGCACTGGAATCAGTTGAATGCATCAAAATGCAATTTTTAACAAATGATGTTTCAAAATGAATATGTCCTGAAAATACAGCCTGAACTGAAGTTCCAGTAATAACTGACATCAATTCCTTACTTTCCTGCAAAATGCTATAACGCATATGATGAATAGCCGGCCCATCAACTGGATGATGAAGGAACAATAGTGCCGGTTTATCTTGACGTGCATTTAAATTATTTTTAAGCCAATCAAGCTGCTCTTGTCCCAGATAACCTTGTTCATAGTTGTAAAACTTACTATCTAAAAAGTAAAAATCAAATTCATCAGTTGATTTTAAATAATAATATTTCTTTTGCTCCGGTTTTTGAAGATACCCTTCAAAAAAAGCTTTAGTACGATCATGGTTACCTAAGACTACTTCAATCGGTATGTGTAGTTTTTCCTTTTGATTAGTAATTAGCTTAGCCAAATGTTTGTAATCTTCTCGGACACCTTCATGAATTAAATCACCTGTAATAACGATTAAGTTGGGTTTAATGATCATCTCAGAGATATCTTTAAAAATACTCGCTAATTTCAAAAACGGATCAATTTTTTGATTATTGGCTGCTAGTGCATTCTTAGGCGTTAAATGTGTATCAGTGATTTGAATAATTTTATATTTATTCATAGTTACCCCAATTCAAATTTTTGCCAATTTCGTAATCAAATAATAAACTGGTTGCCTTCTTTAGATGTACAAAGACCTTCTCATTAACGTTGAATTCAAAAGTATTTACGATTGATTTTAATGTCAAGCCTTCATCATTAACCAATGACAATTGTACAAAGCGACCATAATCAATAATATTTTCAACCGTCAATTCTAAATCTTGACTATTTTGACGTTCTTTTGAACAGAAAAGGTTTTCCGGTCTAATACCTAAACGATATTTTTGTTCTTTTAAATTTAGATTTTGATCAGCAAGAATACTCTTGTTATTAAAAAGAACATTACTATCTTTATACTCAACCTCAATAACATTAATTTGTGGTGTTCCAATAAATTCCGCCACGAATAAATTAGCGGGATTATTATAAATATTCTCCGGTACATCAATCATCTGAATGATTCCTTGGTCCATTACGGCAATCCTGTCACCTAATGCCATTGCCTCTAATTGATCATGTGTTACATAAACGATTGTTTGTTGATTAGTTGCATGCAGATTTTGAATCTCATCACGAGCCTTTTCTCGTAACTGAACATCAATATTGGACAGTGGCTCATCTAAAAGGAAGATTTCGCTCTTTTTGACCATTCCACGTCCTACTGCTACACGTTGCTTTTGACCACCAGATAATTGTGAAGGTAAACGATCTCTATATTTAGTTAAATTCAATGTTTCTAAAACATTCTCAATTCTTTTCTGACGTTCATCTTTAGCAACCTTATGAATTTTTAGAGCATACTCAAGATTCTGATAGACTGTCATATTTGGATAAAGTGCATAATCCTGAAATACCATTGCAATAGTATGACCGTCATTTTTTAATTCTCTTAAATCACGATTATCAATCATAACTTGTCCAGAAGTAGGTTCTTCTAATCCAGCAATCATTCGTAATGTTGTAGACTTCCCACATCCTGAAGGACCCAAAAGAACTAAGAATTCACCTGCCTTGACTGATAAATCCATACCATCAATAATGGTATTTTTTTTAAATTGTTTTGAAATATTTTTTAATTCAATAGTTGCATTACTTTTATTCATACGTTCTCCCTATTTCAAGCCACTGTTACTAATGCTGTTAAGAATATATTTTTGGAAAATTAGATAAATGATCAAAGGCAATATAACCATGATCGTAGAAAGAGCCATTGCTAAAGGAAAATTGGTTCCACCTTCACTTGAAATATAATTTTGAAGTGCTAATGGCAAAGTAAAACTAGCCTTATCCTTCAAAATCAAAGTTGGCCAAACGTATTCATTCCAAGAATTAATAAAGAAAATTGCCCCTACACTGACAATACTTGGTTTAAGAATTGGGATAACGATATTGAAAAATATCTTTCGCTTAGGAATATCGTCAATTTTAGCTGCATCAATTAATGTATTAGGGATTTTTTCCATTGTTTTAAGAAAAATCATAATCCCGGTTGCATCACACAATTGCGGCAAAGCTACTCCCCAAATATTATTCAAAAGATTCAATTTGGAAATAACTAAATAATTAGGAATCATCACAATCGTAAAAGGTACAAAAATGGTTGCAACAAAGAGTAGATAAATAAACATCTTCCCTTTAAATTGGTATGTTCTAAAAGCATATGCCGTTAGTAACCCGGTCAATAACTTACCAATTGTCACAATTGTTGCCATTAAGAAAGTATTCCAAGTTAATCCTAAAAGGTTAACCTGTTTATTTAACAACAAGTAATTCTTAATGGTGGGATGAGTTGGAATTAGATTTAACATAGTTCCATATGAATCACGTAAAGTTTTGAAAGAATTAGAAACCATGAACAAAATTGGCACAATCGCACTCAGAACAATCAATATTAATAATATGTGCCATAAATTGATTTTTTTAAACATACTTTTTAGCCTTCCCTTCCACAAAACGTATTTCAATAAATAGAAGAACTAAAAATACTACAAAAGTAACAATTGCTAGAGCTGACGATGTCCCCGTCTTATAAAGAACAAAAGCATTCAAGTATGTCTGATAGATCATATTGGATGAACCATAATAAGGACCACCAGTGGTAATAACGTTAATTGGTGTAAAGACATACTGCAAACCTTGAACAATTGTCAAAATTAATACATAAATTCCAATTCCACGATTCATTGGCAAAATTACATTCCAGATCAATCTCCACTTAGGAATCCCATCAATCTTAGCAGCATCAATGATATTAGTTGGAATAGAACCTAAGCCTGTTAATAGTAAGATAAAGTTATAGCCAAAGACTTTCCAATTAGTTATAAAACAAATCACGGTAATGGCTAAGATACCTGAATTGGACCAATTAGGCATTGTCATCCCTAAATTCTTCATTACATAGGCAATAGGTCCTGAAACTGGATTTAAGATCCAAGTAAATAACATGGCCCCTACAACTAGTGAAAATAAACTTGGGATAAAGAATAAAACTTTATAAGCTCCTTGCATTTTTTTGATAAAAAACTTAACAATCAATGAAATGAAATACGGAACCAAAAAATTTAAAACTATCAAGAAAAAAATGTAAATCAAAGTATTTAAGATCACTTTTTGATTGACCGGATTAGTAAACACTTCAATATAATTTCTCAAACCCACAAATTCCTTAGTTGGTGCTATTAAGTTCCAATCAAAGAAACTTAAATAAAATGTGTAAATAATTGGTATGATCATAAAGACTATTAATAATATTGCTGTTGGTAACAAATACAAGAATGGTAAAATCTTTTTATTTTTGTTGTGCATTAATATTATCCTGTGCTGCTTTCAAAGTAGATTGAACGTCACTTCCGGATAAGATTTTGTCTCGAGCATCAATCATTGATTGTTCAGCTTCAAGCCCCTTCTTAGGGAATGATGTCCATGGAATAGCATTATCTAATGTCTTAACGGCTGGATCCAACATTGGATTTTCTTTAACATATGCTTTAAAACTGTCAGATTCCAAAGCAATCTTTGTAGGAGGTAAGTAACCTGTTCCTTTACTCCAAGTTACAGCTGAATCAGCTTTATACATCCACTTTTCAAATTCCCAGGCAGCTTTTTGTTGATCAGGATCTCGAGCTGTAATGGCTAACATTGATCCACCAACAGGTACAACTGTCTTATGATTTTCAAAATGAGGTGCTACGATTGCTGAAGCATTAAAACTAGCACTCTTTTTAATATGTGAAGCTTGGGCAATTGTTGTAAACGCCATTGCAACGTCACCTTTAATGAATGAATCCATTCCCTGAGCCCAAGGAGTATGTAAAGCTAATTTACTAGTTACCATTTCTTGATAATACTTATAAGCTGCCACACCATTAGAACTTGCAAAGGCTGCTTTACCGTTTTTTTGAATATTAGCACCATTACTTAGCATAACGGCTTGTTGAGCCCAAGTATCACCAGGTTCTTGAATATATAAACCATATTTTCCAGATTGATCATGGATTGTTTTAGAAGCTGTTTTGATGCCTTCCCATGTAGCTAGGGAATTTTCATTAATATTATATTTGCTTAAAATATCTTTATTGACAAATAGTACTGGAGTACTCAATGAATATGGCAACCCAACTAAATGACCTTTGCTATCTTTAGCAAATGATAAAGTTCTCTTTGTAAAGTTACTATCAATAAACTTAGTATTGTTATCAAACTTTTTAGCAGCATCTGTTGGTGTCATATATTTAAAGTTGTTGGCAAAGTAATTATCATATGCCCATCCAACTTGTGTAACATCAGGAACTTTCCCCGAGGCCTGAGCTGATTGAAGATTTTGCATCAATCCTTTATACATATCAGGATTGTATTTTGCAGTTACTTTAATGTTCTTGTGAGTTGCATTAAATTTCTTTACAAGATCGTCCACTGTCGCTCCACCTTGAGTTTGAGCGTTTACATGCCAGTAAGTGATATGTTTCACCGATGAAGCAGACGTTTTTTTACCACAACCTGTGAATACAACGGCTAGAGCCATTACCCCCATAACCAATAGAAGCTTTTTCAAAATATTATTTTTCAAAACTTTCCCTCCCTTTTTCAATAAATTAATCATATTCGTCGGCTGTGTATAAAAAGTATATTTAATGTTTAGAAATTGAAAATATTCTGTAAATTTTCTTTACAAAAGCAAAAAGATTCAATTAACTAGCGATATCTAGTCAATTGAATCTTTTTTAATTTAATTCCTGAGCTATCTTTTGCGATACCTTTGGTGCGGAAACCTTTTTAGGATTGTAGTTTTTACCAAAAACAAAAGCAAAAATCACAGTCAATAATGGGTTCATCCAAACGTAGAAGGCACAAGAGATGAATACTACTGGGCTAACGCCTAGAACACCAGAAATGAAAATTCCGGTAACACCCCAAGGTACTAAAGCATTAATATCAGCACCACCACTAGCTAAAACTCTTGATAGGTATTCTGGTTGAATGCCTTGTTCCTTGAAATTATCTCTAAAAGTAGTACCTGGTAAAATAATAGAAATATATTGTTCACCAACTAAGAAGTTAACGCCAATTGCACTGATCATTGAAGTTAAGATCAATTTTCCTGGTGTATTAACTTGACTGGCTAACTTTCCAATTAGGTTATCAACGACACCCATTTTTAACAAAACCCCACCCAAGGTCAACGCCACTAAGATTAAAGAAATACTGCTTAACATACTTGTAATACCACCGCCACTGACAATGGCATTGATTTTTTTATCTGGAGAATTCAATTGGAAGCCATTCATGATTTGATCACTGATAGTTTTGATACTGGGATGATCAATAAAAATATGCATAATAATGGCAGTAATTGAACCCGATAACAAAGTTGGAATAGCTGGAATTTGAATAATTGCGCAAAAGATCAAAACAGCAATGGGAATCAACATCCAAGGTGAAATAAAGAAATTGCTATTCAAAGCATTGATAATATGATGTACGGAACTCATATCTGGATTGGCACTTGTATGACCTGCAATCAGAAAAATAATGGCAGTAATAATGGCTGATGGCAATGCCGTATGAGAAATTGTCTTGATATGATCAAAAACATTATTAACACCAGCAATACCAGTTGAGAGATTAGTTGTTCCTGATAATGGTGACATATTATTACCGAACAAAGCTCCAGAAACAATTGAACCCGCCGTTAACGCAACATTGATACCCATAACTTGGCCGATACCCATGAAAACAATTCCTAAAGTACTGATTGTAGTAAAAGAACTACCCACAATAATACCAACTAAACAGCAACTAACAAAAACGGTAAAGAGGAAAAAACGAACGTTTAATAATTCTAATCCATAAACCATGATAGTTGGAATAACACCTGACATTGACCAGGCTGATACCAATACCCCAATCATAATAAAAATGATCATAGGAATAATACCTGGCTTAATTCCTTCAGAAATCCCATCTTGTAATTCATTCCACGTGAAACCTCTGAATCTTCCATAAAACATCAGTAAAGTAAAGGCCAACAAAATTGGTATTTGTGGAGTCATTTTCAAAGCTATCATCATTGTACCCAATAGTCCGAACATTACTAACATAATAATTAAACTCTCTAAAAACGTTAATTTACTTGTTTTTTTCATATCTCTCACCCTAATTATTTCTTTTTTGTTTTTCAGATTGTTTGTTGGAGCCAATAGGGTCTATAAAGATAGTTTCTTTTTACTTCTCTAACTTCTTTTTCATCTAATATTTGACTGAAAGTTGCTTGCATTCTAAGTTTTTCCAAAAATTTCATTGCTGCTTCCTCCTTTGTATTCCAATTTTCGAGATAAAAAAAGCGCCCCTGCAATTTAATATGCAGGGACGCTATTTGCGCGGTACCACCCAAAATTCAAATGGATAGACTAGTCCACTTGCTCTTTATTCCCGAAACGTGGGACACGAGATCTTAGTTTTGTATTTTGTAAAAATATCCTGCATGGCTCACACCAACCGCCAATTCTCTGAACACCCAGATATTTTCCTACTTGTCTTAAAACCAAAATCAATTTATGTATGTAATACTAGCAGTAATTTTTCATTTTGCAAGAGTTAAATTAAAAATAATCCAATAAATTTTAATATTTCTAATTATTTTATTAGATTTGATCTAATAAGTTTTGCATAGATTCATTGTCTGGATCTTGCTTCAAATATAATCGTAGTGCGGGTTTTAACACTTCATTATTACCTGTACTACGCAAAATTTCGATTAAATCTGAAAGATAGTCCAAATTGTCTTTAAAATCATCTAATACTAATAAGATATTTTCTTGAGCTGATTGAACATCATCATTTTCAAATTCAGACTTAGCCAAATTCCAAGTAAGCTTTGGATTATTGCTGACATCACGATCTTTTAGCAAGTCCATATTAGCCTTAAATTGACCCTTAGTAATATAATAGTCACTTAATTTAATAATTAATGGTAATGGATTCTCTACTTTCTTGATTCCTTTTTCCAAAATCTTAACAGCTGCATCTGGATCTTCGGCCGTTCCCGCATCAAAAGCGATTTGATATAAACGATCATCTAATTCATTTAAATTCAAACCTAATTGAGCATACTTAAATGCATCCGAGTTCTTTTTAATATTCAAATAATCTTCGGCAAGAATTGGATAAGCCGTGGGATAATCACGATTACTGTCCAATAAGTTTTCTAAAATAGTAATTGATTTATTATAATTTTTTACCTGATTATATAGGAATCCCAATTGGAACTGTGCATCTTCATTCAATTCCAATGCATTCAACTTTTCATATTCACTAATGGCATCTTCATACTGACCATCACCAGCTAAGGAACTTGCTTTTCTCAACACAATTGAAATTCCAGAATAATTTTTAATATCCATATCCAAAAGCATGTCGTAGTAAGTTAAAGCCTTACTGAACTTATTTTCATCGAAATAAACTTCTGCCAAGGCAAACTTAAAAACTTCCTCATCAGGAAATTCACGAATTCCCGTCAAAAGTTTTTGTTCACTAACTTCATAAAGTCCCTGAGACTGATAAATATCAGCTGAAACCAAAAGGTTCTCAGCATAGGCTGGCGAATCCGGAGTGATTTGAGAGATATAATCTAATGCCTGATCACTATTACCATCAGAAACAGCAATTTCAGCCAGTCTCGAAAGGATTTGACCCTCAGTAGGGTAAATGGTCAAGAGATGGTCATAAACCGTCTTAGCTTGAACTGAGAGACCACGACTAAGTAATGTTTCTGCCAATGAAAATTGAGTTTGATCGTCATCTTCCGATATTGAAGCCTGAATCAAACGATCGACTTTTGAAAAATCACCATCATCAATTGTATCTATAACTTCATCTGCTTTACTCAAATTTAATACCTCCATATTTTTGCGTAAAAAAAGACGGTCATCCGACCGCCCGTTGTATTTCTAACTATTTAACTGAATCCTTCAAAGCCTTACCTGGTTTAAATGCAGGAACCTTGCTTGCAGGAATCTTAATTTCTTCGCCAGTTTGTGGGTTACGACCCTTACGAGCAGCACGTTGACGAACTTCGAAGTTACCAAAGCCAATCAATTGAACTTTGTTGCCTTCTGATAAGTTTTCTTGGATTGTTTCGAAAACAGCATCAACAGCAGAAGTTGCATCCTTCTTTGTCAAACCTGTCTTACTTGCTACACTATCAATAAGTTCAGCTTTATTTGCCATATGTGAATACCTCCGGATAATTGTAAAAAATTTAGAACACATGAACTTTTATTAATGCGTTCATTATTCTATGTACAAAATTACCATAGCAATGCCGATGTGGCAAGCATTTAGGCCATTTTTTAACATAATTCTTACTAAATATAATTATTTTTATAAAAACGGGTCAAATACCGACCTATTAGCTTACTTTCGCTTCCTTGGTAAAATCTTAATTGGAGTTCCTTCAAAATCAAAAGTTTCTCGTAATTGATTCTTCAAGAAACGTTCATATGAGAAATGAAGTAACTCAGTTTCATTTACAAAAACAACAAATGTTGGTGGTTGAATAGCAACTTGAGTCATGTAATAGATTCTTAGACGTTTACCATTAACCAATGGCGTTGGTGCAATTGAAGTGGCACGCAACAACAAATCATTAAGAACAGAAGATTGAATTCTACGATCGCGGTTTGCGTAAACTCTTTCAACTAATTCGGGAATCTGATCTAAACGTTGACCCTTAATAGCGGAAGTAAAGAGAATTGGCGCATATGACAAATATTGGAATTCATCCCTTATTTGGTTTTCAAAGTCCTTCATGGTATTAGTATCTTTTTTCAAAGTATCCCATTTATTAACAACGATGATAACACCCTTACCAGCATTATGAGCATAGCCAGCAACACGTTTATCTTGTTCACGGATACCTTCTTCGGCATTCAAGACTACGCAGACAACATCTGATTTATCAATCGCGCTCAAAGCACGCAAAACTGAATATTTTTCAGTATTTTCGTAAACTTTACCACGTTTTCTAATACCAGCTGTATCAATCATTGTAAAGTCTTTATCAAGCTTTTGATCATGATACTTAGTATCAATAGCATCCCGAGTTGTTCCCTGCATATCTGATACAATAACTCGATTATCACCTAAAATAGCATTAACCAACGATGATTTACCAACATTGGGACGACCGATAAAACTAAACTTAATAGTATCATCGTCTTCATCTTTTTCATCAGTTGGGAAAGCCTTGACAACTTCATCCAAAAGATCACCCAAACCAGTACCTTGGGCACCAGAGATAGGATTAGGATCACCGAAACCTAGAGAATAGAAATCATAGATATTTTCACGTTGTTCTGGGTTATCAGCTTTATTTACTGCTAAAATAACTGGTTTCTTAGTTCGATAAAGAATCTTTGCAACATCTTCATCTTCTTTAGTAACACTATTTTGACCATTAACGATAAAGACGATTACATCGGCCTCATCAATCGCAATTTCAGCTTGATTCTTAATTTGAACGGACATCTTTTCACCGCTCATCTCAATACCACCAGTATCGATCAAGCGGAACTCGCGACCTAACCAACTGGCACGTGAATAAATACGATCTCTAGTAACACCTGGTGTATCTTCAACAATCGAAAGTCTTTCATTAATAATTCGATTAAATATTGTAGATTTCCCAACATTGGGGCGTCCTACTAACGCAACTACTGGAACAGACATATTTTGCCTCCCTACTTATGTTCGTTAACTATTTCAGTTACTTTTTTAACTACTTCTTCAATGGTCATATTCGAGGTATCAACCTCAATTGCATCGTCGGCTTTTCGTAATGGTGAAATCTTACGATGAGAATCTTTATAATCTCTAGCGGCAATTTCATCTTGCAATTCTTTCAAAGGAGTATTGATCCCACGCTCGATATTTTCCTTGTAGCGTCTTTGAGCACGTACTTCAACACTAGCAATTAAAAAGATCTTCACTTCAGCATTAGGCAAAACAGTTGTCCCAATGTCACGACCATCCATTACAATATTAATATCATTAGCCATCTCACGTTGTATTTTAACCAATTCAGTTCTTACTTCTTTGATTGCAGAAACTTGTGAGACATTATTTGTGATCTCTTCTGTTCTGATTGCGTCAGAAACATCTTCATCATCTAACAGTACATGCTGACCATCTGCTTGATTGAGAAAATGAATCTTATGTTCTGACATTAATTTCAAAATATTGAGAGTATCACCATAACCTACATTATTCTTTTTTGCAAGCAATGTTACTGTTCGATACATTGCACCAGTATCACAATAAACAAAATTTAAATTCTTAGCAATCAATTTAGCAATGGTACTTTTACCAGCTGATGCTGGGCCATCTATAGCAATTTGCATTAATTATTTCTCTCCTTAATAAAAGGGCCCAGACAAAATTGTCAGAGACCCTACAATCAAAAATTATTTAACTCTTAAAGATGTACCTGGTGTTAATGTTCCAACGTTACCGTTCAAACTCTTTAATTGAGCAGTCGTTAGATTGTTATTGTAAGCAATTCTAAACCAGTTATCACCGGCTTTAACCGTATAGTATGAACCACTATTACTATCAGTTGAAGCAGTTGTTGAGTTGTTATTAGTTGTATCAGATGAAGCTTGTTGATTTGTTTGTTGTGTATTATCAGTTGTTGCCTGATTATTTTGAGTATTGTTAGAAGCAGTATTGTCATTAGTTGTATTACTACTATTATCATTATTAACAGTATCGTTATCACTGTTACTGTTTGACTTAGTAGTTGAACTGGAACTCTTCTTGCTTGCAGCCTCTTTTTTTGCTTTAGCTTTTGCCTTAGCAGCAGCTTCTTTTTTCTCTGCAGCGGCCTTTTTAGCGGCAGCTTTCTTGGCAGCCTTTTTACGGGCAGTCTTATCTTTATTTTCGACAGACTTTTGAGTTTGTTCACTATCTAAATCAGAACTACCACTACCTTTAACAGCATTGATTACAACTGGTGTAAACATAATAACAATCAAGGCAATAACTAAGGTAACAACTAAAGTATGATTTCCACGTTGCTTTTCTTTAGTAACTGTCCGAGAAACATGACCATCATCGTCAGTATCTGAATCAAAGCTCTTTTCCCATGGTTTAACATCATCCTCAGATTGAGGTTCTGACTTCTCTTCATTAGTAGAATCATCACTTGTTGAATCCATTGACTCAGGCTGTGCCTGTGGCTTTGAATCTACCGGTGGAACTGGCACAAAATTAGTGTCTTTAATATTATCAGACTCGTCGTCTTGTTTTGCTTCGCTTAAATGATCGTCATTTTCCTCAGGTTGAGGCTCATCTGGAACAGGTTGATCAACATTTTCATTAGAATCAACACTCGTTTCAGTTTGAGATTCATCATTATTAGAAGTTTGAGTATCAAGAGTTTCATCATTTGTTGGTGTGTTGACATCACCCGCATCAATTAGATGATATTTCTTCAAATCCTCAAGACTGACAGATCCCTCTAGTCCTTGAGTGGATTTAGGAACACGTGAATCGCCAGACATATTGTTTTTATCATTATCGGCCATTAAAAACCAACCTCCTAATTTCTATCTCTTAAAGCATATCATAAAAGTTTAAAATTTTTCTTTAAAGATTTATAAAATTTCATTAGAAGGCCTATTTAATCGCAAAACGGCTCTTAATTCGAGGATAAATGATAATAAATGCTGCTGAAATGATCAGCGCCTTGACGATATTAAAAGGAATTACCCCTGTTGCCACATATTTAGCTAAACTCATATTTAGTTGCATGCCAATTACGTTCATGTACAGTGGCATTACAACTAAATAATTTAAAATCGACATAATAACAGTCAAAGAAATAGTTCCCATTATTACAGCAGTAATTTTTTTATCTTTCTTCCAGAAATGATTGAATGGTATCAACAAGGCCACTGATCCGACAAAAGCTGCCCCATCACCAATTAAACCTGCCAGACCGGTACCAGTAACTAACAAATGAACCATTGATTTAATTAAAGCAATCATGATTCCACCTACTGGACCAAAAGCAAAAGTTCCAATTAATGTAACTACATCACTCAAGTCTACCTTTAAGAAAGGTAACCATATTAAAACTGGAAATTCAAAGAACATTAGAATGGCTCCTAACGCCGCAAAAATTGAAACACCTACTACTTCTTGAACCTTATACGTACTTTTCCCCATTAGAATCAACCTCTCTCAATTGATTTCCAAAGAAAAAAGGCCTATTTTGGGCACACCAAAACAGACCTTACTCTGTTTTCTTCCATCTAGACTTTAACTATCGGTATTGGAATCGCACCAATTCGACCAACTAAGTTGGGTCGCGGACTTTACCGCCGGTCGGGAATCTCACCCTGCCCTGAAAACCAATTATTTAATTTTATGATTTTAATATAACAGACACCTTGATATATGGCAACTGAAGAGTTGTTATGGGAACAATACCATTTAGTTATTGATGATAAATATACCTTGTTTTTACAGCAAAATATACCTAATAGTAACCGACAACATCATACTCAAAACTAATATTTTCATCTGAAAATGTGCCAAAAATGTGCCAATTTTAATATCAATTAATTACAACTACTTCATTTCAGCGTCTCTGTTTCTACTTAATTATATATGCTAAACACCCTTTAAGTCATTTAATCGGTCCTTCATGACATCTTTGAGCATATCAATATCTTCTTTAGTTGCTTTATTTTTAATAAAACTTTTGGCACTGGAACGAGATCTTAAATAACTAGTACGTTCCTTGTTTTTTTCATCCCATTTTTTATTTGCCTTAATACGAGCCTCTGTTAATTTTTCTACCATTTCTTTTCTCCTTATTTAATTATTAACCACACGATAAAAGATATAATTATTAACCAAATTATAGCAACTTTTAAAGTAGGCTTCGTTTTTGTTGCCTTTATATTTACATGTTTTGTTTTTAATAATGTTTTTGTCATATTGGATTTAATTGAGCAAATATAGTATATTTTAGGTGCACCAAAGAGGGAGGTTTCTCTCCTTGGTCTGGTATTACCATTCTATGGTAATTTCTAAAGTCAAAATGATTAGATTGATTTCGAAGGTTAAGCTAATCTTTTTTGGCTTTTTTATTTTGCTCAATTTCTTTTACCTCCTCTTTCCTTATTACAGTTATTATATCAGACTACGTTATGTAGTGTACTAATATAAATAGCTACTTTTTGTGGGTTATTTCAATGCTACAATACGTAGTATCATATTTTTAGGAGGTGACAATATGTTCGGTCAACGATTAAGAGCACTAAGAATTTCTAATAGTTATACGCAGGCAAGCCTTTCTGACAAGATTGGGGTTTCTGAAAAGACCATTGGTACTTGGGAACGTGGAACTAGAGAGCCACCTATGGCAACCACCGTAAAATTGGCAGATATATTTGATGTCACACTTGATTACTTATATGGAAGAAACGAGACACCACAATGGGCAAAACAAAAAGACACCGTAGATCTGAAATTCTTCTTGGACAGAAATCTAGTGGGTGCCTTCTACGACGGTGATGAATTAACTGAAGAACAAAAAGCTAAATTAGAAATTGCTTTAACTCAAATCTTTTGGGACCAACGCAAGAAAGAAAGAAGCGATACCGATGACAGTAACAAGAGAACTAAATAAGTTAGTTTTTGCCATTGGTAAAAGATATAGCACATTTGCTCCATTTACTTGGGCTGATAAATTAAATATTCAGATATATTGGAAAGAAGTAGCTGATAAGCCACTTGCTGAAACACTATATTACAACGATAAGCCTATAATCATGATGTCTAACATAATCAGATACAACAACCAAAATTATTTCGTATTAGCCCATGAATTATGCCACGTAATAGAGGGGTTAACAGCCTACTACTCTTCCAACATGAGATTTAAGGATAGGTCTGAAAATAGCGCTGATGAGTTTGCAATGGCGGTGGTTACCAAACTTTACGTTGAAGAACATGATCACTTACCTGATACTTACTCTGATCTAAGATGGAACTATGGACTTCCTAATATAGGAGATTAGCATGGAAAAATTATTGTCTAATCAAAAGGTTAAATCAGGATATTATTTCATAATTATTCTTGCAGGTACTTTATCGCTAGTCACCCTATTTTTAGGCTTTGTGCATGGAATCAATATAGATAAACCGCCATTCGTTTATATTGATGATGCTACCCTGCTAATCTTTACTGTTGATTACTTTGGTAGATTTTTTTATTCAAAAAATAAATGGCAATTTTTCACACACAATATCGTTGATTTACTAGCTATAATTCCATTTAATTCAATATTCTCTACATTTCGTGTTTTTAGAATGTTTAGAATCTTTAGAGTTTTGAAGTTATCTAGGATATTCATGTTTATTAGATTTATTGGAGTGTCTGGAAAATTCAGAAAAAACATACTGAGATTTTTAAAAATAAATGGATTGATTTATCTAATAGTGATCAGCATTTTAGCACTATTAATTTCGGCAATTCTCTACTCACTGTCTGAAGGTATCTCATTGAGCAACGCACTTTGGTGGGCAATAGTAACAGCAACTACCGTTGGATATGGTGATATATCCCCTCATACTTTAATTGGTAGAATTGCATCCGTTATTCTAATGTTTGTAGGTGTTGGTTTTATAGGGACGTTAACAAGTTCTATCAGTTCCTACTTTATTCAAAATCACACTGCTGATAACGATAATAGCGATGAAATATTATCGAAACTGGCTGATCTCACTAGAGAAAACAAGGAACTGCATGAGGATATCAAAAAACTAGAATCAAAAATTGATAATATAAATAAATAAATTATGGGAGATTTATTATGAAGATTAAACAGGTTCTTTTATCTATAGTTTTAGGGATAACGTTGATTAGTTCTGGAACAACTATAGTTTCGGCAAATGCTGTTTCTAATTTTAAATCTAATGGCAATGACGATACATATTTAGCCATGAATAAAAAGATCCTTGGTTCAAAGCATGTTACAAAGCTGGAGACAATGCCTAATGGCTACAAGATCATTGGTATTAAGGGTTACAAATTCAATAATGAAAAACAGTATTTAACTTTTATGAAGAATGAATACAAAATCATAAAAGCAACTAAAAATTATTCCGTTCCAGGTATTGGATTTGCTCAAATGACTGAAGATCACCAGTTCATGGCAACATATAAAATGGATAAGATAAATTCTTTAAAAATCAGTAATAAAAAATTAAAGAAGTATCCCAATACTCTGCTTAAATCAGCAACAAGCTATTATGTTGACCCATTATTTCAACAACGTTCAAGAGGGTTCAATTTAGATCAAGTTAAAAAAGATGGTCCTAATAACGATAATGGTGAAAATAACAATACGCAAATTCTTATGAATTGGGAATAATCATATTTGATTCCAAGAAGAAACAAATTTTGGGTATATAAAAATCCATAGCATAAAGGAGGAATAAAATGGTCGAATTATCAGGCGATGAAATAACAAAAAGCAATAATCATAAGCTGGACTTATCTAATAAAAGATTTAAAGAGGTTTCAAACTCTGATTATAAAAAATTTGAAATGTTACCAAACTGGTTAAATAATGTTTCATATAGATATGAAGAAGAAACAAAAAAACATTTTCCGAATAAATATTATCATTATAAAAGAGGAACAATCATAAGAGTGGATTTTGGTGTAAATATGGGAAGTGAATTTTCATTCCCACATTTTGCAATAGTTCTTGACAAACACGACAATTCAAATAGTCGAACCTTGACAGTTATTCCCCTAACTTCAAAACAAAAATCGGGACGTTTTCCACTTGGTAAGGAAATATTCAATCAAACGCTAACAATTATGCGCAACAGAATTATAGAAAATAAAAAAGATATAGATAGGAACATATCAGAACTGAATAAAAGTGTTCCTTTAAGAGTTTCATTATTAAATGAACTTCTGGATGTTTTCTCACAATCTTGTCCACAGTACGAAAGTGAAATAAATATACTGAAAATTAAGGATGACACTATAACACTTGAAGAATTTTCGGATTTATCTTTGAAAATAAACCAATTCATGTCTGACAAAGAGGACTTTAAAATTACGGATAATCTCATTCTTGAAAAAATTTCATTAATTAATTCGAATTTTGATATTGTTCAAAAAAGGACTAAGCAAGCACATCAAGATCTAAATGATATGAAGAAAATCATAGATATCTATTCAGAATATAATAAAGATTCTTATGCAAGATTGACGGACATAACCACAATAAGCAAGTTTAGAATAAAACGAATAAATCGATTTGATCCTTCAGGAAAAATACGACTAAATAGTCAGCAAATGAAAGATATTAGTAATGAATTGATGACACTATTCATCTCCAGGTAGATGATTCTATTAAAAGCATTGACGAGATTAAATGGTAATGTATAATAAAGGTACTGGGAGCTCGGCTCCATTTATTATTATTTACGCGGACATATGTCCCAAAACACCGTCAGTCTTTTATTAGATTGTCGGTGTTTTTTTATTTTTAAAACTTTAATACTAATTATGATATGGGGGATATCAAAATGAAACGTATTATTACATCTGCATTATTAATTGCTACTACCCTTTCGTTGACGGCGTGTTCGACCAACAAGTCAGCTAGTTCATCTACTGACAAGAAAGATAAGACAACTGCAGTTGCTAAAAAGAAAGTATCAAAAAAGAAGACTCCTTCTACTAAGAAGAAATCTTCTAAGAAATCTGATCAAAAAAGCACTGATGAAACTAATCAGCAAGAAAATGATCAGAATAACACTCAACAAAATAATACCGACCAACAAGCCCAAAACCAGACCTCTAATCAATCTCAACAAGCTTCAGGTGCAAATACTAATACTCAGCAGAATCAGCAACAACAGGCTCAAAATGGTCAAAATACACAACAACAAGCAAGTGGCATTTCTTATGATGAGAATACTTTGACTGGATTTCTTAATAAGTACGGTGTCTCACCTGTCCTATATAAGACACAGCATGGAATGTCTACCATTCAAGCATTGGAAAGTACCCCGGATAATATGAAAACATTTGGTGAACAACAGTTACAGACAGGTATCGAAAAAGGTTACTCTGACGAAAATGGTAACTACATTGGTCCTGATTATTCTGGACAATAATTTTAGATATATAAAAAGCCATGCCGTGGCATGACTAAAAGGAGAAATACAATGAATTTATCCATTGAGGATGAAAAGGAAACATTCTTAAGGACACTCAAAGAACAGTATGAAAACAGAGTTAAATATATTGATCCTTCGGAAGAGCAAAATATTTTTTCATGGAAAAGTAAAAAATTGAATTTCAATGTTATTCTAACTCACACTTCCTCAGACAGCTATACTTTTAGTCTACAGACAATTGTTTTCTTTGCCGAACTAAGTAAAACCAACAACGATGAATTGACATACATAGATTTATTTAATCAAACTAGCGTTTTTGAGTATGATAATACATTTTCTGCTGAGAATAAATTAAAATATCTGATTCAAAATCATTTAATAAAGAATCCAACTTTTATACAAGGATCGTTGATGATGACTACAATTGCCAATTTTGAGATCGAAAATAAAGACATTTCTAGACTTGCAAAACACTTTGCAGACACCGAATACAAATTATCTACGGATAAATTAAATAAAAATTTATTTTCCCAAACTCCATTAAAGATTTTCAAATCAAAATATTTTACAGACAAATACCATTTTGAAAACATCACTAATACTATTGATGATGAACAATTCACTTCTGAATTAGAAGATTGCATCAAAGCATATGAATTGGGTTTATGGTTTGTTTGTTCAACCGGTATTGGCAGTATAATAGAGCATCTCTTATACCTAACCATCAATAATTTTGATAAAAAGTTTGATTCTCAAAAAAATGACGGTAGACCTCCAATCAGCTATTTAGGAAAAGATCCTACAAGAGTAGATTATTTCAATGGACTAAAAAAATGCTTGCCCAGATTTGATGACCGTCAAAAACGTCAACTAGAGGCAATGTTTCTGTTAAGAAACTCGGTTGATCATTTTAACAGCGGCTATTCTAACAAGGGAATTTGTGATATTTTACTTCAAGGAGTTGTCGACACATATAATGGGATATACCTGCAAAGTTTATAGTTTATCATAAATATTACTAATTAGATTGGCGCGTTCCGCATCAATTGGATATTCATCCGATATGTAACTACCATTTTCAGATACTGATAAATCAAATAAATCATGTTCATAAATATATTCATCAAGAATTGAACTAAGTAAGTCGATTTCTGGTGACGATAATTCAACTTTTTTCACAATTTTCACCTCATACTTAAAGATAATAATCTCATTAAAGTATTTCAAGCCTTAATTGGCTTTTTATTTTTAAGCGCAAAAGAACATATGTGCCCCCACAAGTTAACAAATCAATCTAAAACTGTAAATCTAATTTAACCAAAGAAAGGAAAATGTAAACATGGCACAAATTTATAAGAAGAAAAAACGGTGAATGGGCCTATCGTGTCTTTTATCGAGATTCATTCGGAAAAAAGCATTCTATAAATGATAGTCCCTTCAAAAAGAAAAGTGATGCTCAGAATGCAGCAAGAGCCGTTGAAATTAAACGATCCAAAATAGGCATTTCCAAAGAAGGTGAACTAATCACCTTTTATAATTACTTCAAAAAATGGGTAACTGTATATAAAGCTGGCAGATTTACTAACGTTACAAAAAATAAATACTCTGCCATGGAAAAATTCATTCTCAAACACTTTGGAAATACCAAGCTTAAAAAGATCACTAAGATTGACTACCAAAAGATGCTAGATGAATATGCACAAAATCATGTTAAAACTACTGTTTCAGCTCTGAATGGAGCAATCCGTTCTTCCCTCAAAGATGCTCTTGAAGAACAAATCATCTCTATTGACTTTACTCGTGATGCGATTATATCCGGTGAGAAAAAGTCTAAGGAAATAAAATTTTTCGAGTTGGATGAAGCAAATAAAATTCGCAGTTACTGTCTATCCAAGGCGTCCGTTTATTCTATAACACGTTATGAAATTGCTTTAGCTCTAGCAACAGGATTAAGATATGCAGAGATTGCTGGACTCACATGGAACGATATTGATTTTGATAAGAATACAATCGACGTTAATAAAACCTACGATTATAAAAAAAGGACTGGTTTCAAACCAACCAAGACAGCTTCGTCTGTCAGAATACTCGACGTAGATCAAATTACCATGAAAATGTTGAAACATTTAAAAATTGAACAGGCAAAAGTTTTTTTGAAACAAAAATATTCAAATGATATAAATTATGTTTTTATGAATGGACGCCATCAAATACCAGGTGATGCGGCAGCTAATAAGGCTCTAGGAAACGTTCAGACGAAGTTAAACATAAAAAACGGCAATCATCTTACCTTCCATGCATTACGTCACACACATGCCTCTATATTGATTTCAAGAGACATCAGCCTTGAATATGTTTCTGCTCGCCTTGGACATTCTAGTACATTGATCACTTCTCAAATATATGTTCATCTTCTCAAGGATAGAAAAGAACAAGATGCCAAAGAAGCTGTTTCAATCTTCAATTAAAAAATTCATAAAATAAAAGAACACCATTTTAAATGGTGTTCTTAAGTATTAGATTTGAATATTTATTGTGCCTCCGGATGAATCAATTATTTCAAAAATATGGTTTTCATCATCAAAAGACATTTTTTGATATCCAGTACTATAGATACCATGTAACTTGTCCAAATTTTTATAATCCGGTCTTTTATATGGACCATCTTCCCACATAATATAAACCGAACAGTCAGAAGTAAAATATTTATCCACTGCTACATCGTATATTCCAGAAAATATACTGGCACCATTCTTATACACTGTAATACTTTGTTTTCCCTTTGAGCCAATTGAAGCTATTAATTGTTTTACCGCATCAATCGATTTAAGAGATTCTCTCGGTGATAATCTTTTTACCAAATTTGTTCCTCCCTTGGTTATTCTTAATACGTTTATTATATAGTTCCTTAGATAACTGTGCTACGTTTCGATGTGCCAAAAATGTGCCAACCCAATAATGTGCTGAAAAATGTGCCAATTTAACGCATCTATATACAAACCCATGACAAGCAAAAAAAAGAGACCAAACACCGATTTAACAGTGTTTGGTCTCTTTGATTTATATTTAGCTATAAAGCATATTTTAGGTCAAGAATCTCGGTATTGGAATCGCACCAATTCGACCAACTAAGTTGGGTCGCGGACTTTACCGCCGGTCGGGAATCTCACCCTGCCCTGAAAACCAATTATTTAATTTTATGATTTTAATATAACAGACACCTTGATATATGGCAACTGAAGAGTTGTTATGGGAACAATACCATTTAGTTATTGACGATATTTTCTTTCTTCAATTCAGCAACTTCTTGACGTGTCAAATCACGGTATTTACCAGAAACTAATCCTTCAAGAGTCAAGAAACCATAACTTTCACGAGATAGTTTTTCAACTTTATGACCGACCGCATCAAACATATTCTTAACTTGATGATTATGTCCTTCATGAATTGTAATTCTAACAATAGATGAATTCTTTTTCTTATCTTTTGACATAACTTTAACTTTGGCTCTGGCTGTGGTGAAGCCCTTCAACTTGATACCACCTTCAAGTTTTTTAATCTCTTCAGTGGCTAAAATACCTTCAATTTTAGCTACATAAGTCTTCTCAACGTGATATCTTGGGTGCATCAAATGATTGGCAAATTCACCATCATTCGTTAATAGTAATAGACCTGAAGTATCGTAATCAAGACGTCCGACGGGATAAACACGCTCTTGAACATCTTCTTCCAGCAAGTCGGTAACAACCTTACGATCCTTATCGTCTTTTACAGCAGAGATAACCCCACGAGGTTTATACATCAAAATATAACGTTTCTTTTCCTCTTCTAGTGGCATTCCATCAACTTCGATTTTATCGCGATTATCAACTTTGATTCCCATTTCAGTTACGATTTTGCCATTAACTCGAACATGCCCTTTAGCAATCAGTTCTTCTGACTTACGACGTGAAGCTACACCAGCCTCAGCCATATACTTTTGTAATCTAACTTTCTCCATTTATATCTCCTATGTTTGAATTATCTTCAAAATTTTCTATTTTGGGTAAATCTTCTAAACTTTTAATTCCGAAGTAATCAAAGAACTCATCAGTAACTACATATAGATGAGGATGACCAGGAACGTTCTTCTTACCATTTTCTTTAATTAACTTTCGCATCAATAAAGTATTCAAACTACCTGAACTTTGAACACCACGAATTTCATCAATTTCAATTCGTGTAATTGGTTGTTGGTAGGCAATGATCGACAACACTTCCAAAGCAGCTTGACTTAACTTAGTGCCTAGACCGGATTTAAAATATTTTGTCAAAAGTTCATTAAACTCATTTTTTGTAACTAGCTTGTACAAAGAATTATATTCAACTAATTCAATACCAGAATTACCATCTGTCATTAAACTTACTTTTAATTCTTCAATGTTCTGTCTTAAAGCTGCCGTATCAATACCTAATAGTTCTGCTAAATCTTTTTCTTTGATTCCTTGATCGCCGGCCACAAATAACAAGGCCATTATTTTTGCTTGATACACATTTAATTCCTCAATTCGATAAATAATTCACTTTGAAAATCACTTTGTTGAACCGAAACGATTTGTTTACGAGCTAATTCCAAAATAGCCATAAAATCAGTCACGATTTCTTCGATATTATTATTCAGTCTAAGTAACGCCTTAAAAGTTGTCCTTTTAATTGTATGTAGTTCCGTCAAAATATTATCAGTTGCATCCTCAATCGACAATTTTTCATTCTCAATTGTTTCGGTCTCAGGTTGATGATTCTTTTTTTCACGCAACAACTCTGCATAGGTTGCTGCCAAATCATCCAAGACCACCGAACCCGGTTCCAAAAATTGATCTAGCTGCTGATTAGGAATGCTAACTTCTTTATCAAACTGTTGCTTACGAACTTGTTCTTTTTCTTCAAAATAAGCTGCAACACGTTTATAAGTTTGGTATGTCAACAATTGTGAAACCAATTGATCACGAGGATCATCAACATCTAATTCATCAGCTATCTCATCAGGTGCTTGTGGTAAAAGCATTTTACTCTTAATCGACATCAAAGTTGAAGCCATAACTAAATAATCACCAGCAATATCTAACTGCAAAACTTTCATACTATTCAAATAGTCCAAATATTGCTGTGTAATTTGAGCAATGGGAATATCATAAATATCTACCTTTGATTCCTTGATCAAATGCAGTAGCAAATCGATTGGTCCCTCAAAGTCGGTTAAAACTAAATTTAATTTTTCCATTAGTTCGTTTCTTTCATATCTTTTTGAAGTTTCTCTTTGTTGTGACGCCATTGTTTGATTTGGTCACCCAAATTAAAATTGCCCAACATAACTTGATCAGGAAATTTTTGTTGAATATCATCAAAAATTTTAAAAATATTACTCTGTGAACGATAAGAAGGATTTAGTGAAATATACTCAACAAAAACAGTTTTCTTAGAAAAGGACAACGCTACAATGCCAGAATAATCTTCCAAGTTACTCTTCCAAAGATAAAGTTGCCTATTTTCGTCCTCAGAATAAAGATTCAACTCTTGTTCTAAATTATCAAGATCCTTTAGGTCACTGATGTAAGACAAAAATCCCATTGCAATCTTCTTATTCTCATCGCTATATTTATTGAGCATCTAATTCCTCCTAAGCTCTTGGAAATGATTCATTATAAACTTGTTTCATATGCGTTTTATTAACATGCGTATATATTTGTGTAGTTGAAATATCAGAATGACCCAACAACTCCTGAACAACTCTTAAATCAGCACCATTTTCTAATAAATTAGTAGCAAAAGAATGACGCAAAGTATGTGGTGTTACATCCTTTTCTATACCAACTTGTGCAATATATTTTTTGATCATGCGCCATATGGACTGACGAGTAAGCTTTTTGCCACGAAAGTTCAAAAAGACTTCTTTTTGAGAGCCGTATTTTTCAACTAATTGTTTTCTAGTTTCAAGAAAATATTTCTTTAGCCAAGTAATAGCCGTATCACCGATTGGCAATAATCGCTCTTTATCACCTTTTCCCAAGGTCTTAATCAATCCTAGGTCCAAGTGTAAATCGTCCATATTCAAATTTACCAATTCACTGACTCGTAATCCAGTTGCATACATCACTTCAAAAATAGTTCTGTCACGTACCCCTAATGGAGTTGAAACATCAGGTGACTCAATTAATGAATTTACTTCTTCCATTGATAATACTACTGGTAAATGAGTTCCTTTTTTAGGTGCATCCAATTCATTCATGGGATTAGATTGAATCTTATCCACCAATTCCAGCCATTGATAAAACTTACGTAACGATGAGAACATTCTCATTTGTGATGTCTTAGACTTTTTTTGCTTATCTTGACTAGCAAAAAACTGTGTTACAACAAAATGATCTTCTGGGTAAAAATCCAACTTCTTTTGTTCTAAAAAACTGCTGAATTCTAATAGATCCTGTTGATATGAAACTATCGTATTTTTGGACAAACCTCTATCTAATCTCAAGTAACGGGCATAATCAGCAACCGTATCGATCATCTTCTGATTCTTAATCGATAATTTATCACTCATAAATCGTCACCTCTATTTGAGATAAGTGTAGCCATCTTTTTGTTCAATTTTACGTTGCTTCATCAAATTACCTAATGCACGTTTGAAACTACCCTTACTGATACCAAAGTACTCTTTGATATCATCTGGATCACTTTTATCCGTGTAAGGCATTTTTTTATCACGAGAATGTTCCAATACTGCTACAATCATCTGAGCATCAGGAGTGATTTCTTCGTAAGCACGTGGCTTCATTGATAGATTTAAACGACGGTGACTTGATCCAATTACTCGAGCTTTAATGTGCTGTCCAATGTGTAAAGGTTGTCCTTGTTCATTGACATGAATAAAGCCCATATAATAACTATCAGTCATTACAAAAGCACCAGATTCTCTAATAGCAATCACAGTTCCTTCTTCGTCATTATTCATCAATTCTTTCAGATTGGATTCAGGACTACGTGCAATTTGCGTGTAAAGTTCAATATCAGCTAATTTGCCCCAAAGACGACCTTTATGATCAATTTCCAACTTGACCATCACGTTATCGCCCTTCTTAGGCCATTCATTATGTTCCAAAGGTAAATCATCCAAAGAAACAACGATATCCTTGTCTTCCAACCCAACGTTAATGAAGACACCTAAATCGGTTCTAACTTCAGTAACTTCAGCAAAATCCCAAACACCTTCTGTTACAAATGGTAGAACTGTCGTCATTTTGTTCTTATGTTCTTGATTTTCATAAACAAAACCAGCGACTTCATCCCCTAACTCAGGGACTTCTGTTAATTCACTTAAATCTAAGGCAAACGTATAACCCTCAATTTGAACAAACGCTTCTTCTTTATTAAGATCTGTCACTGTACCTGTAAGTACATGACCGTACATTTCTGTTATTTCCATTTTTCACCATACTCTTTTATGTTTATTTAGTCATAATTATCTAAGCTTTACTATTTTAACGTATTTCAACGTTACATAAAATCATTTTTAGTATTAATTTTGAAAAATTACATTATTTTTTCAACTAGTAACATTTTCTTTTTAAAAATCAAGATTGTATTTATTAATTAATAGTGAAATAATTTTCAATGTAGTAAGCGTTTCCAAATATATTATTGAGAGAAGGATTTTGTTATGAAAATTAAAGCTGCTGTAGTTGATAAGGTAAACGATCCATTTGTTATTAAAGATGACGTTGAATTAGCTGATATGACTGACGATGGTCTTCAAGTCAAAGTCGTTGCATCTGGTATTTGCCACTCAGATGAGGCACTACGTAAGGGTGATGCTGCTTTTAGTTTTCCAGTTGTCCTTGGTCATGAAGGATCTGGTATCGTTGAAAAAGTTGGTAAAAATGTCACAAACTTTAAATCTGGCGATCATATCATAATGTCATTTTATTCATGTGGTGAATGTGACAATTGTCTAAAAGGTAAACCTACTCAATGTCGTAAATATGCTGCTTCAAATTTATCAGGAACACGTCCCGACGGTTCAGATCACTTTACCGAAGATGGTCACCATGTCAGCGATATGTTCAATCAATCATCATTTACAACTCATACCGTAATTGATAAAAGAAATGCTGTAAAAGTTCCTAAAGATCTTGATTTGAGAAAATTAGGACCCCTTGGTTGCGGATACGTTACCGGAAGTGGAACAGTCTTCAATACACTTCAACCAAAACCAGGGGATACAATTGCTGTCTTTGGTACAGGTGCCGTTGGACTTGCCGCTATGATGGCCGGAAAGATTTCTGGCTGTGTCAAAGTAATTGCCGTTGATATCGTTGACTCACGTTTGGAATTAGCCAAAAAAATGGGTGCAACCGATGTTGTTAATAGTAAGAAAGAAAATGCCGTTGAAGCTATTAAGAAGATCACTGGTGGACTTGGTGTTGATTGGGCTGTCGATACAACAGGTGTAACTAAAGTTATGACCGATTCAATTGCTGCTCTAACTCAAGGTGGTACTACTGCTACAATCGCTGTAACACCACATAATATTGAAATCAGTACTTGGAATGATCTCTGTGTTGATGATAAGAAGATTGTCGGTGTTAATATGGGTGATTCAATTCCTCAAGTTGATATTCCACGTCTAATTGAATTCTATAAGATGGGTGTCTTCCCATTCGATTTAACTGAAAAGTTTTATGACTTCGACCAAATTAACGAAGCTGACGCCGACTCAGTAAGCGGTGAAACTATTAAACCTGTCTTGATTATTGATAAAGACTATAAGCCTGAAGTCTAGGTGAAATTTAAACCTATTAAAAAAGGAATCCCAACGACTACTAAAAGTCTTTAGGATTCCTTTTTAATATATTCGAATCTTTAACTTGAAAAAAAATTCTAACCAAACTCAAAATATTAATAATTGGTTTTATTTCTGCAAAAGGTATTTTTGAATTGCCATTCCAACACCTTCGTGATTATTATCGAGAGTTTCAACATCACAAACTTGTTTGACATTATCATTAGCATTTCCCATTGCTATACTTAAGCCTGCAATCTTTAGCATTGGCAAATCATTGTCCATATCCCCAATAGCAATTACTTCTTGAGGACTTATCTTTAATAATTTAATCAAACGTTCCAATGCTGTACCCTTATTTACGTTTCGTGGGCAAATTTCTACTTCTTTAGAACTAGTTTGAACTACGAAATAATCTTGGTCATATTGTTCATGTAACCATTGTGCCCAACGTTCTAATTTAACCTTATGTGTCTTCATTAAGAATTTTAGAACCGCTAAATCAGATTGCAACATTCTTTTTTCTGTCCACTCTTGATCACTATTATAAAGGTTCCCTTGAGTATCAATTAGTTTAAAACTGATTTTATGGGCATAAAGATTTTGTGCAATGTCTGTACAAGTCTGGTTCTTTAAAGTTTGTTGATACAATACTTTGCCTGTAAGGTCATGAATCATGCTGCCACCATAATCAATAATATATTGATTAGAAGCGTTTAGATTTAATTCTTCGGCAAAGGCAGTTGCCTCTTTGTACGGTCTTCCAGTACAAAAAACAATTTGTATCCCTTGATCTATGGCTTGTTTGATTGCTGCCCTATTAGGTTGTGATATTTTACCTTTGTTATTTAGTAAGGTGCCATCTAAATCAATTGCTATTAATTTATAACTCATCTTTTCACCTCATTAACATTTCATTCATTGACTTTATTGTATGACTTTTCGAGTATGATGTATTTTTATTGTTATTTTTAAGTTAAATGTTTTCGTAAAACATTTAACTTAACTAAAAGACATGACATTTGTCATCTTTTTTAATGACATTGCTTACTACCACGGTATATTAAAATTACCTAAAATTAAGTCATTAATTAGGAAACGAGGATCGAAAAAATGAGTAATATTTTATCAATTCAAAACATTAACAAAAAATTTTCCGGTAAAACTGTTTTAAAAAACATTAACTTACAAATTTATTCTCATTCAATAATTGCCTTGGTTGGCGCTAATGGCGCTGGCAAAACCACTCTAATCAATATCATTTTAGGATTGATCACTAGTGATTCAGGAAAGATCACTTTTCTGAACACACAACATTGGAAACAGATTACTGGCGTCATGATGCAAGATAATCTTGCCCTCAATCGAATCAAAGTTAAAGAAATCATCAATCTTTCACGTAGTTATTTTAAACATCCCTTATCCTATCAAAAACTATTAAGTTTATCTGGATTGAATGATTTAGAAAACAATTATATGAACCAACTTTCTGGAGGACAAAAAAGACGCCTATCCTTTGCACTGTCATTATCAGGAAATCCAGAGATTCTTTTTCTAGATGAACCAACTGTCGGTATGGACAGCAATGCTCGCCATGACTTCTGGCAAGAAATTTCTAAATTACGGCAAAACGGCAAAACTATTTTTGTTACTAGTCATTATTTGGAAGAATTGGAAAATATTGCTGATCGATTCCTTATTTTACAAAATGGTTCAATTGCTTTTGACGGTTCGATTCAATCACTACGAAATATTCAAGGCAATAGTCTAGTCGAGTTCGATAGTGAATTAAATATCAAAACTTTCACAAGCATTCAAAATATTATCTCGATCGAACAACTAGGACAACACTTTCAAATTGTCACTAATGACCCTAACGATTTGATTATCGCAATTACACCATACTTAACAGCAATTACTAATCTTCAAATCAAACAAACTAATTTAGATACTATGCTATTGAATTATCGAGAGGAGCATAATCATGACTAATTATCTATTTCAGACTAAAATAAATTTTGAGAGAATCGTTTTAAGAAACAAAGCCTTTTTCCTCTTTGACATGCTTTTGCCAATTACTTTTTACCTGCTATACACCAAGATATTAACTACTGGAATTCCTGCAAATGCCATGGCTGTTTGGAATGAAGATTATCTTGTTAGTATGATGATTTACAGTTGTATGTTAGGTGGCATTATAACAACTTCCAATACGCTTTTGGACGACCAAACTAGTCATTTTAAACTATTCATTAGTCTTAAACCTATTTCAAAATTTCAATATTATTCATCAATGGCTTTAGTATTCATCTTTTTAAATTTAATTTCTTCAATCTTAATTTGTTCAGTCGGTATTTTTATTAATCACATTGATCTTTCATTACACTTATTAATAATCCTCATTTGTATCAACCTACTAGGAACAATACCCTTAATTCTGATAGGTGCTTTGATTTCTTTAGCTAAGGGTTCCAATACTGTTAATTTACTTAACAATCTAGTTGTTTTTCCGCTAGCAATAATCAGCGGCCTCTGGTGGCCAATTCGCATCATGCCTGATTGGTTACAAAGAATCGGTAAAATTATGCCCACTTATCAGCTATCAAATCTTGAACAAACTTTTTTACACACGGGTTCAATCAACTGGCATGCAATTATTAATATTTCCGCTTGGTTAGTTATAATTGCTTTGTTATTCTTAGTATTATCTAGAATTCAAAAACGAAAAGGAAGTATTTTTGAATGAATAAATTCTTATATAAACATATTCTTTTTCCCAAAAGACTCGGCTTTATGCCCTACTTTTGGTTTTTTTCATTATTTCTAATAGCAGGTCAAATTTTAATTACTCAGCATCCTTTTAATTGGTTTTATTTATTGCTGGTACTAGCTTTTTTAAAGTTTTACCGCGACGGTTACTTTCTAAATCGCTGGCTTTGGTTAGATATTGGCATACAATTAATTATCGCCGCCTACTTTATATCAAAATTTCCCAATAGCGGTGGAACCTTCCTTATCTATACAGCCTGGGAGATTGGTTCATTACCATTTAAATTAAAAGATTTCCTGCATTATTTCATCTTGTATTTAATTGTATCGCTAGGCTGTGTTTTCACTTTTATTTTACTCACTCCTGTAATAAATAACTATGGTCCCTTTGGAATCATCATTGCACTTACTTTTATCATTGGATCACCAATTGCTGCCCGTTCCTTAGCCAACAGTTACCGTCGCTCTTATCAAACTAAACAGACCAATCGACGTTTAGAAACTATTATCAAGCAAAATGAACGTGACCGTATCGCTCAAGACCTGCATGACAATCTTGGACAGTCATTTTCATTAATCACCTTAAAGTCAGAATTAGCCGCCAAACTGATCGACAAGAATCCTCAAAAAGCTCAACAACAATTAGCTGATATTACTAAAGCGTCTCGTGACAATCTTAATTTGGTTCGACAAATAGTATCCGACTTAAATGCTCAGACTATTGCCAGCGCCATGGTATCAGAGGAAAAGCACCTAGCGCTGGCCAAAATACATCAAATTTCCATCAATGAAGGTGTTTCCGATAATTGGCCTAAAGATATCCAACACATTTTAGCTGCTATTATTAAAGAAACAACCACTAATGTTATTCGATACAGTCAAGCTAATTTAATGAAATTTACTTTTGAAGAAGATTCCTCAAACTATTATCTAGAAATTCGTGACAATGGTATTGGATTAAAAACTGTATCTGATCATGTTTCATACGGCCTAAGTGGTATAACTAATCGACTAAAAAGTATTAATGGTACAATCAAAATAATTTCAAACCACGGTGTTTGTCTTCAAATTTCTATACCAAAGAAGGACTAATATGACTACAATTTATATTGCCGAAGATCAAGAAATGCTAAACTCGGCACTTTCCGCTATTTTAGATTTAGAAGATGATTTTGAAATTATTGGCAATGCTACTGATGGTCAGATGGCATTCCAAGAAATCACTACTTTAAAACCAGATATTGCTATTTTAGATATTGAAATGCCTAATCTAACTGGACTAGAAGTTGCTCAAGAATTACGCCTTAATCATCAAAATATTAAAATTATCATTCTTACTACTTTTGCTCGAAAAAAATATTTTGAATCGGCTGTAGCCAGTGAGGTTAATGCTTATTTACTTAAAGATAGTCCTACCGACAAACTTGTGGATACAATCCATAAAATTCTCGATGGTCAAATCATTTATGATGCCAACTTAGTTTCTAGCATCTTAACCGCCGTAAAAAATCCTCTAACTGCCCAAGAATTAAAAATCATGCAAGAATTTGCTTTAGGTAAAAATACCCAAGAAATCGCAGAAACTGTCTTTCTTTCTAGTGGGACAGTTCGCAATTATATCTCTTCAATTTTGAGTAAAACCGGTACTCATTCAAGAATTGAGGCATTAAATATTGCTAAGAAGAACAATTGGATTTGATAATATCTTTGTTCTTTGGCTACAGAGTTACATAACAATAATTATGTCAAGTTAATATATGGGAGTTGATATGATATATAGAAAACAACTTTCTTACACTAAAAAAGATCGATGTAGAATTATTGCAAATTCCACATCGATCTTTTCAATTATAAAAATATTTTGCTACGATCATCTTTTAATTTAATTCAATTTCTTTTGAATGCGCATTTTCTTTTAAACGCTGCAACAGTACAGCCGCAATGCCTTTAACTTGATCATCGCCATCACGTTGTGACAATCTATAACCCACAAAATATGGTGAAACAACATAACGAGCTTCAACTTTACAAATTATTTTGCGACCTACTTTGTAGAAGAAAATATTATATGAATCAAATTTTCCATCATAGAGATCATCTAAAACATACTTCACTGTTACTCTAGTAAATTCAGCCAAATCATCTATATACTTGGGATTATTGATCGTAACATTGAATTCAACAAAACCCATAATTGGTTTCTCTGAAACATTCACATTGATATGCTTTGAATTGAAAACATCCATACCTGTAAAGTTCTCTGGCTCGATATGTTTGTATCCATCTACCTTATTCAAACCAATTATCTGAAAATGTGGATGACGTAAAGATCCACCAGACATTGGTCCAAAATTCTTATACATCAAGACACTTTCATATTTCTTGCTTTGAATCATTTTATTCCAGCATTCATAGATATAATTAAATACTTCTTGATTCTTTTCAACTGAATAATTAGAAATATCACCATAATGATCATGCGATTCAATGATAATCGTTTGTTCAGTATCACGTAATGTCTTAAATTTATTCTTTAACCAAATCATATCTCCACTTTGGTCAATAATATTCGTTAAGCTCTTAGTATCGCAGAAAGGACAATAATCTTTTTTATGTTCAACATCTCTAGGCTTACCTTTAGCCTGTTCAATTTCAAAAACAAGTACATCTTTATTCGACAAAATTTCACCTCATAATTTCATTATTAAAATAATAACGCAAACACAAAAAAACTGAAAGAAACTCGTCAGTTTCTTTCAGTTTATTATGTTTTAAATCATTTTTAATTTTATTTAAAAATTAAAGTGAACGTGAAGCACCTTTGTAAACAACACCACGTCTTGAATCAACAGTAACAGTGTCACCGTCTTTAACAAGGCTTGTAGCATTCTTAGCACCAACAACTACAGGTAGACCCATAGCAATACCAACAACAGCAGCATGTGAAGTTAGACCACCGTTTTCAACAACAACGGCACTAGCCTTTTCAAGAGCTGGTAGGTAATCTTTGTCAGTCATTTCTGTAACAAGGATGTCGCCTTCATTGATCTTCTTGTTTGCTTCTTCAGCAGAATGAGCAACTACAACGTTACCAACAACTGATTCTTCACCAACACCTTGGCCTTTAACCAATGTTGAACCGATCAATTGAACCTTCATAACGTTTGTTGTACCACTTTCACCAACTGGAACACCAGCAACAACAAGAATCAAGTCACCTTCCTTGGCAAAGCCAAGTTCTTGAGCCTTCTTAGCAGCTAGATCGAACATTTCATCAGTGTTTTCTGGCTTGTCAGTAATAATAGGATCAACACCCCAGTTAACTGTCAAACCACGTTGTGTCTTTTCATCAAATGTGATAGCTAAAATGTCAGCACTTGGACGATACTTAGAAATCATACGAGCTGTGTAACCTGATTTAGTAGCAGTAACGATTGTGTGAATGTTTAGTTCTTCAGCAGTTCTAACAACTGATTCACCAATTGATTCTGTAACGTTTGAACCCTTGTAATCTTCGAAACGTTGGATTGCAAGTGAGTTATTCTTGTCTAATTCTTTTTCTGTACGTTCGTTGATGTGTGCCATAGCTGAAACAGCTTCTACAGGGTAGTCACCGTTAGCACTTTCACCTGAAAGCATTGTAGCATCTGTACCATCAAGAACAGAGTTAGCAACATCAGTAACTTCGGCACGTGTAGGACGTGGATTTTCTTGCATTGAGTCAAGCATTTGTGTAGCAGTGATAACTGGCTTGCCAAGTGCGTTACACTTCTTGATCAAGCTCTTTTGTACGAATGGTACGTTTTCAAATGGAATTTCAACACCCATGTCACCACGAGCAATCATCAAACCATCTGATACTTGAAGGATAGAATCGATATTGTCGATACCTTCTTGTGATTCAATCTTAGGGAAGATTTGTACGTATTCACAGTGTTTTTCTTCAAGGATTGCACGAATGTCAAGTACATCTTGAGCCTTACGAACGAATGAAGCTGAGATGAAATTGATACCTTGTTCTAGACCGAAACGAATATCGTCTGAATCTTTTTCAGTGATACCTGGTAGACGAACTTCAACACCAGGAGCATTGATACTCTTTCTTGAACCAATCATACCATCATTTTGAACAACAGTAACCAATTCACGGTTCTTGTCATCCTTTTCAGTGATCTTCAAGTCAACAAGACCATCATCGATCAATACGTGACCACCAACATGTGTATCATCGTATAGACCAGGGTATGTAGAAGCAATCTTTTCAGGAGTACCTGTTAATGAATCATCCATTGAGATACGGATTGTTTGACCAATCTTAGCTTCAAACTTGTTGCCTTCTTGAACAGTAGTACGAATTTCAGCACCCTTAGTATCTAGAACGATACCAACAGTCTTACCAGTAATTTTTTCAGCTTCGTGAACCATTTCCATACGAGCTTTGTGTTCTGGATGGTCACCATGTGAGAAGTTGAAACGGAAAATATTAGCTCCGGCTTCAATCAACTTAACGATTGTGTCAACATCGTTACTAGCAGGTCCAAGTGTACTTACGATTTTAGTTCTTTTCATCGAGAAATCCCCTTTTCTTGTTTTATACATCGTTTATTGTAACAAATTAAAACGTTCTATGCTTAACTTATCTGCTTAAAGATTCGTTTAAGTCATATAATGATAATTCAGGTTTGTGCTTGCTATCGAATAGGTCAAGAATATCATGAGAAGTAATCTTGTTGTTTTCGATACCAACGGCAAGTCCACCCTTGCCATCAAGCAATAGATCAACAGCATAAGCACCCATCTTACTTGCTAAGACACGATCTTGAACTGTTGGTGAACCACCACGTTGTACATGTCCTAAGACAGTAGCACGTGAATCAAAATCACCATACTTATCTAATTCTTTCTTGAAGTCTTCGGCGTGCATAACACCTTCAGCCAAGACGATAATCATGTTCTTGTTGCCATTTTGACGTCCAACCTTAACTTCTTCAGCGATTTCTTTAATATCGAAATCACGTTCTGGAACGATGATCTTTTGAGCACCACCGGCAACACCAGCCCAAAGAGCCACGTCACCAGCACCTCTACCCATTACTTCAACGATAAATGTTCTTTCATGAGAGCTGGCAGTATCATGCAACTTATCAATTGCATCAACAGCAGTAGATACGGCTGTATCAAAACCAATTGTAAAGTCAGTGAATGGAATATCATTATCAATTGTACCTGGCAAACCGATTGTGTTATAGCCATGTTCAGTTAAACGCAATGCACCATGGTAAGAACCATCGCCACCGATAACAACTAATGCATCGATTCCAAACTTCTTTAATTGCTCAATACCCTTGAGTTGACCTTCTACGTTAGCAAATTCTGGGTATCTTGCTGAATACAAGAATGTACCACCACGTTGAATACGGTCGGATACGTCATCGCTTGTCAATGGGAAAATATCACCCGCAACAAGACCAGCGTATCCATAATTGATACCAAACACTTCAAGCCCTTTATCAATGGCTCTACGTGTGACTGCTCTGATAGCAGCGTTCATACCAGGGGCGTCTCCACCACTGGTTAAAATACCAATACGCTTCATTTGTTCACACTCCAAAATTATTTGTTTCTAAAACAAAACCTAATCAAATATAACATTTTTATTGATTACTTTGTAGAGCTGAAAACGTTTTAAGATAAATTAATTAGTCTTTTTTTACGAAAACGCTTTTTTTACCTAAGAACTTTTCCAACCTGATTTGTACTTCATTATTAAAGTCTATCCAGTGGTTCGATTTCAACAATAATGCCTGACGATTTTTTTCACGATAAACAATCACAGGAGTTTTTCCACGAGAACTTTCAATAATTCTGTAAAGCTCTTCTAAATTTTCAGGCGTATCCATCCCTTTTAAAACTCGCAAATAGAGTTTTTCTTGCGGCAACTGAACTGTATATTGCTTAGGATCATTTAAACGATCGGCAATTAATTCTAGATCTCCTCTTTGACCAACATTACTACGTCCGACAAATAGAAAAATTTTTCCATCAAGTTCAATGTTTTCGATTTTTTGAAACAACTTAGGAAAAACTGTTACCGAAATAGATCCCGATTCATCTTCAATTGTCATAAAGCTCATTCTCTGACCCTTTTTAGTTCGAATAACACGTAAATTCTTTATCAATCCTAAAACATTCACATTTTGATTCTGGAAATTCTTTAAATCAGCTATCTTTACAGTTTTCAAATCCAACATCCTGCTACGATATTTTTCAACTGGGTGGCCTGATACATAAACACCCAAATATTCTTTTTCCTGATTTAAGCGTTCAGTTAAAGTAAAATCATCAACTTGATGCTTTTTAGGATCAAGTACATCAAAAAGCGATAAATTACTTCCAGCCAGCTGAATACTCTCAATCAAATCTCGAAAGTCGTACAATAACTCTTTTCGATTACGATTAAAAGAGTCAAAAGTCCCTGACAAAATCATCGGCTCCAAATAATCAGTTTTAACAAATCTAGTATCGATCCGTTGCAAAAAGTTTAAAGCACTTGTATATGGTCCATTTTTTTGTCGTTCCTTAATGATATTATCAGCTAAATCGCGGCGCATCCCTTTAATACTTAATAACCCAAAGCGGATTGCTTTATCAGAATCACTAAATTCGTATTGACTTTGATTGATGTCAACGTTTTGTATTTTTACACCTGAGTCTTTTGCGTCCTGAATATAAGTGGTTACTTTGGTTTCATTATTTAAATTAGAATTCAAAAGACAAGCAAAGAATATATCCGGAAAGTGAACTTTGATATAGGCCAACCAAAAAGCAATCATTGAATAAGCCACTGCATGAGATTTATTAAACCCATAATTACCAAACTTTTCGATATATTGGTAAACTTTCTCGGCCGAATTACGATCATGTCCTTGAGAAACTGCACCCTCAATGAACTTCTGTCGATTCTCTTCAATCAATTGTTCATTCTTTTTACTAATAGCTCGACGCAAAATATCCGCATCTGCTAGTGAGAAATTAGCCATTTCTGAAGATGCCTGCATTACTTGCTCTTGATAAACTAAAATTCCATACGTCGGACGAAGAATCTTCTCCAATGACCGATCTGGATAGTCTACTTGTTCTTGACCATGCTTACGGGCAATAAAGGTAGCGATATTTTGCATTGGACCTGGACGATACAGTGCGTTTGTCGCCACAATATCATCAAAACTAGTCGGGACTAACCGTCTCAATACACTTCTGATTCCATCTGATTCAAATTGAAAGACACCATCAGTCGCCCCTTTTTGAAATAACTTCAATGTTGCTTCATCATTCAAAGGTATTTTTTCAGGGATAAATTCTCGTTGATAACGTGTCGAAATAGCCTGAATAGCTTTATCCAAAATGGTTAAATTTTTCAATCCCAAAAAATCAATTTTCAATAAACCGACATTTTCAACATTATATTTAGTTTGTTGCGTTAAATTAATGCCGTCATCTTCCAATTGTACTGCGACAATATCAGTCATAGGTTTCTTACTCAAGACTATCCCGGCCGCATGAGTAGAATAATGTCGTGGAATTCCTTCAATTCTTTGTGCAACTTTAAATATCAACTGATTCTCACGTGAATTTTCTACTAATCCTCTTAATGTACTAGATTCAGTAAAAGATTCTCGCAAAGAGATATTTAGTTTACGAGGAATTGCATTAGACCATTGCGATATTTGAAACTGCGTTTGACTAAATGTTCGAGAGATATCTCGCAAAGCCATTTTGGCAGCCAAAGTCCCAAAAGTAATAATTTGTGCCATATGATCAGAACCATACTTATCATGCATATACATGACCATCTCATCGCGTCGATTGTCTGGCAGATCCAAGTCAATATCTGGCATATTAGCTCTTTGTGGATTTAAAAATCGTTCAAAGAGCAAATCATATTTGATTGGATCTACTTGTGTAATACCTAAACAATAAGAAACTAAGGACCCCGCGGCCGATCCACGTCCCGGACCAGTTTTGATACCTACAGAATGAGCATGCTTAATGACATCCCAAACAATTAAGAAGTAATCAGAAAAGCCCATTTTTTCAATAACACTTAATTCGTAATCTAAACGTGTTTGATAACTCTTGGGAACCTCTGGCGTTAAACGTTTTTTAAGACCTTTGGTTGCTAAATCATGTAAAAACTCCTGCGATGAAATATTATTCGGAGTTTGAAACTTAGGCAACTCAGTTTCTTTGAATTCAATCTTTACATTACAGGCATCAGCAATTTTATTAGCATTGGATATTGCCTCATCCATATCAACTTCCGCAAAATCATGTGCAAAATCATCATAATTGCGCAAGTAATGATCGCCTTTTTCCACTACTTGATCTAAGCTTTCAAATCTTTGACCAGTACGAAGATTATTAACGACTTGATATGATAAATGATCGTCTTCATTAATGTATCTCACATCCCCAAGTGCTACTAATGGCAAGTTCTCATTCGTAGCAATTTGACGAATATTTTTTACATTATCTATTTGTCCAGAATATAAGCTAACTCCTAAATAAAGCGAATCTTGCTCAACCAATGGTTTTAAAATTTTGATATAAGACGAAACATCTGTTTTTAGGATTTCAGCGTCACTGGCTGGTGTAATAACAAAAAGTCCCTTTAAATAAGACTTTATATCCTTAATATCAACAACATCATTTGACATATTTTGTGATGAAATTTTTATTAAGTTCTTATAACCCAAATCGTTCTTGGCAAGTAATAATAAGGGATACGTATTTTCAGTATCAATCACTCCAGCTAACTCACTTATTAAGCCTATAATAGGTTTTATACCCTTTTGTTGGGCATATTTATAAAAATCAATTGAGCCATAAAGATTGTTGAGATCAGTTAAGGCAATTGCACTATAACCCCGAGCTTTACTTTGATCGACTAACTCGGTCAATTTTGTGGGACTATGCAATAAACTATAACTACTCATTATTTGTAGTTGTGCTTGCAATTTGTCGCCCCCTTTGTTTAAAATTATATCAAAGACAAGTGGAAGTTTATTGGGAAAAGTTCCTTTTTGTGCTAAACTACTTGAGAAAGTGAGATGGAAGAAATGAGATATATTGCTGTAATTTTCTGGTCTGTCATGCTGGGACAAGTTGCCGGTTTTATCGGTGGTGCTTTGAACCAACAAACATTTAGTATGAGCTACTCTGCTATTGTCAGTGTAGTCTTCGCTATCATTTTCAGTGTAATTCCATTGATTCTTGATAGCTCTGTAAAAGACGCTAATAACGAAAAGAACGCTTAATTATAGGTGTTCTTTTTTTATTTTTTCAATTCAAACTCTGATATAAATTAAATAACATCTGCAAGAGAAACCGATACCTCGTATCAGAAACCCTTACAGATGTTATTTTTTTATCTATTTACAATATTAGTATTTAGTAATGTAGAGATAAAACTCTTTGGTAGTCAAATTTATATTGAAATTAACGCCCTTGGAAGTAATTTGGCTCATCGAAGTTTTAGTAGAATTCTTGCTAGCATTTTTCGTTTGCTTAGCAAAATCCTTCAAAACCTGTTTACCATCCGCACCAAGTAACTTTGAGACGATCATTAAGTTAGTAGCAAAATTCTTTTGACCAGTTTTAGATTTTAGATCCTTGTATGAAAGTTTCGTCGCAATACCCATCAATTGGTTATCTTGAACATTGTAGTACCATTTTGAACCGTCATTCTTCTTATGAGTTGAAATTCCATCTTTGGAAATCAACTGTAGTTGATCTGTGGGTTGCCCTAGTGACAATAAAGTATAGTTATAGCTTTGAGCAAAAGTTAAGTAGTCTTGTAATGCCTGAACTCTTTTCACCTTAACCAACTTTGTTTCTGTTTTATTGCCATTTACTGCTTTGATACGAACATTTTGATCATTCGTTGAAACTGGTACTGAAATAGCAAAATGTCCTCCATCAACGGCCACTTTTTTCGTTTGACCACCGACTGTATAAGTCAATTTTTTATAATTAGAAGCTTTTCCCTTGATGGTAGCAACTAATCCGTCAGCACGATACTCTTTTGCCGTAGTGGATAGATCCAACTTGGAACATCCTGTTAATAATAAAAAGAATAGCGGAATAACCATCAATAAGACGTATCTTAATTTTTTCATAGCTGTTACCCCATCTATTTCCAATATTAAAAAAAAGCCAAGTTTAACTTGACTTTTTCATTAAGCTTCTTTGCTATCGTCGATAACTTTTTCACCTTTGTACATACCTGATGGTGATACATGGTGACTTAAACGATATTCACCAGTAGCAACGTCAAATTGCATGTTTGGTGTATCTAATTTAAGATGTGCGCGTCTTTGACGCTTTCTTTGTTTTGATGTTTTTCTCTTTGGAACTGCCATATTTAAAAACTCCTTTATTTATATTAACTCAATCAAATCTAACGTTTAATATAATACTATCATAAAAACGTTTGAGCAAGCAAATTTACTATTTTGTTTGCTTTTTTACATTATTTTCCTTTAATGCATCGGCAATTTGCTTGTCATTTGAAACTTTAACTTTTGAAATTTGCTTTTGAGCGTGACGACTTAAATCATCATTCTTTTTCTTACCAGTGCTTGCTAGCAACATAGTAATAATTGCACCCAAGAGCAAAGTTACAATAATCAAAATAATCAGTGGTAATTTGACTCTGGTGAAGCCAAAACTAACGGTAACTGGATTGACATTCAAAACCGCAAAAATAACTACGATCAAAGCAATTACCAAACCAATAACAAATCTAGATTGTTTACCGTTCATGTGAATCCTCCCCTATTTACGATTGCCAAGTGTTGATGCAAAATAATCCCCAAAACTTGGAGCTATTTTATAAAGTACTGCCGCTAATTCCATATAACGTGGACGGTTGATCTCACGTTTATTCTTGTTGAAAGTATTAACGATTTCCCAAGCTAACTTATTTGGATCAAGAACAAAATTTTTCACTGAATCAAGATAGTTTCCGTTATGATCAGCGACATTGAAAAAATTGGTCTTTACAGGGCCGGGATTAATGGTTGTAACATAAACACCCATTGGCTTTAATTCTAGCCTTAGACCGTCTGAGAATGCAATCACGGCTGCCTTAGTAGCAGCATAAGCTGCTGACTTAGGTGTAGTGATCTTGCCAGCCATTGAACCAACATTAAAAATATGTCCACGACCATTTTCGATCATTTTAGAAGCCACTAAACGTGTCATAAGCATCAAGCCTAAAACATTGACTCTAAACATTTTTTCAATCTTGTCAAAATCAGTTTCTAAGTAATTAGAAAAGTCCCCAAAACCAGCGGCATTAACCAAGACATCAATATCATCATTAATGTCATAAGCTTTTTCAACGCCAGCAGTAATTTGATCTGGATCACTCATATCAACACTTAAAAATTCATGATGGGCATTTTCAGCCCCCACACGGATACATTCGTTCTTAACCTGAAGCAATTTATCTTCATTGCGAGCAATCAAGATCAAATTAGCCCCACATTTAGCAGCATTGATAGCAACATCTTTGCCAATACCAGAAGATGCACCTGTAACGATAACAGTCTGATTCAATAAATTAGTCATTTTCATCCTCTTCTCTATTTAAAAGGTACCTCATACAAATCGAAATCACGTGCTACTCGTGTATGCTTAAAGATTTTTTGAGCTTCTTTTTGCAGGATCAGGGCACTTTTACCCGTATAACGAGCAGAAATATGTGTCAAAATCAATCCTTTAGCATGACTTCTCTTTGCCACTTCTGCAGCTTGAGTAGCAGTGGAATGGAAATAATTATAAGCTAATTGCTTTTCGTCATTTGAGAAAGTTGACTCATGAACTATCACGTCCGCGTCTTGTGACAATTTATCAATTTCAGGTGTATAACGAGTATCTGAAATAATTGTAACAACCTTGCTTGGTTTGTCTGGACCAATAAAATCTTTACCATTCAAAATCGTTCCATCGTCTAATGTCACTACTTGACCAGCTTTCAACTGACCAAAAATAGGACCATTTGGAATATGATATTCACTTAATTTGTCGACCAACAATTCACCCGGACGTGGTTTTTCGACTACTCGATATCCAAAACAAGTAATACGATGCTTTAATTTACCAGCATAAACTGTAAAAGTTTTGTCATTGAATATTTCGCCGCCATTTTTTAATTCAATATATTTAATTTGATAGCCTAATTTACCGCCAGTAACCTTCAAAGATGTTTCAACATACTCTTTGATCCCCACGGGACCATAAATCTCCAACGGAGAATTACCACCTTGATTGGCACGACTAGACAATAACCCTGGAAGTCCAAAGATGTGATCCCCATGCAAATGAGTAATAAATATCTTAGTGATCTTACGTGGCTTAATTGCTGTTTTTAATATTTGATGTTGCGTAGCCTCGCCAACGTCAAAGAGCCATACTTCATTTCTTTCATCCAACATTTTCAATGCTGTACTAGACACATTACGGCCCTTTGATGGAACTCCGGCACCAGTTCCTAAAAATTCTAACTCCATAAAAAAATCCTATCTATTTTTTGTCTAATGATTTCAAAATTTCTTTTGCAACAAAGGAAGTATAATACATCGAACCATCTGGATTTGGATGAACATTATCATCATAGAACCAATCAGTATGACCCTGTGAATAGTCATTCCAATCAATAATGGTTAAATTCTTATATTTCTTTGTAGCTTCGGACAAGACCCCATTAACGGTCTTCTCCCATGGTCTGGTTGGTACATGAACGTTAATCCAGTAAACATGACGCTTTGGTCCAACCAAATCCATAATCTGACTAACTTGTTGCATATTGAATGGTCCATTAGTTCCTAGACCAATCATAACATTAGGTGCTAAAACACCTTGATCTTTATAGTTTTGTAAAATACCTAAACTGGCATCCAATTGGCGACTAACTGCTGCATCAACGATAACTTTCTTATCATCAAACAATTTTAAGAAATTATCAGATCCATCAGCCATAACTGAATCACCAACAGCGGTCAAAGGAATATCCTTTAATCTTTGTAAGTCAATCTGTGTCAAGCCATATTTTTCAAAATCAGTATTAATTGGATGTGATTTAGCAAGTTTCTTATAACGAGCATAATCTGCCGCTGACATCTTACCAGTTGCGTCTTTTTGCTTAGCCTTTGACTTTTTAAGATTCTCAATAGCCTTTTGCTTTTTAGCTTTATTAGCTTTTTCATTTTTATTGATCTTAGTAGCTAATTGACTGTGATTGACATTGGGCTTAGGAGCACCGACAGCCTTAACAACACTGTAACAACCAGTAATACTAATCAATGCAATCACTAAAGCCAAAACTCTTTGAACGCTCGAAGATACTCTAAAGAAATTCTTTACATCACTCCACTTTGCGTGTGCCAGTGGTTGTTCAACAAATCTAAATGAGAACTCAGTGATCAAGACAATCAAAATAACTTCAATAACTGGATAAAGAATTGGATGATCAGCGACATTTTTAAATTTAGATTCAAAGAAAATCATCACTGGAAATTGATATAGATAAAGTCCATAACTTCTAGTCCCTACATAGTGAAAAACACGATTTGAAAGAACGCCATTCCAGAAAGAATCTGGGTGAGCTACAACTGCAATAAAAATACATGTTGTAATTGAGAAGATAAACATTCCACCACGATACAAAAATGGATCTGAATCTTTAATCGTGAAAATCATCAATATCATCAAAGCAAATGACAAAAGTCCCACTAGGTTTAGCTTTAGTTTGTCATTTTTCTTCAAACCACTCTTTAATTTTTCAGCTGGCCAAATCAAAGCCAAGCCGCATCCTAAAAGAATTGAGAACAATCTTGTATCAGTACCATAATAAATTCTGCTTGGATCGACACCCGGTTTGAATAAAATTGCCATCCAGATAGCGGAAGCTATCGAAACAATCATTGAAAAACCAAAAATGCGGCTCTTTTTAACTCCATACTTAGTAAATAAAATAAGTAGGATCGGCCAAATAATATAAAATTGACCTTCAATAGATAATGTCCATAAGTGAGTAAAAGGAGATTCATTATTGGCAAATCTTTCAAAATAAGATTGGCCATTAAAAATCTGCCACCAGTTATAAACATTCAAAACATTAGTTACAAAAATCTGGTCCAGATGATACAGTAACCCCTTCAAAAACATAACAATATAGGCACCTGATGCTAATAATACGAATAGCATTCCAGGATATAGCCTCTTAACTCTTTTTACATAAAAATTACTTAACGAGAATGAACCACCATAATCAACAGTATTAAAGAAATGATCTGTGATTAAGTAACCCGATATCAGGAAGAAGATTGGAACCCCCAGATACCCGCCGGAAAAAACATTAGGATTTAAGTGATACATAATAACACCTATAACCCCTAAAGTACGTAGTCCATCAAATCCAGTAATAAACCTTCTTTTCGGTGAATTATTCATTATCCTTATTGCCCCTAAATAAATTCAAAAGTGAAATCAAGAATGGTTACTGAGTCACCTGATTCAGCACCAGCTTTAATCAATGCGTCTTCAATACCCATTGACTTGAGTTGTCTAGCAAAACGCATAATTCCATCTTGGTGATCCAAATTAGTTCTTTGAAGTAGTCTTTCAACTTTATCACCATGAACAATAAAGCTATGCTCGTACTCTGGATCTTTTTCAATAGTAAATGCCTTAGCTTCTGGTTCAAAGTTGTATTCTTTAGTTTCGTCAACCTGAACGTCAAAGTGAATTGGTTCAGCCTTAGATAATACTTCACTTGTATGGTTCATTAAGGCTTTTACACCAGTATGTTGGATACTTGAAATTGGGAAGATATCGACATCATCTGGCAATTTTTCTTTAAATTCAGCCATTCTTTCCTCAGAACCAGGAATATCTAACTTGGTTGGCACAATGATTTCTGGACGTTTCAAAACGTTCTCATCATAATTACCTAATTCTTTTCTGATAGCCAAATAATCTTCATATGGTTCACGTCCATTATTAGGATCCATATCAACCAAATGTAAAAGAACTCGAGTTCTCTCAACATGGCGCAAGAATTGAATTCCTAGACCAACACCATTAGAAGCTCCTTCTATCAAACCAGGCAAATCGGCAATAACAAAGTCACGACCATCATCCAAACGTACCATCCCCAAGTTAGGAGATAAAGTCGTAAAGTGATAGGCCGCAATTTTAGGCTTAGCTGAAGTAGCTACTGATAATAAGGTAGATTTACCCACAGATGGGAATCCTACCAAACCAACATCAGCAATCAGCTTCAATTCAAGCTTAATATGCTTCTCTTGGCCAGGTTCACCATTCTCTGCAACTTCAGGAGCTTGATTCTTGGAGTTGGCAAAATGAATATTACCTCGACCTCCATCGCCACCTTTAGCTACTACTAATTCTTGATTATGATTGACCAAATCGCCAATCAAATGACCAGTGTCCACATCATAAACTGAAGTACCAGTTGGTACATTAATATAAACTGGATCAGCTTTATGACCATACATACCTTTAATTTGACCATTTTGACCAGGTTGAGCTTTAAAAATTCTCTTGTATCGAAAATCCATTAAAGTATTCATTCCTTCATTGGCCTTTAAGATGATATCGCCACCGCGACCACCATCACCGCCGGAAGGTCCACCAAGTGGAACATATTTTTCATGACGAAAGGCTACAGCCCCGTCGCCACCCTTTCCGGATCTAACGGTGATTTTAACGTTATCTACAAACATTAAAATCCCCCTTTCTAAACTATAATTATCATTTCTAAATTTTAGCACAAAAACAGACTTCATAATACTTTGAACTGGTATTGATTGTCCAGTATTTTATTAAAGTCTAATTATTTTATGAAAGGTTTTGAAAGATTTTGAGTTTTTATGATTGATTTTGAATGAATTTGGATGTATTATATTTCTTGTGAGGTGATGTAAGTGCTTACCGAAGAACGACAACAAATTATTTTAGAACAATTAAAATTACATAATATTGTCAAACTCCACGATCTAATTCCATTAACGGGTGCTTCTGAATCAACCTTACGTCGTGATTTACAAGACTTAGAAAATTGTCACAAATTACTAAGAATTCACGGTGGTGCTCAAAACGTTATTTCTTTACATGAAGAACCTGCTCTTTCACAAAAAGCTGCAGTTCATATTAATGAAAAGAAAATGATCGGTCAGACAGCTGCAAACTTAGTACACAATCATGAAGTGATTTTCCTAGATTCTGGGACAACGATTCAATTCATGATTCCCTACTTAATAGAACATACTGATCTGTTAGTCATTACCAATAGTGTCGATAACGCTTCGATGTTGGCCGATTATAACGTGAACACCTTTCTTCCTGGGGGGAAATTAAAGTCTTCTACTAAGGCTTTAGTTGGAGCAAATATCATTCAAACTTTGGAAAACTATCATTTCGATAGAGCTTTCCTCGGAACGAATGGCTTTTCTGTCGATGAGGGTTATACAACCCCTGATCCAGAGGAAGCAGCGATCAAGAGTTTAGCGATTGCACAATCAAATCAAGCTTACGTATTATCTGATAATTCTAAGTATTCACAAGTCAGTTTTAGTCGTTTTGCTACATTAGAACAGGCACATCTGATTACTGACAAACTATCAGAAAAAGAAATAAGCGTTTTAAGTAAACATACTAAGATAACGGAGGCAATTTAGTTGATTTACACAATTACAGTCAATCCTTCAATTGATTACGTACTCCAATTGAAAGATTTAAAAACTGGCGAAGTTAACCGAACATCTAACGACGTTAAACTTCCCGGTGGTAAAGGAATCAATGTTTCAAGAATTCTTAAAGAATTAGATGTTGATTCAACAGCATTAGGTTTTGTTGGTGGAGCTACTGGTTCGATGTTTGAAGAACTTCTCTCAAAACATGAACTTAAAACTTCTTTTACTAAGGTACAACAAGACACTCGTATCAATGTCAAGATTAACGATATTGCACAAAATGAAGAAACCGAAATCAATGGTGCTGGTCCTGCAATCAGCGATGATGAAAGAAAAGCCTTCATGAATAACCTCGATGGTATCGGCGAGGGCGATATTGTTATCATGGCTGGAAGCCTTTGCAAAAATTTGGACGCAAAATTCTATTTAGATATTGCTGAAACAATTCAAAAACAAGGTGCGGACTTTGTAATTGATACAACTGGTCAAGCTTTGCTTGATACTTTGCCATTGCACCCATTAGTAGTAAAACCTAACCATCATGAATTAGCTGACTTGTTTGATGTTACCTTCAAAAATGAACAAGAAATTATTACTTATGCTAGAAAGCTTTTGGACAAAGGTGCTAAACACGCCCTTGTTTCAATGGCTGGCGATGGTGCTTTGCTTGTTACTAAAGATAAAGCTTACAAAGCTAACGCACCAAAAGGAACTGTTATCAACTCCGTTGGTGCCGGAGATTCAATGATTGCCGGCTTTGCTGGTACTTTCATGGAAACAAAAGATCCAATCGAAAGCTTCCATATGGGTGCTGCTTGCGGATCAGCTACAGCCTTCAGTCAAGATATTGCCGTAAAGAATAAAATTGACGAAGTTTATAACGAAATTTCTATTACTGAAGTTTAATTAGGGGGACTTTTAAATGGACTTGAAACAACTACTATTAAAAGACGCCATGATCATGGACTTGAAAGCAACTACAAAAGAGGATGCCATTGAAGAAATGGTTGACAAGTACTATCAAGTCGGTGTTATCGATGACAAAGAATTATACAAATCCGATATTTTAAAACGTGAAGCACAAACAAGTACTGGTATCGGTGATGGTATTGCTATGCCACATGCACGTGATAAAGCTGTTAAACGTGCAACTGTACTTTTTGCCAAGAGTGCTAAGGGTATTGATTATAAATCACTAGATGGACAACCAGCTTACCTATTCTTCATGATTGCTGCTCCAGATGGTGCTGACAATCTTCACTTGCAAGCTCTTGCCGCTTTATCTTCACTTTTGATCAATCCTGAATTAGTTAAAAATTTAAAGGCTGCTAAGACAGCTGATGAAGTTCAAGATTTATTCGACAAAGCTATGCAAGAAAAAGAAGCTAAAGACAAGGCTGATGAAGAAAAACAAAAGGCTAAGGCTGAAGCTGCTAAAAATGCAACAAATGATGACGAAAAGAAACCTTACGTTGTTGCCGTCACTGCCTGTCCTACAGGTATTGCCCACACATACATGGCTGAAGCTGCTCTAAAAGAACAAGCTGAAAAAATGGGTGTTGACATTAAAGTTGAAACTAACGGTTCTGAAGGTGTTAAACATCTTTTGAGCTCTGATGAAATCAAACGTGCCGATGGTGTTATCATTGCTGCTGATAAGAAAGTTGACATGCCACGTTTTGATGGCAAACATCTAGTTAACCGCCCTGTTAGTGATGGTATTAATAAGGCCGAAGAATTGATTAACTTAGCTGTTGAACAAAAAGCACCTGTCTTCCATTCAGAAGGTGGAGCTGCAGCTGCTGAAGATGATTCAGAAGAAAAGAAATCACTTTGGTCAAGAATCTATGCTGATCTAATGAATGGTATCTCAAACATGTTGCCATTCGTTGTCGGTGGTGGTATTTTGATGGCTATTTCCTTCTTGTTGGAAAACTCTGTTGGTGCTAAATCACAATGGTTCTTGTTCTTCAATAACGTTGGTAACTATGCCTTCAGTTTCCTAATTCCTGTACTTGCTGCTTATATCGCTGTTTCAATTGGTGATCGTCCTGCTCTACTACCTGGTTTTGTTGGTGGTTACATGGCATCTCAAGCTACTGCTTCAGTTGTTTCATCTAAAAGTCCTGCCGGATTTATCGGTGGTCTTCTAGCCGGTTTCATTGCTGGATGGGTTGTTGTCTTCTTAAAGAAATGGCTCAAGAATTTGCCAAAATCATTGGCTGGTCTTAAAACTATTTTGATTTATCCAGTTCTAGGGTTACTCTTTACCGGAGCTATCATGTACTTCGCTATCGATCCAATCTTTGCGGTTGTTAACGCTGCTATTACTCACTTCCTAGAATCAATGGGTACCGGTAATGCCGTTATCTTGGGTACTTTGCTTGGTGGTATGATGTCTATCGATATGGGTGGTCCTTTCAACAAGGCTGCTTATACATTTGCTATTGGTACATTTACTGCAACACAAAATGGTGCTTTAATGGCTGCTGTTATGGTCGGTGGTATGGTTCCACCTCTAGCAATTGCCATTGCTACAACATTCTGGAAGAACAAGTTTACAGAACAGGAAAGACAAGCTGGTCTTTCAAACTATATCTTAGGTTTATCATTCATCACTGAAGGTGCTATTCCATTTGCTGCCGGAGATCCATTACACGTTATTGTTTCAAGTGTTATCGGTTCTGCTATCGGTGGTGGTTTAACACAACTATGGGGTGTTAATGTTCCCGCTCCTCACGGTGGTATCTTCGTTACACCACTTGCTAATAAACCTTTGCTTTACCTATTAGCTGTTGTTATTGGTGCTATCATTTCAGGTGTCATTTATGGTGTCTGGAAACCTGCTAAAAAAGCTAATAAATAATTGAATACAAGTAAAAAGAGCTGTGAATCTAAGATTCACAGCTCTTTTTTAAATATTTTGTTCATCACGTGAATAGCTAAAATAAAGATCCAGCATGATAGATTTATTTCTAGTAGAAATATCATTTAATGTCTGAATAGCGGTAGCTATCATTAAATCATCATCTAGTCCTTCTTCAGATTGATAATATTCTTGTTGGATCCCCATTGACTCATCAAACCAATCACCCATACGAATCACGAATTTATAAAAATCATTATCATCATGCCCATTGATGTAATTGATTTGAACGTCATTAAAAAAATCTTCTAATACTAAAACATCGTTATATTTCAAATTATTGATTGCTTTAGCAAGATCCTTTGACTTACGCAACTCCTTTATAGTTTTAAGATTAATTCCAGTAGCATTGTGAATCTCAAATATTGTTATTGAGTCATCCTGTAATAACTCTGATACCTTATCAATAGTTGATAACATCATGACTACCTCGCTTTTCATCGAGCTATACTTTGTTGCTAATCATATTTTAATTCAATAAGGGTTAAAATGTATTCTTTTTGGCCTAGTTTTTGATCGAATTTATTATTTTCAAAACAAGTAAATTATTATGAAAAATAACTCAATATGAATTCATTTTTTGCTAAGCATTGTTTGTTGATATAACGCGTTATTTGATAGTGACAAGCTGTTTTTTCTTGCTATACTGAAAGCACTTACAAGTGATTACTTGAAAAAATTCCCTACCTCAAAAAGCAAGGAGTTCTATTATGAAAACAAAAACAATCTTACTATCAGCAATTATTTTAGGAGGCTTTACAACTCCAATAATTCAACAAACAACTGCCAGTGCGCACACAATCAATACTGAAGTTATTCAAAATAAAAATGAGACCACTGGCAAGCATACTAACAATCAAGAACCACGAGCTCAGCAAGTTAAATTAACTGATAAAATTTCTTTAGACAAATTAAATACTTCTACGAGTATTGTCATCCCTTCAACTAATAAAAACATTAATACTAAATTAGACGATATTTATATTAATTTGAATGATTCAGAAATCGCCAAATTAAAATCTACTAAAGAAACAGACTTTACTGTCAATGATTTAGAAATAACTACAGGTTGGAAAGGTATTCTTAACTATAGTGGTGCTGCAAGCACTACACAGCTTCGATATAACGATAAAGCTCAGACACTTTCACTACTAAGCGACGGTCAAAAAACTGACCACATCACTTACAATTTCATTAGTGGCGATGCTAATATTCATTATATTTTCGAAGATACCAAGCAAGAAATTTATCAGCATGTTCAAAAAAACACCTGGGACAGCGACGGAGTTACCGTTGATACATTAGAAGATCTCGATAAAGACAATTTATTAAACGGACATTTTGATGCTGTTGATATCGATTTTGAAAATTTAAGTGAGATGGAAAATCCAAATAACCCAATCAATATTTATTTTAATGATGATCCACTAGTAAAGACTTATGACCCAGACACAGTTAGTCCCGAAAATGCTGAATTTACCGTTGAATTAAAAAAAGCTGATCCATCAGTTGTTAACCTCAATGTATATTTAGATGGAAATATCTTTTCACAAAAAACAATCAAAAACGAACTTTATACAGAAATTCCTGAAGATATTACTGAAGAACTTCCTACACCAGGAACAGCCACTTTAAATCGTAACAAAACTCTTTCTAGCGTTAGCCATACATATTTCCCTCAACTTGGTGTAACTTCCATGTCTGGAAAAGCTTTCCATCAATTGATCTTCGATTTAGGACTTGACGAACCACTCGAAAGCGGCTTTTTAAATAAAGCTCTTCATTATTACACTAATGGTAAAATGAAAGTCAATTTATCAATGGCGGGTCGAGTTCAAAACTTGGCAATCTACTATGAATCAAAAAATTATTCTGATGACCAAAATGATTCCGTTACAACTGGCGTAACCATTTCAACTAATCTTGGTAAACAATTTGTTCCAAATATCACTGGTAAAAAGGGCGAGACAATAACTGTCAAGGTTCCACAAATCAACGGTTTCAAGCCTGATAAGGATACGGTTACAGCTAAAGTTAATGCAGATGGTACGATCACAACCGACGACTTCGTAATTTATCATTCAACAAACAATTCTAGATCAACTCAACCACCAACTAATCCAGCTCCAAGTCCAACCCCTAATCCTGATAAAATGAACGGATTTGTAGGAACCATGAAAGAAAGTGTTAAATTATATCAATTAGACAATGACAAATTCTCTGCCTTAACTAATAAGGCTTTGTCAAAACACACTGATTGGAAGTTTGATCAACACGTCAAAATTGACAATCAAATTTATTATCGTGTGGCTGTAAACGAATGGGTTCGCGCCCAAGACGTTTATCGTTACCAAGTTGAATCAGGCATTGTTGAAACTAAAGACAAAGAAATTACTAATCTAGTAAGTTCTGATACTAAATTAATTTCAAACCGAGGCCTAGCTGCCCACACTGGTTGGCAATATGACCGCATTGCTTACCTTGGCAACAATCAAGAAAAACACTATCGTGTTGCGACTGACGAATTTGTACACGTAAATGACGTTAGTAAGAATTAATTAATAAAAAACCGTATGGTGACCAAAATGGTTTCCATACGGTTTTTATGTTGTTTAAAAAATTAGCAATATATTATGCTTGTTTATGTTCTTGAAGATATTTACGAGCCCAATCTAGATACTTTTTATCTTCAGCAGCGTCTTGAGAAGTTAGAATCTCAGGACCGTTTTCAGTAATAGCTAAAGTATGTTCATATTGAGCAGACCAAGAACCATCGGCACTTGCATAATAGATCCAATCATCTTTAGGATCTTTCAAAGAGCGGTCAACGATTTCCCAAGTACCTTCATTGATCATTGGTTCGATAGTAATAGTCATACCGTTCTTTAAGCGCAAACCTTTGCCGGGTTCACCATAATGTAAAACATCTGGTTCTTCATGCATTGTAGGTCCAATTCCATGTCCACAGAGATCACGTACATCCCCATAGCCATGTTCATCTTCAGTATAATGCTGAATAGCATAGCCGATATCGCCTAAACGTTTACCTTCTATACTTTGAGCAATACCAAGATAAAGTGACTTCTTTGTTACTTCCATCAAATCAGAAGTTTCTTGACTAACTGATCCAACACCATAACTCCAACATGAGTCACTCTCATAACCCTTGTAGTTGACAGTCATATCAACTTTAACAATGTCACCCTCTTTAAGAATTAAATCCTTACGAGGTGTACCATGAGCAACTTCATCATTCACATCGACACAAGTTGCATATTTGTAGCCTTCAAAGCCCTTTTCAGAAGGTGTTGCTCCATGACTAACGATGTAGTCATTAGCAAACTCTTCAATTGAATAAGCCGAAATTCCTGGTTTAATCATGTCGCGAAGTCCTAAATGAACTCCGGCCAAAATCTTACCAGATTCACGCATTCCTTCAATTTCTCGTTCTGATTTTAATGTAATCATACAATATCCCCCAATTTTAACCTTTATGATATTTCTTATGGAAATCCGTACTTGCTAACGTAATTTTAATTGTCTGAGCTGTCGTCTTAGGAATGCCCATCTCTGTTAGTTGATCTATCGATGCTTCTTTCATTTTCTTAACTGAGCCAAACTTCTTCAATAGCTTAGTCCTAATCTTAGGACCAACCCCTTGAATATTGTCCAACTGTGACGACAAAGCATTTTTACTTCTTGTTTTACGATGGAATGTAATAGCAAAACGGTGCACTTCATCTTGAATTCGTTGTAATAAATAGAATCCTTGACTCTTACGGTCCAATGGCACTTCTAATCCATCTTCACCAACAATCAAATGCGAAGTATTATGATGATCATCTTTAACCATTCCAGCCACAGGAATGTCTATTCCTAACTCATTGTTCAGAACATCCATTACAGCACGCAATTCAATGATACCACCATCCATCAAAATTAAATCTGGCAAGGAATCATTTTCTTTAATTAACCTCGAATAACGCCGATAAATAACTTCTCGAGTATTAGCCGCTTCATCAGCTCCTGATTGATGTTCAACTTCACCTTTTATTTTATATTTTCGATAACCACTTTTTTCAGGTCGACCATCTTTAAACATGACCATAGCTGAAACCGGATTTGTTCCTTGAATGTGTGAATGATCAAAGGATTCAATGACATGTCCATATGGCAAATCTAAGGCTTCAAAAATTTGTTTTTGAGCACCATAAGTTTGACGATTATCCAACTCCATCAAACGGAATTTTTCTTGCAAAACCAATTTCGAGTTCTCCGCTGCCATATCCATTAAATCTTTTTTCTGACCACGTTGAGGAGTTCTAAAGGGGATATTTAACACTTGCGATAAGGTATCTTTATCTAAATTATCCGGCACCAAAATTTCCTTAGGTAAAACTTGATTACGACGATTATAAAATTGCAAAATAAAAGTCGATAACTCTTCTTCAGGAGTATTGATACATGCAAAAACTTTCTTTTCACGTTTCATTAAACGTGCCTGACGAATAAAGAAGATTTGAATCGAAATCCAGCCTTTTTCAACATAATAATTAAAAATATCTCGCGGTGTACTATCATTTGAAATAATCTTTTGTTTCTCAACAGTAGTTTCAATATATTTAATTTGGTCACGTAATTCTGCTGCTCTTTCAAATTCCATTTTTTCTGATGCTTTTTCCATACGGTTTTCCAATTGGTGCTTAACTTCACCAACATTACCGCCTAGAAATTTTTTGATTTTTTCAATCTGAACATCATACTTTTCTTTAGGAACGGTTTGAAAACAAGCCCCCAAACACTGCCCCATATGATAATACAAACAAGGCCGCCCTAAGTTTCCTTGACATCTTCTTAAAGGATAGACTTTTTGTAAAAAATTCAATGTATTGGAAGCTGCCCATACATTAGGATATGGTCCAAAATAATAAGCACCATCTTTTTTGATCAATCCAGTGATTTCCATTTTGGGATCACGTTCATTAGTAATCTTAATGTATGGATAACCAGTTCCTCGTTTCAATTTAATATTGTAATAAGGCTGATGTTTTTGAATCAAAGTTATTTCCAACAAAAAAGCTTCTTTATCATTAGAAGTAATGATAGTTTCAAAGTCACGAATCTCAGAAACTAAACGGGCAGTTTTCCCTTCGTGGGAACTTTTAAAATATGAACGAACACGATTTTTTAAATTTTTAGCTTTACCGACATAAATAATCTTAGAATTGATATCTTTCATCAGATAACATCCCGGGCGCGGTGGCAAAAGGCTTAATTTATGTTCAAGATATTCAGTTGCCAACAAATATCCCTCCCTCTTCAATAGATCTAAACTTATTTAATACTAATTTAAGTTCATTAATTGTCAAATTAAATGCAACCATATGTTCTATTATACTTTTTTTAACCCCTTATTACGATGAATCATTACTTGACTTTATTAAAAAACGTTTTACAATAGATTGTACAAAATTAAATAGTTTACAATTAATAAAGGAGAACGACTTATGACAAAAAAATACATTGCTAATATCGTACCCTTAAACGAGGATTTCATTGGTACAAGCGCTCACGGGACCGCTGAATTTATTCAAAATAATGATAGACTACATATTAAAATAGAAATGTTCGATACTCCTAAGAATACCCAACACTGGGAACATTTCCACGGTTTTCCTGATGGCAAAGATGCTCAAATTGCTACAATGAAACAAGACCTCAATCAAGATGGTCTAGTTGATTTACCTGAAACTGAAATTGTTTCTGGTACAACCATGGTTCCCTTTGATAACGCACCACACGAGATGAACATTCCTAACGACAACTATCCAGTTTCAGATGACAATGGTTACTTTGCTTACGAAATTGATGTGCCATTAGATCAACTTCAAAAAAAATTCAAAAAAGTTTTCGGAACAGACGACTTGGAACTAGATAAAAGAGTGATTTATGTACATGGTGTCCCTGAAGAATTGAATCTACCAAGCACCGTTGCCGGTGAAGTCGGTAGTTATGATGCACATGTCACACTCCCAATTGCTACAGGTAAGATCCAAGCCATCGATTAATTTAATCAAAAATATTGAGTAAAGAATTGTTATTTTTCTCAGAAGGATTTATAATGTATTTAATTATAAAGATAACTGAAAGGGGCTGATACCGATGGGCCTAACAGTGAAACGTGAAAGTGATTTTGGCAGTTTATTTGATAAGTTTGCCTCTCTTCCCGATGATGTAAAAGAAAACGTAAAACGCGTAGATTCTGCAGATAAAAAATCTGAAAAAGATCAAAAGAATCTTAAAGATAAAAAATAAACTTCTCTTGTTTATAATGTCACTTCTAAAGTAAGTGAATGCCATTTATTTTTACTATTTCTTTAACAAAAACCCTTTTGATAAAGGAAAAGCCTAGAACAAATTTGTTCTAGGCTTTTTTTATTCGAATTTTTTATTATCAAAAAAACAATCCGTTCCCTTCTCTTCACGTCGCAGATCAATTAATTCCTGATACATCAAATACTCAAAGTAATCATCTGAAACACCACTAAATAACACCATTGTTGGCCTCTTGTTTATTTATTTTGGTTTGAATAAAATCTGCTGAGATTACAGGTCGAATGATATCGCGTCCCTTTTCATTAACGTAACTATCTGTCGTTAACACGCGTCCATAAAATTTTATTGGATCATTTTCTCGAAAATCCATCTCCCCACGTTCAAAATCAGAAAGATTATATTTTAATTTTATGGTTCTTGATTCATCATTCCCATCCAGAGCGACTAATAAGTATTTATGTTCCATATCCAAATCTTTGATATGTCCATTTTGATAAATCTTTGTCCCATAGTAAAGACTAGTATTGGCATATAGATTATCAAACGAAACATAAGAATAGTTTTTACGCTTCTCACTAAATTCTGAGACTGTCTTTTGTTTTGATTTATCAACCATATTAATCTTGGCTTCCAAGATATTACTGGCAAATCTGTTTTTGGGTAAAAACAAATAGATTGTCATCAAAATCAGTGTACATAAAAGCACGACAAAGAGTCTGGTCGGTAAATTTCTTATCATTTAATTCCCCCAATAGTCCAAAGATAGCAAAGGTCTAGACAGATTGCAATTGATTTAGACCATTTAAATATTTAAATAAATTTCTATAAAATGACCAATAAAAAATACTCCTAAACGCTAATTTAGGAATATTCTTTTAAACATTTATAGTTTCCACTTTAATAATATTATCATTCATTGACAATCCCTCGACAATATCGACATAATCTAAACTTTTACCGAAATCAATCGAGTAGACATTAGTATAGACTTTCTCATTATCACGTTTAGTGACACTGAATCTAACGCCTTCAACAGTAATATTATTTTTCTTAAAGTAATCATCAATAAATTTTTTCGTGTCAACCTTATGCAGATATTCAATTTTTAATTTTCGCACAGGGCTAATACGAATAATTTTCTTTAAAAATCCTAACACTGCATACACCACCAAGAATCCTGCAATCGCAATAATATAATCACCCATACCAACTGCAAGTCCGATACAGGCCACTACCCACAAACTAGCTGCAGTAGTTAGGCCTCTAATTGAATGATGTTCAACAATGATCGTACCAGCTCCTAAGAAACCAATTCCACTAACTACTTGCGCAATCAAACGAGCATCATCAGCTCTTAAAACACCTTTTAATTGCGGGTATTGTCGTGCCATTTCAAGGGCATTAAATCCGATATTCTGTTGAATCATTGCAATAATACAAGCGCCTAAGCAAACTAACACGTGTGTTCTTAGTCCTGCTGGTCGATGTTTGTAAGCACGATCGATTCCGATTACGCCAGCAAAAAGAACCGAAACTAAAAGTCTCGTCACTACTGTAAGAACACTTAATTCATCAATCAAATTACCCCTCCAATGTTCTTCATTAGTCAATACAAATAAAAGTATAACATTATAAAAGCTTTTCTTTTAATACACTTATCAAAAAAGCATTATCATAAATTTTTATTTAAATAGTTTTAGGATATCACTTGGATCTTGAGCTTTTTTCAATGATTCACTAAATCCTTTTCTTAACAATAATCTTGCCACTGTTGACATATAGGCAACATGTTGATATTTATTTTCTGGATCAGGAATCAAAAAAGAAATTACGATACTTACTTTCTCATGATCAGTCCAATTAATAGGTCTATTTAATTTAAGAATAAACATTTTTAGTTTTGAAACCGATTCGATCTGAGCATGAGGTAAAGCTACTCCATCGCCTAAATCAGTCGGACAAGATTTCTCTCTTAAAAGATATTGACCATAAACGTTTTGAATATCAACTTGCGGATCTAACTTTCCGGCTAATTGCGACAAATATTTTAAAACCTCAATTGGAGTGCTCGCTTCAACACCAACAACAATATTTTCTTTTTGTAAAACACCGGTAAAATCACTCATTACATCAACTCGAGGTTTTTGATTGGGAACATTACTATCATTTGTTGAAATAATATATTGCGACTTGTCTACTCGTTTGGGACCATAAAAAGCATCTTTTATTTTTTGCCAAAATGACATCTGTCTACCTCCAATCTAATTACTTTTATCATAACCTTCCCCACTAAAAAAAGAACAATAGCTATTAGAAATTTTTTAAGTAATTTTATTACCTTAAATGTTTTCTTAATAACTATTATTCTTCTTTTGTAGACGATGAAATTCTTTAATCACCTTAATTAATATTGACTATATAAAATTGTTGCAAAGAATAGCAACTATTTAAATAGCTTTAAAATTTCAGCTTTAGTCTGAGCTTGACGTAATGAGTCAACGAATTCACTGTGCATCAATAACTTAGAAGTGCTTGATAAGTATTCCAAATGACTACTACCATCATCTTCATCAGGGATCAAGAAAGAAATAACAATATCAACTGGTTGACCATCAAAGGTTTTCCATTCAACTGGTTGAGCTAATTTAACAATCAACATAGCCGAACCTTTAATTGATTTATCCTGAGCATGCGGAATGGCAATACCTTTTTCCATACCAGTAGAACTTTCTGATTCACGGGCCAAATACTTTTTATAAACTGCCGTGGAATCAGTTGAGTAACCTAATTTTTTAGAAAAATCTGCTAAATATTGCAACAATTCATCCCGAGATGAAGCCTTTACATTCAAAGCAATATTATCTTCATTCAAGATTTCACTTAAATCATTATTTTGAGCTACTGGGGCTGTATCTGATTCAGTATTAGCAGCTGTTACATTTCCAGCAGTTGTAGCAACGACTTCATCATGACGACTTTGACGTCCAGCAATAATTGATAGCAAGAATCCTGAAACTAAAGCTCCAATCACGATCCAGAGAACCCACAGGAATGGTTTATTAACTAATGGCAAGACGATAAAGCCACCATGTGGTGCTGGAACGGAAATCCTAGTTACATAAGAAAGAATAGCTGCAATTGCTGATCCAACCATAAATGACGGAATATTTAACAATGGATTTTTAGCGGCAAAAGGTATTGCACCTTCGGTAATATGAGTTGAACCAAGTAGGAAGTTAACATAACCGGCACTACGTTCTTTAGCTGTATATGCTTTTTTATTGAAAAGAACTGCAAAGCCTGTTGCCAATGGTGGTGCAATACATGCAGCAGAAACTCCTGCCATAAAGAAGTAATTACCTTGTGCTAATAAAGCTGTACCAGTTAAATAAGCGGCTTTATTGATAGGGCCACCCATATCAGCAGCACACATAATCCCTACAATTAATCCTAAAAGAATTGGGCTGGAATTTTCCATGCTCTTTAAAAATGACATCATTCCTTGATTAAGATCCTTCATAGGAACTGACATGTACCACATAATCGTACCTGAAACTAAAACTCCTAATACTGGGAATATGAAGATTGATTTCAAACCATCTAAAGATTTAGGAAGTTTCTTAAACAATTTCGTCAAAAGTACGGCAACATATCCGGCTAAGAATCCACCTAAAATACCACCTAGAAATCCTGTCCCATTTGTGTAAGCAATCATTCCGGTTACAAAGCCAATTACCAATCCAGTTCTTTTACCAATTGCTTCAGCAATATATGCACATAAAACCGGTACCATTAAGTTCATGGCAAAACCACCAATAGTATTCAGCAAGGCAGCCAAAGCATTATATTCGGCACTCTTAGGATCAGCTGAGTTAATACCCCAGAAAAACGATACCGCCGTTAGAACACCACCAGCAACGACCAATGGCAACATATGAGAAACACCGTTCATCAAGTAAACATATAATTTATGCCAATATGAACCCGTCAAATCAGCCTCTTCTGAACTCTTAGATACACTACCTGAGCTGTGATATACAGGCACATTTTGATCATTTAAAATTTTTTCAATTAGTTCATCTGGTTCTTTCATTCCTTTGGTTACAGATACGTTGATCAAACGTTTACCATCAAAACGATCAATATCAACATCCTTGTCAGCAGCAATAATAACACCATCTGCCTGATCAATCTCTGTTTGTGTAAAGGCGTGTTCAACTCCTGATTGTCCGTGTGTTTCCACTTTAATAGAGATGCCACGTTTCTTAGCGGCCTCTTCTAAGGCTTCTTGGGCCATATAAGTATGCGCAATTCCTGTTGGACAACCAGTTGCGGCAATAACTTGATATTTTGCCATAATTATCCCTCCAATTGTTCTATCTTAATTTGTTTCATTAATTCATCAACATCACTAAAATCTGTCAATCCAGACGTTGCAGCTGTGGAACTAGCTGCAGCGATACTACGTTTGAGATTATCTTCAAAAGACATCTGTTGCTCCATTCCTGCAAGAAAAGTTCCCAACATTGTATCGCCGGAACAAGCAGTATTAACAACTTTAATCTTGGGTGCATTACCAAAAAGAATATGTTCCTGATTAACGAACAAGGCTCCCTTGCTACCGATTGATAACAAAATATTTTGAGCCCCTTGATTTAACAGTTTCTTTGAATATTTAACTAATACTGCTAAATCATGAGTATCTTCTTGGTCAAACCAAGATAATAATTCTTCATCGTTAGGTTTCAATAGAAACGGATGATGACTAACTGTATCAACTACTTCTGGATAACTTGTGTCAATCACTAAATCAAAACCTTGTTGTTCCGCCATCTCAGATATTTTTATGATTGTTGCAGGAACAATACCCTTTGAAAAGCTTCCCGAAACAACTAATTTATCATCAGATGTTAATTTAGAAATCTTTTCTAATAAGTCGGCGACTTTTTCTTTGGTAACTTCTGGACCATTGTTGACTTGTTTATACTCAGTATCCGTTTCAACTACCCTTGTGAAAACATTAATTCTCGAAATTTCATTAATATGAGTAAAATCAGTTGTGATACCTTTAGCTTGTAAAGATTTTTCGATAAAGTCGCTAGTAAATCCTCCGCCAACACCTAAAGCTGTATTATCTACACCTAAGTGTTTTAAAATAAAAGATACGTTAACTCCTTTACCATTGGGTTGGATGTCATAACTGTTAGTTCGATTGACCACTTCTGGTTTCAAATGTTCTGTTTCAATAAATAAATCAATTGCTGGATTTAAGGTACAAGTATAAATCATTTACATTTCCCCCTATCTCTTAATTACATAATACATTGTGATATCATGTAAATGTTTTCATAATATCACTATATGAATACTATTATCGAAAATCTCTTACAAAATTAGGATGATTCAATGAAAAATAAATTAAGTGCTTCAGAAAAATATCTTTGGAATTATATTCAAGATAATCTTGTTGATATTCCAGATCTCTCAATTGTCAAATTAAGTGAGGACGCCAATGTTTCCACAGCTACCATTGTTCGAACTACCAAAAAAATGGGTTATTCTGGGTATACGGACTTTCGCCAACAATTATTAAATAAAGGTAAAACTAACTTACGTTATAAAAATCTTGAAAAAGTAGATCATGATATCAAACAGGCCATTTTTAAGAATAAATACGAAGTAGACAATACTCTTAGTATGCTCAATGTTGGTTCAATCGAAGATGCAGTTCAAAAGATTAAAAAAGCAACAAATATTTATATTTTCGCACGAGGCTTTTCAGAATTGATTGCACATGAAATATTGGTCAAATTACAGTTATTAGGTAAAAATTGTATTTTAAGTACTGATCCTAACATCATCGTTACTATGAGTAAGCGCATCAAACGTGAAGACCTAGTGATTTTAATTTCTTTAAATGGAGAAACTAAAGAATTAGTAACCGGTGCTAGGAATGCCTTCGAGAATGGTGTTAGTACTTTAACCATTACAACTAACGAAGAAGGTGCTATTAACAAGTACTCCGAAATGGTTCTTCTAGGATATAAATCACAAACTTCGTATTTTCCTGACTACGAAGTAAGATCTCGCCTACCATTACAAGTTATCAGTCGTATTTTGTTAGATGCTTACGTTATTAGAACTCAAAATAAACTATAAAAAAAGGGTCCAAGTATGATTATCATACCTGGACCCTTTTTGAAGCTAAAAGCAATATTTTTATTTTAATTTTTCCAACCATGCTGGCAATAATTCCATCAACTGTCGATAAGTACGATTGAAATTATGATCATACCATGGATCTTGGACCTCGGCATCTTTGTTCATACTTGAAAATGCTAAGTAAATCTTATTTTGAGCACTCTGAGGTGCCATTTGTTTTAAATCAATAATGTTTTGTTTGTCCATCCCAATAATTAAATCAGCAGATTCAAAATCATCTGTCGTTATTTGTTTAGCCTGATGCTTCACTAATGGGACATTTCGTTGTTTTAATTCAGCAATCGCACCTGGATGTGGTTCATTACCAATCTCATAGGTAGATGTTGAACGTGATTCCACTTGAATTTCATTAGTCAATCCTTGTTGATCAACTAATTGATCCATAATCATCTCTGCCATTGGTGATCGACAGATATTACCTAAACAGACAAAAATAACTTTTTTCATTTAGATCAATCCTAATCTCTTTTTAACTTCTCGTAATTGTGCCTCCAAAACAGGATCTTTACGATTCAAAACATCTAACGTACTTGCTTGAGGTTGACTTACTTTTTTAGCTGACTTCTTTTTAGCAGGTTCTACCTGTTTAATTGGGGTGTTTTTTTTATATTTTCTTACCCAAGCGGCCACTTGTTGATATGAGATTCCATACTTTTCACCAGTAGCCTTGTAATTGTTATCATGCTCAATCGCATATTGTGCAATTTCTTTTTGTTGACTCTCGTTGTAATTCATACTAAAAACTCCTAAATGGCTTATTACAAAAAATTATACCATACAAAATAACTCTATTATTGCTGTAACACAGTTTTAACAGTCGTATTATCAAATTCTAGGCATAAAAAAATGGCAGCTCAGGGAGGAACCACCATTAAATCGACAATAGTCTTTAACCATTATTATCATGAAATTATCAAGAAAGAGGAAACGTAGGATTTAAATCTCCTCTTCATCTATTATGATATCATATTAAATTTTAAAAACATTACTTTATAAAAAGATGACATATTTTTATAAATCATCTTATAAAAAGAAAGAAAGCCAGCTAAAACTGGCTTTCTAACAACAAAATGGACTTCTTTTAACATGTACTATCCCACAAATTTTAATCCATTTTGATTGTGCAAAGTGATAATAACGTAATAAAAGCTAAATAAAATGAATATATTGATGAGATATAATTTCCTATTTATATGTAATTAGTATCACTGCGATAATCCACCAATACCAATTGGTAAATATATTGTAACGTTAATGGACTATACCTGTATACCACGAATTTTTTATAATCAAAAATTATTTTCTATATATTTTTAAAAATATGCATCAACTTACCTAAAGTTTCATTTCCCACCATACTGTGGCGGTAAATAAAAAGAATAAAAAACGATGGTAATTGTATATCATCTATCTTTATCTCTTGAATACCTGAAACGCCCTGAATAGCTGTTTCAGTTACAAAACTAATCCCCTTATCCGCTTTGACAAGATTGAGCATTAGCTTATAGTCAGAAGTTTGAAACATTGTATGTGGCGAAACATTATAATGCTCAATCAGTCTTTCTAACACTAATTTATGGACAGAACCCTCATTCAGTGAAATAAAATCCTCGTCAAACAGTTGTTGTACGGTCGTAATTTTAGAAACATCACGCTTATCCGAAGCAATAAACTTAAAATGATGTTCTTTGATCAACTGATATTCAAGTTGATCTTCCTGTGGCATTGTCGTTGTTCCTAACAATGAAAGATCAATATCACCTTTTTTTAGTTTAGATAATAGTTCTTTAGAATTTTCTGGTACAGGAACAATTGAATCCAAGAGATCATTGTCCCTTAGACGATCAAATATCTTAGGAATCACATAATTAGTGATTATCGGTGGCCATCCCATCACTATCTTTTTTCGCTTAATTCTTTTTATATCATCATCAATCAAATGATCTTCCAAAAGTATTCGATTAATATGTTGCAATACTTGTTGACCAGCATACGTCAACGTTAGTGAATTGGCATAGCTTTTACGTTCAACCAATGGAATTCCATAAGTATTCTCTAGTCGTTTCAATGAATAAGTGATGGTTGGTTGACTAACGCCAAAGAAACTTGCTGTTTCTGAAAAGTTCTTTAATTCAGATAATTTTTTAAAATATTGATAATCTTTTAAATTCATATTTTCACCTATAAATATTATTTATCAATGATAACATATTTGACTATATTTTTTATTAAGGTTTATGATACATTCGAAAGTTAAGTGAAAGACATTTTTATATAGAAAATATGCCAATTGAGTATTTTTGATAAATTCATTATTTGTAAAATAAGTTTATAAATAACGACATAGTAAAGCATACTTTTTATTATAATGTATTCACGGTTGAAAAAGTTAATTAGGAGGAATTATATTTATGAAATATGAGGGTTTAAATTTATTAAATAACCACTTCTTAAATAAGGGTACTGCCTTTACTAAGGAAGAAAGAAAAGAAAACCATATCGAAGGTTTACTTCCACCATTCGTTCAAACTTTGGATCAACAAGTAGAACAAGCCTACGAAAATTACTCAAGCAAAGATACATTCTTAGCTAAGAGAATGTATCTTATGGATATTTTCAACGAAAACGTTACTTTGTTCTACAAGTTATTCAGTGAACATGTTAACGAATTTATGCCAGTTGTTTATGATCCAACAATCGCTGACACAATTGAAAATTACAGTCATTTCTTCTTAGATCCACAAAATGCTGCTTTCCTATCAATTGATGATCAAGAAGACATGGAAGCTTCATTAAAGAACGCCGCTGCTGGACGTGACATCAAGTTAATCGTTGTTACTGATGGTGAGGGTATTCTTGGTATTGGTGACTGGGGTGTTCAAGGTGTTGACATCTCTGTTGGTAAATTAATGGTTTATACAGCCGCTGCTGGCGTTGATCCTAAGTCAGTTCTTCCTGTTGTACTTGATGTTGGTACAAACAGAAAAGAATTATTAGCTGATGATCTATACATGGGTAATCACCATGAACGTGTTACAGGTGACAAGTACTACAACTTTGTTGACAAATTCGTTGATTTAGCTGAAAGCTTATTCCCTGATATGTATCTTCACTTTGAAGATTTTGGTCGTAGCAATGCTGCTAATATCTTAAACAAGTATAAAGATAAGATTTTGACATTCAATGATGATATTCAAGGTACAGGTATTATTACTCTTGCTGGTATTCTTGGTGCTTTGAACATTTCTAAGCAAAAGCTTACTGATCAAGTTTACTTGTCATTCGGTGCTGGTACAGCTGGTGCTGGTATCACTAAGAGAATCTTTGACGCCATGGTTGAAGAAGGTCTTTCAGAAGACGAAGCTAGAAAACATTTCTACTTAGTCGACAAACAAGGTCTTCTATTCGATGACACTGAAGGTTTGACACCTGAACAAAAGCCATTCACAAGACAACGTAGTGAGTTTTCTAACGCTGACGAATTAACAAACTTGGAAGCTGTTGTTAAAGCTGTACATCCTACTATCCTTGTTGGTACATCAACACAACCTGGTACCTTTACAGAACCAATTATCAAGGAAATGGCTGCACATACGGAACGTCCTATCATCTTCCCTCTATCAAATCCTACAAAACTTGCTGAAGCAAAGGCTGAAGATCTTTTGAAATGGACAGATGGTAAAGCTCTTATCGCTACTGGTATTCCTGTTGAACCAGTTGAATACAATGGTGTTACATACCATATTGGTCAAGCTAATAACGCTTTAGTTTACCCTGGTCTTGGATTAGGTTCTATGGCTGTTAATGCTAAGATTCTTTCAGATGGTATGATCAACAAAGCTGCTCACTCATTGGGTGGTATTGTCGATCCAACACAACCTGGTGCTGCTGTTCTTCCTCCAGTTTCAAAACTAGATGAATTCAGTATGACTGTTGCTGTCGGTGTTGCTCAACAAGCTATCGACGAAAAATTAACAACTGCAACTGATGCTAAAAAGTCAGTTGCCGACTTAAAGTGGGAACCTAAATATTAATTAAAATTTTTGTTAAATAAAGGGGAATTTATTTATGGCTGCATTTATCACTTCACTTGAAAGTGTTGCTGAAATCGTTCTTGTCATCGCATTGGGCTACTGGCTTAGAGGCTCTGGTCGTTTGGGTGACGAATTTAAGGGTAATATTTCATTCATTATTATGAAAATCGCTTTGCCCGCATCAATCTTCGTTTCTGTTTTGAAATATTTAAACAGAGATAAATTAGCTAGTTTATCTGGTGGTTTGATTTTCACCTTCGCCAGTTTTACTATTGGTTACATCATTGCTTGGATTTTAACAAAGGTCTTCCGTATTAGAAAAGGCCGTCGTGGTACTTTCATTAACATGTTCGTTAATGCTAATACAATCTTCATCGGTTTACCTTTGAACATGGCTCTATTTGGAACTAAGAGTTTACCTTACTTCCTTATCTACTATGTTATGAATACTATCTCTACTTGGGCTGTTGGTATCTTCTTTATTTCTAGTGATGATCCAACTGTTGAAAAAGGTGCTAAAAAAGACTTTAACTGGAAGAAATTACTTCCTGCTCCACTTGTTGGTTTCTTAGTATCACTTGTTTTCTTACTACTAGCTATCCCTGTTCCAGAATGGATCAATAAGACCCTTGACATGGTTGGTGGTATCGTTACACCTATGTCACTTATCTACATTGGTATCATTTTGGCAGATGCTGGTTTGAAGTCAATCAGATTTGATCGCGATACTATTTTAGCTTTATTGGGTAGATTCGTTGTTGCTCCAGCTATCATGATTGCTATCATTTTAATTGGTGGTTCAATGATGGGTACTTCACTACCTAATATCGAATCAAATTCATTCATCATTCAATCAGCCGCTCCTGGATTAGCTGTCTTGCCTATCCTAGTTGATCAATCACATGGTGATGTCGATTACGCTACTAACTTGGTTACAACTTCAACCGTCTTATTCGTTATTGTTGTGCCAATCTTAATGCAAATCGCAAACTTGATCTAATTTAATATCAATACATTCATTCACACATTCAAAGAAAAAATTAGATCCTCCTCTAATTAAGTAAAAAAAGAACGTCAACCTTCTGCGGTTGACGTTCTTTTTTGTATCTTTACGCTTTAGGTGCTATCAAAACAACTAAACGATTGACTAATGTTGTAATTCGCTCAGAATCAGCTGCAATATCCTCTTCAGAACGATTATTTACCGTCGTATGACTAACTTGTAGTAACCCTACTGCATCGGTTTGATCATTAAACTCGGCAATCGGTAAACTAACTTGATGATCATACATTGGAACTTTACCTGAATTCACTTTAATAATTTTTGTTCCTTCCGGCATGCTCAAAATATATGTCTTGATCCGTTTTAAACTAAATTTATCTTGATAAAACCCATAGATTACATCTAATTCATCCATAATATATTTAATTTCATTATTCATCTATCCAAAGCCACCTCTCAAAAGCATCTCTACAGTTAAGTATTACGCAAATGACCACGAATTGACAAGAGATGTCTTCATTTTAATTTCTTTAAATCTTCAGAATCAATAAAAAGCTTAACCTCGCCAGTATCCATGTCTACATGTGCTTTGACGTTTACTCCTTGAGGAAAAAATTGATTCTTTCCAGTATCTATTTTCAAGCTTGTCGTCCCAAATGACATAGTTTTATATTCTTTCTCCATTAGTTTTATCCTTCCATTTGATTTAAAAAAAGAATAACTCTTAATTAATTTTCTTAGCAATCAAATTTAAGACATTTTTATATGTGACTCTTTTTTTCGCATATATAAAATTGGATATGGATTTCCTGCATCATCTTTTTCGGTTCTATCATATACTTCAAACCCCATATGTTGGTAAAATCCAACTGCTTGCGGATTCTGTTCGTTAACATTTACCTTATTGGCATTAAAATTACTAAATGCAAAAAGTATCAATTTTTTCCCAATTCCCTTACCTCGACATGTGTCAGAAACAAATAACATATCTATTTCCCGCTTTGTCATTCCCATAAAGGCTAAAGGCTTATCATCATCATTTAAAGCCACTATTAATATCGGAACATTTTTAATTATTTGAGGAAGTTCTTTTTTGAATCCTTGAATTGATTCTTCATCTAGAAATTTATGGGTAGCCCGAACTGAACTTTCCCAAACAACGATTAATTCATTTATTAAGATCGTAGAACGATCAGTGACTTGAATTATTCTCATATTTTCTCCTTAAACTTGTACATTATAAATATATCATCTACTAAGTAAAATTCCAGAAATCAAAAAGATTAAGCATTCAACCACACGGAAGGTTAAATGCTTAATCTTTTTATTTTGTATTTTTGATTAGGCGAGCAATATTTTCTGCAGCCTGTTGTAAATTCTTATCTGTATTTTGAATGGCTTGAGATAGTTCTTCAACACCTGGAACACAGGTGAAAATGGCATCAATTCCTAATGGATATAATTCAGAAATTTTTTCGCCAATCGAACCGGCAATAGCTATTACGGTAGCATCAGGATTTACTTCTTTCGTAGCTTTAGCCACTCCAATTGGAGTTTTACCAAATTTAGTTTGAAAATCAATCTGTCCTTCGCCTGTAACGACGATGTCAGCATCTTTTACTTTTTCCTTTAAATCTGTGTAATCAATCACAATACTTACGCCTGAGCGCATCTGTGAGTTAGTAAAGGCCAATAGACCAGCACCCAATCCCCCGGCAGCACCAGCACCGGCAACATTCTCTAAATTTTTATTCAAATCACGTTTCAGAACTTCAGCATAATGTGACAAAGCATCATCTAAAAATTCAACCATCTCAGGACTAGCACCCTTTTGTGGTCCAAAGACGTGACTAGCACCATTAGGACCAGTTAATGGATTAGTAACATCTGAAGCAATTACTACTCTTACATCTTTCAACTCCGGTAGCATTTCTGATACATCAATATGATCAAGCTTTTTAAGCATGGCACCGCCATACTGTAATTCTTCGCCTTTTTCATCGAGTAAATGTGCACCTAGAGCCTGAGCCATACCTGCACCACCATCATTGGTAGCAGACCCACCGATACCAATGATAACAGTTCTCGCACCATTTTTTATGGCTGATTTGATTAGTTGTCCAGTACCAAAAGTAGTTGTGATATAAGGGTTTTGTGTAAATTGATTAATATATTGAATCCCACTAGCTTCAGCCATTTCGATCACAGCTACTTTACCATTATCAATAAGACCATAATGGGCCTCAGTCGAATTACCTAAGGGATTAACGACTTCTTCAGTAATGATTTGACCATTCTTTGCATCGACTAAGGATTGAACTGTTCCTTCACCACCGTCTGCCATTGGCACATTGACATACTCAGCTTCAGGAAAAACTTTTTCAAAGCCTTTACGTATTGATTGAGCAACTTCTTTAGCTGTTAATGAGTTCTTATATGAATCCGGCGCTAAAACAATTTTCATTTATAATCCCCCTCTAAAACAGATTTCCATACATTAATGTTGCAACAACTGTCATTGAAAGTCCAACTAGCATTTCCCAAAGCACAACGCTCATTCGTTCTTTAAAGTGCATATCGACCGCTTTTGCAGTAACGTGGAAATAATTACCATGTGGCAACTGATCGATAACTGTAGCACCAGTATGAACCATAGCTGCTGCACCTGTTCCAGAAATTCCAAATGACATAATCGACTTACTAAATGAATTAGAAGCCAAAATAACACCAGTTGAAGTTGAAGCTGTGGCTGCCGCCATCAAAATACCAGCTATTGGAGCCAAGAAAGTTCCAGAAATACCTGATGCTTGAACAATTTCAACCACTTTTTGTGGCAAATTAGAAGCGGAAACCAAACCAGCAATCGCACCAGCACCAATTAAGATCAATACTACATCTGTCATACGTGACAAACCTTTAGACATATACTGAAGAAATTTCTTTCTTTGTCCCATGGCCAAAGTACCAATCAAACCAGCTATTGGCAAGATATACATTGCATCAAGATTAAATGATGCTAAAGCTTTGATTCCTAGAATATCTCCGACTGGAGTAATCAAAAGCAAAACAACGGCAACTAATGGAGTCACAATTGCTGCACGTAAACTAGGTAAATCTTTAGAAGCCTTTGATTCAAACTTTTGTGTTTCAGAAACAAAGCTTCCTTTGTGTTTAATTAAAGTAGCCAATAATACTGTTACTACTAAACCCACTACCGCTGGGACGAAATCAGCTATCATAACTTGCGACAAATCAACGTTAAATCCTTTAGCCGCCGCAATAGTATTAGGATTGGGAGAAATAATATTTCCTGCTTTACCTCCACCAGACAAAGCTACTAAAAGCGATAACTTACTATAATGCATTTTTTGTCCAACTTCTAAGGCAATTGGAGCCACGATCAAAACAGCCACTGGAATAAAGATCCCTACACCAGTTAAAACCATCGTTGATAATGCTAGAGCTAAAATAGCTAAACGATCACTAAAATGATTAACAATATTCGAAGCAATCACGTTTGCTGCTCCAGATTCCATCATTACACCAGCCAAAACACCAGCTGCAATAACACGGATAATAGTTCCCATAACTCCAGAACTACCTTTGATAATTGTGTCAGTTGTCTGTGAAAGTGACATTCCACCTACTAAACAACCAATAATTGCACCAAAAATTAAAGCATAAATTGGATTAACTCGAAAAAGAATCAAACCAATTGCTAAAAGTAGACCTAATAAGGCCGCCCACCAAGCAATAACCATAATCAAAAAACACCTTTCCTCAACATGTTTCCATTTTGATTGTTAATTATTTAACAATCAAACAACGAATGTATGATACCTTGATAAACCAGTAAAATCAACGTGCAATTGCACAATTTTAATTGGTAGTATGATTAAATTTTAATTTTTTTCCTTGATAAATCAATGTTTTAAATCACTGAAATATTGTAAAATATTTATATGCACAAATATTATGTTCCATTGTTTTCATGAAACTTTGATTATCTTTTAACAAGAAAGTAGGAAAAGATGAAATTAGATCCCAAATTAGCTCAATCAATTGTAGATAGAATGATGGAGAGTATTCCTTATAACATCAACATGATGAATGAAAAGGGCTATATCATTGCTAGTGGTGATAAAAAACGTATCGATACACTTCATATCGGTGCTATTGATACAATTCAAAGTGGTAAAACTAAACCCATGATCGAATCATTCGGTAAATTTGGTCAACCTGGTGTTAATATCCCCGTTCAATTTCAGGGAGAAACCATTGGTGTTATTGGAATAACCGGTGATCCCAAACAAGTAACCCCTTTAGCATCTCTCTTAAAAATTTCAACTGAATTACTTATTTCACAAATCAATAACACTAAATTAGAAAGCCAACGTAAAGAAAGTCTCAATCATTTCTTGTATCAATGGACCAACATAGACGATCCATTAGTAGATTCTGAATTATTGCTTCGTGCTCACAACCTTAATATTGATTTGACACTTAAGCGTTTTGTAATTTTAATTGAAACTAATTCACTAAACAAACTGCAATTAAGCAACAACGATTTCTCCTTCAGCAAAACACCTGAGCAACAATTAATTATCGTTAAATCAGAAAATGATTTACAACGCTATTTAAAATTCTGTCACGATAATAATCTCATTGTCGGCGTCAGCAATAAGGATTCTAATCTTAAGAATGCCGTCAAACAGGCCCAAGCAACTATCACCATTAGCCAAGAGTTACAGTTGCACAATACCTTTTACTTCGAGCAAGTTAAATTTTTGAACCAATTATTAGAAAGCCAACTTTATTCAAAAAAAGCTCTCAATGTTTTCAAAAGTTTTCTTAAAACTAAATCAGGACTTGAACTACTAGAAACTCTAGATTGTTATTTTAAAAACAATGGTAACGTGACAGAAACCTCTAGCGAATTAAAGGTTCATCGTAATACAACAAATTACCGTCTAAATCATATTTCCGAATCTTTTGGATTGGATTTACATGTTCTAACTGATGTCTTCGAACTATATGTCAATTTTCTCTACTTCAAAAAATATCAATATGAACATAAATAAATCAATCCTCTTTTAATGGACATTTTTGAGCAGAATGATTATGATTTGGTTGAAAATTAATATTATGAGGCTTATAAAAATGGTACTAATGAATCTTAGTTATCGAACAAACTATCTCCATACATATTTTAAAACTACTGTCGTTGTTCCTGATACAGGTAAATCAAATTACCCTGTTGTCTGGTTGCTTCACGGCTATACTGGTGATAATTCAGCTTGGATAAGGCACGTTAATGTTGAACAACTAGCCCGCAAAAAGGACTGGGTTGTCATCATGCCCGAAGCTAGAAACTCATTTTATTCTGATTCTGCTTTCATACCTTATTACTCATTTTTTATTGACGAATTCATCCCCAAAATGCAGAATCTACTTCCTATTTCCACTAAACGTGAAAATAATTTTATCGTCGGCTCAAGTATGGGTGGTTATGGAGCATTGAAAATCGGTTTTCTAAATGACAATAAATTTAGTAAGGTTGCTGCTCTTTCTCCAATCACTGATATTGAACATTTTCGTGACAATCCCAAAAGCCCAATGGCAAAAGAAACCTTCGATGCAATCTTTGATAGTCCCGAAAAAGTTGCTCAAAATCAACTGATTAATATTTTTAATAAACATCAGCCTAAACAACAAATCCTGACACTCTGTGGCGATTCTGATTTTATGCATGAAGACAATATCATGTTTAAAAACTTTCTTTCAATTCACGCTAAGGACCACTACACCTGGATACCTGTTGATGGGGATCATTCCTGGTCTACTTGGAGTAAAAATATCAATAAAGTTTTTGCTTGGCTATAATTACTTACACAAAGTACAAAAAAACTATCGACCCAATGATCGATAGTTTTTTATTAAATTAATTACCAAACAAATAATCCGACAAATGCGGCTGATAAAAGTGATACCAAAATACCTGATAGCAACATATAGCCTACATTTTTAGAGATAATGTCATTTTTTTCTTTATTAACGATTCCCTTGAAACAACCAATGATCATTCCCAAAGTTGAGAAATTAGCAAAGGAAGTGATAAAGACTGTTAAAACAGCTTTAAAGTGAGGATCAAAGTTCTTAATAATTCCTGTGACCTTACCCATAACCACAAATTCATTCGTTACGAGCTTTGTTCCCATATACTGAGCCATTTGGAAAGAATCATGTGTATTCAATCCTAACAACCATGCAAAAGGATACATAATAACACCTAAGATATGTTCCAAAGTTAACCAAGGATTTACTAATTGTAGAATTTTATCAACTAAAGCTGCCAAAGCAACAAAGGCAATAACATTTGCAGCGATAATTAAGATTAAACGACCGGCGCCCAAGATAGAATCTCCTAAGAATGAGAAGAATGGTTCTTTTTTGCCACCCTCTCCTTGACCACTTAATTTGGCAATCGTATCTTCCTCAGGAGTAACTTGAACCGGATTTAACAAACTAGTAACAATAATGGCATTAATGATATTGATAGGAATAGCCGTTAAAATAAATCTTCCTGGCATCATCTGAATATAAGAACCAATAATTGATGCCGTTACACAACTCATTGACATCATTGCCAAAGTTACATTTCTTTGAGCTTTGATCTGCTTTAGTTGTAAACTGGAAACAGCCAATGCTTCTGTGTTACCAAGAAACATCATTTCAACCGCAAAGAATGATTCAAACTTGGGTTGACCTGTAATGAATGACAACCCTTTACCAATCCATTTAATAATAAATGGTAATACACCAATATAAGTTAAAATATCAAACAATGGCACGATCAATAAGATCGGCAACAGTGCACTGGTAACAAAGTCCATGCTTTTAACATGAACCCAGCTTGGCAAAGCAAATTCAATTCCTACATAGGCGACCTGCACTAACCAATTGAATCCATCAGCAGCACCAGAAACAATGGCACGACCAACAGCAAAACTTGTTAAAAACCAAGCCAAAACCAAATTCAAGGCAATCATAATAGCAATTGATTTCCACTGAATATCCCGTTTGTTTTTTGAAAAAAGGTACGCAATACCGAGAAAAACGATAAGACCTAAAACATTAACCAATAAGTACATATTCATATATACTTAACCCCTTTTTTTATTTGAAGCTTATATTTAGTTAAACCTTTCACTTCTTTTTTATAGTACATGGCAAGATAAACTTTGTAAATATTTTTTTACAATTATTCATTGCTAAATCGTCTTCATTTATTAATTCATACATTGCCTTTACACAAGTGATGTCAGCCCTTACAATGATTTAAAAATCAAAAATATGAAAGTGAGGTATATTCTTGAAATATATTACATTTAACCATCAAAAAACATCCAATATTGGTATTGGAACTTGGCATATTGGTGAAGGAAATAACAAGCAAACTACGTCAGAGATTGAAGCTATCAAATACGGACTTGATCATGGAATCAACACCATTGACACTGCAGAAATGTATGGTGAAGGTCTATCCGAAAAATTAGTCGGTACAGTTCTTCAAGATTATCATCGCAATGATCTTCAATTAATCTCTAAATTTTATCCATTCCACGCCACTCCCAATTTGATTGAACGTAGTCTTAAGTCGAGTTTAAAAAGATTACAAACAGACTACTTAGATCTTTACCTACTACATTGGCGTGGTGAAACACCTTTAAAAGAAACAGTCTATGGTTTGGAAAAAATGGTTCAAGCAGGTTTAATAAGGAATTGGGGCGTTTCTAATTTTGATCTTCATGATTTAAAAGAATTATCAGACTTACCTAATGGAAAGAATTGTTGTGTAAATGAAGATCTTTACAATATCGGTAGTCGTGGTGTTGAACATTCAATCCTACCTTGGCAAAAAGAACACGATATGTCCTTTATTGGTTACTCTCCTTTTGGATCTGAAAATGGAGAATACTTAAAAATCAAACCAATTCTAAAGGAAATGGCACAGCAAAAACAAATCACTGTACACCAATTACTTTTAGCTTGGGTATTACGAAATCGTGACCTTCTTAGCATTCCTAAAACCGCGTCAGTGGAACATATGAGAAGTAATCTTGCAGCAATCGATATTGACTTTGCTAAAGATGAACTAGAACTTCTAAATCAAGCCTATCCTGCACCTGAAAAAGACAGACAATTAGATACTATTTAAAAAACATCTATTTAGATAGGCGATACTCATTTTTCATATGAGCACCGCCAACTCTAGATAGATGTTTTTTAATCTAAAATAATTATATTCATTTAACTTCAGTTTTCGATTGTGCAAGTACGTATTCTCGGATAGCGTTAGCAACTCCATCATGATCATTGTCAGTGGTTTCAACATTACTGATTTTTTTTACTTCCGCTGAGGCATTTCCCATAGCAATTCCTAGACCGACTCTTTTTAACATCGGAATATCATTGTCCATATCACCAATTGCCACTACTTGATTCATTGATATACCTAAATGCTTAGCTAAATGTACTAAGGCAGACCCCTTATTGATACCTTGGGGAAATACTTCCATTTCATTAGCGCTAGTTTTTACAATAAAATAATCTTTATCGTAATTTGTATGCATTAAACCTAATAATTTATCCAATTCGTGTTTATGCGTTTTGATGATGAACTTAACAATACCTAACTTTCGATTGAGCATTTGCTTCTCAATCCAATCTTGATAACTATCATAATGATCACCAAGATTATCAATTAATTCAAATCGAACTTTACGATTGCTTAAAAAGTTAGCTATTGATTCACAATTCTCATTTTTAAGTGTTTTTTGATAAAGAATTTTTTTATCATAACTTTGGATAACACTTCCACCAAAATAAATCATGTATTGATTGTTCTTATTCAAGCCTATTTTTTTGGCACTTCTGATGATCCCATCGTAATCTCGTCCTGTACACAAAACTACTTTAACACCACTTTTTAGAGCCTTTTGAATCATTAAAATATTACTTTCACTGGTATTTTGCTTACTATTTAAAAGTGTACCATCCATATCAATCGCTATCATTTTATATTTCATAATCAATCTCCTAAGGATACTTTTCTCATAGTGATTGTAGTTCTTTCGGCATGAATATAAAGAAATTAATATAGACGATTAGGATAGTTCTTTTTCCAAATTGATCATTTCAATCACATCACTAGCACATTCAGCACCCTTGTTACCTGATTTACCACCTGCTCGATTTAAAGCTTGAGACATATTGTCAGTTGTCAAAATTCCATACATTACGGGAACTTCGCCATTCAATGTTGTTTGGGCCACACCCTGAGCCGACTGAGCACAAACGTAATCAAAATGTGCTGTTTCTCCTCGAACGACTGCTCCCAAGGCCAATATTCCATCATATTTTTTATTTTTAGAAATTAAGTTCACAATTCTAGGTATTTCCATGGCTCCTGGTACTTGAATTACCGTAATATCTTTTTTTGAAACTCCCAATTGCAATAATTGTTGCATCGCTCCATTGGATAATCTATCAGTAACTAATTGATTAAACCTTGATACCACAATAGCAATTCTAAGATTTTGTCCATTTGATTGACCTACTATTTCCATTTTTATTCGACCTCGTTTAATAAATGATTAAATTTGTGTTTTTTAGTTTGTAAATATTTACGATCATTTTCATTAGGCACCACTTCCAAAGGTACTCTTTGATCAATTTTAATTCCTAAATCTTCCAATTGTTGTAATTTATCTGGATTATTAGTTAATAATCTCACTGAAGAAATATTTTCTTGCTGTAGAAAATTAGCAACAATTCCATATTCTCTTTGATCAGCTGCAAAGCCTAATTCTACATTAGCCTCCACAGTATCTAAGCCTTGATCCTGTAATTGATATGCCTTTAGTTTATTCAATAGACCGATACCACGGCCTTCTTGATCAAGATAAATCAATGCTCCTTGACCAGATTCATTAATTATCTGCAATGATTTCTCCAATTGTTCACCACAGTCACACCTTTTAGATCCTAAGATATCGCCTGTAAAACATTCTGAATGAATTCTTAATAATAATGATTGAGTATTTTTTAATTTACCTTGATAAATGACTAATACCGGTTTCTCCTGATACTGATACGCTGCTAACCGAAAATGACCATATTTAGTAGGTAAATCAACATCTGATACTTTTTGTAACAAAAAATTATCTTTCTGATAACGATAATTCTTAATATCAGCAATTGTAATTAATTCCATATCATCTGCTTTCGCAATTTTTTGTAAATCATTTAATCGAGCCATCCGACCATTATCTTTAACAACTTCACAAATGTAAGCAACTGGACTTGCTTGAGCCAGTCGAGCCAAATCAACGGCAGCTTCAGTATGACCGCCTCGTTCCATAACACCATTATTTTTCGCAATCAAAGGAAAAATATGTCCTGGATGATAAAAATCAGCTGCCTGACTGTCAGTCATGCTTAACTTTTTAATTGTATCCGCACGATCAAAAGCAGAAATACCAGTTGTTGTTGTTTTAGCATCTGTACTAATTGTAAAAGCAGTTCCAAAAGCATCATGCTCATTTGTCATGGGCTTAAAATCTAATCTATGGGCAACCTCTTTGGACATTGGTACACATAACAAACCACGAGCATTTTTGATCATATAATTAACGCTCTCCGGAGTCACAAAATCGGCCAACCCTACCATATCTCCCTCTGATTCTCGATCTGGCGAATCAGCGACAATAATCAATTTACCCTTTTTTAAATCATTTAATGCAGCTTCAACTTTAGACACACTATTATTATTTGACATTTAAAGAACCCCTCAATCCTAATTTCAAAATATATTTTCCTAAGATATCAACTTCCAAATTAACAATTTGTTTTACTTGTAAACTACCTAAAATGGTTTCTTTCGATGTATACGGAATTATCCCCACTTGGAAAGATTTCTCAGTGATCGATATTATTGTTAAACTTACGCCATCAATTGCAATAGAGCCTTTCTCTACTAGATATTTTGAGTACCCCGGATCAATTGAAAATGTCAGTAAATAAGCATTTTTATTAACTTCTTTTGCTAACAATATTCCAGTTGTATCAACATGACCTAAAACAAAGTGACCATCCAATCTATCGCTGACTCCTAAAGCCGGTTCCAAGTTAACCTCATCAGACAATTTAAGTTGCTTGATATTAGTTCTTTTAACTGTTTCTGGCATTACTTCAACTTGAAAATCATTATTAGAGTTTTCTACTACTGTTAAACAAATTCCATCGACTGATACACTATCACCTGGCTGAAAACTTAATGACGAATCAGAGATAGTTAGTCGATAATTATCTTTGGTTTGTTCAACTTGCGTGATTTTACCAATGCCTTTTACAATACCTGTAAACATTATCTTTCCCTCCAGGCAGTTAGTTTTAGATCATTATCCAACCAAACTATTTCTGGCTTACTAAACTTCATGACCTTGCCAATATTCTTATTGATTGCTGGCAACCCTTGCCCCAAAAACTTGGGTGCTAAGTAAACTATCAACTTATCAATTAAGTTTGCTTCGACAAAATCAGCCTGAATTGAACTTCCACCTTCTACTAGTAGTGATTGAATGCCCTTTTTAAACAGAAATTCAACAATCTTTTCTACCGACCATTGGTCTGTATAAATCTGAACATTTTTGGGAAATTCTTGCTCAGGTCGGGTACTGCTTAAAAACCAAATGGGTTCAGGTGATGAAAAAATTCTTTGTCCTAAATTAACCGTATTAATATCTTTTATTAATACAATCCTAATAGGCGGGAACTTTAAATCCGTTTTTCGAACAGTTAATTGAGGATCGTCGATTCTAAAAGTATTTTCTCCAACTAAAATTGCTTGATTTTTACTACGTAACTTCTGAGAATCAAGAAAAGATGTTTGATTAGAAATTATAGTTCTTTGACCAAATGTCTGATTGATTTTACCATCCAACGACATTGCGTATTTTACTGTTATCAAAGGACGCTTAAACTCATGAAAAAAATTATAAGCTTGATTAATTTGAGCATGGATTCTCAAATCAATAACTTCGATTCCGTGACTTTCTAAATATTTGATCCCACGACCACATACCTGTGGATTAGGATCAACATCACCAATAACGACCTTTTTAATACCGACTTCGACAATTCGTTTAACACATGGCGGTGTCTTTCCAAAATGAGAACATGGCTCCAAAGTTACATACAATGTTGCATTTTGAGCATCAGACAAATGTAACAAGTTATTCAAAGCATTAACCTCAGCATGGGCTTGACCATATGTTTCATGATGTCCCTTAGAGAGTACTTGTCCATTTTTTACAATGACGGCTCCAACTTGAGGATTCTGCCAAGTATCTTTTCCTTTCTGTGCTTCCAATAAAGCTAATTTCATAAATCTATCCAAATCCTATTCACCCCACAAAAAAAGGCCCCGCAAAAAATTGCGGGGCCTTAAAGTTAAGCTAAATAAGATTTCACACGAGAGCGACTTAAATAAGCCATCTAATAGCATGAAATAATTATTTTTCTTCTACCATCCAGACTTTACTGTCGGTCCCAGACTTTCACTGGGTCCACCACTTACGTGGGTCACGGACTTCAACTTTTAAAGTTGTTACCGTCGGTCGGGAATTACACCCTGCCCCGAAGAAATCTATTCAGTTTTCAAGAACAAATGCTACTATAAAAATTTATCTTTGACAAGCCTGACTTCTTAAACATATTTTTAATTAAAATTCTTTCTAGTCATAAAATAGAATGGCACTGCAACTAATAACGCTCCAAAGCCCCAAGCTAAGTTAACCAAGTTAGTTTGTGACAACAATAGAACTGAAACTGTCACCGCTACAACAGGTATTAACCATCCAAAGGGAATTTTAAAACCTGATTCTCTATTTTTCATTGTTTTTCTAAAAACTAAAACCGCAATACAGCTGGGAATATATTGTGCAAATCTTGATACGGCACTGATTTGTGCCAAAGTATTAAATGTTCCAGATAAGGCAATTGCTAGACCCAAAAGGGCCGAAATAATAATGGCATGATACGGTACACCAAAACGGTTCTTTTCAGCCAACATCTTGGGCATCATACCATGATTAGCCATGGCAACCCCTGAACGTGGCGTGATGAACGATGAAGATACACAGATACCCCCGATGGATAATAAGGTTCCGGCAGCAATTAAATATTTTCCAAAACTACCTGCAATTTTATTAAAAGCATCTTGAACTGGTGTAACACTATTAGCAAGTGAACTACCTAGTACACCAATGCAAACCGCTTGAATTAGGATATAAAAAGTTGCTACGGCCAAAATAATAATAATTAAAACATGTGGTAAATCTTTTTGTGGATTCTTCATTTCTCCAGCTGCAACAACAGCTCCTTCGACGCCAGTAAATACATAAAACATTGTAATCGCAGCTAATGAAAACGAACTTGTATTAGCAACTGCAGCTGGAACAAAGGGAGTAAAGTTAGGTCCTTTGATAAACCAAATTCCAACAGCGATAAAAATAATCAATGGCACCAATTTAGAAACAGTAATGACATTATTAACAATTGATGCTACTTGAACCCCCATCAAGTTCATTGACATCAAGGATAAAGCTAATATTGTAACGATAATATCTTTAGCCATAATATTATTAAGTTGCGGAAAGATACCTGCCAAAGCAGTCGCAAAACCAACGTAAAGTGTTCCTTCAGCGATAATTCTAATTGCCCAAGTAACAAAACCGACCTCATAGCCGACAAAATTTCCAAAAGCTGCTTTTGCATATACATAAGGACCACCAGTTTCTTTAAATAAACTGGCATCTTCCGCAAAACATAAACCAATTGTCAAAATCAGTAGTGCGTCAAAACCTAAAACTAATAAACTAGCGGGACCAAATAGTTTCATTCCTTCATTAGGTAAAAGAAAGATTCCAGATCCAATAATCCCATTAATACCAAATAAAAGAATTGTCCAGAATCCCATTTTATGAGATTTTTTTATTGTTTGAACATGGTGCATCGGAATTGCTTGTTTCATAACGTTCACCCCCCTAGATACGATCAATAAAATCCTTGAAAATTTGTAATTGTCGAGAATCGTGCTGCCACATATTTTCCGGATGCCATTGAACTGCTTGAACACTGGCATCTTGATTTTCAATAGCTTCAATTACTCCATCTGAAGCCGTGGCAACAATTTGTAATCCTTCAGGAACATCCTTAATGGCTTGATGATGTCTAGAGTTAACAAAAACATTGTCACCAATTGTTTTAAATAGTTTGGAATCATGATTAACCGAAACAAAATGAGTTGGCTGATCTCCAGGAGCAGATTGATGGTGTTTTAAAATTTTTCCAGGATATTGACTTGCAAGATCTTGATAAACATTTCCTCCTAGAGCAACATTTATAATTTGAGCTCCTCGACAAATTCCTAAAATAGGCACATGTTTAGCGACAGCCGTCCGCACAAGTGCTATTTCAAAAAGATCTCGATTACGATTAGTGATCCCAAGTTCTGGAATAGGTTCTTCACCCATAAAAGTAGGATCAACGTCAGGCCCGCCAGTAAAAATAACCCCATCTAATCTTTCCAAGAGCCCATTTATTTCCTCCTTAGGAAGATAAGGCAAGCTAATTGGAATTCCACCAGCATTTAATACTCCATTGATCGCTGGCCTTGGTACAAAATCCATTAGTTTTTGATTAATGACAGATGTAGCGCCCAAAAATACATCTGCTGTTACTCCGATTACTTTGCTCATGAACCATTACCCCATTTCCGAATTTTAATTGTAAGATTAGCACTCTATTTTAATCTGTCAAATATTTTGTTAATAATATTAGACATTTACTAATCAAAGTGGCGATTCATAACGTTACATCATATAAAACGGTAAAATTCCTAATTTAACAAGTATATTTCCAATTTAGAATCTATTTAATTTATAAAAAAAGATGTCTTTTGCTTTCTAAAATAGGATTAGTAATCTTTTTCCGAAAACAATTGACATCTTTTTTTGACTTTTATTAAAATTTACTTATTTTTGATTCAGTCCATCTTCTTGAGTAATTCTCTGAATATGAATTATAAAATATAAGAGTTCCTTACTAGTAAGTTTCACATTCATAACTTCTTGAATCTTCCGGGCAATTTGTTTAGAAATATTGGTAGACCCTGGATAATTTTGTTCAACTTCTAATTCAATTTTTCTATCAAATTTTGTTTCTTGAGTAGTATTATTCAATCGTTGAGCAAGATACTGCAAATGAATCATAAATCGATCATAATAATTACTATTACTTTTGGTTCTAAAAATATTATTTCTAAATAAAATAGTTCTAATCATTTCACTGAAATCAACATTTTTTGCATTATAATTTACGGATTCATTATTTCCCTTACCATTAATGAAATGCAATGCAATACTTTTTACTTCTGAATCAGGTAAATCTATATTCAAATTATGATTAATAATTTTTAACCCTTTGCTAGCAATAAGATACTCATCTATATAATTGTCACTCATATCAGGAATTTTACTAACTTGATATTGATGGGCTAAATACCTTTTATAGGTCCCATATATATGATCGCTCAACGTAATATAAACATAGTCCATAACAGGATAATTAAATTGTTTTTTAGCATAATCAACAATTTCATAAGTTGTCGTTACTATATCAATTGGAATATTTTTTAATAGAAAGAATAAATTCTTTTGTGATTCGTTAGAATCCAAATAAAAAATCTTTTCTATTTTTGAACTATCTAGAAAAGATCCTTTAGATTTGCTATAAGCTATTCCCTTACCTTTAACAATCGCTTGCTGATTATCCCCAAGATCAACAATTGCCGTATTATTATTAAAAATTTGCTCTATAATTAATCGCATAAAACCTCCTTTACACAATTAATTATAAATGATTTATTGATATTTAAGTTTATTCCTTTATAAAAACGCAATCATATTAAAAACTTTTCAATTGCTTTACCAACCCCACTATGATTATTATCTGCAGTTACATAATCACTACTTTTCTTTACCGTTGCTAAAGCATTACCCATAGCAATTCCTTTACCGGCAATTTTTAACATTGGAATATCATTTTCCCGGTCACCAACTGCTATAACTTCACTAACATTTAAATTGAGCTCTTTTGTTAAAACTTTTAACGCTGCTCCTTTATTAACATCTTTAGGAAAAATCTCAAGAAAACCAACTCCGGTTCTAACTACAAAATAACTTTCATCGAATTTCTTATGAACTATTTCAGAAATACTATCTATTTCTTTTTCGTCTCCATTAATAATCGCTTTTGTAATTTCAAAATTATCTGGCAACTGATTCGGTTCTTTTAAATATAGTCCATTATCATTCTCAAAAGCCTGCATAATAGTATATTTATCCAAATGCTCATCTGCACTAGTATAAGTATTTCCACGATTATCCACTACATTGTAATGCAACTTATTTTCCTTAATAAATCTAACAAATTCTCTATAAAATTGATTGCTCATTAATTTTTGGAAAATAATTTTTTCTTCCATATTTTCAATAATTGCTCCACCGTTAGTGATCATATACTGATCTGGACCTGAAATCCCCAAGTCTTTGGCAAATTTAACCACTGCATTATGGGTTCTTCCAGAACAAAGAACTACTTTGATTCCTTTTTCTAAGGCTTGAGTGATTGCCTTTTTATTTTCAACCGAAATGGTTTTTTTACTTGTCAAAAGTGTATCATCAAGATCTAATGCTATTAGTTTATAGTTCATTACTCTTCTCCTAACTCTTTTTGATAATTGTAATACTAAAAAAGCTTTGAGATATATTAACAATCTCAAAGCCCTTTTAGTATTACATTTCTTTAAGGACAAGCCCCTTCAATCAGGAATTACGTGTGTTTCACTTAATTTTTTAAACCAAAAGGCACTCTTTTTTACATAGCGTTTTTGGGTTGGAAAATCGATAAAGAATAATCCATATCTCTTACTGTATCCATTAGTCCAAGAGAATTGATCTTGTAATGACCAAATAAAGTATCCCTTTACATTAGCTCCATCAGCAATAGCATCGGCAATGGCATTAAAATACTTCTTTAAATAATCAATACGCTTGTCATCATTAATAATAGTATTTTCTTTCGCATTTTCTGGAAGTTTTTCTTTTAAACCAATCCCATTTTCAGTTACATAAATATCTGGCACTAATGGGTAATCATCATGGATTCTCATCAAAATATCATGCATTCCACGAGGATAGATAGACCAATCCCAATCTGTTGTTTCTATACCTTCAGGCTTCTTTTCTTCACCAATTCCATGTAGCCGTGATACTGAAGTTCCTTTAGCTCCTGTTCCATTATGAATTGTCTCAGAAGCACCATTATAGGCTCGTAGCCACTTACTAAAGTAGTTATTAACTCCTACAAAATCCAAATTATGGGCTGCTCGATTTATTTCTTCCATTTCATCATCTGTATATTTAAACATTGGCTGATTATTAGCATTTAGAATTTCTTTGATGAGCTCTAAAGTCTCTTCGTGATATTCTCCAGCTAATGTTCCATCAAGATAAAGTCTATTTTCTAAGGCATCTTGTAAATCAGCAGCGTGCTTATCTTCTTGACTATCACTATATGGATAGACTGTTTGAAGTGCATGAACAATACCTATTTCTCCACCCAAATTCATATTCTTATAAGCATTAACTATTTTTGAGTGAACTAAAATTTGATTATGCTCAGCTTGGAAAGTTTTATCAAATCTTCCTTGTTCTGCGGGTGGGAATGTCCCACTAGTGTATTGTTGAACAGCCATTGAAGTGGGTTCATTAATTGTGATCCAATACTTAACTTCAGGAAATTCTTTGAAGCAGAACTTGGCATATTTAACAAAATCAGTAAGCATTTCTTGGCTCAACCAATCTCCAGCTTTATGTAATCTTTCAGGAGTATCAAAATGATGCAACGTTACATAAGGTTCAATATGATGTTTAGCACAATCAGCAAACAGCTTATGGTAGTATGCTACCCCTCTTGGTTCAACACGCCCAGCACCATCTGGAAAAATTCTCGACCAAGCAATTGAAACACGAATTACTTGTACACCATATTCCTCAGCCAATGTTAGATCTTCATCATAACGATGGTAAAAATCAGCTGCTGGATCAGGACTAAAACGACCTTGTTTTTCTAAAAAATCATCCCAAAGTACTCTTCCTTTTCCATCTTCTTTCGTTGCACCTTCAACTTGATATGCGGCACTCGCACCGCCCATAAGAAAATCTTTTGGTAATGTCTTATTCATTTACAATCATCCTCCGAATTAAAGATTCGATTCAACAAAGTTCAAAGCCTTGTCTCCATCATTTGTTAACGCTATATATTGACGTCCGGTTGTAGTTACTAATTTAACGCCATACTTATCCGTAATTTTCTTTAAGTTGCCTTTCATACTTTCCATTTGTGGAGCCAGAATAACCATATCCATATCCTGAATCAGGTCCATATCTTGACCATAAGCACGTGCTGTTGCGGAAAGTTTTAAATCTTCTTTCTTAGATAGCTTATTCAATGCATTAGCCAAAATACCTGAAGTCCCTCCACCAGCACATAAAACTAAAACATCTACTTCATTATTCTTAAAGTAATCTTGTGTCTTATTTGATGCAGAATCACCTGAATTATCCGAAGACATAGCAACTTGTGCTTGGGAAGCCTCACTATTATCAACGGTATCTGTCACAACATTTTCATCTGTCATTTCATTTTCCTTAGCTTTTTCTTGAGCTAATAGTGTGTTGTCATAAGTACGAATGAATGGGAAGTAAATCAATACATCAACTACCAATGCTAACAACACGTATACAAATGATAACGGTGCAAAACTACTTGATATTAAAATACCAATTGGTGCAGGTACCGTCCAAGGCATTGTGAACATAAAACTATTCATACCTAAAACAGTTACAAAGAATTTAAACATACAAATATTAACAATTGGTGTTAATAGGAACGGAACAAAGAACATTGGGTTCATAATAATTGGCATTCCGAATAATACTGGTTCATTAACTGAGAACGAACCTGGAATAAAGGCAGCTTTACCAACAGCCTTTAATTGAGCTGAACGAGCTGCAAATAACATAATAAAGGCAACTACGAAGGTTGATCCTGTACCACCAAAGTTCATAACATAGTCCATTGTATTCATAGCTAAAACATGAGATGCATGAACTCCAGCTTGATATTGTTGTAAGTTTGTTGCTGTATTAGCAATCATAATTGGAACAACAGCAGGCTGTACAATTGATGGACCTTGAACACCACAGAACCAGAAGAAAGCCATAGCTCCGGCAATAATCGAAAGTCCGATGTAAGAATCACTGGCTTGGAATAATGGTGACAATACTTGGATAATCCAGCGAGGAAGAATTGTACCTGTTGCTGCCTTAAAACCAACGCTGAAAAGCCAAAATACTGTAACTGCGGAAGCCATAGGAATAAGATCTTTAAATGTTTGTGAAATATTTTGTGGTACTTGTGGTGGAAGTTTAATTGTCACATTATTTTTAATACAAATATAATAAATATTTGGAACAATTAAACCAACAATATAGGCACAGATCAAACCTTGGGTACCCATATAAGTCAAATCATTACCTGTTTTTAAAGGAATGATCGATAAAATAATAAAAGCAATTTCTGAAGCAACAATTACAGAAACTGGATTAACTTGATTAGTTTTTGGCAAATCAAGATTTTTACTGTCAGTTAAATTTTTAGCAGTTGTTCCTGCTACAAATAAGGCTAACAATCCCATTGAATAGTTATATGCAATTAAAATAATATTAGTTACTTTAGTTGGCCAATAAAATCCCCAAGCATTTGGTACATATGCAACCATCATAAAAATACTTGAAAAAATAATAATCGGCATACATGCAATAAAACCATCACGAATTGCAGAAACGTATCTATTAGCGGCAATTGCTTCAAATGCTGGCTTTAGCTTATCAAAAATACCATTACTGCTACTGCTATCACTGTTCATAATTACCTTTCCCCCATTTTTTAATTTACATATCTAATTTTTTTTCAATCTTATTAATTCTTTCATACTCATCAATGAAGAACTTGCATTCATCCATCATCATCATTGTTGTCATCAAAGTATCTTGTCCATGAACCATAATGAATGTGACATCCATATCCATCCCGCCAGCTTCATTTGCTAACAATTTTGTTTGTTCATTATGGGCGTCAACAATTGATTGATTAGCTTCTTCTACTAACTTTTTTGCCTCATCAATTTTTCCCTCACGAGCATTATCTAAAGCTTTTAATAAAGCTGTCTTTGCATCTCCTGCGTAAGCAACGATAGCAAATCCCGTCATTGAAATATCCTCTTTTGTAACTGCCATAATAATTTACTCCTTACCTTTTACTTTTTCTTGAGTTAGTCGTTGAATATGAATTATGAAATATAAAAGTTCATTACTACTAATCCTTGTATCAAATTTAGATTGAAGATTATCGTATATTTCTCGTGCAATTCTTGATGAATTTGGATATTCAATTCTCATCTCTTGTTCTAACTTATTACTAAAATCTTTATCTTCGTTCTCATTGTTATTAAGTCTACCTGCCAAATACTGTAAATGAATCATGAAACGATCAAAGTAATTTCCATTACCTTCCAGACGATAAATATGATTTTTCTTTAAAATTGAAATTACGATATTATTAATTTCCTTAGTCATATTTTCCTTTAAATCGCTTTTCTTCGTTTCCTCTCCTTTGGCATTTATAAAGTGTAGAGCAATACTTTTTATTTCAGACTTAGGAAAATTAACATGCAAGTTACGATTTATAACTAATAATGCATGTTCAGCAATAAGATATTCGGTTGGATATTGCTGACTCATATCAGGAATCAAACTTTCCTTATACGTATGAGCCAATAATCTTTTATAAGCTCCAAAAATATGATCACCTAAGGTTATATAAACATAATCCAAAATATCATAGTTATATTTTTTGATTGCATAATCAATAATTTCATAAGTAGTGGTAACTATATCTATTGGAATATCTTTAATCAAAAAATATAAATTTTTCTGCGATGATTTTGTATTTAAATAAAAAGTACGTTCTATTTTACTAGTATCTATTTCCATTCCTTTAGTCTTTTTAAAAGCGATTCCTTTGCCTTTTACAATTGCTTGGCGATCATCTCCTAGGTTGACTAGCGCACTATTATTGTTAAAGACTTGGGCAATCTTTACCATTGCTTTACCCCCTTTCTAACAACAAAAAAAGCGAGACCACTAACGTTTTTCTATAAATATCCAAAAGAACATTTATAGAAAACTCGTTAAGTGATCTCGCCTAATCTAATAGTAACAATTCACTAAATATATATTCATCTTTCAACACAAATTAGTATAAAACACATTTTTCTATTTGTAAACGGTTTCACATAATTATTTTTTAAGTCATTTATTTACAATAATAAAACATTTTGTTCTTACGCATGGGAAGTATCTCACAATAATATCTTGGTTATTTGCCCATCTCTTCCAACAAATACTACTGATCCAGTATTTTAACGAATGGATAATAAATAACCGTTCCTAAAACAATCTCAAATAATTGCAAAGCTGCACCACGTCAGCTACCAATTGTCAGACAACTTAAAATTAAAGGTGGTGTTGTCCAAGGTAACATAGCACTGTTGATATACAGCACTAAATATAAGGTAAACGATAAATTTGAAATTAGTACATTAACAATAGGCGTTATAACGAAAGAAATCATTATTATTGGATTCAAAACAACTGGTAATCTATAGATAAAAGGTTCCCCAATACCAAACATACTTGATACAATGATCAACTTCCCTAAACTCTTGATTCTCTTAGATTTACAAACCTAAAATGTTATTAAAGTCAACAGCGTTATAATCAAAAATCCGTCGCGTAACGATTTCAGAACGACGTTATTAGCCAACTTATCAGCTATTCAAATCAATTTGGCTTCTAAATTTTTTCCACAAAATTGTCTCCCCTTTACTAAATCCCCATTTTTCAAGTATAAGTAAGTAAATCTATGCAAACAAGCACTATTTTTGTAAAGATTTATTTACCTTTATTATTGAAATTCATATTTCGCGTTTCGAAGCAAGTTAATATTTAAAATATTTTCAATTAAATTTATTCCATTCTAAAAGTAAAAGTCTTTCCTACTAAAAACTAATTTAGCAGTATATAAAAACGGATACAAAAATATATATTTAAAGAAATTAATGCTTTTTAGAGACGTTATGAACGGCAATAGCTATTTTGAAAAGTAAAATACGAACTATTTACTATTTATTTACATTATTATTCATGTTACTCTTACATATATAAAATTTAAGGAAGTGTTAGATTATCACCTATCAAATTGTTTTTGAAGGAACGATTATTTCTTCAGCAACATTTGACAAGGCGGATTTTACACCAGAAGTACTTACATGTGTAGACCAGTCAGGAACAATTGACCGTGTTATATCCGCAACTGATAGCGATTATCAGTCAGTCAAACAAGCTGCAATAGATAACCACGTTCTCCAAAAGATCCCAGAAGGCAGTTTTCTTTTGCCAGGATTCACTGATTTACATATTCATGCACCACAATGGTCTCAAGCCGGATTGGCTTTGGACAAGCCATTAAACGAATGGTTGAATACCTATACTTTTCCACTCGAAGCAAAATTTAAAGATTTAAGTTTTGCCAAAAAAGTCTATCAAAGCTTAGTCAAAGAATTACTTGCTCACGGAACTACAACCGGATTATATTTTGGTTCGATTCACAATGACGCCAACTTAGAATTAGCAAAGGTTTGTGCTCAATTAGGACAAAGAGCCTTCATTGGTAAGGTAGCGATGGATAATCCTGAACAGACTCCTGATTACTATCGTGATGATTCATCTCAAGTATCATTGAAAGAGACCGAAAAGTTCATTAAGGCCCTTCAAGAGTTACAAAATCACACTCAAGCTGAATTAACTCCCGTGATCACGCCTCGCTTTGTACCCAGCTGTACAGACGAAACTCTTTACGGATTAGGAAAATTAGCTCAAAAATATAACTTACCAATTCAATCACACTGCAGTGAAAGTATTTGGGAAGATCGTTATGCTCAAGAACGGTTCAAAAAAAGCGATACTCAAGTATTGGATCAATTTGGTCTATTAACTGATAAAGCTGTTATGGCTCATGGAACTCAATTAACTGACGCAGATTTCAAACTCTTTCGCGAAAGAAAAGCATCCCTTGCCCACTGTCCCATTTCCAATGTTTATTTTGGAAATTCAGTTATGCGAGTTCAAGATGCTCATCAAAAAAACATTAACATCGGTTTAGGAACCGATATCTCCGGAGGATTTTCTCCAAGTATTTATCGTAATATGCAACAAGCTGTTATGTCATCACAAATTTTAAAAGATAACGGCAATGATAACGCACGTATTACCTGTGCTAATGCCTTTTATCTTGCAACTATCGGTGGCGCAAAGGCTTTGCATCTTAATTCAGGACAAATTAAACCTGGTTTTAAGGCCGATTTACAAATTGTCCAAGATCAATACTTCGATGTCTTTTCAAATAATGCTTCAGATATATTTGAAAGACTTGTTTATCACACAAACAAAGAAAATATCAAACAAGTTTACGTATCAGGAAAACTAGTACATAACAGTGTAGGAGAAGATAATGGAAAATAAGAATAAAAGCAGTTTATTAGTTGGACCAGATGACAAAATCGGTATGGGTGAAGCTGGATTCTTGGGGCTTCAACACGTCTTAGCGATGGATATCTATGTTCCGCCAATCATTCTTGCTGGCATGATGGCAATGGGCTTAGGCGATCAAATGGGACTACTACAATCAACATTCTTGGCCGCAGGTATTGGAACTATTCTTCAAACTTTTGTTTTCATGAAGATGCCTGTTTCTCAAGGACCATCCTTCGTACCATTAGGTGCTGCTGCCGGAGTTGTTTTGGCATCGGGTGGTCTTAAAGGCAACGGTATGGGAACTTTGATTGGTGCTCTTTTAGTTGGTTCAATCATCTTAGTTATCTTAGGAGCTACTGGTATTTTTCAAAAGGTCATCAATCGTTTAGTACCTGCTCTAGTTGGTGGAACAATTATTACTTGTGTAGGATTGTCGCTAATCCCAACTGCTTTAAACAGTAATATCTTCAATGCTCCTGGTAAAATTGATAACAACATTATCTTAGCTTCAATCACTGCATTAACTCTATTAGTTTCCGTTGGTATCAGTTTAAAATTTCCTAAAGTTCGTCGTTTCTTTAGAACTAGTTCCATTATCCTGGCACTTGGCGTCGGTACAATTGTTTCAACTATGATGGGAATATTTGACTGGAAGACGGTCAACGAAGCTGCTTGGTTTGGTTTTCCTCAAAGAACTATCTTCCACTGGGGTATCAATTTTAGCCCTTCAGCTATTATTACTTTCATCATCATCTACGCTGTAATTACAACTGAAACTACTGGTACTTGGTTCGCTATGGGTGCCGTTACCAATCATAAGATCACTGATAAACAATGGAACCATGGTATCATCGGTGAAGGTTTAAGTTGTATGATTGCTGCATTACTTGGTACAACTCCTGTAACAGGTTATTCAACTAACGCTGGTGTCATCTCTATTACTGGCGTCGCTAGTAAACGAGTTTTCTTATTTGCCGGTATTTGGTTCTCAGTTCTAGGATTCTTCAGCAAATTATCAGCTTTTCTAGCAGCGATTCCTGCACCAGTTATTGGTGGAGTATTCGCCATCATCACTGTTACTATCATGCTTAATGGTTTAAATGTTATCCGTGGTTTAGAAACAACTGACCGCGACCTTTACATTATTGGTATTCCAATTATTTTGACATTAGCCTTGGTTCTTTTACCCGCTAATGTAACCAAAAACGCACCTCAAATTTTACAATATCTATTAGGTTCACCAATTGCTGTAGCAGCAATCGCAGCTATTATCCTTAACCTAGTTATGCCACAAACTAAAGTGGCTAATAGCAAGGTAAAAACAGTCTAATTACAAATAAATATCTACAATAAAAATGACATCTATAAAGGGTCTTCATAACTCTTATAGATGTCATTTTTTATTTAAGCAGCTGTTATTTGCATTCGACCGTTTCTCTTTGAATGATATAAATTGCCGTCCACACGTGTATAAAAATCACTTGGTTCAACATCCTCACTGGACAACGTTGAAACACCGACAGAAATAGAGATATGGATTAACTTCCCATCTATTTCGACCGGCAAGTGATTCAAAGACATAAATATTTCCCGCACTACTGGTTTTGTTGAATTCAAATCATATCCAGGAAAAATTATATTAAATTCTTCCCCTCCAGTTCGATACAATTTTACTTTAGGATCATTAGCATCAATCACCGTCTGTACAACGTCAACAACATGCTGTAAAACCTTATCCCCAGCTAAATGGCCATAAGTATCGTTGATGGACTTAAAGTGATCAATATCAAACATCATCATCGAAAGATGTAATTTATTGTTAGTACTATTTTCAAACAAATACTTAATTTGTGAACTATAAGCCGCATAATTTTGGGTCTTAGTTAAAGCGTCATGATTAGCAAACTCTAGCAAATGTAATTTCAATTTACTATCACGTAAAATCATATTTACATAGCTGTACAATAGAACATCGAATAAAATAAAATAGAACCATTCTTCAATATACGTTGTCCAAGAAAAATTAAATTTGATTTTCATGAATAGCCATAACATTGCTCCAAAAAAGATTGCCGGTGTAATGTAATAAATAAATGAATATTGATTCTTTTGACTCCTACGAAAATGATTCAAAGTCATATAAAAACACATTAAAGTTAACCCGTGTGCCCATGATTCCCAGTAACCAATTGATCCGTTAAAAGCCATATAACAGAGCATTAGTGGAAAGAAAAAATACCATTTAACATGAATATTCAAAAAATATGAACAAAAAATCAAGGCTATCAATTGAAAGTTCATGAACTGCCAAGATATTGGCGTGCCTACAACTGTCGCCTGCATACTGAAAATAAAAATCAGCATATAGAGAACTCCGAACCATGAATTAAGTACATCATCGTCAATATTAATATTCTTAGAATGTAACACCGTTTTCAATCCATCATAAATTACTTGGTAAAGCGTAAAAACACCAAGAATAAAGAAAATACTAGTGAAAAATGGCGACACATGCCAAACGTTCCATGTCAAAAATTCTTTCCTCCTAATGTCATTACATTTTTAAAATCAGTTAATCTTAACAATACTATTATATTTATATTTTTCCAGATAAATTTCTTTCAATATTCTTATTAAAAAATACGATAAAAATAGTGCCATTTAGTTATAAATAGCACTATTGAGCGGTTATTCTCATTCTTCCATGTTTTTTTGAATAGTACAGATTAATATCGACCCGATCGTAAAAGTCTGCTGGCTCATCATCACGCTTTGAAACAGCTGAAACTCCCATCGAAACCGTTACTTTGATTTTTTTATCCTCAAAATCAACTGTCATATTATTCAAAGCTGAAAATATCTTTTGAACTAACGGTTTCGTTGATTGCAGATCATAACCTGGAAATAAAATATTAAATTCCTCTCCACCAGTTCGGTACAACAATACTTGGGAATCATTGGCATCAATCACTGATTGTGCTGTACTAACTACTTGCTTTAAAACTTCATCACCTGCTAAATGGCCATAAGTATCATTAATCTTTTTAAAATGATCAATATCGAACATCATCATTGAGAGATTCAGATTATTTTTTTGACTATTACTGAACAAATATTTTATTTCAGAATTATACGCCCCATAATTTTGAGCTTTTGTTAACGCATCATGATTAGCAAATTCAAATAAATGAACTTTCAAACTACTTTCTCTTAATAACATTCTGACATAACTATAAAGCAATATTTCAAAAATAATCAGATAGATCCACTCCTGAATAAAAACACTTCGGCTGAGTGAAAATTTGATTGCCACGAAGAACCACATTATAGCTCCCCAAGATATTCCAACTAACATATAACGTAGAAACAAATACTTATCTGTATGTAGCCGCTTAATATAATTAAACGACCAATAAGTAAACATGACTGATACCGCATGACACCATGATTCCCAATAACCGATTGATCCATTAAAAACCATATAAACTAAGATAATAGGAATAAACCAATAATAAGGAATACGAATATTAAGAAAATAGGCACAAAAAATCAAGGCTATGACAATAAAATTCATAAATTCCCAAGAACTACTTTTACCGACAATAGTCGATTGTAAACTAAAGATAAAAATTAACATATAAATAACGCCAAACCATGAGTTGATTACATCTTCATCAAATTTGATTTTTCTTTCATCAAGGACAGTCTTTAACCAATTAAATAAGACTTGATAGAGCGTGAAGACACCTAATATAAAAAAGACACTCGTGATAATCGGTGATACGTGCCATACTTGCCATGTCAACTACATAACCTCTTTTCAAAAACCATGATTATAAGCGTTTCCAAATAAAATATTACTATAACTAATATAATTATCAACAACAATTTAATTGATAATTATATTAAAAACAATCTATTAATTGATTATTAATTTGTTCGATATCCTTATTTCAAAATAAAGTTTTAAAGTCAAAAAACATGCTACTAATCTGTAACATGTTTAGTAAAATTATTACCATCTTGATCAACCATATTATGGTAAGCCCGGTCAGATATCTGTTCCAATGTATAAACAATCGGTACTTGCGTAGTAACGTTAATATGTCCTTTGCGATTTTGTTGTGTATCATAAGAAATCGAAAAATCAGTAATTTGATTCAAAATTGAATAAGAATTAGCAGTCAATGCTATAGTTTCGGCACCATTCTTCTTATAATACCGTGCTTGAGCCAAAACTTGATCTGTTTCTCCAGAAATAGATACTAGAATTAAAAGTGTTTTTGTAAAGTCACGGTCAGAAAATGGTTCCGGCTGAAATGGGTCAATAATTGGCAAAGAATAAATTCCATAACTTGATAAAAGACTGGCCCCATATTGAGCAATACGTCCACTATTCCCAACACCAAAGAACAACACCAATTCAGAGGCATTGATCATATCAGCTGCCTGACTAATCTTTTTATCAAATGGTTCCTGATCGGCCACCAATTTAAAGAAGTTTTTAATTGGCTCTACACTAGGGTTCTGTTGAACCTTAATTGGTTGTTTTGAATTCTTTTTTAATGCTTTTTTGAATTCCGAAAAACCATTATAATCCATCTTTTTCAAAAATCTTAGGATTGTTGTTGTAGATACATCAGCGGAATCAGCCATTTCTCTGATTGTCATCCCCTGAACTTCTTTAGTATGACCAATGATATATTTATAGACACTCAATTCAAGTCGATTTAATTCATGTACTTTTTGATATGGAAACACTATTTAACTTCCTTTAAATTGATTTGGTATTAATTAATAATCCTATTATATCGGTAATAACAAGATTAGTCCGATTTTTTAGCAAGTCGTTTATAAAGATCTACCATTTCCCCGGCTAAATCCCGAAATGTAATTGCATTCATAATATGATCCTGTGCATGAACCATCATTAAAGTCACCGTTTCATGTTCACCATTTGCCTCTTTAGTTAACATATCCGTCTGTGAATGGTGAGCTTTAACCAAAGCATCATCGGCTTCTTTTAACTTTTGCTGAGCTCCTACAAAATCATTTTTCTTTGCAGCTTCTATTGCTTCAAAAGCAAGGCTCTTAGCATTGCCACCATTAACGATCAACTTCATTGCCATTTGCAATTGTGCATCTTCTTCTGACATTTTAAGACTCCCTTTAGTTCAAAGATAATAAAAAGCCTAGTCTAGTAACCATCAAATCTGGTCACCACACTAGGATCCTTTATGGAAAAATCTCTACTAACATTTTAATTTTGATGATTCGTGTCACAACCTATTATTAATCAATCAACTTAACTGCTTCACGTAAAACCTTTTCACCATTCATCATTCCGTAGTCCTGCATATCTATCACTTCAACTGGAATATCCAATTGATCTTTAAACTGCCCTTTGAGATATCTAACTTGTGGTCCAAGCATCAAGACATCCGGATGCTTTTCTTCTAATTTTGCATCAACTTCTGCAGCTGCCACAGCAAAAATTTCTGCATCAATGCCATCACTTTCAGCGGCCTTTTGCATCTTTGAAACTAATAATCTAGTCGACATCCCGGCAGCACAACATAACATAATCGTTTTTTCAGCCATAATCCTATACCCCTTTTGATTTGAATATCATCTATTATTTACGCCTTAAAACGTTTTCATATACTAAATTGATTGTATAATTATGCTCAGTTTTTATCAAGCCCTTCACGTTTCACTTCATTCTACTTTGTTACAAAAAAACGACACTCTTCTAAAAAAACTCTATACATCTAATTAAACTTATCATTCAATACACGTTCAATCATATTAGCTACACCATTTTGATTATTAGTATCAGTAATTCTCCAAGCCGCATCTTTAACACTTTCAATAGCATTCTTCATTGCAACTCCATAACCAACATTTTTAATCATTTCTAAATCGTTGCCATAGTCGCCAAAGCACATAAAATTTCTCATTGGTATCTTGGAAAGTTCAGATATCTGTTGCAAGGCTGACAACTTAGTAACATCTTGACTATTAATCTCGAAATAATAATTGCCTGATCGACTGATCGTAATTGGTAAAGATGTAAAGGATTCTAATTTTTTCTGTAACTCGTGCAATCTTTGTGGTGGGCAACTGAAACAAACCTTATAAACATCAAAATCTTTTTGTTGATTTAGCTTGATCAAATCCCCGACAGAATCAGCCTTCAAATGGTGTCGACTCATTCCTTCATAGTAAGTTGTCCAACTATGATTAGGATCATAAATATGAATATCATTTATTCCATCCAAAACAACTTTAAACTGACTAAATTCAGATCGTTTTAAAATCTCATTAACAATCTTAGAATCCAAAGGCTGATCAATGATTTTTTGCCCTTTGGGGTCAACTACCACAGCGCCATTCAACACTACTCGATAACCTGCTATTTTTAAATCCTTTTCAAAAAACTTATTAACTGAATGCAAAGTTCTCCCTGAACAAATCGCAAAAGCCACTCCGGAATTGACTACTTTACGGATTGCTTGGATATTTTCAGAAGATATTTTACTGTAACTATTCAGTAACGTCCCGTCAAGGTCAGTTCCTATAAATTCAATCATTAAATGAGTAACCCCTTACATTGATACAATTTAATACTAATGATACGACACTGCCCATCAAAAAAGAAGTCCCTTTCACAATTACTTTGCGACAAGTACCTTATTCAAGTCCGAAATAAATCCTGGATATGAAATATCAATAGCTTCAATATTTTTAATCTTAAAGGGCGAATCAGTCAAAATAGATGCAATACAAAGCATCATAGCAATTCGATGATCATTATGACTATCTACATCATCCTTCACTAAAATCTTCTGATCACCATCAATCACAATCGTATCATCATTGACCTGCATTATGATACCTAATTTAGCCAACTCAACTCGCATATTTCTAATACGTTCACTCAATTGTAAATGAACATCATGAATACCTTCGATAACTGTTTGTCCACTTGCTTGTGAAGCCATTAATGCTATCAATGGTATTTCATCAATAATGAATGGAACTTGTTTAGCCGTAATCTTAGCTCCATGTAATTTCTGAGACTTAACTATTAGATCTCCATATGGTTCAACACTGTTAATAGAACGATTATCAACATAAAATTGTGCTCCCATTTGCTTGGCTACATTCAATAACCCTATTCTAGTTGAATTCAAACCGACACGTGGCAAAACTATTTTGCTATCAGCAGATAACAATGCTCCAGCAATATAAAAAGCTGCTGATGAAAAATCACCAGGAATCGTCAAGTTCTGACCAGTTAACTTACTATGTCCGGGGTGAACTACAATAATATCCGGTTTAATCGTTACATCAGCTCCAAAGTAATTCGCTAAAATCTCAGTGTGATTTCTAGTTGGCAATTTACGAATAATTGTCGTATCAGAATCAGCATAAATTCCTGCTAAAACTAAACCACTCTTTATTTGAGCACTAGAAATGTCTTGATGATAAGTAATTCCAGTTAAATTATTACTGCCCTTTATTTTCAATGGTAAAGCATTTTCTGTTGTCCCTTGGTAAGTACCACCCATACCGCGTAAGAGCGTTAAGATTCGTTCATTTGATCGTTTACTGAGGAAATCACCACCAATGACTTCATATTCATTGCCAGTACTGGCTAATACTCCCAAAAGAAGACTCTCAAGTGTACCGACATTGTCCACATTCAAGGGATTGTCAACTTTCTTTAATTGATGATCAACACCTTTAATAATCATATCTTTGGTACTGACCTCGGTATGAATCCTTGCACCTAATTGTTTCGCTACCCTAGCTGTCACGGATAGATCATCTGAATAAGTAAAATTACCTATTTGAGTTACGCCATCAGCCAATGCGCCAAAAATTATAGCTCGATGAGCAATACTCTTATCACCGGGGACTGTAATTTCACCCTGAAATTTAAACTTACGTGGTTGCGTATTATAATCAAACATTATTGCTACACCTCAAATATATTAATGAACCATTATCTTTTAATCTATAAAATCTCATTACTTTCCTACTGCTACGCTACCTAATTTATTCAAAGAAAACAAATTTTTAGTCTTAGATGCAAAAAAAATAAGGCTTTCGCCTTACTTTATTATTATTTTATATTTTTAAACACACAATCTGTAAATAGCTTCAGCAAAGATTTCCATAGCTTTTCTCATATCCGCTTTGCTCCAATTTTCATTGGCTTGATGCATGAAATCAGGAGTTGTTGGCAACATTCCACCGAACGCAACACAATTATGCATTGTTCTAGCAAATGTAGCACCACCAGAAATAGCTGGCTTAGATTCTGTATCACCAGTTAAATCTTGATATGTTTGCATCAATGTTTGTACCAATTCACTGTCAGTAGGTACATACAATGGAGCAACATAATCAAAGTTTTCATATTTCATATCGAATTTAGCTACGGCGTCAGAAACCTGTTGAATCAATTGGTCATGATCTACTTTAACTGGGATTCTCAAGTCGATCTGCATTCTTGATTCTTCAGAAGTTATCTTCAAACTAGAAATATTAAAGGTTAATTTACCGGAAACATCATCGGAAACATCACCTAAGAGATTAGTAGCATTAGCATCCTCGCCAAAGTTCTTTAAAAATTGAAGAACTTTAATGTCTGGGAAAACATCTGCTAAAGCGATACCTAATCTAACAACAGCATTAGTACCTTCAGGAGCATTCATAGCATGTACTGACTTACCATGAACTTCAATAGAACCATCTTTTTGATCAGCATCGAAATCATGCTTTTGCAAAGCTGCCATAACCTCAGCTTGTTTAGGGCCATCGTAGATAGCCTTGCCTGGTACAGCATTAAAGGCATTTTCCAAATCTAAGTTCAATTCTGTTGATCCAGGACCGGTTAGATATGATTGTTGTAGACCTTTTTCTGCATAAATCAATGGAAATTCAGCATCAGGAGCAATTCCTAAATCAATTGGATCTTCCTTCTTGTTATACTCAGCTAAACATCTCCAAAGAATCTCTTCATCGGTTCCAAAAATTACTCGAATTTTTTTATTGAACTTATATCCCTTATCTAAAATTGCCTTAATTGCATAAATAGCAGCAATTGTTGGTCCTTTATCATCTTGAGTTCCACGTCCATATAGCTTGCCATCTTTGACAGTCAACTTATATGGTTCAACATTCCAAGCTTCTAAATTACCAGCAGGAACTTCATCCAAGTGTCCGACAATACCAAAGGTTTCATCACCTTCACCAATATCGGCATAACCATAGTAACCATTTGGATCTTCATAAGTTTTGAATCCTAATTTAGAAACCAATTCAAGTGCTTTATCAAGAGCTGCTTTAGGTCCCTTTCCAAAAGGTGCCTTATCTTCTGCAGCTTCATTGAATGAAGCAATTCCAACTAACTGACCCAAATCATTAATAGCTTCATCTTGAATTTTATCTGTAATAAACTGTTCCATTTTAAAACCCCCCAGAATTTTTTAAAACTACTATTTAAACATCGAACAAATAACCAAGAATACTGCGATAACCACGAATAGAATTGCAATCAACTTCCAAATGTACTTCCACCATTTAACAATATCAACATGTCCAATAGCCAAAGCACCCATAACGATACCTGAAGTTGGTGTAATCAAATTAACTAATCCAGAAGCTGATTGGTAAGCAGTGATAACTAGAGAACCGTCAACACCAGAGAACTTACCCAATGGACCCATAATGCCCATTGTAGCTGCTGCCAAACCAGATGTTGATGGAATCAAGAATGACATTGGAATATAGAAAATGTATGTCAAAACAATGAATACTCCAGCGGAAAGGTTTTGTAAACCAGTTTCACCAGCATGAAGCACTGTCGCTGTAATATAACCATTATTCATAATAACTTGAATTCCACGAGCAACGGCAACGATAATAGCAACACTCAAGAATTCACCCATACCATTTAAGAAAGCATCAATATATTCACTTTCTTTCATACGGAAAACAAACATAATAACAACTGACATCATAAAGAATAATGTTGTGATTTCAGTAAAGTACCATGTACCAAGTGGAGCAATATTTTGACCAATCAAAGCTCCTAAGAATGGAACATGTGTTAACCATTTTGTGAAATTATCGAAGAATGTCCAACTAGGGTTCAAACTTGACCATGGAATCAAACTAACGATCATAACAACAAATGTTAAAGCAAATAACCATAGAACAGATTTTTGTTTTGTAGTTAATTTGTCATTAATATCTCTTTCAGGCATTGAAAACTCTTCAAGATCTTTTTGACGACGTTCAAAAACATATGATTTTGAAGGATCCTTTTTAATCTTATCAGCGTAATGCATAACGTAAAGAATACTGATCACAGTAACAATAATTAAGAGAATGAATCTTGGAATCAATCCATCTCCTGGAGAAATATTGATTGTTTGCGAAGCAACCCCAGTTGCAAAGGGATTAACTGTTGATGCCAAACAACCAATCTGCGAACCTATCAGAGCTAACGAAATAGCCGTGATCGAATCATAACCAACACCGATCATAACAGGAATCAAAATTGGGTAGAATGCAATTGTCTCTTCACCCATTCCATAAGTTGAACCACCAATGGCGAATAATGTCATTAAAATTGGAATTAAGATTTTTTCCTTGTTATTATACTTACGGACAACGGCACTTATCCCATCATCCAAAGCTTTAGTCTTGTTAACTACTCCTAAGAATCCACCAATTACCAAAATGAATAATGAAATTGAAATAGATCCTTCTGTGGCATCCGTACCAACCATTCCGTTGATTGGAGCCATGAAAACGTCCCAAATTCCTTGAGGACTACTTGCTCGGGCTTTGTACGTACCTGCCACGATGTTCCCCGCTTTAGTGGTTGCATACTCACCTGCGGGTATAATCCAAGTTAAAACGGCAACCAAAATTATAAGAAAAAATAGAATTGTGTATGCTGAAGGCATTTGCCTTTTTTTGGCCTTTTTTCCCATGAATCAACCCTCCTATATTTATAATATAGTTTCAGGATATACGATAAAATAAACTATTACAATGCTTTCTAAAGAAATATTTTTAAATAAATTTTCCTTTGCTGCCGGTTGTGTAAGCGCTAGCAAAACATTACAATGTTATTGAGTTCAAGAGGGAGATTTTAAAATGACTGATACAATTGAGTTTGGAAAACGGATCAATCATTATCCAATATTTATAAGTTTTATCTTAAGTTTTATCGCTGGTAGCATAGGATTAATCGCTGACATAAGAATATCTATATTCTCATTTTTAATAGTTTTATTTTTACTAGTATGCATTTATTTTCCTATGAATTTACCTAACTTATTCGGACATTGGCAACTAGAAACTCATGGTATTTCTTACTATAGAATGAATTCTTATTGGGATAAATTAAAAATGGTCATTTCTCCGAACACGGTAGAATTTCAATTTATCAGCTACTCCCAAATTAAAAACTTTAAAGTCGTCGAAGAGAACCAAGAATTTTCTTTAAAAGATATTTTGACAATCAAACCTGCTAAACAATCAATTTTCCCTTGGTTACGTAAACCATTTTTCTTAAAACTAGAATTAAATAACAGCTCTGTTAAACTTGATTTAGCTTTTGATCAGTTGCATGATCCGAACAATACAATGTTTCGCTTGAGCAACGCTTTGAATATATTGTCAAAAAAACTGGGATGAATTTTTAATATTCATCTCAGTTTTTTAATCTAATGATAGATTACTCAAAAATTCATCTTTTTGTTGGTAATCAATTTTTCTTTGACGTAAACGTGCTTCAAAACCCTGGCAAAGATACTTTTCTTCATTCGTTTCTGGAACTATTTTGGGTATTATCACTGGTTTATTTGAACGTAAAACTATCATATTACAAAAACTGGTAAAGGCAATTTCAATCGAATCAGTTCTTAAATCATGTGTTATAACTTTTGTAAATACTTCAATTTGACGATCATGTACCCCAGTGACAAAAGATTCCATCTTCAAATACTTATCGGTCGTAATGGGTTTCCAAAAATTGATATGATCATATCCCGCCGTGGCAATCTTGCCATGAACTAGTTTAAAACTTGCCAATCCAGCATTTTCGTCCAGCAAGCTTAAGGTTTTCCCTCCAAAAAGAGTCCCTTTATCATTCAAATCCTTATCAAAAATTATTCTTTCACTAATAGTACGTGTCTGTTGACATGTTTTTTGCTCCATAATTTACCTCACCAATTTATTCTAACTTATTTTTATTTGATTAATTCTATAACTAAAACACTTAAAATTATATTATTATAATAGTAATAAAACTTGGAGGAAATTATGGCATTTTTACTTTGGTATACAAATTACTTCGTAGATATAGCTTCAGAAAAAAAAGTCGACCCTAAATCAATCAAGGAACTAGAAAAATTAGGTACTATTTCTACAAATGCCGATTTTTCTGCTTGGCATGTAAAATCACAATTAAGTGAAGAAGACTTCAACCGTCACCTAAACACTATTTTAAAAGATTACGATATTTCATCTGAAGATATTACCGTAACTAAGGGTATAGACGGTGGACCTTTACAAATGCTTTAACAGCATATCCTTATTGGATAAATTAAAATGGCACCTATAGAAATTCTTGATTTACATATCAGATTTCTTATAGGTGTCATTTTATAATTGTAATGCATCACGAAATTCATAATAATACATTTTTTCAAACTTTTGATTGTCTCATTCGCAAGTATAAGTCAGAAATTATATAATAGATTAAATTAGTTTAGAGGGAGTTAATATATGATTCTTATTGCACTTTCTGCTGTTATTTTGCCATTAGTCTTACTGGGCATTCTCAACATGCCGGCTACCAAAGGGATGTCGATCAGTGCATTTATCGTTTTGCTAGAAGGATATTTTATCTGGAAAATGCCGGCTAAAGTCCTCTTAGCTTCAATTTTACAATCTATTCATAAGGCTTTGCCAATTTTGTGGATTCTCTTTGGTGCTTTGATGATGCTTAATATTTTGCAGCATACTGGTGCAATCGAGCGGATCAACGCTGGATTTCATAAAATCTCGGCTGATATGCGACTTCAAATTATTTTAGTTGCTTTTCTGTTCGGTGGTCTTATCGAAGGGGTCTCTGGTTTTGGAACTCCAGCCATGGTCACTGCTCCATTAATGATTGCCTTAGGGTTTTCACCAATGGCTGCTGTCACTTTAGCCTTAGTTGCTGATTCCACACCCGCTTCTTTTGGAGCTGTCGGAACTCCTTTGACTGTCGGATTAAGCAATGTCAGTGAAAAAGCTGATTTTCTCAATGCCATTGGACAACGAATTACTCAACTAGACCTTTTTTCTGGTACATTCATGCCATTGTTGTTGATTTTCATGCTTACCATTGTCTTTGGTAAAAAAGATAACAACCACTTCAAAGACTTTTTAGTTCTTGTTCCTTGGTCTTTATTTATCGGTATTGTGTACAGTTTTTTGGCATTACTTGTTTCAACACTAGTCAGCTATGAATTCGTAGCCATTTTGGCACCATTCGGGGCTATCATCATTGCGATTCTTTCAATTAAGTTCAAATTTCTTTTACCTAAAACTGTTTTTGAAAAACCATGGACTACCTCAATTCAAACTGTTAAAGATGACAATTCGATGTCGCTTTTAACTGCTTGGTCACCATACATTGTTGTTATTCTAATGCTTTTAGCAACCAGAACCATTGCTCCACTTAAACAATTTTTGGTTCAAAATATCAATCTTTCTTGGAAAAACATTTTAGGATTCTCTCAAATCAATTCTGATTGGGAATTTCTCTATTCACCAGGAACTTTATTAACCATTGCTGTTTTAATTGGTCTTCTAATTCAGGTCAAATCACTCAAGAGTTTTCTTCCAACCGCTAAAAAGGTTGTTCTCTCAATGAAATCAACCGCCTTGGCTTTGATAGTAACTTTGATCATGGTACAAATTTTTACCAACTCTGATTTGAATCTTGCCAAATTACCAAGTATGCCAATGTATATTGCTAAAATCATTTCCAAGTATCTCTCATCAATTTGGATTATCATTGCTCCATTCTTGGGACAATTAGGTTCATTTGTAACCGGAAGCACCACTGTTTCTACTTTGACTTTTGGTCAAATTCAGGCCGATATTGCCACTAAAGCCGGGGTTGGACAAGATCTTGTTCTAGCTGCTCAATTAATTGGTGCCGCCGCTGGTAATATGATCTGCGTTCATAATATTGTCTCAGTTAGTTCAGTCGTTGGATTATCCGGTCAAGAAGGTAATATTCTTCGTAAAACAGTCGTTCCAGCCTTAATTTATGGATTATTAGTCGGTATCGTAGGCTTTATATTTACAATCTTTATGTAGACAAATTCTTTATATTTTAAATTAATTAAAGAATTTCGTCGTCCGTAAGGATTCTAAGTTTTTAATTGAAATAGAACAGAATCTATTAAAAGATTCTGTTCTATTTTTAGTGGGAACATATTTAGAAGAAAAACAGTATTCGAAACAATACTTATTTTATAATTACTTTATTTTTACAATTACTTTACCAACATTATGTCCCTTCTTAGAATAAGCTAGAGCTTCTTCGATTTTATCAAAAGTAAATATACGATCAATCAATGGCTCTAATTGTTTATTCTCAATCAAAGTTGTTAACTTTCTCAATTGTTGACCATCCGGTTCCATTAAAAAGAAGCGATAAGATATATCCTTTGATTTTGCTTGTTCGATTATCGGTCTAGAAACGATTTTAAACAAAACTCTTCTAACCAAATTTAGCTTTCTTTCCCTAGCAAAATCAATTTCTGGCATCCCAGCAATCGTGACAACTTTTCCATGTGATTTTAAAATTTTTAAAGATTTAATAGTGTCCTTTTGACCATGAGTATCAAAAACAGCATCGTAATCTTTTAAAATTTCAGAAAAATCTTCTTGATGATAATCAATTATTTCATCAGCACCTAATCGCTTAACTAAATCTATATTTCGCGGACTCACAGTAGTTGCTACATAAGCACCCTTAGCCTTGGCCAATTGAATTGCCATACTACCAACACCACCTGAACCAGCGTTTATAAAAATTTTCTGTCCTTTTTGTAAATCTAAGCGATCAAATAAGGCCTGATATGCCGTTAATCCTACTAAAGGAACCGCTGTTGCATCTGTTAAAGACATATTTTGTGGGATGGGTGCGATCACTTGACTATCGACAGCCACGTACTCTGCAAATGTTCCAGAATCTGTCCCTTTAATTCGGCCGTAAACCTTGTCACCGATTTGATACTTCTTGACCATTTTACCCAAAGCTACTATTGTCCCAGAAAAATCATTTCCCAAGATAAAGGGATAACTGGTTTTTATTTGCATACCTTTTTGCATTAAGCGATACATTTGATCAACTGGATTAATACTTGCTGCAGCTACCTCTACCAATACCTCATAATCTTTTATTTGTGGTATATCAACTTTCATTAATTCTGGTTTAGCCTTACTATCTGTTGCTACAAAAGCTCTCATTTTTGCCATTAATCTTCTACTCCCAAATTCTTGATTGCTTGAATCAAATTTGTTAATTTTTTTAAATCCGTTTTTAAATCAGCTGAATAAAAATTCATCGTGCCTTCTTGGCGAACGTTAACTAGATTAGTTTCTCTTAAAATTTTTAAATGATGCGAAACAGCTGGTCGAGATAAATTTACTTTTTTAGTAATTTCACCTACTCTTAATCCTTCAATACAAGATTTGTCTGCTAAAGCCAAAAGAATATTCTGACGATTCTCATCACCCAAAGCGACTAACAAATCCTGACATTCTATAAAACTGGCCTTCATTTCTTGCAATGCTATTTGATTATCCGTAATATATCATCCCTTTCGTTTAAAAGTTTAAACGATTAAACCAATGATCCAAATATTAAACGTAATCTCAGTGAATTTCAATATTGAGAAAGAGAATCGAGACCAATAAGAGCTTATTCTTTCTGATATCAATATTTACATGTTAGTATTCAGTCATAAATATATAACTACAGGAGATGTATTTATGGAAACAGGTTCTTTAGCTGAATGGGTTGAAGGTTTAGGTGAATTGCTAGCCGTATCAGTGGCGCTTTTTTTACCATATTATCAGCAAAGAAAAAATAACCGTGAACGAAATCAACGTGCTAAACAAGTCATTGTTAGTACGACTACGTCCCTTTTAAATCAATCACAAATTCAATCGGCAATTACTTTTGAAGAATTACAAAAATTCATTTCAATCTATGCTGTTCTATCGACTAATAGCAAGACTATTGAAATAATTGACATAGGTGATGAGATACTTGAAATAATCGGTGATCAAAATCAATTAAATGACCTTCAAAAAGGACAATTGCAACAGCTTATTGCCAAACTTAAAAATCTAAAATCATAGTTAAAATAAAAATATCTATTTAGCAGTTTGATATCGATCAACGCTAAATAGATATTTTTTATTCTTCATGAAATGAAGCTCCAGAATGTGCATCTAACTTAATTTCTTCATCTTCAGCAAGATTGCTAACAACAATATCCTGACTATCTCTAACCGGTGCTTGAGCAAGCTTATCTGAATAATTAAGATGTTCCAACACTTGATTTTTAGCTAAATGACTATTGATTTGATTTAACAAAGTCGGACCGTTATAAATAAAACCAGTATAAACTTGAATCAAACTAGCGCCAGCTTCTAAAGCTGATCGCGCATCTTCTGGTGTAAATACACCACCTGAAAACATGATCGGTAAATCAGGAAATACTTGATGAATAGCTTTAGTTAAACTGAGTGACTTTTTATAAATTGGCTTACCGCTCAAACCGCCACCTTCATTTTTATGTTTAGATTTTAAATCCTTATGAAGATTGCTGGGATTAGATGCCGTATTAGTTAAAATTATTCCATCCATTAAACCAGCCGTTTCATTGATCAATTCAATCAATTTTTCCGATGTAATATCATTACCAAATTTACAAAACACTGGTTCTTTAATATGTAGGTTATGAATTTTTTGTAACAATCTTTTTGCTACTGGGATTTCTTGCAACGTCGTTACACCTTTTTGATTGGGGCAACTTTGGTTCAAAGCAATATAATCTCCAAATGAATGAATCTCTTTAATATCTTCAACCATTTCATCAATCATTTCTTCACTTGTTAATCCGTGTCCAGGTGCAATACTGATACCAATATTTACATGCTTAGCAGTATTAGCCAGATGTTTTCTAGTTTCTTCAACACCTAGGTTATTCAACCCCATACGATTAATAATAGCTTTATCTTCTGGCAATCTGAAAATCCGTTTCTTTTTGTTACCTGGTTGACTATTCCTAGTAATACTTCCAATTTCCACGAATCCTGCTCCGAGGGCACCTAAACTATTGTAAAATTCGGCCTTTTTATCAAACCCTGCAGCAATTCCAATTGGAGAATCAAACGTAATGCCCTTAACAGTCACTTGCAAATTGGAAAATTCTTTTGTCTGAAACATTATTCTTAATACTTGTGGCGCTTTATTGAACATTTTTAAGCCCGTAGCGACAGCCTTATGATCAATTTCAGGATCCATTTTAAAAATTGCCGGACGAATTACTTTATACCAGTCCATTACTTACACCAACTTTCAGGATCCTGATACCATTGTTTCAACAATTCCATATCACTTTCTTCAACGTAATCTTGGCTTTGTGCCACTTGAATCATTGTTGGATAATCTGTCAAAGTATATAATTTTGTTCTTTCATCAGCGAAGTTTTGTGTACTTTCCGGCAAATCATATGAAAAGATAGCAACCGTTCCAATAACGTCTCCGCCCTCTTCACGAACAGCCTTCACTGCCTTGAGAATACTTCCACCAGTTGAAATTAAATCATCAATCAAAACAACCTTATCACCTTTTTGACAACGACCTTCAATTTGACTTTTCTTACCATGATCTTTTTTCTGAGGACGTATATAATTCAAAGGTAGACCCAAGATATTAGCCACCCCAGTAGCATGAGGAATACCTGCGGTTGCGACTCCACCTATAACTTCAGCTTCTGGATACTTTTCTTTAATCAAATCAGCTAAATCATGGGCTATTGTTTGGCGAAAGTCCGGATAAGCAATCGTTAAGCGATTATCAGTATAGATAGGAGCTTTAATCCCACTAGCCCACACAAAGGGTTCCTTGGGATTTAATGTTACCGCCTTAATTCTTAATAATTGACTAGCAATATTTTCTGCAACTGCTTTTTTATCCATTATTTACTCCACTCCTTACAAATATTCATGTACGCCTGATATCCATCTGTTGCTTGTGTAATTGGTCGCCCTACTACAATCGCATCACTACCTAATTCTTCTGCTTGTGCTGGTGTTGCGACACGTTTTTGATCTCCAACTTGTGCTGACTTAGGTCTAATACCTGGAGTTACACAGAGAAACTCAGAACTAGTAGCCGCTTTGATCAAAGGCACTTCCAGTGCTGATGAAATGACTCCATCGGCACCATTATCAAAAGCTAATTTTGCTAAATGAGTGACATAATCTTGTGACTTTAAAGGAACCTGCAATTCATTAGCTAACTCATTTTGTCCCAATGATGTCAATTGCGTAACGGCTAACAGTTTCGTTGAAGAACCGTCCAATCCAGCTTTAGCGGCAGCAATCATCTCAGCACCACCACTAGCATGAACCGTCAACATTTGAACATCCCATTTTGCTATCATTTCACAAGTTCTTTTAACGGTATTAGGAATGTCATGCAATTTTAAATCTAAGAAGATATTGTAACCTCGTTCACGTAAATTTCTCACAAACGGATATCCAAATTGACAAAACATTTCCAATCCTATTTTCAAAAAGAGCTTTTCATCCTTAGGAAATTGATTCAAAAAATTAATACACTCAAAATCATCTGCAAAATCTAATGCTACTATTACTGGTTTGTCCATTTTTACCCCTCATTCTTTATTTTGAATAAACACAATTACCATTGACATACGTCTGTTCAATTTTTCCAAAAACCTTCTGTCCTATGAATGGACTGTTAGTTCCTTTTGATAAAAAGTCGGTTCGTTTAATTTCATAATTATCATCTAAATCAATGATTGTAAAATCAGCCTTTTGTCCTAACTTGATAAATCCCGCTTGTGATAAATTAAAATCTTGAGCTGGATTTTCCGTCATTAGTTGTAATAATTTTTCTATACTGATCAATCCTGTTTTTACCAAGTGCGTGTACATCAATGGAAATGATGTTTCAATTCCTGTAATTCCGAAAGCACTTTTAGCAAAGCCTTGATTTTTTTCATTTTCAGCATGTGGTGCATGATCCGTTGCAATCATATCAATCGTGCCATCTTGTAATCCGGCAATTAAAGCCTGACGATCACTTTCACTACGTAACGGAGGATTCATTTTAAAGTTAGCGTCATCTGTTACGATATCTTGATCACTTAATAAAAGATGATGTGGAGAGACCTCACAGGTTACATTAATTCCGGCATCCTTGGCCATTCTGACCAACTGTACACCATCTTTAGTAGAGATATGACAGACATGATAATGTACACCAGTTTCCTTAGCTAAAACCAGATCTCTAGCTAATTGTGATGTTTCAGCTACTTGCTTGATTCCTGGCAATCCAAGACGCTTTGAGGCTATTCCAAAATTGATTACGCCATGATTGAACAAATTCTTATCTTCAACATGTGCTGCCAAATGACTGTTGACCGCCGCAATTCGTTCCATCGCTTCATACATAGTTTCGGCATTCATAATTCCATGTCCATCGTTTGAAAAGCCAATAGCACCTAATTCAACTAATTTTTCAATATCAACTAATTCATCGCTTGTTTCGTTCTTTGTTACTGGTGCATACTGCAACGTATTAATAACTGAGTTTGCCTGATTCAATTTTCTCTGTTCTTGAAACTTTTCAATATTATCTGGTACTGGAATAACATTAGGCATTGCGCCAACAGTCGTAAAACCACCATGTGCAGAAGCCAATGTTCCAGTTTTAATAGTTTCTTTATGTACTTGACCAGGTTCTCTGAAATGTACATGAACATCAATCAAGCCTGGAGTTACTAACTTAAATCCAGCATCAACAATTTTTGCATCGGTTGCTACGATATTTTCAGCAATATGTTTGAACTTACCGTCTTCAATCAAGACATCACAGTTGATCAGTTTATTAGCGTAGAATAGCTTGGCGTTTTTTATCAGTAACTTCATTACCCACGTTATCTCCTTTTAAAACGGCTTCAATCATGGCCATACGCATAAATACTCCATTAGCCATTTGAGGGAAAATATATGACTTATCACATTCAACAACATCGTCAGCAATTTCTACTCCACGGTTGATAGGTGCCGGATGCATAATCATTGTTGTTTCTTTCATCATTTTGACACGATCTTTATTTAAACCATAATTTTGAAAATAGTTTTCTTTAGAAAAGCTTTCATTCTCTTGAGCTGATAATCTTTCATGTTGAACTCTTAAAAGCATTACTACGTCCATTTCTTCGCATAATTGATCAACACTCGTGTGAGGACCAATTTCAGCAAATTCTGGCGTATACCATTGATTTAAACCACCAAAGTACATCTTGGCACCTAATCTTGTTAAGATTTCAGCATTTGAATGAGCAACACGTGAATGACTTAAATCCCCGATGATCCCAACTTTCAATCCATCAAAACTACCAAAATGTTCATAAATCGTCATTAGATCAAGCAATGATTGTGAGGGATGCTGTCCTGTACCATCGCCACCATTGATAATATGAATATTTAAATTATGATTTTCAACTAAATCTTTATAATATTCATCTTGGCTGTGGCGAATCACTGCAACACTAGCGCCGATACTTTCTTCAGTCTTAATTGTGTCATACAAGCTTTCTCCTTTAGAAGTTGAAGATGTAGCCGCCTCAAATTCAATCTCTTGCATCCCTAATTTCATTTCAGCTACTTGGAAACTAGATTTTGTTCTTGTACTATTTTCAAAAAACAAGTTAATGGCAAATTTATCAGCACCAATCGTTGATTTTTTACCTGACTTAAATTCCAAAGCCGAATCAATCAGCTCGTAGACCTCTTGATTTGATAATTGTGACATAGAAAGTATATTTTTCATTGTTTTCCTCCAAATTAAAAAGGGTTAGCCTTTATCCAGCTAGCCCCTAAAAGTTTGGTATTATCCTGACCTTTTAGACCTCACTGGATCTATTTAAAAGTTCCCTGATTTTTTTAAGTAAACAAAAAACTTCCTATCCCACAAGGAAAGGAAGTTTACACTTTTTTTGTCTAATGTGTAATTAACCTTCCAAGCCTCACAGGACTTGTTTAAAAGTTTTCGTTGCAAATAATATAAACGATTTCACGCATTCAGTCAATAGTTTTATTTAATTGTAGCCAAGAAATACTTCTTCTTACCACGACGAATAACAATGTATTTGCCATCAAATGAATCTTTAGGATCGATTTCAGTGGTTGTGTCAGTCAATCTTTCACCATTGATTCTAATAGCACCATTTTGAATATCTTCACGAGCTTGACGCTTTGATTTATCAACGTTTACAGCAATCAAAAGATCAACTAAATTAATAGGATCATTGGAAATTTCTGCACTTGGAACACCATGGAAGGCTTCTGCTACTTCAGCAGTAGTTAATTCTTGAATCTCACCAGAGAACAATACATCAGTAATCTTCTCAGCAGTCTTGAGAGCTTCTTCTCCGTGAACAAACTTAGTTACTTCTTCAGCTAAAGTCTTTTGAGCCAAACGTTTCTCAGGAGCTGTTTTAACGGCTTCTGCTAGTTTATCAATTTCCTCTTTTGTTAAGAATGTAAATTTCTTTAATAAATTGATAACATCTTTATCATCTTGATTGAACCAGAATTGATAGAACTCATATGGTGAGGTCTTCTTAGGATCAAGCCAAACAGCACCACCGGCAGTTTTACCAAACTTTGTACCATCTGATTTTAACAACAATGGAATTGTTAAAGCATAAACTTTAGCCTCTTGGCCTTCAGCTTTATGAATTAAATCTAGTCCAGCGGTTAAATTACCCCATTGGTCACCACCACCAACTTGTAATTGAACATTATGCTTACGGTATAATGTTAAGAAATCTAGTGATTGTAAAATTTGATATGTAAATTCTGTAAAGGAAATACCTACTTCTAGACGACTAGAAATAATTTCCTTATTAAGCATTGTATTAACATTGAATAATTTACCATAGTCACGTAAGAAATCTAGAATACCAATAGGTTCAGTCCAGTCATAGTTGTTGACCATTGTAAAATTACTGAAAATTTTCTTAGCTTGATTGCTCAAAGCCTCAACGTTGTGATTAACTTGGTCCATTGTTTGCATTGGACGTTCAGCTTTTTTACCACTTGGATCACCAATTGAACCAGTAGCTCCACCAATAACGATGTAAGGATGATGACCAGCATTAGCAAATCTTTCCAAAGTCATGAATGGCAATAAGTGACCAATATGCATTGAATCACCTGTTGGATCCATACCACAGTATAATGAAATGGCTTTTTCATCAACTAGTTTTCGTAGTCCTTCCTCATCTGATTGTTGGTTGATCAAACCACGCCATGATAATTCATCAATAATATTCATAAATCTTCCTCCTAATTGATAATCCTAGCCATTGGAATAAAAAAAGCGTCTCTGCAATTGTATGCAGGGACGCCTTTTGCGCGGTACCACCCAAATTCAAGTCAATAATCAACTTGCACTTTACTCCTAATAACATAGGACATGACTTTTAGCTTCGTAATTCATAACCAACCCTGCTTGACTCACACCAACCGTCAATTCTCTGTACTCTGAAGTAGGTCACTACTTGATTTGAAACTAAAATTATCTATAAGTATGATGATACACAGCCCTAAGTGATTTTTCAAGGGCTTTTTATTCGCTCATTAAATTCTTAAGCATTTTAAAATTTTTCAAGTTTTGTTAAAAATAGTAATATCTTATTTCATATGATCTTCAATCCAAGCCCAAACTTCATCTTTACCATGCTTAGTTTCGGAACTGAACAATTGTAAACTGTCAGTTTGATTAATGCCCATTGTCTTCTTAACTTGACTAATAGTTTTATTCCATTGATTACCTTTGACCTTATCCATTTTGGTTGCCACAATCAAAGTTGGAATTTTATAATAACTGACAAATTGATACATTGAAATATCATCTTCACTTGGTGCATGACGACCATCAACTAAAATAACCACACCTCTTAGAACATCGCGCGTAGTTAAATATTCTTCAATCATGACACCAAATTCTTCTCGTTGCTTTTTAGAAACCTTGGCAAAACCATAACCAGGAACATCAACTAAATATAATTGATCTTCAATGTTATAGAAATTCAAAGTTTGCGTTTTACCTGGCGTACTAGACGTTCTCGCAAAGCTTTTTCGATTTATAAGTGTATTTATCAAAGAAGATTTACCAACGTTTGAACGGCCTAACAATGCGATTTCAGGAAAGCCTTCATTAGGATACTGTTTTGAACTAACAGCACTTAAATTCATGGATACATTATTTACTTGCATAATTCACCTCAATTAAATAATTTTAACATATTCCAAAGAAAAAAGGCTGCCTACTAGGCAACCTCTCCATTTTTAAGAATCAATTCTGGTTCTTTTACTTTTCTTACAGCGTCTTTAGTTACTTTGACACCTTCAACATCATCACGTCCTGGAATATCAAACATCGTATTAAGCATTGTCTCTTCAACGATAGATCTCAAGCCACGCGCACCAGTATTTCTTTCGATAGACATCTTAGCAATTTCTTTCAATGCTCCATCTGTAAAGACCAGGTTAACACCATCAAGTTCCATTAATTCCTTGTATTGCTTGATTAAAGCGTTCTTTGGCTTAGTTAGGATATTTACTAAGTCATCTTCAGTAAGCTTCTCAAGAGCAGTAACAATAGGAATACGACCGATAAATTCTGGAATAATACCAAACTTCATCAAATCTTCTGGAATAATCTGTTGCATCAAGCTCTTCTCTTCAGCAATATTAGCTTCTTGTTCGGCACCAAAACCAATAGTCTTGTCGCCTAATCGATTCTTAACAATTGTTTCGATACCGTCAAAAGCACCACCAACAATAAAGAGGATATTAGTTGTATCAATTTGAATAAGCTCTTGTTGAGGATGTTTTCTACCACCCTGTGGTGGCACACTTGCAATTGTTCCTTCAAGAATCTTCAAAAGTGCTTGTTGCACACCTTCTCCAGAAACATCACGTGTAATAGAAACATTTTCACTCTTCTTAGCAATCTTATCAATTTCATCAATGTAAACAATACCGTGTTCAGCCTTGTCGACATCAAAATCAGCATTTTGCAAAAGCTTCAAAAGGATATTTTCTACATCTTCACCAACATAACCAGCCTCAGTAAGAGTTGTTGCATCAGCAATAGCAAATGGTACCTTGAGGATACGAGCCAAAGTTTGAGCCAAGAAAGTCTTACCTGAACCAGTAGGTCCAATTAAGGCAATATTACTCTTTTGTAACTCTGTTTCGCCATCTTTAAGATGTTCCATTTTATTAATTCTCTTATAGTGATTATAAACAGCAACTGACAAAGCACGTTTAGCATCAGTTTGTCCAATCACATAATCGTCAAGGATCTTTTTAATTTCCATAGGTGTTGGGATGTTATCTAGATCCAATGGTGCAGCTTCATTTAATTCTTCATCTATAATTTCTTTGCACAAATCTATACATTCATTACAAATATAGACTCCGGGTCCGGCAACGATTTTCTTAACTTGGTCTTGTGTTTTACCACAAAATGAACAGCTAATCGTACCAGTATTCTCTGTACTATCAAACATATGCAATTTCTCCTTCAATAGTTCCAATACTTTGAAAGTCTAGCATTGTAGCAAATAAGAGTAAAGTATTTAGTTTCAAACCTCTTTTTTAAAAAGCTATAAAAAAAGGAAGCCCTACGGCTTCCTAAAGTTTCTTAAAAGAATCGATTACTTTTCAACGGCTGAGTCAACGATCAATTCAATTGCCTTCTTAGCAGCAATATCATGAGCTAACATATCATCTGAAAGTGCATTTCTAACGGCTTTTTCTTCCATCTTGTATTCGTCAGCAAGTGACTTGATTTCAGCTTTAATTTCGTCTTCTGAAGGTTTGATACCTTCTTTAGCAACGATTGCTTCGATAACTAAGTCAGTCTTAACACGTTCTTCAGCATCTTTAGCAAATTGTTTCTTCAAAGTATCTTCAGTAGTACCTGTCATTTGATAGTACAACTTAGGATCGATACCTTGACGACGTAAGTTAGCTAAGTATTGGTTCAATTGGTTTTCAACTTCTGTATCAATCATTGATTGAGGAATTGAATCGATCTTGGCATTCTTAACTGCACCAGAAATTGCTTCTTCTTGAATATTTTCTTCAGCAGTTTCTTTCTTTTGATCCTTGATTTCATCATGAAGCTTTGTCTTCAATTCTTCAAGTGTGTCAACATCTTCGTCAACATCCTTAGCAAAGTCATCATCTAATTCAGGTAATTCCTTTGTCTTAACTTCGTGAAGTTTTGTCTTGAAAATAGCCTTCTTACCAGCTAGATCCTTTGCTTGGTAGTCTTCTGGGAATGTAACGTTAACGTCAACATCATCGCCAGCTGAGTGACCAATCAATTCATCTTCAAATCCAGGAATGAATGTGCCTGAACCAAGTTCTAGTGAGTAGTTTTGAGCACTGCCACCGTCGAATTCTTTACCATCAACAGTACCAACGTAATCGATAACTACTGTGTCACCTTTTTCAGCTTTACCGTCTTTAAGAACAAGTTCAGCTTGTTGTTTTTGTAATTCAGCAAGACGATCTTCAACATCAGCCTTCATGACATTACGTTTTTGTTTCTTAACTTCGATACCCTTGTAGTCACCAAGTTCAACATCAGGTTTAACAGTAATTGTAGCTGTAATTGCCCATGGTTGATCTTTTTCCATTGATTCCACGTTAATTTGTGGTTGATCAACAGGTTCTACTTTAGTTTCGTCAACAGCATTTTGATATGCAGTTGGTAGAACAGCGTTCAAAGCATCTTCATATAATGCTTCTTCACCATACATGCGATTGAAGATTTGACGAGGTACTCTACCTTTTCTGAAACCAGGTACGTTCAAACTCTTCTTTACACGGTTGAATGCAGTATCCAAACCTTGTTTGATTGTATCTTGGTCAATTTCAAACTTCAATTCACCAGTATTATTTTCTTTTTTTGTAAATTTAGCCTTAGCAGACATTTATATTATCCCTCCGGTATTTCAACGATCTCATACTTTGTAATATTACCCTAAAATGGTGATATTGTAAACATTCGACGTGATTTCTAAATGATTTTAGGACATCATTTTTCTATTATATGATACTTTTACCAATTTTTGAATATTTATACAAAAAAAAAGAGCCGGAATTAACCAACTCTTTTATTTTATCATTACCACTTAGAATTAGTCTAAGATTTCTGTAACAACTCCGGCACCAACAGTACGGCCACCTTCACGAACAGTAAATCTTGTACCATTTTCAATAGCAACTGGAGCAATCAAGTCAACTTCGAAAGTAACTTGGTCACCAGGCATAACCATTTCTACACCTTCTGGCAATTCAATAACACCAGTAACATCAGTTGTATGGAAGTAGAATTGTGGACGGTAGTTTGAGAAGAATGGAGTATGACGTCCACCTTCTTCTTTACTCATGATATAAACTTCACCCTTGAACTTGTTGTGAGTTTGGATTGAACCTGGCTTAGCAAGAACTTGTCCACGTTCGATTTGATCACGGTTAATACCACGTAGTAAGATACCAACGTTATCTCCGGCTTCACCTAAATCAAGAGTCTTACGGAACATTTCTAGACCAGTAACAGTTGACTTCAATACTTCTGGCTTCAAACCAACGATTTCAACTTCGTCACCAATCTTAATTTCACCACGATCGATACGACCAGATGCAACAGTACCACGACCAGTGATAGTGAAGACATCTTCAACAGGCATCATAAATGGTTTTGTATTATCACGTTCTGGTGTTGGGATGTATTCATCAACAACATCAAGTAATTCTTCAACGTGTTTGATTTCTTCTGGGTCACCTTCAAGAGCCTTCAAAGCTGAACCACGGATAACAGGAATGTCATCCCCTGGGAAATCGTATTCTGATAGAAGTTCACGAACTTCCATCTCAACTAGATCAACTAGTTCTGGATCGTCAACAAGATCAGTCTTGTTCAAGAAGACAACGATGTATTCAACACCAACTTGTCTAGCAAGCAAGATATGTTCACGAGTTTGTGGCATAGGACCATCAGTTGCAGCAACAACAAGGATGGCACCATCCATTTGTGCAGCACCAGTGATCATATTCTTAACGTAATCAGCGTGTCCTGGAGCATCGATATGTGCATAGTGACGCTTTTCAGTTTCGTATTCAACATGGGCTGTGTTGATAGTAATCCCACGTTCCTTTTCTTCTGGGGCTTTATCGATATCAGCGTAATCTTCAGCCTTAGCTAAACCTTTGTCAGCCAAAACCTTAGTGATTGCTGCTGTTAAAGTAGTCTTACCGTGGTCAACGTGACCAATTGTCCCAATATTTACATGGGGCTTTGTTCTCTCATAATGTTCTTTTTCTGCCATTACAAAGAATCCTCCTAAAATTTCATTTCATAAGATTGATCCAAAGAAAATGTTCTTTAGACGACTCTTTACTGAAAAATTATACTACTTTCAGAGGTGAAAGCAAATCAATTCAACGCAAATCACCGACTAAAAATATACTCTTTGGAGTATACAGGCCGTAAACGTAATTGTAAATACTCAAAGTGAAAAAATTTTAAAAAAATTCACTCCTGAAAGGTATTTATCAGTTCATCGAACCTTTTTAACCAAGTTTTTACATCGTCTAAACCCTGATTATCACTTACTTGTGAATCATCTACTAAACCATACCTTAAAAGCATTGCTTTTGTCCAGAGTTCTGGCGTTTTTATTATTTCATTTCCAAAAGGATAGACAAAAGCAGCATAAAGCGACAGTTCACCTTTAAAGTTGTCTAACTGTGATTCATTCTCGTCAGTTAGTAATTTTTCTAATTCGTCACACATTTTCAAATAGACATCAGTTGCCATAATAGGCCTGAGTCGGCTTGGATTGCAAGTTTTATTTTCGCCATAAAACGAAATATCAATTGTTTGATTCAAACCTAACTTCAACAAATTCTCTAAAGCTTCACTTTTCAAAAGTGGATGTAACAAGGGATTTTCTAACAAAACTTTAGCATTTGCAATATAATCTGCCTTGTTAAATTCCCTTAACTTTCTCAACAATTGAATTTGTTCAGCCGTAGATTCAGTTACGATCGACAATAAACGAGCTGATATTTTTTCCTTTTCTGGTTTAAAAGATCTCTCGTGTCTATCTTCAGCAATTTTAATACGTTTTATAAAATCATCAACAAAGTCTGTTTTGATGTTTGGCAATGGATTTGTATCATAAAAATTCAACATTTGATTAGCTAATAAGAAATCATTATTTTCCAAAATGATATCTAGAGCCAATTCTGCAGTCTCCGGTTCGCTAAGGTAATAATTAAAATAATCTAAAATCACAGCCTCAGCATCGCTAGGTCTTTTTTGATTCAATAAAGAAGCAGCCAGCCCCTTATTAATCGAGAATGACTGCTGCATTGCATATGCCTGCGTATATAAATCGGCTGCTTCATCCCAATTGCCTTGGTCAAAGGCCTCATCAGCTTGATCAACAATTTTTTTTAGATTATCTGAGTCGTCCATAAAATACCTCAACCATATTCCAATAAATTAAATCACTTTATTTTTTTGCTTTACGATGTCTATTTTGATTTACTTCCATGATCACTGGCAAAATCACTGGATGTCTATTAGTTTGTTCATACAAGAAGTGATTTAATTTGTCCCGAACTCCTTGTTTCAAATCTGACCAATCGAAATCCTTACTATTTTGCATGTAATCTACAATTGTATTAACGATAATATCAGAACTTTCACTCAATAAATCACGACTAGCACGCATATAAACGAAACCACGAGCCGTTATTTTAGGCTTAGCAACGACTTTCTTCTTCTTGCGATCAATTGTAGCTACTGCAATAAAGACACCGTCTTCGGCTAATAATTCACGATCACGAAGCACAATACTACCAATATCTCCGACACCAATACCATCAATCATAGTATCTCCAGCATCGACACCTTTACCTTGATAAAATTGTCCATTTTCATAATTCAAGACATCTCCCTTTTTAGTTAGGAAGATATTTTGATAAGGAACTCCTGTTTCATGCGCAATTCTAGCATGAGCATCAAGCAAACGATATTCACCTTGGATAGGAATAACGTTTTCAGGATTCAATAAATTGATCATTAATTGAAGATCAGACTTATTGGCATGACCTGAAGAATGCTTATCATCACTAAGAGCCTTAACCTCGGCACCTGTACGATAAATAGCATCTCTTGCCTTGGCCACTGTCGTATCCATAGCGTGTGATGGTGTTGTGGCGATAAAGACTAAGTCGCCTTCTTCAATTTGAAACTTAGTTTTAGCTGCTGGATTAGCCATTTTTTGAAGTAATTTAACAGGTTCGCCCATCTTACCAGTTTCAATAATAACCATCTTATTCTTATCAACTGATTTAAGCTCTTTAGGCTTTAAGATCAAATCGTCGCTGCTAATCTTCAAATAGCCTAATTTCATAGCTGTTTTCAAAATCTTTTCGGCATCTGTACCAGAAAGAAATACTCGACGACCGGTCTTTGCTGCTGCATCAAGAACTTGTTGCATTCTTTGAATGTTTGAAGCCACTTGAGCCACGATAATACGACCATTGTGATAGCTGAATGTATCAAGAATATATTCATAAATATCTTTTTCACTTGAATTTTCATAAGGTGATTCAGCATTTGCAGAGTCACTTAATAAAGCTAAAACTCTTTCACTACCAATTTTGGCAATACGACCATAATCAGTCTTATATGTAGGAGCAGCTGCTTGATCAAACTTAAAGTCACCTGTATAGACGATTTGACCTTCACTAGTCTTGATTACAGTTCCTAAAGAACCAGGAATTGAATGTGTAGTTTTAAAAAATGATACTGAGGCCTCTTCAAAATCAATTGCAGTATTCTCATCAATTACGTGGAAGTCTGAGAATTTTTTACTACGATTATCATTTGAACAAACAATTTTAGCTAATTCAATGGTCATCTCTGAACCAAAGACTGGAATATCGTATTCACTAATTAAATATGGCAATGCTCCAATAGCGTCAGCATGACCATGTGATAAGAAGATACCTACCACCTTATCAATGTTTTGCTTAATATAAGTCATATCTGGTACGACCATATCAATTCCATATAAATCATTATCTGGATACTGCAAACCAATATCCAAAATATAGATCTCATCATTTACTTCTACAGCGTACATATTTTTTCCGTTTTCGCGTACACCACTTAACAAAATTATCTTAATTTTTTTGCTCATTTTCATCTCTCATTTCATTAAAATAGCATAGATCATAATATTCTATTGTGATTTTTAAGTCTTTTAAGACTATTTAAGCTATACCTGTTTTTCATTTTAACATATCAGCGAGATTTTAGCGGAATTAAGCAAAAAAAATAGGAGATCCATTTCTGAATTCTCCTAAAATTATTATTAACGACGTAGACCTAATGACTTGATTAAATCACGGTAACGTTGAATGTCTTTGCTACGTAGGTAACCTAATAAGTTACGACGGTGACCAATCTTCTTTAGTAGACCAACATATGAATGGTGGTCTTTCTTGTTAACTTTCAAGTGATCGTTAAGTGCATTAATATCATATGTTAAAACAGCAATTTGTACTTCTGGAGAACCAGTGTCTCCATCTTTACGTGCATATTGTTTGATAACTTCGTTTTTCTTTTCTTTTGAAATAGCCATTTCAATTCACCTTTTCCTTATATATTTAGCCAAACTATGCTTGCGTTGGTGATTCGACAAACAGAGCATGGTTAACACGGTTAATTAGTTTACTATAAATTCATTAATTTTGCAATACTGAAAAAAAATCGACATTTCATTGCATTGCCAAACTTAATTATGTATAATTCTATGTATTGAGTTTTAAGCTTACTAGGTAATCGGAGGTGAAATTAATGCCACAAATTAAATCAGCTATGAAACGTGTAAAGACTGCAGAAAGCGCAAACCTTCGCAACAATGCACAAAGAAGTTCAATGCGTTCAGCAATCAAAAACTTTGAAACATCAGCTGCTAACAACGCTGACAACAAAGATGAATTATTCAGAACAGCTGTCCGTGCTATTGACATGGCTAAGTCAAAAGGCCTAATCAAGGCTAATAAGGCTGCTCGTGATAAGTCAAGACTTGCTAAATTGAATTAATGATAAGCAGCCGTTAGGTTGCTTTTTTATTTTATTAAAAAAGCTCTCTTTTAACCATTTTGGTTATTAGAGGGCTTTTTTTATGCAAACTTAGCTATAAATAAATCAAAAAGTAATTCCTTATCACCTTGGCCAGACTTAATCTGATAGTCAAGATTAACTATATCATCATACATTATTTGTAACCTTTTACGATTCAAAGTTCTGGCTTGTCGATATGAATATTTCACTCGATATGGATTCAATCGTAAATTCTTAGCAATTGTTCCTTCAGTTAATCCCTTTTCCGATAATATCTTAACTTGAATCAATAATCTTAATTGAGAAATAATAATCGCTACCAATAAAATTGGATCAATCTTTTGTAATAAGAACTGATTATACAATTCTTCAGCTTTATAAATGTTCTTATTCAGAATTTCCGTCATCAAATCAAAGACATTATCTTCCAATGATTGTGGAACCAAGGCTGATACTGCTGCTTGATCGATCTTTTTGGTCTGTAAAGCATACATTTTTAATTTATTCAATTGATTTGTAATCAACGAGTAATTGCCCTTAGTCTTATTAACTAACAGATCCAACGCTGCTGGTTCAATCTCAAAACCAGCAACTTTTAGATCATTATTTATCGTTCTGATTAAGATTGGCCCTTCCATCTGTCCCGCATTAACTGTAATTGCCGATTTTTTCAACTGCTTAACGATTTTTTTTCGAGCATCTAACTTATCATATAATGCAAAAATCACCATAATCGTCGAGGGTGTTGGATTTTGAATATACTTTAAAAGTAAATCAACATTTTGTTCTACAACATTTTTAACACGTTCCCCTGTTAGAAAGTATGGATGAGCGACAAAGACCAATCGTCTTTCACCAAAAAAAGGTGCCGAAATCGATTCGTTGATCACATCTGCTAATGGAGTCTCCTCTAAATCGAAGTTAGAAAAATTCATATCCCGTTCTTCTGGAGACATAATATCTTTAAAGGCTGCTTGGATATCTTTAATAAATACCTGTTCTTTACCTGTAATTAAATAAACATTATCTAAATTGCCTTTTTTTAAATTATTTTTTAGTTCCGTTATTTTCAACCAAGTCACCCTTTAAAAAAGTTGTTATTTTTTCATCATCATTAAAGAAATAATAATACCAAGATATCATACCATATTCAGCCGTATTTAAATATTTGACACGATGGTCATTTAAACGTTTCAACGTTTCTTTATTAGGATGTCCATATCTATTATTCACTCCCGCCGAAATGAATCCAATTTTAGGCTTAGAAACATCCAACAATTGATCACTTGTAGCAGTTTTCGAACCATGGTGTCCTACCTTTAAGTAATCTATTCTAAACCGATAATTTTCCAAAATCTTTTTCTCGCTATCTTGATCTAAATCACCAGTAAAAAGCCAACGTTTATTTTTAATTTTTGCCAATAAAGTCAATGAATCACCATTCTCACCAATACCTTTAGTTTTAGGCCAAAGAACCTGCCAATTTATAGTTCCAGTTGTAAAGGCATCTCCTTGTCGCAAATTCTTAAATTTAACTTGGGAATGTTTTATCATTGCTTGCTTTAACCGCGGATTTTCTTCTAAACCAAGACCTATGTTTACTTCTTTAACTTTAAATTTAGTCAAAATAGTTTCCAAATTTCCTACATGGTCCACATCTTTATGAGTTAGAAATAATTTATCCACATACGAAATACCTCGGGACTTTAACAGGGGAATCGTACTATTGTCGACTTGATTATTGGATTCATGCTTAGCCCACTGTGGTTTAGGAAATTTTAATTTTCCGGCAACATCAATTAAAAAAACCTCTCTCGCTAGAGGAGTTGTAATCAAAATACTATCTCCTTGCCCTACATCAATTAAAGTTACTGTTCCAAAAAGAGGAAATTTATTCAATAGGATACAGCTAATCAAAATAATCATATATTGCCATAAGTATTTATTCCAAAACGTCCTAGTTTCCACATAAAATAATACTTCAACGATTAAAATCACGACAATAAAAATGGGAATACTCCCGGTTACAAAAATCAAATTTTGGTTAGTTGCAATTTTGTCCAAAAATTGATAGAACTTCTCAAAAAATAAATTAATGGTTAGCCAAAATGACCAATTAACACTCAATGCTGACAAGATTGTTATGGGAAGAATCAAAAAAGTAAATATCGGTACAAAGATTAAATTTATTGCCAATGTCAGCCAATTAAACTGAAAAGTATAAAACAGGATTAATGGTAAACTAACCAACAACATTTTAAAGGTTGCTAAATACGTATTAGTTTTTTGGTAAAGATATAAAATTGCAAATGAGAGCAAAAAACTTAATTGTCCACCCATCTCTAATACTCCATACGGATAAATCAATAAACAAATCAACATCGTTAAACTAAATAAATCTAACCGACTAATAGATAATTCAAATTTTCTACAAATAATACCTACTACGGCTAATACAATTGCCCTCCAGATTCCACTTTTAGAACCAACTAGTAACCCATAGCAAGGTAAAAGAAACAATAAAATTGTATCGATCAACTCAACTGGAATCCTCAATAATGAAGTTAATTTACGTAAAAGTGTCAATAAAATCAAAACATGCAATCCCGACAAACTGAAAAGATGAATCACTCCCAAGACACTTAAAATATTCAAAAAGCTTTTTTCTGAATTTGCAGTATATCCAACCAGTAAACTTTGAGCATGTATTTTTAACCATTTAGGTAATGTAGATAAGTAGCTAATTAAATGTATTCGTAAAACTTTTATTTTTTCAAATATATTCTTCGGTTGGTAGCTCTGCAAAGGACCTATTTGAGATAAATATAGTGATGAATGAATTCCTTTATGCTCTAAATATTTGCGATAATCAAATTCTCCCTGATTTCTGGGTCCCTTTATCGGTTCCATCTTATCTACTTTTATTTCTCCCTGAGCTAATGACGACATTTTTTGCCATTTTTCTTGCTCTGAGTGCGTTTTTATTTGATAAATAAATCGAAAATGTTGTCCCGACGATTGTAATTCTCCACTCAAAACATCCCCATTAACAGCAATTTCATCGGCTGCAAAAGTAGCCGTCCTTAATTCTGGCAAAGATATATTTTGGTTCATCATCTGAAAACGAACGAAGAAAATCCCTAAAATCATTAATATAACTAAATCCAGATTCTTATTTTTTAAAACTAAGATTCTTATAATTAATGGAACGAAAAGTATCAAAAATAATCTTGATTCAAAATAAGTTCCAATTAAAATTGCCACTGTCAGAGTAGGAAAAATCCAATAATCTTTCATAAATCAAACCGTTAATTGATCTTTTAGTGATTCTAAACTTTTTTCACCGATACCCGAGACTTTTGTTAAATCATGTAATTCCTGAAAATTTCCATTTTTCTCACGAAAAGCAATTATTTTTTCAGCTTTTTTAGGACCAATCCCTGATACATCTTTAAAATCATCTGCTGTTGCTGTATTAATATTAACTACTTTTTTAGATTCACTCTTATTATCACCATTAGCATTTCCACCTTGTTTCTCTCCAATTGCAGGAACATAGATCTGCATCTGATCATTTATCTTCTTAGCTTGATTAATTTGTTTAACATCTGCATTACTCTGCAATCCACCTGCCATCTGTAGAGCAGCTTGAACAATACTACCATTTTTCAAATGATAAACTCCTGGATTTTTTACCGCTCCTTGAATATCAATGACTAATGATTTATCAGTTTCTACCTTATTCGTTTTTTTATTAGGAGTTTTTTTGACAGTCGTTATTAATTCGTTTTGTACTGGAGTTGGTTTTGAGTGATGAGTCAACAAATATCCACCACCGAGAAAACCACTCAAAACAAGAACCACCAAAACAATTTTATTACGTTTAACATATGAATAAATTTCTTCCATTATTATCACCTCTAAAAAAACTACGAAAAAAAACAGCCCTTATTTGGACTGTTTTGTTTTTTCAAGATAATTAATTGCATCGTTAAGATTTTTAACTGGAACAATCTTCATCTTAGTATGAATCTTTTTAGCTGCGCGTAAGGCTAAATGATAGTTATTAACATAGCCTGGTTCATATTTCTTTATTTCCTTAGTTACAGGATCATCAGGTGCAAAGAAAATAGTTGCTCCTTCTTCTGAAGCTGCATAGACTTTCTTTTCAATCCCGCCAATAGGGCCTACAGTTCCATCTGGAGCAATAGTCCCTGTCCCGGCAATAGTCCGACCAGCTTTGAGATCCTTGTTAGCAATCTGAGAATAAACTTGTAAGGTAAACATCAAACCAGCTGAAGGACCACCAATGCTTCCTGCGTTGATTTTAGTAGGTGGATTCCCCTTAGCCTCTGTATTATCAGTCAATGTGATACCCAAACCAAATCTCTTTGTATCAGCTAGCTTAACCAACTTACCACTGGCAGACTTCTTCTTACCGTCACGTAAGAAACTGATTTTCACTGTCGAATGTTTATCTTGTTTTTTAACATACTTGATAAATTGATCGGCATTATTAAAGTGATATCCATTAATAGATGTAATCGTATCGCCAATCGCTAATTTCTTCTTAAAATCAGAATTGTTCATTACATCCATCACATAAACGCCTAAATATTTCTTAGTAAATGGTTTATCAGCTTTCGAATAGGCCGCCTGGATAGCATTATTTTGGGCTGATTGCATGTAATACTGTTGAACTTTAAAGTAATCCTGAGTATTTTCATCACCCATAAGTTCTTGTTGCGAATATATAGTTTCAAAATTATTTCCTAATGATTTTAGTAATGTAAACGGCGTTCCACTAACAATACCAACAGTAGTCAAAAGTAAATTTCCTTTTTTCTTATCCTGCTTACCATTCACTTTTACAAATTGCGAGGTATCCTCAGCAGTTCCAGGAACTTCCAAATAGTAACCTGTTGGTGCAAAGAAAAATGCCACTACAATTAGGAATATAAATATGGCACCTAAAACTTTGTTTCTAGTTTTATTAAATTTCAAAATAAACTATTCCTTCCTCAACTTCTTTATCAATGCTTGAGCTACAGCTGGAGGAACGAATTCAGAAATATCTCCACCAAATTTTGCTACCTCTTTCATCATTGATGATGATATCGTAGCATACTTGTCGTTTGCTAGTAGAAAAACTGTTTCAATATTTTTATCCAAAACTTTATTGATTGAAGCAACACCTGATTCATAGCCAAAATCATCCGGATTACGCATTGAACGGACCAAAAAACCTGCATTCAATTGCTGAGCTAATTGCGTTGACAACTTTCCTTGACTATCAATAACTTCAACATTCGTCAAATCAGTAATTTCGGCCTCAATAAAATTCTTTTTTTCTTGATAGGTAAACATATAATTTTTGGAAGTATTCGTCATTGGGGCAACATATAACTTATCAAACAGTTTGGACGCACGGCGAACAATATTTAAATGACCATTAGTAATTGGATCAAAACTTCCAGCATAAAGCCCAATTTTTTCAGACATTTTAACCTCCAAATTGATATAACGCTACACGAGTATCCTTATAACTTTTTTCTTTAATTAGATCAATCCGTTCAAAATCACTCAAATCAACGGCATAGTCTGTTTCATCAACGATAATAGCACCTGAACTTAAAAGATCTTGTTCAACTAAATCCTTAATGATCTGTTCAGTAATCTTCATTCGATAAGGTGGATCTAAAAAGACCAAATCAAATTTAATACCATCTTCCGCAAACTTCTTCAAAGCTTCAGTAGCAGCTGATTTTATAACAACAAAACTATCCTCTTCACGAGTCTTTTCAATATTCTCTTTAATTGTGTTAATTGCCTTATAAGCCTTATCAACTAAATAGACCTTTTCATAACCTCTGGATACAGCTTCAATTCCTAAACTACCTGTTCCCGCAAAAAGGTCCAGAGCAACACCATCAACCATGTAGGGCGATAACATACTGAAGACAGCCTCTTTAACTTTTGATGATGTTGGACGCGTATTATTGGTTGGTACAGCTTTAAGATTCAATCCTCGAAATTTTCCTGAAACAACTTTCATTCTTTATCCTCGTTACTATCATTTTTTAAAACAAAATGTTCATCTAATTCTTTACGGTGTGCTAAAGCCACTCGTTTAACATAATTTTTAGCTATTAATTCCTTTTTAACTTCAGATACTTTATTGGAATTAACATATAACATTACATACTTCATTTTTGGAGAAGTGTAATAAATTGTGCCATAACGCTGCAATTTTTTTCTCCATTTTAATGAGTAGACCCAGACGTACAGCGCCTGACGTTCCACTTTCTTATACATAAAATCATCCTTTTTTAACTTTCTCAAATCTGGCAGTGGCTTCAAGATTCAATACGATTCCTAATGCAAACGATAATACTAACAAACTGGAACCACCATAACTGATAAATGGTAATGTAACACCCGTCAATGGAATCAAACCTAATAAACCACCAACATTTAATATAATTTGCGCCAAGATCATTGTTGCTACTCCATAATAAACTAAAGAATTATAGGTTTTTTTAGAACGAAATCCTAATGAAATCATCCTTAAAATCATTATCATCAACAATCCTAATACAAGCAAAACTCCCATAAAACCTAATTCTTCACTGATAATAGACATGATAAAGTCAGTATGTGGTTCTGGTAGATATCCTCTTTTTTGAATACTATTACCAAGACCAACTCCAAAAACACCACCATTACTAATCGCATAAAAGGAATTAACTAACTGTGCCCCAGCCTTTTGCTCCAATTGAAAAGGATGTTGCATTGCTAGAAATCGTTGATAAGCATAGTTACTCTTAACAAAAGCCGGTGGAAATTTAGTAATCACTACAATCATACTTGTAAAAATAACTAATAACGCACCACTTAATTCCGCAATCAAACGTCCAGGAATCGTTGAGGAAGAAACTAATACCAACGTAATCAACGACAGAATCAAAGCACCACCAATATCAGGTTGAAAGAAAACCATGATAATAATTGATCCAACTACTACCAAGGGTTGAAATACTTCATGAAACACTTCTTTCCAACCTTGTTTCTTAAGCAAACGATTCTGTTTATTGGTTAGCACTAAAGCTAAAAACATAATCAAAAATATTTTAGCCAATTCCAAAGGTTGAAAATTTATTATGCCCAAATTGATCCAAGCTGAAGCACCATTAACACGACTACTTGGCACTAAATAAGCTCTAGCCAACAAGTAAAACAGCGATACTAACGTAATAATCATTACTAAACTTAATATTCGTTGATTTTTTAATATTCTCTCTTTTAACATGAACGTGATATAGCAAATAAAAATTCCGGCTACGGCATAAGTAGCTTGTTTGATCAAATATTGATCTGTTTTGCCACCTGCTATCAAAACGTTATAAAAACTGGCGGAGTACACCATAACGATTCCAATGCCCAATAACAGAATATACGGAATTACGATCCATAAATCTATCTTTTTTAATTTTTTCACATTTGAACTCCTAAAATCTGATATTAAGATTATACCACCAAACAAATAGAGAAAAAAACTTCGGTTGGTATAAAGTTTGGAATGATTCCTTTCTGAGAGGTATTTAACTGTTCCGTCTCCCACGACAAAGAATTATTTTTATATAAAAAAAGGTTAAGGACAAATGCCCCTAACCTCTTATTAAATATCATTATTTAGTATTTTTCTTTTGCTTATCAAACTTCTTACGTTCGTTTGTGTTCAAGATCTTCTTACGTAATCTAACACTCTTAGGTGTTACTTCACAAAGTTCGTCTTCGTTTAAGAATTCGATTGATTGTTCAAGTGACATAGCCTTAGGTGTCTTGATTGCAGCAGCATGATCCTTACCAGAAGCACGAGTATTTGTAAGATTCTTACCCTTTGTAACAGTAACAGCGATATCTTGATCACGACTACTTTCACCAACAACCATACCTTCGTAAACATCAACACCGGCACCGATGAATAATGTACCACGATCTTCGACTGATTGTAGTGAATATGTAGTTGATGGACCTTGGTTAATTGAAACCAAAGCACCAGTTCTTCTACCTGGGTTCCAGTTTTTAACAACTGGCTTGTATTCTGAGAATGTGTGGTTCAAGATACCGTAACCACCAGTCATTGACAAGAATTCTGTTGAGTAACCAATCAAACCACGTGAAGGTGCTGAGAAAATAAGTCTTGTTTGACCATTTCCAGTACTTTCCATGTTTTCCATATCACCTTTACGTTGTGACATTGAATCAATAACTGAACCAACGTATTCGTCAGGTGTATCGATAGTTACCTCTTCAAAAGGTTCACATTTTTGGTTATCAACTGTCTTGTAGATAACTTCTGGACGTGATAGTTGTAATTCGAAACCTTCACGACGCATTTCTTCAACAAGAATTGACAAGTGAAGTTCACCACGACCTGAAACTAGCCATGAACCAGCTTGGTCAGTATTTTCAACTTTAAGTGAAACATCAGTATGTAATTGTCTTCTTAAACGATCTTCGATCTTTCTAGCAGTAACTTCTGTACCTTCACGACCAGCGAAAGGTGAGTTGTTTTGTAAGAAAGTCATTTGAAGTGTTGGTTCATCAATACGTAGCAATGGAAGTGCTTCTTGGTGGTCAACTGGTGTAACAGTTTCACCAACATAGATATCTTCCATACCAGAAACAGCAATTAAATCTCCGGCTTTAGCTTCGTTGATTTCAACACGGTTCAAACCTAAGAAACCAAATAGTTTTGTAACACGGAAGTTCTTTGTAGAACCATCAAGCTTCATAACAGTAACACTGTCACCAACTTTGATCTTTCCACGGAAGACACGTCCGATACCAATACGACCAACGTAATCGTTGTAATCTAGTAAGGCAACTTGGAATTGTAGAGGTTCATCTGAGTTGTCAATTGGTGCAGGAATTGTCTTAAGAATTGTGTCAAAAACAGGGTTCATTGTGTGTTCTTGATCAGCAGGATCAGCTGAATAACTTGATGTTCCGTTGATAGCTGAAGCATAAACAACTGGGAAATCAAGTTGTGAATCATCAGCACCTAATTCGATGAATAGTTCAAGTACTTCGTCAACAACTTCAGCAGGACGAGCACCTGGTCTATCAATTTTGTTAATAACAACAATAGGTGTTAGATGTTGTTCCAAAGCCTTCTTCAACACGAAACGTGTTTGTGGCATTGTACCTTCATAAGCATCAACAACCAAAAGTACACCATCAACCATCTTCATGATACGTTCAACTTCACCACCGAAGTCCGCGTGTCCTGGTGTATCCAAAATATTGATTTTCTTGCCATCGTAATCAACAGCAGTATTCTTAGAAAGGATTGTGATACCACGTTCTCTTTCAATAGCGTTGGAATCAAGGGCACGATCTTGAATCTCAGAATGTGAGTCCAATGTGTCTGATTGTTTTAGCATTTCGTTAACTAATGTAGTTTTACCGTGGTCAACGTGAGCGATGATCGCAATGTTTCTAATATCTTCTCTTCTCTTAGTCAAATTAGTTCTTCCTTCCATAAATACGTGTTTAGATTACTTGCAATAAAAAAACTGTGAATGACTGTCACAGTTCACTAACGCGTTTTAAGTGTCTTTAGCGCTTCAGAAACAACTTTCTGAGTACCAACTATTACGACTTGTGATTCTAACATATTTATTGGGGAATCGTCAATACTTACAACACTCATCCCCGCTGCTTCACACATAACGCGTCCAGCGGCTAAATCCCAAGGAGCTAAGTATGACATATACATGACTTCTTTGCCAGTCAGAAGATGACCGAAAATAATTCCAGCACTTCCGTACACCCTAAAGCCACTGCTCTTTTTGATAACATCTTGCACGGCAAATTTATTTGCCAAAGCCATCGGAGCAGATACATCTACTAGCCCTTCTACCAAGGGCAAATTTTTGGGTTCATCGATTTTTTGATCATCAATGAATAAACCAATTTCTTTGCCACCATGGTAAATTTCATTATCCATGACATCTATAATAGCACCAATTAGGGGGTGACCGTCAATGTAAACGCCAATCATTGATGCAAAATCATCCCCACGTTTAACAAAATTCATTGTTCCATCAATAGGATCGACAAAGAAAACCAGCCCAGACATATCTTTAACCATGTCTCCATAGCCCTCTTCACTAACTATTGTGGCATCAGGATATGCCTTTTTTATTTCATTATTTACAAACTTCTCGGTTTTTTTATCAAAATTTGTTACTAAATCATTACGATTTTTTTTAGTATCGACAGACATCTTTTTTATCGAGTCTTCACGTAATCGTTTACCTACCTCAGTTAAGAGTCCTACCAAAAAATTATCAATTTCCTTACTATCTACTTTCATTTCGAACCCTGACTTTCTCACTTGCCTTAGCCTGTTGACATCTCTTAAAGACTTGATAAATCGAGTAACCAGATTGCAATTCAAATTCTTTATCCAGTCGCTTTTGTTCCATCTTCATCGGAACAACCTGTTGAAATGAGCGATATTTTTGCAAAAACTCATCTCTCTTGACACCTGACTCATAAGCCTTCTCAACGGCATTATATAAGGCAATAACAGTCACGATATCACTTTGTGTCCACGTTTCATCAAGAGGATAACTGTAATTATCTTGCATAGAATAACTCCCTTCATATTTACTCTACTATACAAAAAAAGCGATGTAATTGCATCGCTTTTTTGTTTAAATCATTATTTAGTCTACGAAACGAATTTATTTCGGTTGCTAAATACTTCTTTAATTAAATATGCGTTGGGTAGCCAATTAAAATATCAGCAGCTTCTTGAATTGGTTCACCTAAAGTTGGATGTGGGTGAATAGTTAAAGCAATATCTTCAGCATTTAATTGACAATTTACAGCAACACTCAATTCTGAAATAAGATCAGAAGCACCTGGTCCGACGATTTGACCACCTAATAAAGTACCTGTGTCTTTTTCAGCAATCAATTTAACGAATCCTTCAGCAGCATCCAATGATACCGCACGAGCATTACCAGCAAATGGGAACTTAGCTACTTTGACATCGATGTTCTTATCTTTAGCATCTTGCTCTGTCAAACCGACACTAGCTAGTTCTGGATCTGTAAAGCAGACCGCTGGAACGCCAATATAATCATTAGCAGTATTCTTACCAGAAATTGCTCCGGCAACCGTCTTAGCTTCAAAGAATGCCTTGTGAGCCAAAGCAGGTCCAGGAGTGATATCACCAATAGCATAAATATGATCAACTGAAGTCTTACCTTGTTCATTAACTTCAACTAGGCCCCGATCAGTCAATTTAACATTAGTCATTTCCAAGCCGAAATTATCAGTGTTAGGACGACGACCAACGGTTACCATACAGTAATCTGCACTAATTGTTGTTGGTTCACCATCTACTTCATAAGTAACATCGACACTATCACCTTTGTTTTCACTCTTCTTAGCCATGGCATTAGTAATAATCGTTACGCCCTTCTTTTCAAGGTTCTTCTTAACGATTGAAACCATATCTTTTTCAAAGTTAGGGATAATACTTGGTGAACCTTCAAGGATAGTTACGTGAGCACCAAGATCAGCATAAGCACCGGCTAATTCTGTTCCAACATATCCACCACCAATGATGATGAATTCCTTAGGAACTTCTTTCAAATTCAAACCACCAGTAGAATCAATTACACGGTCATCAAACTTGAATCCTCTGATTTCAATTGGACGACTACCAGTTGCTAAAATCAAATTCTTAAATTTGATAGTTTGACCGCCACCGTTATCCATGAATTGTCTAGGGCCACTTGGCATGACACGCAATTGTGTATCACTATCCAAATATGCTTCACCATTGATCAATTCAACGTGATGTTTCTTAAGCAACATTTGAACTCCGCCAGTCATTCTAGCAACAACTTTTTCATCTTTCCAAGCTTGTGTCTTGGTAAAGTCAATTGTGGCATCACTTGTTGTAATACCGTAAGTTGAAGAGTCCTTTGCTTGTTGTAATCTGTGTCCAGCTGTAATCAAAGCTTTTGAAGGTACACAACCAACGTTCAAACAAACACCACCAACGGTATCTGATTTTTCAATTACAGTGACATCTTGTCCTAATTCTGAAGCTCTGATTGCGGCAACGTAACCACCAGGGCCTGAACCAATAATAACGGTATCTTTTTCTATTACGTTCTCTGCCATTTTAAACTAGCCCTCCATTAATAACATATCTGGATCATGCAACAATTTTTTCAAGAGGTTCAATGCGTTTTGTGCCAAAGCTCCATCAATCAATCTGTGATCATAGCTTAATGAAAGTTTCAACATATTACCTACTTGAATATTGCCATCTTCATCAACATAAGGTTCTTTAGCAATCTTACCAACACCAAGGATTGCTACTTCCGGATAGTTGATAACTGGTGTAAACCAGCCACCACCGATTGAACCGACATTACTGATAGTGATAGAACCACCAGACATCTTATCCATACTCAACTTGTTGTCATAGGCAGCTTGTGAGTTTTCAGTGATTTCTTTAGCAATTTCGAACATGCCTTTAGCATCAACATTCTTAACATTTGGAACATATAGTCCATGTTCTGTATTTGTAGCAATACCAATATTATAATAATGCTTGTAGACGATTTCTTCTGTTGAATCATCAATCGAAGCATTCAATTCTGGATATGCTTTCAAAACAGCAACTAAAGCCTTTGCGATGTATGGCAAGAATGTCAAATGAATATCCTTGTCAGCAGCAATTGCCTTATACTTTTTACGGTTAGCCATCAAAGCGCTTACTTCGACGTCATCAAAACTCGTTACATGTGGAGCAGTATGCTTACTATTGACCATTGCTTTAGCAATAGCTTTTCTAGTCATAGTCATCTTTTCACGTGTTTCAAGTTCAGGTGTTGCTGACTTATAAGGTGTAATTGGTTGTGCAGGTGCACTTGCAGTTGTTGCTGTGGCTGTATTAACTGCAGGTTGAGCAACTGAAGCTGGATTACCACTCTTGAAGGAGTCAACATCCCCCTTAGTGATTTGTCCGTGTTTACCACTTGGAGTTACTGAGGCCAAATCAACACCTTGATCACGAGCATATTGACGAACTGATGGCATTGCCAAGTAATGTGTATTGGCTGAACCAGTTGCTGGACCAGCAGTTGCAGGAGTTGATGTTGTTTCTTCTTTTGGTGCAGCTTTTTCTTCTGGTTTAGCAGCAGGTGCTTCGTCATCACCAGTATCAGCAGAACCGTCATCAATAACGATTAAAGTATCTCCTACCTCAACGGTATCTCCTTCGTTAGCGACGATTTGTTTAACAGTACCTGAAACAGGTGAAGGTAATTCTTCAACAGATTTATCGTTTTGAATTTCTACCAAAGAGTCGTCCTCTTTGACAGTGTCCCCTTCTTTTACAAGCCAGCTGGCAATCTCACCCTCGGCCATACCTTCGCCAAGTTCTGGTAATTTAAATTTATATGCCATGGTTGTTTTCCCTTCCTTCGATTAATTAGTAGTTGAGTATCTCATTTACTTTTTCTTCAATTTCTTTAGCACGTGGAATCCAGATGTCTTCACCAAGAGCAAATGGATAAACACTATTTGGAGCAGCAACTCTACCAACTGGTGCATCGAGAGAAAGGACGGCACCTTCGGCAATGGCAGAAGCAACTTGTGCGCCAACGCCGGCCATCTTTTGTGCTTCTTGAACAATTACTACTTTATGAGTCTTTTGAATTGATTTAAAAATTGTTTCTGTATCAATTGGTGAAACAGTTCTTAGGTCAATAACTTCAACTGAAATATTCTTTTCAGCTAAAGAATCAGCAACTTTAAGTGCTTCATTCACTTCGGCTCCATAGGCAACAACAGTAATATCATTACCTTCACGAACGACATTTGCTTTGTCTAGTGGAACAGTATATTTGCCATCAGGAATATCGTCTTTCATTGAACGATATAACTTCAAGTTTTCCATAAATAACACTGGATCATTGTTTTCTACAGAAGAAATCAACAAACCTTTGGCATCATATGGATTACTTGGCATAACAACACGTAGACCAGGAATTCCTGTAAAGAAGTTTTCCAAATTATCAGCGTGCATTTCAGCAGTATGTGTACCACCACCATAAGGTGTACGAATAGTTACTGGGGCTGTTCTTAGACCATCGAATCTAAAACGCATACGAGCAAGTTGACCAGCAATTTGATCGACAGCTTCAAATGAAAATCCCATAAATTGAATTTCTGGGATAGGACGCCAACCAGTCAAACCAAGACCAGTAGCTAATCCCATAATCCCTGATTCAGCCAATGGAGTATCGAAGACACGGTCTTCACCATATTTATCTTGAAGTCCTTGAGTAGTTCTGAAAACACCACCATTTTTACCAACATCTTCACCGAAGATCAATGTTTTTGGATCGTCTTCAAGAACAATGTCTAAGGCATCTGTAATTGCTTGAATGTAAGTTTTCTTAGCCATTTTTACTTCGACTCCTTTGCTTCAAATTTATCAATTTCTTGTTTCATTTCTGGAGTTGGGATTTCGAAAGTACGTTTCAACATATCAGAAACCTTATCAGCAGGAACAGAATCTGCTTCTTTGATAGATTCCTTAAATGATGCTTTGTATTCGTCAACCAACTTGTCTTCTTGTTCTTCTGACCAAAGTCCCTTATCTTCAAGAACTTTTCTCAAACGAATCAATGGGTCCTTATCGAACCAAGGTTGTTCTTGTTCCTTTGTTCTGTAACGCTTAGGATCATCACCCGCACTTGAGTGAGCACCGAAACGATATGTCAAAGTTTCAATCAAGACAGGTCCATTACCAGCTACCATATAATCACGAGCAGCTTTAGCAACTGCATAACAAGCTAAGATATCCATACCATCAACTTGTACACTTGGAATACCAGCAGCAACAGCCTTTTGTGCCAAAGTTGGAGCAGCAGTTTGTTTTGCACGAGGTGTTGAAATAGCAAAACCATTATTTTGAACAATGAAGAGTACTGGTGATTGGAAAGCTCCAGCAAAGTTCATTCCTTCATAACTATCACCTTGAGAAGTACCACCATCACCGGTATATGTGAAGGCAATTGTATCTTCTTCTTTGTTCTTCTTAATACCCAAACCAACACCGGCAGCTTCAACATATGCAGCACCGATAATAATTTGAGGCATCATTGAACGAGCCTTATATTTGTTACCTAAAATGTGTCCTCTTGACCAAAGGTAAGCTTCCGTTACAGTAGCACCATGTTGGATCAATTGTGGAACATCACGATAAGCAGGAAGCAAGTAATCTTGTTTCTTCATTGCTAGAACAGTTCCCATCTCTGATGCTTCTTCACCTTCAGTAGGTGCATAGAATCCCATACGACCTTGACGTGAAAAGTTCATTGTCTGTTCATGAAGAGCACGTTCCCATACCATCTTTTTCATAAATTCTACTAAGTCATCATCTGAAAAAGTATCAAAAATCTCTTGATCAGTTATTTCTGCGTTTTCATTCAATACTTGAATGGGTTTTGAAACATTTGTTAAGTTATTTTTAATTGCCTCAAAATCAACAATTGGTTTATTTGCCATTCTCCACAGTCCTTTCATAAAAAACTCATCCCTTGTGAATCTGTAAGGGTTTTCATATAAATTTAGTCTAACATTGATCCGTCAAAATACAAGTAGTTTAGGCATTCATCGTAAAAAAAAATTTATACAAGTTTGTGAAACTGGTAACTATTTTTCCAAATTTATCTCATTTTCAGAGCTTCCGGTTTGTAGTTCAGCTACCATAGAGTTCAGTGAAACTGTTGCCATATTTTTGACTGCTTTCGTTGTGTAAAAAGCAATATGCGGTGTCAAAATGAATCTTGGACTCTGAATTACCTTGTCCAGCAACTCATCACCTAGATCTTTGCTACTTAAATCACTATTAAAAATACCGACTTCATTTTCATAAACATCTAGAACCGCTCCATAGAGTTTTCCTTCTATTACAGCATCGTATAGATCCTTAGTATTGATCAAATCTCCACGGGCTGTGTTAATAACAATCGCATTATCTTTCATCTCAGAGATTGATTGACGATTGATCACTGTGTGACCTTTTCCCAGACTTGGAATATGTAAACTTACCACGTCAGCTTGACTCAATAGTGTATCCAAACTGTCAACATAAAGACCCTGTTTTTCCAATTCAGGATTGTGAAATTTATCGAAAGCGATTACTTTGGCACCAAATCCCTGGTAAATTTTTATTGCCGCCTGACCGATTCTTCCAGTCCCAGCTATCCCAACTGTTAACTGATTTAACTCGCGACCAATATCTGGTTCCCATCTAAAGTCATAATTATCAACTTTTCTAATCATATGTTTAAGATTTCTTAATAAGGCCATTAATCCAGTTACTGAATATTCAGCAATTGCTTCTGGTGAATAACTTGGTACATTGGTCAAGCGTATTTTATTTTTCTTCAAAGCTTTAAAAGGAACATTATCGACACCAACGTTTCTCAGCGAAATAACGTGAATTCCCAATTCGTTCATTGTGTCAAAAATCTTTTCATCGTATGGAAGTTGTTGATAAGCCACAATCCCATCGTAACCTTTAGCCATTTGAACAGTTTCAGGTGTTAATAAATCGGAAACTATTTTTACTTCGATTTCATTTTCTTTCGACCATTCTTGGATATATTCTTTTTCATCTTCTCTGACACCATAATCAATTAATTTCATCTATTTAAAACCTCCAGTTACAATTAGTTACGTACCTGTGTAATCGGTAACATATACGTTTACCATTTTATCATCTTGGGTCTTAATATCGCAAAGATATTACCTATTATTAGGGACAATAATTGGTAACGCTTACTTAGCGCAATTAAAGAAAAAATTCTGCAATTATTTCTATTTTTTTCGTAAAATAATCTATAATAGATATACTAAGGTATTTTTGTACAATTAAACATTTGGAGGAAACTATGTATTTTATGAAAGATATCGTCCGTGATGGCGATCCCGTTTTAAGAAAAGTTGGAGCAAAGGTTAAATTTCCACTAAGTGATGAAGATAAGGCTTTGGCTGCAAACATGATGGAATATCTTGTTAAAAGTCAAGATGAAGAATACGCTGAAAAACATCAATTAAGAGCTGGTGTTGGTTTAGCCGCACCTCAAGTTGGTGTTTCTGAAATGATGGCATCTGTTTTAGTTCCTAATGAAGATGATCCTGATAAGCCATTACTTAAAATCACTTTGATCAATCCCGTAATTGTTAGGAACTCTGTTCAACGTGCCGCTTTGTCTGAAGGCGAAGGTTGCCTATCAGTTGATAAAGATGTTCCTGGATTCGTACCCCGTGCTGATCGTATTACTATTAAATATGATGACTTTGAAGGTAACTCTCAAACATTACGTGTCAAAGGTTATCCTGCTATCGTTTGCCAACACGAAATTGATCACTTAAATGGTCACTTATACTATGACAAGATCAGTAAGACTGCCCCATTTGATCTTGACCCAAGTACAGTCGTAATTTCTTAATAGCACCGTTAAGTATACTTACCTTTTCAGATATGGTAGAATTGTGCTATCTATTGAATATTGCACAAATGGACTGGAAAAAAAGACGAATGAAACTGACTTGTTTCATTTAATTCGATTAAAGGAGAAATTTATATTGATTTATAAAGTTTTATATCAAACAAGTGAACTAGATAACCCCCGTCGTGAATTTACACATTCACTTTATATGGATGCTGCTTCAAGTATTGAAGTACGCCAAGCAGTTGAAAATAATACTAACTACGAAATTGAATTTATTCAGGAGCTCGACGAAAAACATCTCGAGTACGAACAAAAGAATCCTGAGTTTAAATTAACGGAGTTTTAGTTAATGTCCTTTAAAGTAAAAAATAATGAAGTCGCTGTTTTTGCCATCGGGGGCCTTGGCGAAATCGGTAAAAATATGTATGGAGTTCAATATCAAGACGAATTAATCGTAATTGATGCCGGAATCAAGTTTCCAGAAGATGAACTCCTCGGAATTGACTATGTCATTTCTGATTATAGCTACTTAGTAGAAAACAAAGACAAGATCAAGGGCCTATTTATTACCCATGGTCATGAAGATCATATCGGTGGTATTCCTTACCTTCTTCAAAAGCTTCCCAACATACCTGTTTATGCCGGTCCATTAGCTTGTGCATTGATTAAGGGTAAATTGGAAGAACACGGTTTACTAAGAACAACTGAAATGCACGTCTTACATGAAGATGATGTTATCAAATTCCCTAAGACAAGTGTTTCATTCTTTAGAACAACTCACTCAATTCCTGACACTTTAGGTGTTGCTGTTCATACACCACAAGGAATTATCGTTGAAACTGGTGATTTCAAATTTGATTTAACCCCAGTTGCAGGCTTACCATCACCTAACTTACAAAAAATGGCTGCACTTGGTGCTAAAGGTGTTTTATGTTTACTATCTGATAGTACTAATGCTGAAATTCCAACATTTTCTAAATCTGAACGTTCAGTTGGTTTAACAATTCATCAAATATTTGAAACTATTCAGGGAAGAATTATATTTGCTACCTTCGCTTCAAATATTTATCGTATCTCGCAAGCGGTTGACGCTGCTATACAACAAGGTCGTAAAATTGCAGTCTTCGGACGAAGTATGGAACAAGCAATCGAAAACGGTCGTGAATTAGGTTATTTAAACATTTCTGACGACATGTTGATTGATCCCCACGCTTTAAACCAAACACCTGCTAGTGAGACTTTGATTTTGTGTACTGGTTCTCAAGGTGAACCATTAGCTGCTTTAAGCCGTATCGCTAACGGTACTCACAGACAAATCACAATTCAACCTGGCGATACTGTTATTTTCTCAAGTAACCCTATTCCAGGTAACACAATTAGTGTTAACCATTTGATCAACCAACTTTCTGAAGCTGGTGCTGAAGTTATTCATGGTAAGGTTAATAACATTCATGCTTCTGGTCATGGTGGCCAAGAAGAACAAGAATTAATGCTTAGATTAATGAAGCCTAAGTTCTTTATGCCAATTCATGGTGAATACAGAATGTTAAAGATCCATACTGAATTAGCTGAATTGTGTGACGTTCCTCTAGATCATTCGTTCTTGTTAGAAAATGGTGATGTCTTAGCACTTACTAAAGATGAAGCCAGAGTTGCTGGTCACTTCCCTGCTGGAGACGTTTATGTCGATGGTAAAGGAGTTGGTGATATTGGTAATGTTGTCATCCACGACCGTCAAGTTCTTTCTGAAGAAGGAATGGTTGTGGTCGTTGCTACTATCGACTATCAAAAACATATTGTTTTAGCTGGTCCAGATATTCTTTCACGTGGATTCGTTTATATGCGTGAATCTGGTGAGTTAATCAATCAAGCTCAAAAACGTGTTTTCCACCTAATTAAGAACGCTTTTGATAATGAAGATGAAAAAGTTACTGAAGCAACTTTGAAACGTATCATAATTGAAGGATTGCAAGAATTCTTATACAAGCGTACTGCTAGAAATCCTGTAATCTTACCAATGTTAATAGGAACTTCAATCTAAAGTAGATCAATTGATCTACTTTTTTTATTTAAAGGATATTTTAATGATGAGGGAAACAGACAAGATTGAAATAATTTTAAATCACCATGCAGGTAATGGTCGAGCCCAAAGTGCTTGCAACAAGGTTACTAAATTTTTAGAAGAAATAAAGTTTGAATATGAGGTTCATTTAACAAAAAAAGATGGCGATGGCATTCGTATAGCACAAGAACTTGCTGACTCACACCAGCCTCATCGAAAAATTGTTGTCATTGGTGGTGACGGAACTCTTAATCAAGCGGTTAATGGTATAAAGAACTCACACTATCCCCAAACTCCATTAGGTTATATTCCTGGAGGTTCTGGTAATGACTTTTGTCGTGGTATCAAATTACATATCAAGAATCCAGTCATCCTAATGCAGGCTATCTTATCAATGCAAACACCACGTCAAATTGATATTGGTAAAGCATCTGGAAAAGAATTTTCACATTACTTTATCAATAATATTGGAATTGGCTTTGATGCCAGTACGGTTTATTACACTAATCATTCCGAAAGAAAAGAATTATTGAATCAACTACATTTAGGAACACTTTCTTATTTCACTAATCTCCTAAAAGTTATTAAACATCAAAAATCTTTTCAGCTTGACGTCAAATACGATAATATGGATAAAAATTTTGATTCAGCTTATATCGTGGTTGCCACCAATCATCCCTATTTCGGTGGCGGATTTGCAATTGATCCAACTGCAAATCCATTCAATCATCATCTAAATCTTGTTGTCGTAAAAAAAATCACGGGATTAACTTTTATCAAGCTTTTGAGTAAACTACTGACTAACGGTTCGCATTTACAAGATAAAAACGTTTGGCATATCGAAAAGAAAAATTTCATTTTAAAAAATTACCCCAAGCAACATGGTCAAATGGATGGTGAAGAACTTTCAATTCACGATTTTAATTTAAATTTTGCAGTTGACCAACAGTTATTTTGGTTACCAATTCAATAAAAAAAGGCATCTATTTAGAGATTCAATACGTTTTTACGTATTTTCAACTCTAAATAGATGTCTTTTTCAAATTCCAATATTAACTAAGTTGCTTTGATGATTCCATCGTCTCAAAAACCAAAATATCCATTGAAGAATCTCTATGCTTCTTTTTGTTCAATGAAGTTTTTAGGGGTTACATTGTCCATCCCAATCATTGGATCAATAGAATTATTCATGATCATATCCATGGTCAAACGATAATCTTTTGGTTCTTCTGGTTCAGATTCCACGTCCGTGTCCGTATCTGCTTCAGTCTTTTTAATCTTAAAGGTAACGAAAATCCGTTCTTTTAAAGTCGTTTGACGTTCACTTGACTGATCCCGAATAGAACGTTCAAACGCTGAACGATCACCTACCATGATCAACAATCTTTTAGCTCGTGTAACCGCAGTATAGAGCAAATTGCGTCGCAGCATTCTTGATTCTTCATTTACTAAAGGCAATATTACCATTTCAAATTCTGAGCCTTGCGATTTATGGATTGAAGTACAATATGCCAAAGCAATATTGATCCAATCTTTTCGATCCAATGTCACTTCATTGCCATCGAAATCAATTACTAATTTATCAACGTGATCAGTATTTTCTTTAGCCAAAATTATCCCAATGATCTTACCTATTTCACCATTAAAGACATTGTCTTCAGGTGTATTGACCAAATAAACCACCTTGTCGTTAATTCGATATTTAATATTTCCGATCGAAACTTCTTTACGCTTAGGTTTCATTGGATTAACAACATTCTGAATCACAAAATTCAAATTATCTATTCCTGCTTGTCCACGATACATCGGTGCCAGTACTTGCACATCAGCAATATCAAATCCACGTTCACTAGACTTGCTGATAATCTGTGACAAGACATTTGGTACATTGCGACTGTCACAGTTAATAAAACTCCGATCTGCTTTATTCTCAAAAATCCCATCAACAATAATTCCTTCATTGATATCATGGGCTAATTGAATAATAGTTGAATCCTCATCTTGTCGATGAATATTTTTCAAAATAGTTGTTGGGAAGACTTGACTATTGATTAAATCTGCAAAAATTTGTCCCGGTCCTACTGAAGGCAATTGATCACGATCACCTACCAGAACAATTTGTGTTCCCGGTTGCACAGCTGAAATCAAAACCTTAAATAACTTTGTATCAACCATCGACATCTCATCAATGATCAACAATTTACAGTCAAGACTAGGCTCAGCATATTCATCATCTTCAGTCCCAGTTAAACCTAATAATCGATGAATCGTCATTGCAGGCAAACCCGTTGATTCACCCATATGTTTTGCGGCCCGACCAGTTGGAGCAGCCAAAGCTATCGCATAATTATCATCCGCCGGATCTAATGGCATATCATTTAATTTAGCGTAGGCTGCAACAATAGCATTGATAATCGTTGTTTTACCAGTTCCTGGACCACCTGTCAAAAGAAAGATTGGATGTGTTAATGACTGTTTAATGGCTGTTTCCTGTGATTCATCATACTTAACTTTAAAATTCTTCTCTATCTGTTTTAATTCTTTTTTTAATGCATGTTGCGTCCAAGAAACGCCTTTAAATGTATCATTAATCATTTTCAAAGATTGAGATATTGACCATTCGCTGTCAGATAAGTCCTTTTGATAAACATGACCATCTTCAACTAATAAAACACCATCTTTAACTAGATTACGTAATCCTTCAACCAACTTATCCATCAAATCAGGGGTTGAGTTAGCACGCAAAACTCCACTGACACGCTTGATCAATTCCTGTCCGTCAACGAAAGTGTCACCAGTTTCATTAATGATCGAACCGACCATTTGAATCAAAGCACCCTTAATTCTTCTAGGATCATCACCTGTTATTCCCAATCGTTTAGCCAATTCATCAGCTCGTTTGAAACCAACACCTTTAACATCCAATACCAATTGATAGGGATCTTCGGTTATCTTGTCCAGCGTTTGTACACCATACTTTTGATAAATACGAGCACTTAAAGTTGGTCCAAAGCCATAATTGTTCAACTGATATAAAGCTTGCTCAGTCTGATGATTACTAGAAATCTGTTCAATGATATTTTGAGTTTTCTCTTCACCCAACTTCAAAAAATCCAAAGCATGAGGATCTTTAAGTATTTTATCAATAGCGTCATTTCCCAGCTCATCTACAATTTTTTCGGCTTTTTTCTTACCAATACCGGGAAATTCATCACTTGAGAAAAAACTGATCAATTCTTTACGACCATTAGGACGACTTCTCTTGTAAGACGTCGCTTGAAACTGTTTACCATATTTAGGATGATCAATTATCTGGCCTTCAAAACGGTATTCTTCTTCTTCAGATATCTCGCCAAAGCTACCGGTAACAACAATATCGCCTGCGTCCCAATCGGTATTAGTCTTTTTTACTTTAATCGTAAAAATCTTATACAAGTTCTCTGGATTTTCAAAAAAGATGGCTTTAACGGTCCCCAAGAAATATGGTTTCTCGTTACTTTCCGTCATTGCTATCTCCTTGTTTAATAAACTCTTGCAAATCAGCTAGTTTCTTTTCATTCTTCAAATAATACTTTTCATCAAGCGATTTAGCCTTATTTAAATAAGATTGATAATCTTTCTTCAGATTCATAGCACACAAAGCCATATTAAAGTAATACTTAGCCTGTGGTTTGATTTCGTTGGCCTTCTGATAGAATTCCAATGATTCTTCAAAATTGCCGTTAGCGAGCAATAAATCGGCTAATAACTCATTAGCTTGTAAATCCTTGGGAGATTTTTCAGTAGCTGTTAAAGCATACATAATTGCTAACTGTCTTTTGCCTTGTTGATTCAAAGTTTTAGCCATCATAAAGTAAGCCTCAAATGCATAATCATCATCAGCCAATTTTTGAAAAATATCATTAGCCCTATCGAACTTATCCGCTAAATAATAAACATTTCCTAAGTTATAAAGTAAGTCTTGATTATCCTTAAACATTTCAAGTGAACGAGCTAATAATTCTTCAGCTTGCTCCAGATCACCTGCTTGTACTAAATAAGTAGATAGTTGCAGAATTTCAGTCAACTGTTTTGGATCTTTATTTAAATCGGCCACAATCAATTTGATTGCAGCTTCCTTATCACCTTTATTAAATAATTGTTCTGCTTTCTTGTTCATAAATACCTCAAATCGTATCTGAACTTTCCAGTTTCTTGTTCAAATATCCTGTTTCATTCCATTTTATTAATCTGAATTCGCCATCCTCATAGCGTAAATGCGTCAAACTAGTATTTGAAAGACCACCGTTTTTACGAATATCTGGTACTCTAGTCCCTAATAATGATTGAATCATTGTTACCAATGCAGCACCATGACTGACAATAACAACATTTCCTTGACCCTTGTTATCAGCCACAATCTTCTTCACGGCTCTGGTAGTTCTCTCTGCTACCTTTTCAAAAGATTCCCCACGAATCAAATCATAATCATAATTAGCAGGTTCATGTCTAAAAGCATAAATCACTTCCGGAATTTCATTTTCCAATTCAGAAAATTTACGTCCCTCCATGATACCCAAATCAAATTCACGTAAATCTCTAACAATCGTAAATGGTATCTCACGATGCAAATCCTTAATCAAAGTTTCAGCAGTGGTTTTAGCACGAGGTAATGGACTTGAATACATGTGATCAATTTTTGTATCCTGAAGTCTTTTTGCCAACAAACTAATATCATGCAAACTCTCCGGCAACAACGGTGAATCACCGTGTCCCCCTTGATATTTACCCTCTAAATTCCATTCAGTTTTTCCATGTCTGACAAAATACAATTCCATTTTTTCTCACCTTACCAAGTTAGTTAATTACAATTATGGATTTTTTAAAGAATTTTTTCAAGCTTGGGTCTGGTTTTGCAGAAAATATCTTCAGTAAATAAAAGATGACGTCCTCCGCAACAAAGAAAATTGGGCTGGAACGTAGTGGGCACGACTTGGAGCCTTTTGGCTTCACTACTGAGCCCATTTTCTTTGTTGCTCCGGACTAGTGTTTTACTTTGTTGATGGTTACTGAACATTAACAAAGTAAAACACTGTAAATTTAATCAGTGATATTACTACCTCTGTGATCGACAATTCTTCTATGAAATTAAAAAAGAGACTACTCACCTAATATTGGTTTGTAGTCTCTTTCGTTGAATTTAGTTAATATAATTTGTTGAATTATTTGTTAGATATATTGTAGCTTGTTTTCTGCCATGTATGCAGCATCAATAGTTGCTCCACCTAGACACTCCTCACCATCATAGAAGACAACTTCTTGTCCTGGTGTGATAGCACGTACAGGGTTATCAAACTCAACATTGACCTTACCATCGTCCAAAACATGAACGGTAACGCCAGTATCTTGTTGACGATATCTGAACTTAGCTGTGGCATGGAATGTATCACCATAGTTTAAGCCTGTGATGAATGAAAGATCAGATGCATCCAAATGATCAGCATATAATCTTTCGTTATCATATCCTTGGTCTACGTAAAGAATATTCTTACTCATATCCTTACCAACAACGAACCATGGCTCGTTTGACTTACCATTTCCACCAATTCCAAGACCTTGTCTTTGACCAATAGTGTAATACATCAAACCAGCATGTTGACCCTTAACAACACCATCTGGTGTCATCATTGTACCTGATTGGGCAGGCAAGAACTCGCTCAAGAACTTACGGAAGTTTCTCTCACCAATGAAACAAACACCAGTTGAGTCCTTCTTCTTAGCAGTTGCAAGACCAGCCTCTTCAGCAATGCGACGTACTTCTGACTTTTGCATACCACCGATTGGGAACAATGCCTTTTGCAATTGATCTTGTTGTACAGTGCTCAAGAAATATGTTTGATCCTTGTTAGCATCGCCACCACGAAGCAAATGAACAATTCCATTATCATCACGGAATGTTTGTGCATAATGTCCCATAGCGATGTAATCAGCATTTAGCTTGTTTGCATAGTCAAGGAAAGCCTTGAACTTAACCTCTTTGTTACACATAACATCAGGGTTAGGTGTTCTACCCTTACGATACTCATCTAAGAAATACTCGAACACACGATCCCAGTACTCCTTCTCAAAGTTAACTGAGTAATAAGGAATACCAATTTTATTGGCAACCTTTGCTACATCTTCATAATCCTCTGTCGCAGTACATACACCGGAGTCGTCAGAATCATCCCAATTCTTCATAAATACTCCGATAACTTCGTAGCCTTGTTGTTTCAAAAGAAGTGCACTAACTGACGAATCAACGCCACCACTCATACCTACTACAACACGCTTCTTCTTATTATCCATTTGAAAACCTCATTTATTTAACTAATACGTTTTTTTCTTTTAAAAAGTTCATTAAGTAACGATAATCGCTGACTTCTTTGTCAGTATCTTTAATCTTAAACATATTGATATTATGCAATCCACTTTTATCTGTAATTGCTAATTTCAAATTGTCTAAATCTTTGTTCACTGTGGCACGTAAATAATATCTAGCTTCGTATGGAGATGATCCATTGATTGGATGTTCCAAACGGAAACTTCCTTTATTGGTTTCTTGAAAACCTGCATCCAAAAGTGAATATTTTTTAACTTCGGGGTTAAGTTCATAAACTTCTTGATCCCCTTGTACTTGAGCTTGTCGTTTATCCATTTTAATCATCCCTTATAAAAAATTTACTATTAATTATAAGTTTGAATAAAAATGACTAATTAGTCAAGTCATGTACGATTTCGACTAGTTTATTTGTAAATTTTACGACTTCTTCTTCCGTATTATCTTTACCAAAACTAATTCTAACTGAATCATTAATTTTAGGACTATCTTCTCCAAACATGGCAACTAAAACATGAGATGGTTCAAGACTACCAGCTGTACATGCTGAACCACCAGAAATTGCAAAACCTTCTAAATCTAAACGTGTCAATAGAACGCCACGATCGATTCCTGGCAAGTATAAGTTCATTACATGATTCAGAGCATGCGCATCAGTTGGTCCATTGATACCAAAATCAATTTTATTTTCTTTCAAAATCTTTTGAATAGTTTGTTTGAATCCAAAATAACGAGTTTGTCTTGCTTGTTTTTCTTCCGGAGTAATCAATTCAACGGCTTTAGCAAAACCAGCAATACCAGGAACATTTTCAGTTCCGGCACGACGTTTAGTTTCTTGATCTCCACCTTTAACAAATGAAGGAATATGAATCTTATCATTTATATAAAGAAAGCCAATGAACTTAGGCCCATTAATTTTATGAGCTGAAGTAGATAACATATCAATGTGTTCGGCTTTAACATCAATATCTTCCATTCCAAAAGCTTGAACCGCATCCGTATGGAAGAAAGCTTGATGGTCTTTTAACAATTCACCAATTTCTTTAATTGGATTCATAGAACCAACTTCGTTATTGCCGTACATGATGGTTACCAAGATAGTATCATCACGTAGAGCATCTTTAACTTGTTGAACTGTTACTTCACCACGTTCATTAGGTTTTAAATAAGTTACTTCAAAGCCTAAATCTTCTAAATAAGCCATTGGTTTAAGAATTGCTTCATGTTCAATAGCTGTAGTTATGATATGTTTACCTAGTTTTTGTCTAGATAATGCTGTTTCGATAACAGCCGTATTATCACTTTCAGTACCACCACTAGTAAAGACAATTTCAGAGTCTTTAGCATTGATACTTTGAGCAATAGTATGCCGGCTTTCATCTAAAACTTTTCGAGCCTGACGACCGAAATAATTGGTTGCGGAAGCATTACCAAAATTATTTGTCATCTGGTCGTTGATCACATCGACGACAGGTGTAGCCATCGGTGTCGTAGCAGCATTATCTAAATAAATAAATGCCACAATAAATCCCCTCTATTCTTGGTCTAAAAAGTTCAGCAACATAGTTACTGATTTGCGTCCGGCTTGTAAAACAAATTCGTCAAAGTTTACACTAGCATCTTCGTCCCCAACATCACTCATTGAACGAATAACAACAAATGGTGTATGGAATTGCGTACATACTTGAGCCACAGCACAACCTTCCATTTCAGCTGCTAATGCATCTGGGAACGACTTTTTAATTGTAGCAATTTTTTCTTTTGCGTCAACAAATTGGTCTCCGGTAACAATCAAACCTACTCGAGAAGTTAGTCCAGTTCTCTTGGCAGCAGCTGCAATTTTCTTAACATAATTAGAATCTGCATTGAAATAAAGTTCCTGTTGTGGAAGTTGTCCAACCTTATAATCAAAACCGGTCGCATCAACATCGTGATAAGCTAATTTATCAGAAATAACAACATCTCCAATATGCAAACCTTCACCAATACCACCTGCTGAACCAGTATTAACAATAAAATCTGGTTGATAACGTTCATTGATAATTGTTGTTGTCATACCTGCTTGAACTTTACCAATACCACTTTGAGCAAGATAAACTTCATGATCTCTGTACTTACCAATTGTGATATCAACCCCTGCAACTGAGTCATTTGTAACGTCAGTTAGTGATTCTTTCATTAATTTAATTTCTTCTTCCATAGGAACGATTACACCAATTTTCATACTTTAACTCCTTAAATGTAAAATAATATTAAAAATACCAGAACGATTAGGCCGAATACTGTAATAATCGCAATATTCAACTTCTTTTTCAATTTATTTGTCTTATTCTCAAAAGATTGCAAATTTTCTTGAATAATTTGCTCTGGATGTTGTTGCTGATACTCTTGTTCTGCTCGAAGCCGTTCTTGTTCACGTATTTTTTGTTGTTGTGCTTCTACTTGATCAGCACGAACGACTGTCTGTGGATGATCTGACTTTTTTACCTTTGAATTATAAAAATCCTTTATCTTTGAAAACATTTATTTTTCCTTTGCTTTAAGCAATTCCCAATAAGTGATTGCATAGATTGTCTTTGAATCGCAGATAACGCCAGATTCGATCTGAGCCTTAGCTTCGTCCAAAGTCAAACTTTCAACGTTTAAAAATTCATCTGGATCCAATGGACGTTTAAACTCAACCTTTTGTAAATTAGTTGCTTTAAACATTGTTAATTTTTCGTTGGAATAACCTGGACTAGCAAAAAATGATGTGATTTTTTCCAAATTATCAGTTGTTAGACCAAGTTCTTCATCCATCTCACGTAAAGCTACTTCTTTCAAGTCGCTTCCCTCATCGGAATCGATCTTTCCAGCAGGAATTTCTAACGTTTCTTGTTCCAAAGGTGTTCGCCACTGTCTCACAAAAATCATCTTGTCATCATCAGTAAAAGGTACGATTGCGACAGCTCCGTGATGTTTTACTACTTCTCGAATGTCAGGGATACCATTAGGGAGTACAACTTGTTCAACGTCAACGTCAAAAATTTTACCACCAAACATTCTTTTCTTTGCTACTACTTCTTCATAATATCTTGAATCTTCTTTATCCATTATTTGACCCTTCTTGACTTCATTAATCTAACAACTGACATAACAATGGCAATTAAACAAATAACAACTGCAAATGTCATTGTAACACGCATTCCATCAATAAAAATATCTGGTCGTCCCTTGATATAGGTAGTTACTGAGCGACCATAAAATTGACTCATTGATAAGAATAAAACTGTCGTCGAAAGTGAAACTCCAATAATCATTCCTAAATTACGAGACAAAGCATTCAAACCACCAGCAATTCCTAAGTCATGTGGTTCAACCGAGCTCATGATCATTGTATTATTAGGTGCTTGAAACAAACCATTACCTAACCCATTTAAACCAATAAAGATTAAAATAAACCAAATACTAGTCTGAAGATTAAATGCTAAGTATCCCAATTGAGCAATTTCGATAACAATCAAACCAATAATCGTTAAAACAATTGGATTGACCTTTGCAGATATTTTACCAGAAATAGGAGCAACTACAACCTGAACCAAGGGAAATGCCATTAAAATATAACCCGAAGTCGATGCAGCGATTCCCAAAGCATTTTCCAAATAAAATGGTGAAACAACATTGAAAAAGAAATTAGTTACAAAGATGAAGAACCCTGCTACCAATCCCAAAGTAAAATTATGATTTTTGAATATACGTAGCTCAATCATAGGATTCTTAACGGTTTTCTCAACATGTAAAAATACAAAGAATAAAATAACGGCGATAATAAAGGTGGCAATAATATAAAGATTAGTAAAGCCAACTGCCTGGCCAATAAAAATCGCACTAAAGAATAACAATAAAGTTACAAAGTAGACTGAAAAACCCTTTGTATCAAATTTCTTAGGATTAGTAACTTCCTTTTTCGGTAGATTAAAATATCCTAACAGCAATGCAACCAATCCAATTGGAATATTGATCCAAAAAATATAACTCCAGTGAAAATGCCCTAAGATAATTCCGCCAATACCAGGTCCGGCAATTGCACCGATTGATACGAAGGAACCAATATAACCTAAAGCATAGCCTCGTTCTCGCAACGGAAAAGTTTGTGTGATGATCCCATTATTCGTTGCCATCGCCATTGATGCTCCGATTGCTTGAACAACTCGACCCAAAAGTAGCATCACCAAATTATTACTCAATCCACAAACAATTGAACCGATGATGAACATAACCGAACCAATTTTAAAAATCTTTATTTTTCCAATTGAATCAGCAATTTTTCCAAACATCAATAAAAAAATACAAATCGTGACTAAATAAATCGAAACGATCCATTCTGCCATATTCATCCCAATGTGTAAATTTTGACTGATAACTGGCAACGCAATATTAACGATCGAACCATCCAAGGTTGCCATTAAGGTAAAAATACCTACCGAGATCAAGATCATCCATCTTCTAGGATTTGCTTGTTCACTCATAATTTTCTCCTATAATTTCCAAAGAAAAAGAAAGCACTAATCAGTGCTTTCTTCTTTTGTAATACTAATATTTACCGCTTGTGGTCCTTTATAACCAGGTGCTATTTCAAAAGTAACATCTAGGCCATCTTGAATATAAAAATCTTCTCGATTCAAGATTGAATCAGCAAAGAAGAAAATATCTTCTTCACCATTATTTATAAAACCAAAACCACGGTTCTTGTTAAATCGTACAATTTTTCCTGTGAACATTTATTCACCCTATCCTATTCGTCAAAGCCATCTGTAATTGTTTCTGGATATTCCTTAGCAACAATTTTAGCACATCTAGCACAGAATGTTGGATAATGTTCATCACTACCGACATCAGTCTTGATCATACGACATCTTTGGCAAACATCACCTTCTGCTTTTTCAACTAGGACACTGGCAAGTTCATACTTATCAGCACCTGCTGGTTCAGCATCAGCAATTTCAAATTGTGAAACAATCAATAATTGTCCAAAGTTACTGTCAATCTTATCAAGTACAGCCTTTAATTCAGCGCTTGGACAAACTGTTACTTTAGCTTCAAGTGATTTACCGATCAACTTATCTGCACGGGCAACTTCTAGTGACTTCAAAACATTATCTCTAAAGTCCATGAAGACTGACCAATCTTTTTCAATTTCAGCTTGATCAGCAATATCTTCAACCTTAGGCATCTCTGCAAGTTGAACATATTCTTCAGGTTCTTTAAGGTATTCCCAAACTTGTTCCATGGTATGTGGCAAGATTGGTGTTAATAGCTTAGCTAATTTAACCGCTACATCATAGATAACAGTTTGCATCGAACGACGAGCATGTGAATCCTCAGCATCAATGTAAACAACATCTTTAGCAAAATCCAAGTAGAATGTTGACATTTCGTTAACAATGAAACTTACAACTGACTTAGCTACATCGGCAAAATCGTATTTATCATAATCAGCTAGAACTTCTTTAACAAGATCATTCAACTTAACTGTAATGTACTTGTCCTCTGGACGAAGATCATTATATGACACAGCATTAGTCTTAGGGTCAAAGTCAGTTGTATTAGCTAACATAAATCTAATTGTATTTCTGATCTTACGATAAGTTTCAGAAACTTGTTTAAATGAATCAACTGATACAGAAACATCAGAACTTGAGTCAACCGATGCAACCCAAAGACGGATAATCTCAGCACCAAATTGTCTTTCGATATCACTAGGAGCAATAACATTACCAAGTGATTTACTCATCTTAACGCCATTCTTATCAAGAGTGAATCCTTGTGAAAGAATAGCCTTGTAAGGAGCCACACCGTATGCAGCTACAGAAGTTACAAGCATTGAGTTAAACCAGCCACGATACTGATCAGAGCCTTCAAGAATCAAATCAGCTGGGAATGTAAGGTTATCACGAGTCTTAGCAACACCTGAATGAGCTGTCCCAGAGTCAAACCAAACATCAAGAATATCAGTTTCCTTAGTAAATTTACCATTAGGACTACCTGAATATGTAAAGCCTTCTGGAAGAAGATCCTTAGCATCACGTTCAGCCCAAACATTTGAACCATATTTGCCAAACAATTCAGCTACATGGTCAATTGTTTCTTTAGTCATGATTGGATCGCCATTTTCAGCATAAAAAATTGGTAGTGGAACACCCCAAGCACGTTGTCTTGAGATAACCCAATCACCACGATCACGAATCATATTGTAAAGACGAGTTTTACCCCAATCAGGCATAAAGTCGATCTTTTCAATTTCATCTAGAATCTGTTGTCTAAACTTATCAATTGAAGCAAACCATTGTGGAGTAGCACGGAAAATAACGGGTTTCTTAGTACGCCAATCATGTGGATAACTGTGAGTGAAGAAACTTAGTTTCAATAATGAGCCATTTTCCTTCATACGTTCAGTGATCAACTTATTAGCATCATCGTAGAAGACACCTTCATATTCAGGTACTTCATCTGTAAATCTACCTTGAGCATCAATTGGTGAAAAGACAGGCAACTTGTATTTCATACCAACAACAAAGTCATCAGCACCAAATCCAGGAGCTGTATGTACTAAACCAGTACCATCATCTAATGTAACGTGGTTACCTAAAATGATTGGTGATTTACGATCATAGAATGGATGTGTTGCTTCGATTCCTTCAAGATCTCTACCTTGGAAAGTCTTGAGAACTTCAACATTCTCCCAACCTAGTTGTTCTTGAACATATTGAAGTCTTTCTTGAGCTACAACATACTTCTTACCATCGGCATTAACTTCAGCATAGATAAACTTAGGATTAACACAGATAGCCATATTTGAAGGCATTGTCCATGGAGTAGTTGTCCAAATAATAAATGAAGCATCGCTATCTACAATACCTTTACCATCTCGTACCTTGAAAGCTACGAAAATTGAAGGTGATTTGATATCTTTATATTCAACTTCGGCTTCTGCTAGAGTTGACTCTGAAGATGGTGACCAATAAACGGGTTTCTTACCACGATAGATATAGCCCTTGTCGACCATTTCGCCAAAGACTTTAACTTCAGCCTCTTCAAATTCTGGTTGATAAGTAATGTATGGGTGATCCCAATCAGCAGAAATTCCCAAACGTTTGAATCCTGCCATTTGCTTTTTGATTTCGCCTTGAGCAAATTCGTAACACAACTTACGATAATCAGAAAGACTCATTTCCTTACGTTTAACACCCTTTTTAGCCAATTGTTGTTCAATTGGAAGACCATGAGTATCCCAGCCGGGTACGTAAGGTGCACGATAACCATCCATTGACTTATAACGAACAATAATATCCTTAGAAATTTTGTTCAAAGCATGTCCCATATGGATATCACCATTAGCAAATGGAGGTCCATCTAATAGTTCAAAGGTTGGTTTACCTTCGTTTAATTTTTGTCTTTGTTCATAAAGCTTATTATCTTCCCATGCCTTTTGCCATTCAGCTTCTTTGTTTGGCAAGTTTCCACGCATAGGGAATTTAGTTTTACCTAAATTTAAAGTATCTTTTACTCGCATTCTTTCACCCCTTCTAAAATAAAAAGAACCCATCCAATTTAGGACGAGTTCTCGCTATACCACCTATTGGTAAATCAAATAAATTGTCTAAGAGTTGATATACCCAGAATTATTTTTACTAGTCTCACACCATACACTAGCTCGCTGAAAAAATTTTCTTCAAAGCACTTGTTCTCTTAATTATTTTTAGGATCATCGTCAGACTTATCATCTTGAAAATTGAACGTAGGTTCATTCTGTTGATGATTGATCGTATAAGATTCATCTGGCTGATCATCCTGAATATTGTCATTATAATTCATTTGGTCTGAATTGAAAACCGAATTTTGATCATTTTCATAATCTTGTTGATTATCAGGCTGATTATTTTGATAATTTGGATTTGAATCTGGCCGAGGTTGGTCGCCAACTTCTTGTTTTAACTTGTCAGTAGATGTACTGTCATTAAGCTTTGACCACTCTGGACTATCCACCATATCCAACTGCTGTTTCAACATTCCCTGTAATCCTTGACGGAAAGAATTGACACTACGTTTCAAATTATCAGTTTCAATCGTTACCTGTCTTGCCCGATCTGATGCATCTTGTAAAATTCGATTAGATTTTTCAGTTGATTGATTCAATAAATCTCGAGCTTTTTTCTGTGACTCTTCAACAATTATTTGAGCCTCTTTTTCGGACTCTGTTTTAACTTTTTCAGCTGCCTCTTGAGCTACCAAGATTGACTGATTCAAGGCATCCTTCATATCAGTAAAGTATTTCAACTGCTCGGATGTATCTTTAAGTTCTTTTTCTAATTGCGCATTTTTTTGTAATGCCAAATTATAATCTTGAGCTGCTTGTTTTAAAAAACTTTCAACTTGGTCGCGGTCATAGCCTCGAAATTTACTATCAAATTCTTTATCCTGTATCTCTACTGGTGATAATACCATAACTTCACGCCCCTATTTCTTAATGATATTGACAAAAAGAATATACTTATTATTCTTGGATCGACCCATAATATCATTAATTCTTATGCGGCCAAAACCTCTAACACTAAGTGTATCAGTAATCGTCACAAATGAACTAGCATTTTTATTCACAACCCAATTAATTTGAACTTTTCCATGTTCTACCAAAGACTTAGAATTTTGCCTAGATAGATCATAGACCTCGGCAATAATCGTATCCAATCTCAAAGACTGAACATTGATCGTATCATCGGTTGAATCATCTTTTGGTAAAAGCAGTTCATCAAATCCTTTTTCAATTAAATGAATCTTGTATGGTCCAATTTTTTTGACCTGATCTTCAATATAGTCACTCATTGATTTAAATACAAAAAATTGCCAATTTTCGCCATCGGTAATAATATCTCCAAAACGATCACGTTCAACACCTGATCCTGTCAAGGAGCCTAATATTTGGCCGTGATGCAAATTAGCAAATTTTTCAGGATAACGTATTTCATACATCGTTATTCCATAATCAGATTCTTTAGGTACAAAATAGTCAGGAGCTATTATTCCCCTGACTCTTTCAGCATTTTCATAACCGCCAAAGTAATGCACGTATAAATCGTCATACTTATTTATCAGGTTATTTAAAATTGTTTGTTCACGTAGATTCAAAAAATCAGTGAGTTGTGGAGTATACATTGTTTGAGCTTTTAATAAAATATCGCTTATTTTATCAATGAATATTTTTTCCTCTGGACGGAAAAAACCTCCACCCATGATTGTTTTTTTATCATCCATAATTAGATTATTAAGAATATCGCTTTCTGCAATAATTGAATTAGTATAAGTGCAACTATTGGAGAAAAATCAATAAAACCAATACTCGTTGGTATGATTTTTTTGATTAGATTTAAGAATGGAGCCACCATTGCAACAATAAATCTTCCAAAAGCAGAATTGTATAGTGACGGTATAAAGGATAACAGACAGTACACAAAAATAATAAACTCATACAATTGAAAGGCCATACTGATAATGAATGGTAATCCACTTAAAATTCTATCCATATCTTTCCTCGACTTTATTCGTTTATATCTGGTATGCTTCCATCGACTTCAAACTTTGGTGGTGTGCAAAGAAAGATTTTTTCTCCAACACGTTTAATTTCGCCATTTAGGGCAAAGATAGTACCAGTTAAAAAGTCTACGATTCTCTTTGATTGTTCATCATTGACATTATTAAAATTAACAATTACAGCTTTGTTATTCAAAAGTTGTTTGGCAATAACTTTTGCATCTGAGTAAACTCTTGGCTGATAAATAGCAATTTTACTATTTGCTTTTGTTCTTGCTTCACTAGCTGTACTCATTGATACTACCTTTTCATTATTTGAATAATCTGTCTTGGGTTGTTCGGCATCAGTCTCGACTTTTTTCTCTTCGAAGTCGTCTTCATCATTAATACCGAAGAAACTGCCTAACTTTTCAAATGCCATAAGAAAATCTCCTTTTATTTTTTATTGCGACGTTTAAAAATTGGAGGAGTTGAATCATCATCGTCATCGCTTAAATCAATTGTTTCAGGTTTTTGGAAAATTTCAAAGTCTCCCTTTTCACTTGAAACATCTTTTTGTTTAGATGCATCACGATTGATGTCCCAATCAGCCAATGGGTCATTAGATGTTTGAGGTTGTTGTGGCTTTGGTTGGTTATTGCCATCACTTGACTTCTTACTGTTATTTAATGTTGCTCTGGGGTTGTTTAAAGGACGTCTAGCTGGTTCTCTCTTTTTAGGATCATCGCCACTTTCAACGCCAGTTGCAATAACTGTAACCTTAACTTGATCACCAAGAGTATCATCGATTGAAGTACCAAAGATAATATTAACATCAGATGTAGCTTGTTCGGAAACAATTTGCGCTGCGTCTTGGGCTTCAAACAATGATAAGTCTGGACCACCAGTGATATTAAGAAGAACTTGTTTAGCACCATCAATTGAAACTTCAAGTAATGGTGAAGAAATAGCCTTCTTAGTAGCTTCGGTAATTCTATTTTCACCGTTAGCTTGACCAATACCCATTAGAGCTGAACCTTGATCAGACATAACAGTCTTAACATCAGCAAAATCCAAGTTAACGAATCCAGGTGATGTAATAAGATCAGAAATACTTTGTACACCTTGACGCAAAACATCGTCAGCAATGCTAAAGGCTTCGCTCATTGGTGTCTTCTTATCGACAATTTCAAGCAATTTGCTATTTGAAATAAGAACTAAAGTATCAACATCTTTTTTAAGCTCAGTAATACCATCAGCCGCAAAACGAGAACGTTTAGCACCTTCAAAAGCAAATGGACGTGTAACAACACCAACAGTCAATGCGCCACTTTCCTTAGCAATATTAGCAACGATAGGTGCAGCACCAGTACCGGTACCACCACCCATTCCGGCAGTTACGAAAATCATATCTGCGCCTTCGAGAGCTTCTTTAATGGCCTCTTCACTTTCTTGAGCAGCCTTTTGACCAACCTCTGGGTTAGAACCGGCACCTAATCCACGAGTCAATTTAGGTCCTAATTGAATTTTAGTTTCGGCATTTGAGTTTTCTAAAGCTTGAACATCAGTATTAGCAGCGATGAATTGTACACCCTTGATTCCTGCTTCTACCATTCGGTTCACGGCATTGCCACCGGCACCACCGACACCGATAACTTTGATTACCGCTCCTTTATTTTGGGTTGAGTCTAAAGTATATTCCATTAAGGAGTTCCTCCTATTTTAAATCTCTAATTTATTTTATATTATTTTTAATCAAAAAATCTGCTCCAAAAATCCTTGAATTTCGACATCTTTTTACCCTTTTCAGGAGTTGTCGTTTCTTCTTGGCTTGTTTGTTCATCTTGAACTGGAGCTGGTTTCTCAGGTTGTTCCATCGACTGTTGAACCGTTTCAGGAACTACTTGAGGTTGTGGTCTACCGCCATTTGGGTCAACAGTTGCACCGTTGACGACATTGTCAGCAATCACTCCAATATCATTCAATCGAGAAGCATAAGTTACTAATCCTAATCCTAGTGAGTATGAAGGATAACGCATTCCCATTTGGGTTGGAACATAACTTCTAACCTTAACATCAAAAATCTTTCGAGCCAGATCCTCAACATTAGGAGTGGCAGCCACCCCACCTGTTAAGACGATTCCACCAGGTAGGGATAAAGCTCCCGCATCCTCTAGTGGTCCTTGTAATCTGGTGAAAATTTGATTAAGTCGTGCTTCAATTATCTCAGCAAGATATTCTTCTGAAATCATAGTTGGTTCATTTTTACCAACGACTTCAACGCTTATATTTTCATCAGTGGTTGATTTATCAGCTGATGCATTACCATAATAAAGCTTCAACTGATTAGCATTATCAACCGTTGTATTCAAGACAACTGAGATATCATGTGTAACATAATCTCCGCCTTCAAAATCAACTGTTGATAACTTCAAGTTATGATCATGAACAACTGAAGCAGTTGTTTGACCTGCACCCATGTCAATAATCACAGCACCAAAGTCACTCTCACCGTCATTTAAAACGACTTGACTCAATGCCATTGGAGAAATAACTTTATGAATAATATTTAAACCGGCCTTTTGAATAGCCTTTTTTGTATTATGTACGATTGTTTTTGGCGCAGTATAAATTATACCTGTCATTTCCAGACGTACGCCAATCATTCCACGTGGATCACGAATATTATTAAATCCATCAACTGAGAATTGCTTAGGTATCAACGATACCACTTCACGCTCACTAGGTAAGTTTTGGACCATAGCAGCCAGCATAACCTGTCTGACGTCATTTTCGTTGATTTCTTTCGATTGAGAACCAACAGCTATCATTCCCTGACACTTCTCAATCTGTAACATATTAGCCGATATACCGACTACAACGTCACGAATGGAAATATTTGCCTGTGTTTCGGCCTTCTTAATGGCTCTTCGGATAGCATTAGCAGCTTTATCAATATCGACTATAACGCCACGGCTTACTCCCTCGGATCTCTCGCTTCCTACGCCAACAATACTTAATCTATCATCAGACGATTCAGCAACCACTACTTTTATCGAATTTGTACCAATATCAAGACCTACAAAAAATTCAGAATTGTCCATTAATCGTGGCAGCCTCCCTTACCTAGAAAAATCTATTCACTAAAAAATTTTAACACAAAAATGATTATATTAAACCTATTTCTTGTCTTTAAAGGGATAAGAATAGGCACCGATCTCTAAATCTATAACGCCCTTTTTCTTCATTTGGGCAGCCATCCCTGGATAATACTTCAATTTGGACTGGACCGTTCTCATATCAGCAATAACCTTATTACCATCGTTCATATCGATTTTAATGCGATACGGATTCAACTTAGTTGGAGAATTATAAAATTCTGAAACGTTAGTCTTAACATTACTTGGCAAACCCGCATAGATATTAGACATTTTCTTTAATCGAGCCGAACTAAAATTACTGTACGTTGGATAATTTCCAATTGGAGAACTCAATTTTTGATTCAAAATCTGACCATTGTTTATTATTCGATAATATCCACCGTCTTTATAAATATAACCTAGCGTTGGATATTCCTTAACTGTGATCGTTAAATCACGAAGATTATGGGTTCCAAATGAAATTTTTTTAACCGATGGTAATTTTTTTTCGGTTCTTTTAGAAATTGATCCATGATGTATCAAAACATTTAAAAGTGTTGAATTATCGTCGATCTTGGTCGCATTAATTATTTGTTGCGCACCTAAATCATTAACACCTTTGACATTAATATTTCGAACTTTACTCAAAGGTGAACCAAAATAAGCAATCAAAACGATAACAAAAACTATTATAAAAATAAAACTATTTTTACTTATCTTAATTCTCTTCTTCAACGCCTTTAGTCCTCATAAATTACTTATTTACTAAGTCAGACAAAACCTTTATCAAACGATCAGCCGCATCAGGAACACCAATTTTTTTAGAATTAGCAGACATCTCTTCTTGAACTTTAGAATCACTCATAATCTCATTTATTTCTTTAAATAACGAGTCTGATGTCAATTCTTTTTCGGGAATCATCTTGGCAGCTTTGACTTTAACAACTGACATAGCATTTTTAGTTTGATGATCATGTGTGACATAAGGACTAGGGATAAAGATTGCTGGAATACCTAAAGCAGTTATTTCCGCAATACTTGTTGCGCCGCTTCGTCCTACAATCAACTTAATGTCAGGCAAAATTTCCGGCATATTATCAATATATGGTAATACGGAGATATTTGCACTATTTAAATACTTAGAATCAATCAATTTAACAACATTGTCATAATGTACTCGTCCTGTAACAAACAGAACTTGGTAATCAGCCTTAACAAATCGATCCATTGTTTCAATGGTTGCTTGATTAATTGGTTTAGCTCCTCGAGAGCCTCCAAAAATCATTACTGTATCTTTATCTGGTGCTAAATCAAATTCTTTTAAACGATCATTTTTCTTAATATCAACGACTTCTTGAGCCCGTGGGTTACCAGTGAAAACTATTTTCTTCTTTTCACTAAATTGATCTGTTGCCTCAGTGAATGCAATGGCAATTTTATCAACAAAGTGAGCCAAAAACTTATTAGTAACTCCTGCAATCGTATTTTGCTCGTGAATGACCGTTGAAATATGCATTGTATGTGCAGCATAGACGATAGCACTTGAAACATAACCACCAGTACCGATTACAATATCCGGTTTGAATTCCTTAATAATTTTGCGAGATTTACTAATACTTGATAAGAAGAGACGAACTGTTTTGACATTTTCAAGAGTTAAACGACGTTTAAAACCTTGAATTTCAATTGTTTTAAAATTCAAGCCAGCATTCTTAACTATTTTGCTCTCCAAGCCCTTTTCTGTTCCAACGTATAAAACATCATCAATTAAGTCACGTTCTTTAAGACGCTTGATTAGAGCCATTGCTGGATAAATATGACCACCTGTTCCACCACCGGAAACAATTATACGCATCTTTGCCATTTACTTAACTTCTCCCTTTAAAGTTTCAACCTCTTCAATATATTGGTCTCCACGTTCCTCAAAGGTATGGAATTGATCCCAACTAGCTGCAGCAGGTGAAAGTAAAATCACATCACCAGCATCGCTTTGCTTATATGCTTCTGGTACAGCTTCCCTTAAGTTATCTACTTTAATAATATTGCCAACATCAGCTTTTTCAGCTGAAGAAATAACCTTGTCAGCCGTTTGACCATAGACGACCAAATTATTAACTTTTCCCTTCAATGAAGGAATTAATTCATCGAAACCATTACCTCGATCAAGCCCACCGGCAATCAAAGTAATTGGAGCTTTGAAGGCACTCAAGGCCACAATAGTTGCCTCAACATTTGTTGCTTTAGAGTCATTATAAAATTTATGACCACCAAAAGTATCGACATATTGTATGCGGTGCTTGACACCTCTAAATGATGACAATACCTCAATAATGTCTTCATTTTTAACGTTATACAATTTAGCTACCGTAATAGCTGCCAAAGTATTTTGAACGTTATGCTCACCAGGAATTTGGATATCATCAATATTCATGATTTTTTCGCCATTGCAATAAATAATATTATCTTTAACAAAAGCGCCGTGTTCTAATTCTTGATTATCAGAGAATGGCAAAATTTTAGCATTTGACTGTTGAGCTAGATTACGCCATTCCTCTGTATTGTAATTCACAACAAAGTAATCATTCTTATTTTGATTCTTAGTAATATGCATCTTAGCTTTAATATAATTTTCACGTGTTTTATGAAAATCAAGATGAGTTGAATAAATATTATTTAAAACTGCAACATGTGGATGCAGGTCAATAGTTCCTTCTAGTTGAAAACTTGATAACTCCGTAACCACTACGTCATCTTTAGTAGCTTTTTGAATAACATCAGAAATAGGGATTCCGATGTTGCCGGCATAGTATGACTGTGAAAACTCTGGTGAATGTTTCAACATCAATTGAATTAATGTTGTTACGGTAGTTTTACCATTTGTACCAGTAACAGCAACCATCGTGGCATCGGAAAAACTATAAGCAATTTCCGGTTCAGTAACAACTGGAATATTCAATTTTTCAGCTTGTTGAACCAAATCATTAGAATAAAAAATTCCGGGATTTTTTACCAAATAATCAAAAGAATCATCAATTAAACTGGCATCATTACTACCGGTAATCACATTAAATCCATCATCGATCAATGTTTGTGCTTCTGTATTATTTTCTAGAGGATTAGAATCAACAACTGTTACATCTGAACCCATCTTTTTAAGCAACTTAGCAACTGCAAAGCCGCTCTTAGCTAAACCCAATACTAAGATCTTTTTGTTTGAATAATTACTCTTTGTTTTCATTGTGATAATTTACTTCCTATATAAATAAAATTAGATAAATTGCGGAACAAATTGCACCGACGATCCAAAATACAATATCAATTTTCCATTCAGTCCAACCTAACATCTCAAAATGATGATGAATTGGTGTCATTTTAAAAATTCGACGATGGAATACTTTAAATGAGAAGACTTGTAACATAACACTCAAGGTTTCAATTACATAAACCAAACCAATCAATAATAGTGACCAATAACGTCCTAGAAGAATTGAAATAGCTGCCAAACCAGCACCTAATGCCAAAGAACCAACGTCACCCATAAAAATTTTGGCTGGTTTGTGATTGTAAATCAAAAAGGCTAACAAAGCTCCAACAACTGAGAAACAAACGATTGCTAGATCTATACGGTTTTGATTAAGTGAAATAACACCATAAGTTGCATAAGATATGGCTCCTAATCCACCTAACAAACCATCCAAACCATCAGTCAAGTTAGTAGCATTTGAGAAACCAACTAACCAGAAAAGTGTAAATAAAATGAAAATCACTGCTGAATTAACTGATAAAATACCAGGAATCGTGAAATTCATTGGCAATTGATCATCATTGTAGACATACAAGAAAATAATTCCCACAATAACTTGCAATGAAGCTTTTTGCCAAGCACGTAATCCAAGATTACGTTTTTTAAATACTTTGATGAAATCATCAATAAAACCAATACATCCATACAAAACAATGACAAATGTCGTGATCAACAATGATCGATCCATTTGTCCTTGCCAAATACCGACCCAGACGTCAGTAACAAGTGTTGCAAAGATAATCAACAGCCCACCCATAGTTGGTGTTCCTGATTTCTTTTCATGCCATTTTGGACCTTCTTCACGAATTGATTGACCCTCTTTGTGAGCAACCAAATATCCAATCAAGAAAGGCATTAAGATAGCTACGATGGCAAACGAGCTAACTATATCGAAAACAATATGACTAATTTCCATGAAAATCCCCTTAATTATTTATTTTTCAATGTAACTATAATTTTACCACTCTCATTTATCACATGACCAGACTTGATAGATTGTTTGACCACATATCCATCACCCTTAGTTGTGACCTGCTTACCAGTGATTTCGGCAAATTTCAAAACATCATTTTTTGACCAGCCAGTCAAATCAGGCATTGTCATTGCTCCGTTAGTCAATAGGACAATTCTTTGACCCGGCATGACTTTCTCACCACTTGCTGGTAATTGTTGAACTACCTTATTACCAGTACCAACAACACCAGACTGTAATTTCAAGTCCTTGATTTCACTCAAGGCATCATTAGTCGACTTATCTAATAGACTAGGAATGCTGACATACTGACTGCCAGCTTCAGTAGTATTAGTTGGCGATTCACCTTGACTTACTAGCCTTTTAACTAATGGATTGAAGATTTCTGAAAGAATTTTTTCTGGCGCTTCTGTCATTTTCTGTGGTTGTTTCATAGTTACGTAAACAATGTAATTAGGATCATTGTATGGAACTAAACCTGCAACTGAGAAAATATAATTATTATTACCAGTCAAATAACCACCTTCTGGTGAGGCAATTTGAGCTGTACCTGTTTTAACCCCAACTTTAACACCCGGAACATTGTAGACAATACCTGTACCATATTCTTTAGTAACAACTTGACGCATTGCCTTTTGAACCTTCTTGGCCGTACTTGCTTTAATTGGTTGACTAACAACTTGTCGTTTGAAAGTTTTAGTAGTCTTGCCAGTATTAGGATCAACAACTTTTTTAATAATTTGAGGTTTGATCATTTTTCCACCATTAGCAATAGCAGAAAAAGCCTGTAGCATTTGGATTGTATTGACATTGACACTTTGACCAAAAGAAGTCATTGCTTGATCACTAGTGTGCTCATAAGAAATACTACCAGAAACCTCGCCAGGCAATTCAATACCGGTCTTCTTACCAATATTAAATTTGTGCATGTATTCGAGCCATGTCTTAGAACCCATTTCTTGTTCCAATTTGACCATTCCAACATTAGATGATCTAGTAAAAGCTTGTGAAAGTGGAATATAACCCCAACCGGCAGTATTCCAATCACCAATTGTTCGTCCCCCAACTTCAACAGTACCGGATTTGTATAGCTGATTAGGATCATAATTGCCAGAATCAATTGATGCTGACAAAGTAAGGATTTTCATAACTGATCCCGGTTCAAATTGATCTTCAACCAAAGTATCACGCCAACTATCACTTAGTCCCTTACCCGTAGTAGGATTAAACGTTGGCCGTTGTGTGGCCGCTTCAATAGCGCCTGTTCTAGCATTCATAACTAAAATCTGAAGATCCTTAGGTGCATACTTCTCATCAACAGTTTGTGCCAAAATTTCAGCATATTGTTGAATTTTACTATTTAAAGTTAAGTAAATATTCGAACCATCAGCAGAACTCTTTTCGATTACTTGTGAATCAGGCAATTCATTACCACTGTTATCAACCTTTGTAATCTTTTTACCGTTGCGACCAGACAGAACTTTATTAAAGTATTTTTCGATTCCCATTACACCACTAATATTACTATTCTGATCATTAGCATTATCAGCTTTTGTAATACCAACCAAATTTGTTGCAAAAACTCCATTTGGATAAGATCTCGAAGGTAATTCTACAAAGTGAATTCCTGGAAGCTTTTTGGCAGTGATCTTTCGTTTGATTTCAATTGATAAACCACGTCCTGCTTGACCAAACTCCACTTGATATTGATTTTTACTTTTAGGAGTTAAATACTTCCGAAGCTGTTTTTGTGATAGCGGTAAGTACTTGCTTAAAATTCGAGCTGTTTTCTCTTTATCGGTAACATAATCTGGCTTACCATCAGTCGTTTTAGATTTGTGGCTAACAATTGCATAAATATTATAAATTGTTGCATCACCAGCAATCATATTGCCATCATTATCCAAAATGTCGCCACGTTTAGCATTAACCTTTGTTACATTTTCATATTTTTGTTTAGTCCTTTTAACCAAATTAACACCATCATATTGCTTACTCATTGAGACATAGGCGAATCTTTGGACAAAAAGGATAAAAGAAAAGGCAGTCGCAATCAAAATTACCATACCAACAATATAATGATTGCGTCTTGCCTTATTTTTAAATAATTTTCTGAACTTACTCATTTCGAAATATTCCTTACATTGTTGTCACTCATTTTCAAATTATGCTTTTTTGCAAAAGAAGAAAAACGATCAAAACTAGTTAACTCAGAAATTTCTTGTCTTAAATTAACGTTACTTGTATTTGTTTTCGATATTTGTGTTGTTAAACTGTCCAATTTATTTTGAGAAGAAGTCATAGAAACTTTTATGCTAACCAAAGTTACCATTAAGGCCAAAGTCAAAAGAGCGAGGCCAACAATAGCACAAGTCTCAAATTTTGACAGAGCAACACCTTGCGATTCAGGAGTAACTTGTACTTCTGGCTTAGGTTGTTGTTCCACTTGATATTCTTGTAAATTTCTAGCAGTACTTTCTTCTCTCATATTAATTCTCCATTATATCTTTTCAACAACACGTAATTTGGCGCTATGAGCCCGGTTATTTTCAGACAATTCCTCAGTATTAGGTAAAATTGGTTTCCTAGTTATCTGTTTTAGAATTGGTTTTATATCATCTGGAATAACAGGTAGTCCCCTTGGTACATCGACATGGGAATTGTCCTTAAAAATGTGCTTAACAATTCGGTCTTCTTTAGATTGAAAAGTTATAACGCTGATTCTGCCCTTTGGAGCTAACAAATCAATTGCTTGTTCAAGTGATCTCTCAAGAGATCCTAACTCATCATTAACAGCAATTCTTATTGCTTGAAATACACGCTTTGCAGGATGGCCTCCAGTTCTTCTGGCAGCCGCTGGAATAGCATTCTTGATAATATCTGCTAATTCCAAAGTTGAAGTAATGCGGTGATCTTCACGAGTACGTTCTATAGCACGAGCTATTTGCTTAGCAAATTTTTCATCACTATATTTATAGAAAATACCTACTAATTCATTGTAAGACCAATCATTGACGATTTTTTCAGCATCAAGATCTTGTCTTTGGTCCATCCTCATATCTAAACGTGCTTCTTTTTTATAGCTAAAGCCACGTACGGCGTCATCAAATTGTGGAGATGAAACTCCCAAATCATAGACAATTCCGTCGACCTTCTCTACCCCAAGTTCATTCAGACGTTCTTGCATATTTTCAAAATTATCACGTATCAAAGTTAACGAGTTATCGCCAATTATTTCAGAATCATTTTGAATACTCTCACCGACTTCAATAGCAGCTTCATCACGATCAAAAACATAAAGATGACTATGGTGTACTCGACTCAATAGTTCTTTAGTGTGTCCTCCACGTCCAAAGGTTGCGTCAACATAAATCCCATTATCACGAGGATTCACTTCATCTATAGTTTCTTTTAAAAGTACTGTTTTATGTTTATATACATTAGAAGTCAAAGTCTGTCATTTTCTCCGATATTTCTTCAAAATTATCTTCAGCCTCTTGGCTAAATTGATTCCAACGTTCCTCATCCCAAATTTCAATTCGGTCGGAAACGCCAACGATTACACAATTCTTGTTTAATTTGGCAAATTTGATCAATGAAGTCGACAAATTAATCCGACCTTGTTTATCAAATTCCACCTCTGCAGCAGCAGAATAAAAGAAACGAGTAAATGCCCTAGCATCTTTCTTCGTCAAGGGTAACTTATCTAATTGAGCTTCAAGTTTATCCCACTGTTCCAAAGGATACCCAAAAAGGCAACCATCCATGCCTCGAGTTATAACAAAACCATCACCAAGCAACTTTCTAAACTTAGCTGGGACAATAACCCGACCTTTTGTATCAAGTGTGTGATGAAATTCACCCATAAACATGGAAGGCTCACCTCGATTCTTTAACACTTCCTAATTTACCACAATTCCCCACTTTTAACCACACGATATTGACATTCGGTCAATAAATGTGAAAGCAGTTACTAATTATACAGTTCTAGCGGTGGGGGATTTTCCCAATTTTGGAAATAAGCTCTTACAAAGATTGCATAAATTGGTTTTGTGAAGTAGTATTTCACTATATATTAATTTGGTGGTGGAAGTTTTGGACGATAAAAAACCTAAAAGCACTTTAACTAAAATTACTCAGGTTGTTGTTTGGCTAATGATATTAGTCACAATCGGTGGAGTAGTTTTAGGTGCCATAATGAGTTTTATTTAAAAACAAAAAAAAGAGGACGTAAACCTTAATGGTTTACGTCCTCTTTGATTTTTAACTAATTTCTAACAATGATTAATCGTTTAAATACTCGATTCAATACCACTGCCAAAACCAACATCATTATCATATTGGCAATAAAACTGCCTCCGTTGATGACCAATGAATAAATCCATGGGTTCATTGTCTTAGGAGCATAACTTCCCCAATAAATACCACCAGCAATAAAATGAAAGAAATACTTTGCAAAGAAACCAATTGCTGAATAAAAAATAATTAATCCTAAAGTACTCTTACCTTCTTCAATGGCGCGTTTAACTCGCACACTACCTAGGCCGATCAAACCAACAACACCGAATGCTAATGGATATTCAACAAAACCTTGTAGAGGATTTAAAAATCCGCCATTGCTGAACCCCCGCAACACAAGATCCAAAATTCCCCAAACTAGGCCTGCCATTAAACCAGCCTTAAGACCACGACGTAATGCAAAAATGGCCATTGGTATCAAACCATACATAAATTCAATCGAGGATACCCCAGTTGAATGTGGTACAAATGATAAAACTAATGCCAAAGCGGTTATTAAAGCCCCTTCGGTAATAACGATTAAATCGCTACTTCTTCCAACATTAGTCATAAAAAAAGAACTCCCTTCTGATTTAGTCATCACAAGAGAGTTCGAGCATCTGCTTGAACAACACTATCCCTACGCATGTATTAACATAACAGGTTTAAAGGGTCTGAACAATTTGTTCACTCTCAGCCAAAGGCTCCCCCTGTGTTGACTTATTTAATTTACAGAAAAATTGTACCATAGAGTTTATTTTCTTCCAAACACTCTGCCCCAAAAGCCAACTTTTTTAGTACCACTCGACAGATTCAAAGGAATATTTTGTCCCAACATTCTTCGAGCAATATTTTGATAACTATGGCCAGCATCACTTTGAGGATCAAACGCAACTGTTTGACCGGAATTGGAGGCGGCAATAACTTTATCCTCGTCAATAACAATTCCCAACAAAGGAATTCCTAAATGATTAACGATATCATCAATTCTCATTGAAGTTCCTTCATTGATCATATTCTTACGAATTCGATTAATAATTAAATGTGGTGTAATTGGCATATTCATATTTTCAAGAATTCCAACTACTCGATCTGCATCACTAACTGAAGCAACTTCTGGATTAGTTACGACCAAGGCACCATCAGCAATTGAAACGGCATTTTGAAAACCATATTCAATTCCGGCAGGACAATCGATCATCACAAAATCAAATCGTTGTTTTAGTTCATTGACAATATTACCCACTGATTCTTTGTCCAAAACATACTTATCAGCAAACTGTGAGGCTGCTAACAAATACAAATTATCTTCAAATCTTGGGTCTCGAACTAAAGCTTGCGAAACAACTACTCGATGCTGAGCAACATCCACAATGTCATAGACAATTCGATTAGTCAGTCCCATAACTGCATCAAGATTTCTCAATCCAATATCCAAATCAACCATGCAAACCTTTTTGCCAAGACTTGCCAAGACAGAACTAACATTTGCAGTAGTAGTAGTTTTACCTACTCCACCTTTTCCAGAAGTAACAACTATTGATATCCCCATAGTTAACCTGCCCTTTTTCCTTAATCTATCTCTTATAATTCTTTAAATCATCAACACTGATCGAATGCAAATCATCAATATAAGCATATTTTCCAGTCTGAAAATCAGCCTTATTATCATCGGTTACGATTTCAATGACGTCGGCAATTCTTAACTGATCAACATTTTCCAAATTGCCAAAAATTACGGCCTCGGTATTATTCGGATAACCAGCCTGAACAATACCATCGACTTCACCAAGAATATAAATTGAACCAGTTGCACGTATCTGAGCATCTCGATGCAAAGTTCCTAAAAAAATTAAGTCGCCTTGATAATCCAATTTTTGTCCACTACGGACAATTCCTGATTCGACTGTTGTTCTATTAGCATCCAATATCTCTTGGACTCTAGTTTTAGATTCTACATCTGATTCAATATCCATCAACTTCAATTGTGGATAGTCTTCAAAGAAATCACGAATAGCTTCCTTTTGCTCATCAGTTAATAAACGATTACCAGTTTTGATAGTAAATTTAATGACATCATCATTTTCATTGGTTGATTTTATGTTTTGCTGCATAATAAGTTCCTTTAATTCCTTGAAAGCATCAACATAATTAGCCTTAGCGTCAACAATGACGGAGAAGCCCCTTTTATCACCCTTTAAAATGATGTCACTCATTTATTATCCCTCCGATATTTCACCAACCATTCCGACAAATTAGCCAAGGGAATGTATAGAATAAAGAAAACTACTACATTCCAAAGCAATGTCGGACCTAATGTATAAGTGATGAAATCAAATACACTTGTATTAGTCTGTTGTAACAATCTTTCTAGGAGATAAATCCCTGATTGTAAGAAAGTCAACGACAAAAAATAAATTGATAGTTCATAACCCATATTGTTTTTAACTAATAGAAATTTAAAATGATCAATTCCTATCATTAACAATGGCAACAGAATTGTATAAAGACCAATAATTCCATAGTAATAAGAATCATAAATCAATCCAAAAACAATTCCATAGGTAATCAACTGACGTCGATCATCAATACGCATTGTTAACATTACAATAGCCATCAGCATTAACTGTGGCAAAACGATGATTATGCCGTGATTCATATTATTCAAAAAGGCCCATTTCATTAAACCATCTAGGTAAAACGTAAATAAAATGAATAATACTTGGCCAAAAATCTTTCGTGTTTTAATATTCATTACTTCTCACCACTAACAGATGATTTGATAACTGTCACAACTGTAAAGTTACGTAATTCAGCAGCTGGAGTAATATAGACGGAATTTGTCATCCCATAATTATCCTTCTTGATACCGTAAACTTTACCGATATATAGTCCACGCGGTGTTAAACCACCTAAACCAGACGTGATGACGCTTTGGCCTTTTTTAATGTTCTTAACTGAATTGACGTTTTCCATAACAAGATCACCAGTTGAACTGTCATAACGACTAACAACACCAGTAATATTTTTATTATTATCTCCACTGATTTCAGCAGCAAACTTATCATTCAACTCATTATCAGTTGAAATCAACTCAACTTTAGAACTAACTTTATCAACTTCAACAATTCTACCGATTAAACCTTTTCCGGACATAACTGGCATATTCTTCTTAATTCCACTAGTTTGACCACGGTTAATCGTCAAGTAACTTTGCCAACTACTTGGTGAACGCGACAAAACAGAGGCATTAACTGTTGTGTAATCAGTTAAAGTATCATTTAATTTTAATTCTTGTTTTAATTTCTTATTCTCATCTTGAACTACTTCTAGCTTAGCTTGGTTTTGAGCTAACTCACCAATTCTTGCCTTAAGACGCTTATTCTCGGAATATGTATTATACAAATCAGAGAATTCTGAGGTAGCATTTTTCACAGCATTAGTTGGGTAAGCAAATACTCCGCCAACCACGCTGACAACATCATTACCGACTTGTTGGACGACTGGTGGGGTATTTTTGTTATCACGAATATTGACCGTAACCGCCAAAAGACCAAAAGTAACAATAATAAGTATCATTAAAATAATCAATTTTTTATTTGAAAAAAACTTTTGCATTGCTTCCTCCTAGTAGATCAAATAAAAAAAACGGGATTAACCCGCTTATTTTTGGCGACGCATTACATCGATATTCTTTAATGATTCACCAGTACCGATAGCCACACAATCTAGTGGGTCTTGAGCAATGAATACAGGAACTCCCGTTGCTTCAGAAATAACTTCTGGTAAATGATGCAACAATGCTCCACCACCAGTAAGAACAATACCGTGGTCGATAACATCGGCAGCAATTTCAGGAGATGTTTCCTCAAGAGTTTCTTTAATTGTTTCAATTATTTCTTCGACATTTTCATGAATAGCTGTTGCAATGTCTTCACCAGTTAATTGAACTGTCTTTGGCAAACCTGTAACCAAATCTCTACCACGAATTTGCATTGATTCAATTTCTTTTGCTTTTTCGATTGAAGCAGAACCAATTTGAATCTTAACATCTTCAGCAGTTCTTTCACCAATTTGGAGATTGTAGTTTGACTTGATATATGCAGAAATTGATTCATCAAACTTATCACCAGCAACACGAATTGAACGAGATGATACGATACCACCTAATGAAATTGTAGCAACATCAGTAGTACCACCACCAATATCAACAACCATATTACCAGTAGGATCCATAACTGGAAGTCCAGCACCGATAGCAGCTGCAAATGGTTCTTCAATTACATAAGCTTCACGAGCTCCTGCATGTTGAGTTGCTTCAATAACAGCTCTCTTTTCAACCTCAGTAACACCACTTGGTACACAGACCATAACTGATGGTTTTGAGTTGTTAGCTGTCTTTTCGATGAAATACTTCATCATTGCTGCTGTTGTATCATAGTCAGCAATTACACCGTCACGCATTGGACGAATTGCAGAAATACTACCAGGTGTACGACCAATCATTTCACGTGCATCTGAACCGACTGCAACAATTTCTCCAGTGTTATTATTTTTTGCAACAACTGAAGGTTCATTTAAAACTATACCTTTTCCTTCAGCATAAACTAGAGTATTTGCAGTTCCCAAGTCTATACCGAGCTTCTTTGATCCAATACCAAACAATTTATTTCTCTCCTTTAAAGTACACACCACATTTTACGCTAAACAAAATTATATCATAGAAAACGCCGATTGAAAGAGCGACGAAATCATATCCTAAATTAAATTTAAGGTCTTAAGACTAGAATAAGTTTTTTTTGTAATAATTAAGTGATCGATTAAGTTTATTCCTATTAAATGACAACATTTTTTAAGTCGTAAACTAAACTCCTGATCATTCTGCGAGAAACTCAACGAGCCGTTGGGATGATTGTGTGCTATAACCACTTGAGTTGCAGACATTCCTACGGCTTCTCTTAAAATATCCCGCGGATGAACTGTCGCTTGATCAACAGTTCCGATGAAAATAACTTTCTCATCAATTATATGATAACTATTATTCAAATAAACAGCCACTAGTTTTTCCTGTGGAGCGTTTCCAATTTTTTTTACTAGATGTTTTCCGATATTATCCACCGAAACGACCGTTTCAGGAATAACATCAGCTTGAATTTTTCTTGTTCCTAATTCAATTGCTGCCAAAATTTTACAGGCTTGTGCTACACCTATACCATTAAACGACATTAACTGTTCCAAACTCAAATTTAAACCGTTGGAATAGCAAACAATTTTCTTTGAAATGTCTAACACCGAATTTTTTGAAGTACCATTGCCAAGAATAACGGCTAACAATTCTTCATCTTTCAAAGTATTGACACCATATGCTAGAATCTTTTCTCTTAAATTTATCATCATATTTTAAATTACGAGAAATAATTTTCTAAGTCTGAAACCAAATAAAACGAACCTGTTATCAACAAAATTTGTTCCGATCTTAAACTGGAAACTATTTTCTGTAATTCATCACGATAATTTTCAATAAATGAAACATTAGAATAAGCACCTAAATCATAATCACCTAGGCCAGCCGATCTCGCCATATCAAGCTTTGTAATATAGATATGTTCGACTTTAGGAGCCAACTGATCAATAATCTCATGTCTATCCTTATCTTTCATTCCCGCATATAAGACAATTATATCCTTATTTTCATAGTTTTTTGTTAAAGAATTAATTAAATTATAGACTGCTGAAATATTATGAGCCCCATCCATTAATATCAAAGGATCTTGATGAATAATTTGAGCTCTCCCAGGAAGATGATTCTTATCTAAATTGTTAAGAATCGTTTGTTTGGAAATTATTTTGTGGTGATTACGTTGATAGTTTAAAAATGTACAAATGGCAATTGCCGCATTCATTGCCGTAGTTTTTTCAAATCCTTGGCAAGAAATACTATCTATTGTCATCTTATCGTCATAATAAGTAAACGACAAATTAAAATCATGCGTTTCAAAATTCTTAATTCCAAAATCACTTCCAAATTCAAATAAAGGACTTTTCTCTTGTTGAGCTGTTTCTTCAACAATGTCACGCACTGAATCATGCAAATGTCCCGTTATAAGAGGTTTGTTAGGTTTAATGATTCCCGATTTTTCTCTAGCTATATCCTGGATCGTGGGACCAATCAATTTTTCATGATCTAAATCAATTGAAGTGATAATCGACAACTCAGGTGTTATAACATTTGTTTTATCATGCTTTGCACCAATACCTGCTTCTATCACTGCAATATCGACACGTCCTCGAAAATAAAAATAACCCAAAATGGTTACAAATTCAAATTCCGCTAGAGGAATATCACCAATTTTATCCTTCAAATAGTTGACGTCATCGAGTAAATCAGTATTAGAAATATATTTATGATTTATTTGTATTCGTTCATTAAATTCTTTAATAAAAGGCGACGTAAACATTCCGACCTTTTTACCAGTACCTTCTAATAAGTTTGCTAAAAAATTGGTAGTTGATCCTTTACCGTTAGTTCCAGTAATATGAATCGTTTCATAACTATTCTGTGGGTCCCCTACCAAATGCAAGGCCTGTTTAATATTATCTAAGTTATTGGTTCGATGAAACTTAGGTAATGAATGAATGTAATTAACTGCCGCTTGATAATTTTCTAACAATTTTTAAACGCTCCATTTTTTCTTAAACAAAAAGGGTTGGACTTTGCCAACCCTTGTCATTATATACTCAAATATTATTTATTGTCTTTCAATTGTTGAATTCTTTGTTGAACCTTATCTTGACGTGATTTATAATCAGCCAATTTTTCTTTTTGTTCGTTAACAACCTTTTCAGGTGCTTTAGCAACAAAGCCTTGGTTTGATAATTTCTTGTCCAAACGTGTGATTTCTTTATCCAACTTTTTAACTTCTTCATTTTGACGAGCAATCTCTTCATCAAGATCGATCAATTCAGCTAATGGAACGTAAAGTTCTGCACTCGTTGTAACAGCAGTCATAGCCAAAGCAGGTGCTTTAATATCAGTCGCAACTTGCAAGTCCTTTGGATGCATGAAACGATCGATATATTCTTTATTATTCAAGATAATATCTTTTACCTTATCATCTTGTGGCTTGATCATAATATCAACTGCATTTGACATTGGTGCGTTAGCCTCCACACGAATTTTTCTTGATGATTTAATTAAATCAATCAAAACATCCATTTGATCCATTGCATCAGCATCAGCCAATTCAGCATGATATTCAGGATACTTAGCTTGCATAATAGTTTTACCATTATGTGGCATTGTCAACCAGATTTTTTCAGTTACGAACGGCATAATTGGGTGTAAAAGACGAAGTGTTTGATCAAGTACATAAGTCAAGATCATCTTCTTTTGCTTCTTGGCAGCCTCATCATCACCAGTAAGTGTGGCTTTACTCATCTCGATATACCAGTCACAGAAATCATTCCAAATGAAGTTGTAGATAGTACGTTCTACTTCCCCAAATTCGAACTTATCCATTTTGTCATTAATACTCTTAACTGCATCATTTAACTTAGCAAGAATCCACTTATCCGATAAATCATATGAAGTAACTTGTGATAGATCATCCATTGCAGGAGTATCATCATCAAGATTCATAATAACGTAACGTGAAGCATTCCAAATCTTATTGATAAAATTCCATGAAGCGTCCATTTTATCATAACTAAAACGGGTATCTTGACCAGGTGTAGTTCCGTTCATTGTGAACCAACGCAATGCATCAGCACCATACTTCTTAATTACGTCCATTGGATCGATACCGTTACCAAGTGACTTACTCATCTTACGACCCTGTGAATCACGCATCAAACCATGAATAACAACATTATCAAATGGTTTTTTACCAGTGAATTTCAAACTTTGGAAAATCATTCTTGAAACCCAGAAAGGAATAATATCGTAACCAGTGACTAAAGTATCAGTTGGGAAATAGCGCTTGTAATCTTCAGCGTTTTCGTCAGGCCAACCCATAGTTGAAAATGGCCACAAAGCACTTGAGAACCATGTATCAAGTACATCGGTATCTTGATCCCAGTTCTCGATATCTTTGGGTGCTTCTTCACCAACATAAGTTTCACCAGTTTGTTTATTGTACCAAGCTGGAATTTGGTGACCCCACCAGAGTTGTCGTGAAATAACCCAGTCGTGAATATTTTCCATCCATTGCGTAAAGGTATCTTCAAAACGATCTGGTACAAAGTTGACTTTGTCATCACTTTTTTGACTCTTTAGAACCATTTCAGCTAATGGCTTCATTTTAACGAACCATTGTGTTGAAAGTCTTGGTTCGACTTGTACACCGGAACGCTCTGAGTGACCAACACTGTGAACGTAAGGTTCAATTTTTATCATATCGCCATCATCTTGCAAATCTTTAACAATAGCTTTACGAGCCTCAAAACGATCCATGCCATTATATTTACCGGCATTCTCATTCATAGTACCGTCAGCGTTCATTGTATTAATGCGTTTAAGATCATGTCTGTTACCAACAGCAAAATCGTTAGGATCATGGGCTGGTGTAATTTTAACCATACCAGTACCAAAATCTTTATCAACGTAGTGATCAGCAATAATTGGGATTTTTCGATCAACTAATGGAACAATAATTTCTTTACCAACAATATCCTTGTAACGTTCGTCATCAGGAGCAACAGCGACAGCCACATCACCAAACATAGTTTCGGGACGTGTTGTTGCAATTTCAATAAAACCAGAACCATCAGCAAATGGGTACTTAACATGATAGAAAGCACCTTGATCATCCTTATGGATAACCTCAATATCAGACAAAGCTGTTTGAAGTTGTGGATCCCAATTAATAATATACTCACCACGGTAGATCAAACCGTCATTATACATTTGAACAAAGACTTTACGAACCGCCTTTGACAAACCTTCATCAAGGGTAAAACGTTCACGTGAATAATCAAGTGATAAACCTAATTTACCCCATTGTGATTTGATGATTTTAGCAAATTCATCCTTCCAGTTCCAAACCTCTTGAACAAACTTTTCACGGCCAAGATCATAACGAGTAATGCCTTGTTCACGAAGCTTGGCTTCAACTTTAGCTTGTGTAGCAATCCCAGCGTGATCCATACCAGGTAGATATAGCGTGTCAAAGCCTTGCATACGCTTGTAACGAATCAAAGTATCTTGAATTGTAGTATCCCAGGCATGACCCATGTGTAATTTACCAGTAACATTGGGTGGTGGAATAACGATTGAATAAGGCTTAGCCTTCTTATCTCCAGAAGGTTTGAAGACATCTTCGTCTAACCATGTTTGGTAACGACCATCTTCGACTTCTTGAGGATTATACTTCGTATCCATGTCGATTTCTCTCATAAAATTTTCCTCCATAAAAAATAAATTATCAAAATAAAACTCTAAATAACATTTGGACGTCTTTCGACGTCCCCATAATAGGTTCTAAGCGGCAAAGCCTTTTTTTAAACCCAAAATGGTATACGGATGTCTTTCGACGTCCCCATAATAGGTTCTAAGCGGCAAAGCCGCTAAGAACCTATAAAAAAAAGAGCCTTCATCCCAATAGGACGAAGACTCGCGGTACCACCTAAATTAAGAGCCAATTTGGCTCTTCACTCAACAGTTAACGATGGCCCGATCATTTTAAAATGATAGCTCACAGACAACAATCATTTAATTCGATTCGGCAATTCTCAACTACATGCCTTCTCTGAAATCTCTTTAAATGAACCTTCTGCTCAAAGCTGATAAATTGATAATAAATCATAAATTAATAAACGTCAATTAATTTTAAAGCAAACTATTGATGTTTTCTTGATCATTTTCCATGAATTTGTCGCCATGCTCAATGGTTGTGATCTTAATTCCATCCATTGCTCTTTGCAATAATCCGTCAATATCAAGTGAACTTTCAAACTTACGAGTTTTTTCAATACTTGGACGGGTCTTTGGTGATGGTGGAGCGAAAACAGTACAGCAATCTTCAAATGGTTGAATTGAAAGATTGAATGTATCAATATTTTCGGCCAAACGAATAATCTCGGTTTTATCCATTGTGGCAACAGGACGTAAAATCGGTGTCGTTGTTACATCATTGATAGCAGCCATACTCTCTAGTGTCTGTGATGCAACTTGTCCTACGGCTTCACCATTAAAGATAGCCAATCCATTTTCTTTTTCACGAATCATATCAGTTAAACGAAGCATGAATCGACGTTGGATCGTCATCAAATAACCTTCTGGAACTCCAGCTTTGATTGTTTCTTGAATTTCAGCAAAAGGAACTTCAATAAATTTAATATTGCCACCAAAGGCAGTCAACTTAGAAGTTAGTTCTTTAGCTTTATTCAAAGCTTGTTCAGAAGTATATGGTGGACTGAAGAAGTGAACCATTTCAATATCCACACCACGCTTCATAGCTAAGTAACCAGCAACAGGTGAATCAATTCCACCAGAAAGCATCAACATTGCTTTACCAGCTGTTCCAACTGGCAAACCACCAGCGCCCTTAACTGTTAGATATGAAAGATAAATTCCATCTTGTCTAACTTCGACAGAAATCTTGATATCAGGCTTTTTCATTTCAACATCAATACCTGGGAAAGCATCACAGATAGCATCCCCTAACTGTAAGTTGACTTGGTTTGTATCAAGCTCATAAGTATGATCTGAACGTTTTGTCCCAACCTTAAAACTCATGCCTGGCTTATATGCCTCATGCATCATTTCAATGGCCTTTTTCTTAACATCTTCAAAGTCACGAGAAACTTTAACACTCAATGAAAAAGTTTGAATACCAAAAACATTCTTTAGCTTTTCCATAACTGGTTTAGCATCAACACCATTTAAATTAATATGTAAACGATCACGATGTGGTTGCATTCTTAAATCAGGGTAATCCTTCAAAACTTTAGCTACATTACCATGTAAACGATCGATAAAACTCTTACGATTCTTGCCCTTTGTTGATAATTCGCCGTAGCGAACCATAATTTCAGTATATTCCATTTAAATCTCCTAATTCAAAATTTGAAAATGATCATGAATCTCATCCAAATTTTTGATAAATTCATCCATTTCTGCTTCGGTATTATTTTCATCTAAACTAACACGAACGGCACTAGTTGCGACTTTCTCTTGAACATTCATTGCTTTAAGGGTTCCTGATTCTAATCCCTTCTTTGAAGAACAAGCACTAGTTGTAGAGATATAGATGTCACGTTCCTCAAAAGTATGAACGATTGTTTCTCCACGGACACCGTCAATCGTAAAACAAATAATATGTGGTGCAAAATTAGCGCCAATTTCTGAAAAAACATGAACATTATCTAAAGTCTTTAAGTGATTGACCAATTTTTCCTTCAATTGTTCCATTTCATCGGCCTTTTGAGCTTCTTTGTCTTTCAACAAACGAATTGCCTTAGCCATACCTGCAATTGCCGGTGTATTTTCAGTACCACTACGAAGGTTAGATTCTTGACCACCACCAGCCATCAAGGGCTCTAATTGTTTACCTTCCTTCATATAAATGAAACCAATTCCACGAGGTGCATGGAACTTGTGACCTGAGAATGTATAGTAATCAACTCGTGGGTCCATAAACTTATTTTGTAAATTCTTACCGATAGCTTGAACTGAATCCACGTGATAACTGATACTTGGATAGTCCTTTAAGACATTAGCAATTTCATGGATTGGTTGGATAGCACCAATTTCGTTGTTAACTGCCATAGTTGAAACTAGAATCGTATCGTCACGAATGGCTTTTTTCAAATCATCAGCACTAATATGTCCCGTCTTATCAACTGGTAAATAAGTTACTTCAAATCCTAATTGTTCAAGTTGGTGCATTGTATTTAAAACTGAGGGGTGTTCAATCTCTGTCGTAATAATATGCTTACCGAACTCGCGTTTCTTAAAAGCTGTTCCCTTGATGATCCAATTGTTTCCCTCTGTACCACCACTGGTAAAGACAACCTCATCTTGTTTAAAACCCATTAAATTTGCAATTTGTTTACGAGATGTTTCCAATAACTCATAAGCTTTCAGTCCTAACTTATGCAAACTAGAAGGATTTCCAAAATATTCTTCACTAGCAGCATTGTAAGTTTTTAAAACTGAATCATTAACTTTAGTTGTTGCACTATTATCAAAATATATCATTTTTGCCTCACCAAAATAAAAAGGCCTTAACGGCCTAAATTTTTATCTATTATAACTTAACACACTTTATGAAAAATTAAGAGTTAATTGTCTCTTTTATCCGATCAACTGAACCTGATTCAACTTCCTCCAAGGCTTTGGAGATAACTTCCACAGCATCATTATAGTTATAGTCATCGTCGAACAAAGCTCTAGCTCTAATCAATTGATCATTGAATTCTTCATTTTTAGCATAACGATTAGCATACTGTAACAATTTCTCAGCCAATTGAACGTTGTACTTTAACTCTGAAGTCTTCTCAACCAAATTATCCAAATCTTCTTGAGTCACAATAACTTGTTTACTGATATCTTCCATATTAATCTGATCAGCATCTAATTCGTCATATAACTTGTTGATTTCATCATATACCATGTAAAAATAATCTAAATAATCATCAGGTAAACCATTCAAACGTAACTGTTCCATCATTTTCTTTTGAATCTCTAAACGCTTAGCATATTCATCAACACTGTTGCGGGCTATTTGTTCACTGGAAAGCATTTGGTTTAAATCATCATTGATTGTTTTTTCACTGGCTTCAATTTCATCTAATTGCTTAACGACTTCTTTAAAGTCCTCTTTAACTTGTGAAAAAACAACATCTTTATCAGCAATCAACTGTACATCAGCATCGTATTCACGACGAATACTATTCAATGTATCAAAATTGGTCTTAAAAGTATCTAATGTCTTATCTGTTAAAATATATCCTTCTTGTAACTTCTGAATTCTATTATCCAAACGATTGTGTTGATAAACTGCATGGTTCAAATAATCTAAAACTGGCTTTTGTTCCTTCAAAACTTCACGTTTGCCATCTATCTCCAAAGTTAACGTTTCATATAAGTCATCGATTCTTTGCTTAATATCATCATTATTCGTATTAACAGCATCAAAATTCAATTCACCAAGCTTAGTGTTGGATTCATCAACTTCTTGTTGGACATCTGATATTAATTGCACGATATCATCAGTAAATTTAAAATGTTGTTTATCTAATTTTTGATAAACAAATTTAATTTCATCAATTTGCCCTGGGAAGACCTCATTCAAATCGTGATACAAAGGTTCAATGATCTTCAATTGATCTGTAATCAAACCTAATTTAATTTTGACATCATCAAGGCATTGGCTAGCCTCAATATGATCACCCTTTGTTGTTAATTCCTTTTCCTTATCTAATAAGGTAGCAATTTCAGTTAATTCTTCTTCTAATTTATCAGTTGCCGGACCATAACTAAACGATTGCGTCAAAACTTGCTTACGCAATTCTTGATATTGATGTTGCAATTCCTCACTATGAGTTGCGTTCAATTCATTGCTTGCTAGCAACTCATCGAAACCTTGAGAAACTTCTTCAATCTTGTCTTCAAAGTCATTCAATTCTGAATTGATTTTTTTCAAATCATTGGCACAACCAAAAACTTTAAATTCCGTATTCTTATAATCAGCTGCTCTGATTGCCGTCAAAATGTCCGTAAAAATATCATCAGTTTGCTTATGATATTCAACTTTCAATTGATTAAAACGGTCATCACTAGCACCAGCCAGTTTCATTTTTTCAAGTTTTTCAATCTTGTCATCTAATTGAGCTTTTTTCAATTCATCAGTTCGATCTTTATACCTATTAAGTGTGGAAGCATTTTTTTTCTGCAAAAACCACATGTACCAAAGCGCGAACAAAACAATTAAGATTATTCCAATAATAATTACAAACACGTTTACACCCCTAATGACGATTCAGTTTTATCTTTAAGAAATTATAACAAATATTAGTCCCATTATTATCTCTGTCTAGCTTTCATAATAAAGTTTTAAACTATTGCCTTAAAAATATAGAAATAATTTTGACAATCACCTTTTATCACGGTATACTAGCCTTCGTGTAAAATATGCAGCAAAGAGCGGCAAGAACGTCAACATTTATCGACGATTTAGTTCAACTAGTAACCTGTGGCTGCACAGTGTGAAAATTGTAACGATAACTGCACGAATGCTAAGCTCTAGTTAATTATTTTACTCCAGACAAACATTTTGGAGGAATTAATATATGTCAAGATATACAGGCCCACGTTGGAAATTATCACGTCGTTTAGGTATCTCACTTTCAGGTACTGGTAAGGAAATTGCTCGTAGAAACTATGCCCCAGGACAACATGGTCCTAATGGTGGCCGTCGTAAGATTTCAGAATACGGTCAACAATTAACTGAAAAGCAAAAGTTACGTTTTATGTATGATGTTAACGAACGTCAATTCCGTAACTTGTTCAACCGTGCAGGTAAGATGGAAGGTATCCATGGTATTAACTTGATGATCCTTCTTGAAACAAGATTGGATAACATGGTTTATCGTTTAGGTCTTGCAAGTTCACGTCCACAAGCTCGTCAACTTGTAAACCACGGTCACATCACAGTTGATGGTAAACGCGTTGATATCCCTTCATACGAAGTTAAAGTTGGTCAAAAGATTAGCCTTCGTGAAAAGTCAAAGGACCTTGCAATTGTTAAGGCTAACCTTGAAAATGTTGTTGGTCGTCCTGGTTTCGTTACATTTGACGACAACACATTGACTGGTTCACTAGTACGTAACCCAGAACGTGACGAACTAGAACCAAATGTTGATGAATCATTGATTGTTGAATACTACAACCAAATTCTTTAATATTTTGTCAAAATACATTCACTCTTTGGTGGATGTATTTTTTTTACCCAAAAATAAATAGCATCTATAAGAGGTCTAACATGAACTCTTATAAATGCTATTTTAATTTAAATATTTATTACTTAATTTTGAGGTTCTTAAACGATCTGAAGATGAGTAGCATTCCAATAATTGTGGTCGTTAAGTTGATCCACCACATTGTCCCAAAAGTCTTATCGAAGAATAATTGGAAAAAAGTTAATGTAACGACAATTCCTAGCCAAAATTCAATTGATTTATACCATTCCATCTAAATCATCCCTTTTAGTTTAATCTCCTACCAATTCAACATCATTTCAATATCATTATAATTTATTCTATATTTAAAATAAATGGATATTCTAAAATTAAACAGATTGTCTAGTATTATTTTATTGCTTGGTTAAATAATACTAAGTACTTACTCAAATCCATAAACTTATCAGCTAAGATCTGATCATAATTGCCACTATTTACGATAGACTCATCTTTGTGCAATTCATAACCGATAACTAAATCACTAGATTTAACCTTTTGATAATGTTGAATTACTTGTTCAAAGTCAGTTGCTGGTCTCAAAACATTTGAAGTATGATCATTAGATACACCCCAGCCTTCAGCAATGATTTGTGATTGATATTGTTCCAAAATTGGATAATAATCAGGCCTTTGGCGAATATCAGCCAAAAGGCTAAATGTAATAAAATAACAATCTGGCCACAAGCCAAATTCTAGGTGTGGTGTCTTTTTATAACCTTTTTTATCCTGATTAATAGCCAACCAAGTATCTGGTGGCGGATTCTTCGTACGACGTTGATGTTTAGCAATTTTCATGAAAAATTGTTGCTGATATTCTTCTTCAAGTCGTTTTTGTAAATCTGAACCAAAAATTTCAAATTTAGGGTCCAAATTAGCCTTAATCAAACCTAAACGCCCTGATAAAGTCATATCCTCAAAAACTTTAAAATCATTTTTATCAAACATGTTCTCAATCCTTTGTTGTAGAATATACATATTAATTATATAGGAGGTATCATGCAAAAACCATTAGCATATCGAATGCGCCCAACTAATATTGACGAAGTTGTCGGTCAACAGCACCTTGTTGGCCCACATAAAATCATTCGTCGAATGGTTGAGGCCAAAATGTTATCCTCAATGATTCTTTACGGCCCTCCTGGGATTGGCAAGACTAGTATTGCTAGTGCCATTGCCGGAAGTACTAAGTATGCCTTTAGAATGTTGAACGCAGCAACTGATACCAAAAAAGATCTTCAAATCGTTGCTGAAGAAGCAAAAATGAGTGGTACGGTCGTTTTGATGCTAGACGAAATTCATCGTTTAGACAAAACTAAACAGGATTTTCTATTACCATTACTCGAAAGTGGTTCAATTATTTTAATTGGTGCTACTACTGAAAATCCATATATCAATATAAGCCCCGCCATTCGCTCAAGAGTTCAAATTTTCGAATTAAAGCCGTTGACTAGCGATGACCTTAAAAAGGCCGTCAAACGTGCTTTAAATGACAATCAGAATGGATTAGGAAAATATAACGTTAAACTGGATGAAAATGCTTTGGATCTACTTGTTAATTCTACTAACGGAGATTTAAGAAGTATTCTTAATGGTCTTGAATTATCAGTTCTTTCAACTGAAGCTGATAAAGACGATAATATTCATATTGATTTGCAATCAATTGAAGAATCAGTTCAAAAGAAAGCTATTTCATCTGACAAAGATGGCGACAGTCATTACGATGTTATGTCAGCTTTTCAGAAATCCATTCGCGGCAGTGACCCTAATGCTGCTTTGCTATATCTAGCAAGATTATTAGAGGCCGGCGATTTAACTTCTGCAATCAGGCGATTAATTGTCTGTGCATATGAAGACGTTGGTTTGGCCAATCCTCAAGCTTGTGCCCGAGCCGTTCAAGCCGCTCAAGTAGCTCAAATGGTTGGATTACCTGAAGCCAGAATTCCCTTGGCTGACGCTGTAATCGATCTTTGCCTTTGTCCTAAGTCTAATTCCGGTGTCATGGCTATCGACAGTGCTTTGAATGATGTCCGCAATGGTAAGGCCAATTCAATCCCTGACGATTTAAAAGATGCCCACTATTCCGGTGCAAAAAAACTCGGTCATGGTGTTGCTTATAAATATCCTCACGATTATCCCCACTCTTGGGTCGATCAACAATATTTACCTGATAACTTAGTTAATCAAAAATATTATCAACCAAATGACACTGGTAAATATGAACAAGCCCTAAACTTACGTATCCAACAAATCCAGCAATGGAAAATGAATTCAAAACGGAGTCAGAATAATTATGATAATTAAAGTACTAATGTTCCTATTCATCATCTTTTTACTAGCCTTAGCTTATATACTCTGGTCACACAGCAGTGGAAAGTTTTTGATCTATTCTCCAGATGAAAATATCACCTTAAAAAATGTTATGCGTTTCACAGCAGGCCTTTTAGTTCTAGTAGCTATCATGGGTATCGTGATCGCTTTCATTGGCAGTAAAGAAGCAAACTTCATTACTTTACTTTTGGGTAGTATTATTGCAGCTGGTTTTTCAATTTATTTAGCAAATATTCGCTAAATCTTAGCTGATGACTGTATTTATTAGGCCAAATCAACTAAAATAAAGATATAAAAGCATTAATATTACATTAACGGGGTGATACTTATGTTACAACAATATAAAAACATTCTCGTACCAATTGATGGTTCATTTGAAGCTGAGCTAGCTTTTAAAAAGGCAGTTGAAGTAGCCAAGAGAAATAAGGCTGCTATTCACTTAGTTCATGTCATTGATACTAGAGCTTTCCAAAACGTTTCTAGTTTCGATTCAACAATGGTTGAACAAATCACTGAAAAAGCTAAGGAAACTGTTAAGAGCTACGTTAAAACAGCTAAGGACGCCGGTCTTGAAGATATTGATTACAGTATTGAATATGGTGCTCCTAAAGCTATCATTGCCACCGATTTCCCTAAGAAATTAGGTGTTGATTTAATTATGATCGGTGCTACCGGACTCAATGCTATGGAAAGATTATTGATCGGTTCAGTTACTGAATATGTAACTAGAACTGCTGCTTGCGATGTCCTTGTTGTTAGAACTGATTTGGATAACAAAACTATTAAGAAGCAAAAGAAATAACATATAGACACAAAAAGGACCGATTCTTTCGAATCGGTCCTTTTTTATCGGAAATTAATAAATTGTTTTTTATTAAAAGATATTTAAGTGCATATCTTTCACTTTAGATTTTAATTTTTCAAATACTTGTTTGTTCTCACTGATGCTTGAGAGAACGTATGCTTTGATGTAGTCCTCATCAGTCTTTTGACCTTCACGAGTACCAGCATCTGCTAGGTAACAGTACATTTCATCCAACTTGAAAAGTGTTTGTTCTTTTCTTGCAATGAAAATTCCTTCATTTGCATAATCCATAGCCTTTTGATTGTCATCCAACTTCAATGACAAGTCTGACATGTTTGCATAAATCAGGATACTGTCATGATAATTTTCGTCGCCGATTTTATCAAGACTAGATTTGATTAAGTCTTTAGCTTGATCATAGTATACTTTAGCTTCATCAACTGACTTCTTATTGATATAAGCCTTAGCCGTAAAGACGTCAATCAAAATATCATACATATCGACGTTAGCAATATTAACATTCATCGCACGGTTAAAATCGAAAATGGCCTTGTCATAATTCTTACTTGAGACATATTCGATCAAACCATTGAAGAAATGAATCAATTTGATTTCTTGTTTGTTATTGACATTGATGTTTTTAAGCTTACCCAGTTTTTCACTAATGCCATCGAAATCATCTTGATAGAATGACTTCTTAATATCACTGATGATGGAATATATTTGACTATCGTCATTGACGATTACGAGGTTCATTGTGATACCCAGTCTTTCACAAATGCGAACCAAGATTTCCATACTTGGAATTTTGTCCTTTTTTTCAATCAGGCTGACAGTTGCCTGTGTACAAATGCCATCAGCCAACTCAGATTGAGAAATACCTCTGAGTTTTCTGTAATGGCGGATTTTTTCACCTAATATTTTCATTTTAAACTATCCCCATTCATTTATTAATTCCAAGGATAATTTAAACAGTTATTAAAAAATGTTGCAAGAAATATGCAACAATAAAAAGATAAATTTTAAAAATTTAATTATTTACTTCAAAGAACCATGCATCTTTTTGACTACCATTTAATAATTCAGGATTATCATTTAATTTATCATTAACCTTGACAATTTTACCGTCAACGGGTGATTCTAGCTCAACCACAGCTTTTTGAGCTTCGATTTCACCACTAGATTCTCCCTTTTTGATTTCAGAATTTAGATCAGGTAATTCTACATATTTGACATCCCCTAAAGCAGCTTGAGCCTCTTTAGTAAGTCCTATACGAGTTGTATGTTGACCCTTTTTTACCCAAAAATAATTTTCTTTATCACTCATAACAATTCCTACCTTTGCTTAAAAGTACCGTTTTCAAACATGTAACTCTTATGATGGAATCTCATAGACATGACCAAACCTATACCTATCATATTACCTAACAAAGCTGAACCACCTTGCGAGATAAACGGTAACGGAATACCAGTCAATGGTAAAAGACCAACACTCATACCAATATTTTCAAATACGTGGAACAAGATCATCATAATTACACCAGTTGATACATAAGCATAAAATTCATTCTTAGTATCAAAAGTAACTTGAATCATTTGATAAATTAATAAGAAATACAGCAAAATCAAAACACAAGAACCGATAAAGCCGAAATTTTCACCAATAACGGAGAAGATCATATCAGATTCACGAACAGGAACGTAAACATTAGAAACATTAAAACCTTTACCAAATAACTGTCCAGACCCAATAGCTTTCATATTCTGCCATATCTGATACCCATTTGCAGAAGTATCTGCCGAAGGATTACGCCAACTGTCAATACGAGCAAACTGATAAGATCTAAATCCAGCATGACCAAGAATCTGACGACCCCAATCAGTCGTAGCAAATAATAAGGCTGTTCCGCCAATGACCGCTACGATTGAAAAACCTACTAATAAGATTCGCCAATCTATCCCAGAAACTAAAATCATACCTCCTAAGATAGCCACGAAAACCAAAATAGTACCAAAATCGTTTTGCAATTTCAAAAGAACCATAACTGGCAAAGTCCATAAAATTAACTTTCCTATCAATAGGAAGTCATTCTTAATTGTATGAACTTGGTACTCACTATTATGATTTGTAATAACTTTCCCCAGCATTAATATAAACGCTGGCTTCATTACTTCAGAAGGCTGAAAAGTAAACGAACCAATAGCAAACCAACTTTTTGCACCGGTACTAGCCGCATAAGAACGACTGTAAAAAATCAAAACTAAAAACAGCAACGCTAATCCACCAAAATACGCTAACGTCGCCACCTGCCACAGCTGCTCAGCATCAAACTGCATAATTACAGCAATAATCACAGCACCAATGGCATACCAGACCACTTGCGAAGCAACATTTTTCAAAGGATTCTGAGAATCTTGAATCGTCGCTACGTAGATAGACATTAAACCAATAATTGCCAGCATCATTACGGAAAAAATGATACCGTAATCAATTCTGGAATCTACATCATTCTTTTTTCTATTTTCTCTTATTTGCATGTTTACACCTGCTAATGATTATGTAAATTATATTGCATTAGCAACTCATTGATTGCATCGTCCAATTTTACGGATTTGAATGGTGTGTCATTGCTTTCAACATATGAAAGATAACGATCGCCATCTTTTTTAATTGTTCCAATATACTTCTTACGATCCCACAATTCGTATGTTTCGGGATCACTACTAATATCTTTTAAACTGACTTCTACTGATTTTTTTCTGCTAGACATTAAATCTTTCCTATTCTTTATTATGAAATTTTTTTGCTATAATTTCATCTTCATATTTTTCCGGATGAGGATTTCTAAAAATGGTGAAATTATCTGGCACTGGGTCAACTCCACCACGAACAAACGGATTACAACGTAAAATCCGTGCAACACCCATAATTGTGCCTAAAATTCCACCGTGCTTTTTGACCGCATCAATAAAGTACGTCGAACACGTTGGGTAGTATCGACAACTAGGTGGCAACACCGGTGAAATAAATTTTTGATAGAATCGAACAATTCCAATTAAAATTTTCTTGAGCATTCAGCTACCTAATAAAATTAAACATATGCATCCAAGTTCCAGGCCACAATACTGCTAAGGGATTAGAACCACCTAAAGCAGAGCCAATGAGCATACCCAAAACTAAGAAAATTAACATTAACAATAGTACCCAACCTATCTTTTTAAAAATATCACGACGATATTCTTTACCAAAGTCTCTTTTCATTTTTCATCCTAGTATTTTTTATGTTTTTCAATATTATCTAATAATACACCTGTACCTAATGCAACTGAATCCAAAGGACTATCAGTTAATAAAACAGGAACTTGAAGTTTTTCTGATAATAATTTATCTAGATTCTTCAATAAAGCTCCACCACCAGTGAGCATGATACCACGATCAATAATATCACCTGATAATTCTGGAGGTGTTTGTTCTAAGACATTTTTAGCAGCACTGACGATTTGTTCAATTCCATCTGCTAAAGCTTCTTGAATCTCAACTTCGTTCGTTGTGATCTCCTTAGGCAAACCACTGACAATATCAATACCACTGGCTGAAAATGTCTTACTTTCATCAGCATCCATGACACATCCAATTTCCATCTTAATTTGTTCAGCAGTTCTTTCACCAATGATTAAACTATGGTGTTGCTTAATATATGCTTGAATCGCAACCGTCATCTTATCACCAGCAAAACGTAAAGACTGACTTGTTACAATATCTCCCATTGAAATAACAGCGATATCACTTGTACCACCACCAATATCAATAACCATATTTCCTTGCGGTTTAAAGATATCAAGACCAGCGCCTACAGCAGCAACCTTTGGTTCAAGTTGGAGATAGACTTTGCCACCACCAGCTTGTTCAGCTGCTTCAATAATAGACTTCTGTTCAACCGGCGTTACATTAGTAGGTGCACAGATCATAATAGTTGGCTTTGAAAAACGGCCACCGACATTCAATTTTTCAATAAAATATTGAAGCATCTTCTCGGTGATATCAAAATCAGCAATTACACCGTCTTTTAGGGGACGGATTGCCTTAATATTAGCTGGAGTTCTACCAACCATCATATAAGCATCCTTACCTACGGCAACGACATCATTATTATTTGTATTAATTGCGACAACAGAAGGTTCATTAAGAACAATTCCCTCGCCTTTTACATCAATAAGTACATTTGCTGTACCCAAATCAATTCCTAGATATTTCGACATACTATATCCTCCAAAATCTAAACACAAAAAGTATATCATAATCAGCTTAATCATTAAATTATCAATAAAAAAAGAAAGTGGAACTTCCACTTCCTTTAAGACAACTTTAAGCCAATTTTGTAACACTTGGTATTGTATTCAATACTAAACTTTCTCTACCAGATTCGTCGACTGAAACTCGTCTGATCTTAGCACCTAATTTTCTTAATTTTTCAGTGAAATTATAATATCCACGATCCAAATATTGAAGGTTAGAAACTCTCGTCTCGCCTTCAGCAACTAATCCTGCCAATACTAGTGCTGCAGCAGCACGTAAATCGGTAGCAGCAACATTAGCACCACTTAGTTGAGCTGGACCAAACATAATAACTGAATTACCTTCGATCTTATAATCAGCTTTCATTTTACCAAATTCTGGAAAATGCATAAATCTATTTTCAAATACGGTTTCTGTCATAACAGTAGTTCCAACACTTAACAATTGTGCCAATGTCATTTGGGCCTGCATGTCAGTTGGAAAACCAGGATGTGGTAATGTTTTAACATCAACTGGCTTCAATTGATTAGTTCCAACAACACGAATTCCTTCGTCGGTTTCATCAATTTTAACACCCATTTCAATTAACTTAGAAATTAGTGGGCGATTATGAGCAGCAACGGCGTCCTGAATGAAGATATCTCCATTAGTAACCGCCGCAGCTACCATAAACGTTCCAGCTTCAATTCTATCTTGCATAATTGAATGTTCGCAACCATGTAGACTAGCTACACCATTGATACGAACAGTATTAGTTCCAGCACCTGTAACATCGGCACCCATCTTGCTCAAAATATTGGCAAGATCAACGATTTCAGGCTCTCTGGCTGCATTATCAATAACAGTTTCACCATCAGCTAAAGTAGCAGCCATCATAATATTCTGGGTTGCACCAACACTTGGGAAATCTAAATAAATATTAGCACCATGCAAACCATCAGTTGTGGCATCAATAAAACCACCATTTTGACTGAATTTTGCTCCCATAGCTTCTAAGCCCTTGATATGCAAATCAATAGGTCTAGAACCAATTGCACAGCCACCAGGCATTGCAACATGAGCCTCTTTATTTCTAGCCAAGAGAGGTCCTAAAACGACAATTGAGGCACGCATTTTATCAACCAAGTCTTCAGGAGCTGTTGTATTTGTTCCTTTACTTGTATCGACTGTTAATATTTCATCAGTTTCATCATATGAAACATCAGCATTCAAAGCTTTTAAAACTTTAGACATTGTTATTACATCCGATAACGGAGGGATATTAGTCAAGAAGGTCTTACCTTTTGATGCTAAAATAGTCGCCGCTAAAATTGGTAAAGCGGCATTTTTTGCACCTTCAATTCTGACAGTTCCTTTTAATTGCGTAGGTCCATTAACGATTATTTGTTGCACAATATTCTCCTCCAAAAACCTGGAATCATTTAAAAAGCAAGGTTATATTTTGAGATAGACTGAAAATACTCATGAAAAAAGAGCTTACCGTATAACCTAGAGCGATTGCAATAAACGCTACAAGTAATTGTAACATTTTAGGGTTGGTTTTGTTATATAACTTTTTCCAATCAACCACTTGCAAAATATTAAAACTTATCCAAATAAATATAACATGACTTATAAGCGTAATTATGGCATTAGTCCCAATGTTTGTCATTTTATAAACCTCACTTTTCTAAATAATAACATTTTCTTAATAAATTGTCCGGTTGGCATGAAAAATTTCCTATTTAAAACTGTAGTAAGTGTTATTTAAATATGTCGTCCTCCGCAACAAAGAAAATTGGGCTGGAACGTAGTGGGCACGAATTTGAACCATTTCTCCGAAATGTTTCAAATATCGTCCTTTTTCTAAGTGACTTTGTCGCTAAGAAAAATTTCACTACTGAGCCCATTTTCTCTGTTGCTCCGGACTGATGTTTCAGCTCTAAATTAGTATAACTTAATCCCATATTATCAACTGGTCGTCGGTCAATTTCTCATATACTAATAATTTTAGAAAAAAATAAGACATCTATTAAGCATGATACTCCTTAATAACTGTCTTATTTTAGTTCCATCAAACATTTCGAATAATTTATTAACCCTACAACACAACAAGCTCATCCAACTAATCAATAATGAAAAATTCGAGACAATGTGATTTTCATTGGCTCAAATCTGTGTCCACCACATTCCAGCGGTCCATAGAGATTTTGCGGAAGGCGGCATCCTTTAATACAACAAAGCAAAAAAAGAAGACTAGGTTTCCCTAATCTTCTTTTGATTAACTTACAAAATTATCTATGTGAACTTACGTTAATTCTATTAATAGCCTTACGTAAGGATACTTGAGCACGAGCCAAGTCATCAACGTTGTGTTTTTCTTCAGCAACTTTGATTGTCTTCTCAGCCTTTTGCTTAGCATATTCTGCACGTCTTAAATCAATGTCTCTAGCTCTCTCGGCACTATTAGCGACGATTGATACTAGATCATTGCTAAACTCCAAGAACCCGCCATTTACAGCAATTGAGTCTTCATGATGAGGCTTGTCCACACGACGAACACGAACTTCATCAATAACCAATGGAGCGATGATTGGAGCATGGTGAGCCATGACACCAATTTCACCATCAATGGTACTCAAAACAACGAGTTTTGCATGATGATCATAAACAACACCATCAGGAGTAACAATATTGACCGTCATAATGTTTTCAGCCATATTATCTCCTCCTATCGTTAATTGGCAACTGCTTGTTCAGTATTTTCATCTTCGCTATCAGCTGGTTTCCAGCCCATCTTCTTAGCTTTATCAAGAACGTCTTGAATTCCACCAACACCATTAAAGGCATCTTCTGGAACATCATCATATTTACCATCCAAGATAGCATGGAAGTCTTTAACTGTTTCTGCAACAGGTACATATGAACCTGGCACACCAGTAAATTGTTCAGCAACACTGAAGTTTTGTGACAAGAAGAATTGAATACGTCTTGCACGAGCAACGACAGTCTTTTCTTCATCAGACAATTCGTCCATACCTAAGATAGAAATAATATCTTGAAGTTCGTGATATCTTTGAAGAACCTCTTGAACTTGAGTTGCAACATCGTAATGTTCTTGACCAACAATTGCTGGATCAAGAGCTGATGATGTTGAAGCCAATGGATCAACGGCTGGATAAATACCTTGCTGTGTCAATCTACGTTCCAAGTTGGTTGTAGCATCCAAATGGGCGAAGGTTGTAGCAGGAGCAGGATCAGTATAATCATCGGCAGGAACATAAACGGCTTGAATTGAAGTGATTGAACCCTTCTTAGTAGAAGTGATTCTTTCTTGCAATTGACCCATTTCTGTAGCCAATGTTGGTTGATAACCAACGGCTGAAGGCATACGTCCAAGCAAGGCAGAAACTTCTGAACCAGCTTGTGTAAATCTAAAGATGTTATCGATAAACAATAGAACATCTTGTCCTTCAACATCACGGAAGTACTCAGCAATTGTCAAACCTGTTAAGGCAACACGCATACGAGCACCAGGTGATTCGTTCATTTGACCATAAACCATGGCTGTTTTAGCAAGAACACCGGATTCCTTCATTTCATAATAAAGGTCATTACCTTCACGTGTTCTTTCACCAACACCAGTAAATACTGAAATACCACCATGCTCTTCAGCGATATTATGAATTAATTCCTGAATCAAAACGGTTTTACCAACACCGGCACCACCGAACAAACCAACTTTACCACCACGAATATAAGGTTCGAGAAGGTCGATAACTTTGATTCCTGTTTCAAGAACTTCTGTTGATGTATTTAATTGATCATAAGCAGGTGCTTGACGGTGAATACTATTTCTTGGGAAATCAGCAGGGAATTCCTTGCCTCCATCGATTGATTCACCTAAAACGTTAAACACACGACCCAATGTTTCTTTACCAACTGGTACAGAGATTGGACCGGCAGTGTTAATAACTTCAGCACCTCTTTGAAGTCCATCAGTAGAACTCATAGAAATAGCACGCAAGGCGCCATCACCTAGTTCTAGAGCAACTTCAAGGGTAATTTCTGATCCGTCGCTTTTCTTAACTTTTAAAGCATCGTTAATTTCTGGTAAGTCTTCGCCTAGAGAAAACTCAACATCGACAACCGGACCGATTACCTGAATAACTTTACCTTTGCTACTCATTAATTTGGCTCCTTTCTAAACTATTCAAGTGCAGCAGCACCACCGATAATTTCGGTGATTTCTGTAGTAATTTGAGCCTGACGGGCACGGTTATAATGCAATGAAAGACCTGCAATAAGGTCATCAGCATTATCGCTGGCACTCTTCATAGCTGTTACAGAAGCGGCATGCTCTGCTGTTTTTGCATCCATCATTGCTCCTAAAACTAAACACTCAATATATTGAGGCACAATTGCAGATAGAACTGCTTTAGGGTTTGGTTCTGTGATGTATTCAGTAGCAACTTGTTGTTCTTCAGCAGTAACGTCATCAGGTTCTGTCAATGGCAAAAGCTTTTGGTTAGTAAACTTAGAAACCAATGAGTTAACGTGATGATTATGACAAATATCAATCTCATCGAACAATTCTGCTTGATACATTTGGAGAACATTCTTCATGATTGGAGTGATATCTTTAACTGTTGGAATATCAGGTAAACCACGATATTCATAACATACATCATAGCCACGTGCTTTAAAGAACTCGGTACCAGTAGCACCTAAGGAGATGATAGTAAATTTACTTTTATCGCCATTATATTTCTTTTCAAAAAGATCCATCATGGCTTTCAAAATATTACTATTGTATCCACCAACAAGACCACGGTCACTTGTAATGACAACGTATGCGGTCTTTTTGACTTCACGAACTTTTAGAAGACTGTTTAAACTCAACGGATCATCGGAATCATCAGTAATTGACAATTCTTTAAAAACATCGGCCGCTGTTAAATGTCTAACAATATCTTCAACCTTTTTTTCATACAATTGATAAGCAATAGATTTCTTTTCAATACGAGAGAGTTTAGCACCAGAGACCATTTGCATGGCCTTAGTTATTTGACCGGTTTTCTTAGTAGAAGAAATTCTTCTTTTAATATCCATAAGGGACTCAGCCATTATTTAAACCTCCTGTATTATTTTTCGTCTTGCTTACTATCTGAATCTGATTTTGAAGCCAAGAAGTTTTCTGTAAATTCACTTACAGCAGCTTTGAACTTGTCTTCATCAGGTAATGTACCTTTATCTTTGATTGTTTGTAAAAGATCTGCATGATTTGCATCAAAATATTCAGAAAGTGAAGCTTCATATTCTTTAATATCTTCAACTTTGATCTTATCCAAGAATCCTCTTGTCAAAGCAAACAAAATCAAAACTTGCTTTTGAACAGCAACTGGTGAGTGTACAGGTTGTTTTAGAACTTCCTCAGTACGACGACCACGATCTAGTTTTGCCTTTGTAGCTTCATCAAGATCAGAACCGAATTGAGCAAATGATTCCAATTCATGATATGAAGAAAGATCTAGACGTAAAGTACCAGCAACCTTCTTCATAGCTTTAATTTGGGCATCCCCACCAACACGAGAAACAGATGTACCAGCATCAATAGCTGGACGTGTACCTGAGTGGAACATATCACTACTCAAGAAAATCTGTCCATCAGTGATAGAAATAACGTTAGTTGGAATATAGGCTGACACATCACCGGCTTGTGTTTCAACGATAGGCAAAGCAGTCATTGAACCGCCACCTAAATCGTCACTCAACTTAGCAGCACGTTCTAGCAAACGTGAGTGCAAGTAGAAAACATCACCGGGATATGCTTCACGCCCAGGTGGTCTACGAAGCAATAGCGAAATTTCACGATAGGCATTGGCTTGCTTGCTTAAATCATCATAAACGATCAAAACATGTTTACCGTTGTACATGAAATATTCACCCATTGCAGCACCAGAATACGGTGCAAAGTAAAGCATAGGTGCTGGTTGACTAGGACCAGCTTCAACAACGATTGTGTAATCCATTGCGCCATGCTTTCTTAAGGTTTCAACTTGGGCTCTAATTGTTGATTCCTTTTGACCAATAGCAACATAAATACAAATCATATCTTCATCTTTTTGATTAAGAATTGTATCAATGGCAATTGATGTCTTACCAGTTTTACGGTCACCAATGATCAACTCACGTTGACCACGACCAATAGGAACAAGTGAGTCAACTGATTTCAAACCTGTTTGTAGAGGTTCGAAAACTGACTTACGTTGCATAACACCAGGTGCAGGTGATTCAATAGGTCTTGTTTTATCTGTCTTGATTTCGCCTAGACCGTCTACTGGTTGACCCAAAGAGTTTACGACACGTCCAATCATTTCATCACCGACTGGAACTTCCATGATACGACCTGTTCTCTTAACAGTATCGCCTTCACGAATTTTATCGTAGTTACCTAAAACGATAATACCAACATCATCGCTTTCAAGGTTTTGAGCCACACCAAAAGTACCGTCTTGGAATTCTAGCAATTCACTTGCCATAGCATTTTCAAGGCCATTAGCACGAGCAATACCATCACCGACGTATGTAACTGTACCTACTTCATCAACTGAGAGTTCATTTTTATAGTTCTTTAACTGTTCTTTGATCAGCGAACTAATCTCTTCAGTTTTGATGCTCATTCTTTTCACCTCGACTTAATTATTAACCAATAGCGTCTTCTTGATGTCGTTAAATCTCTTAACAACACTACCATCGACAACTTGATCACCTACACGGATTATAACGCCTCCGATGATAGATGGATCAACTATTTTCGTTAAATTTACTTTATTTACTGAAAATCTCTTTTTGACCACGGATTCAAGATTTTGAGTCTGGGCTTCATCTAAGTCAATCGTCGTAGTAACTGTAGCTTCAACAATACCGTTGTCTTCATCGAATTTTTCAATGAAAGCATCAGCAATTTCAGTAATACAATCCATACGATTGTTTTCAAAAACTAAACCGAGAAAATCTTGCATTAATTCGTTAAATTGACTCTTTAATGTTTCCAAGATCTTGAGTTTTTCAGTGCGAGAAATAGAACGTCCTGCAAGAGCAAAGCTCAAACTAGGATTTTCTTCGTAAACTGTTTTGAGAGACTTTAAGTCTGCCAACATTTCATCTACGGAATTTTGTTCTTCGGCTACTTCGTAAAGTGCCTTACTGTAACGCTTTCCCACTTGTTTTTTACTTAGACTCATTTACCGTCAACTCCTTAATATAAGAGTCGATTAGTGACTTTTGATCGTCTGCATTAAGCTCTTTAGAAATAACCTTTGAGGCAATTTCCAAAGATAGATTAGCTATGTCATTTTGTGCACTTGCCATAGCGTCTTCTCTAGCTTTTTCTGCATCAGATTTAGCTCTTTGTCTTAATTCTTCAGCTTCGCTATGAGCATCGGAAACGATAGACTTCTTTTGAGTCTCTCCGCTTTCCTTTGCTTTGCTAACAATTTCCACTGCTTCAGCACGTGAATTCTTAAGTGCATCTTCACGTTCTTTAGCCAACTTTTCAGCACGTGAACGTTCCTGATCCGCATAATCCAGATCACCAGTGATCTTTTCAGATCTGGCATCCATCATCTTTGTAACAGGGCTCCAAGCAAAATGCTTTACTAAGAGTGCCAAAATGATGAAAGAAATAAGAATGAAAAGCATGTCACCCAAAGCTACTTGATTAGCTCCGAGAACTAATAAACCTGCCAATATTCTTCACTCCTTCCTTTCTAATAAATACATAAACATAAAAAGGCGATTAATCAATTTATATCGCCAAGTTTTTAATTGTTGTATGTATTAAACGAAAAGAATAACGAACGCAATAGCGATGGCAATGATAGGAACAGCTTCGATAAGACCAACACCGATGAACATTGTTCCTCTTAACTTATCGGCTACTTCTGGTTGACGGGCCATACCTTCAAGAGTTTTTGAAATAACAAGTCCGTTACCGATTGATGCTCCAAGAGCAGCGATACCAGCTGCAAGAGCTGCCGCAATATCCTTCATAATTAAAAATCCTCCAATAAATGTTATTCTTGTTCCATTTTACGTGAAATATAAACCATTGATAAAGTGGTAAATACGTACGCTTGGATGGCTCCAATAAATACAGAAAAGCCTTGCCATACCATAGCTAATGGCATTGCTGCAACGAACGTTACAGCACCAAAACTTTTTGCAACAGTTCCAATAAGTGCAAGAAGTACTTCACCGGCAAAAATATTACCGTAAAGACGTAGTGACAATGTTAGGAAGTTGGTAAATTCTTCCAGAAGGTTAATTGGTAGTAAGAACTTAACCGGTCTCGCATAATTGGATAAATAACCACCAAATCCAAATTTCTTCACAGCATAATAGTGTGAGAGTAACAATGAAACCGTCGCAAGTCCCATTGTAATCAAAGGATTGGATGTTGGTGACTTAACATATGTGAAACCGCCAACCTTTACTTGGAAGAATAATCCTAATTGGTTCGAAACGAAAATAAATAGGAATAATACAAACGCATAAAGATTGAATTGTTTACCTGAACCGTCTGGCATTGCCGATTTTACAATACCGTTAGTAAAATCAATCATCCATTCGAGTACATTCTGTGCTTTGCCTGGCCTCATTGTGACTTTACGAGATAATGCAAACACCAAAATGAAAACAAGGACTGCAGAGACAAGAACTGACAAGTCATTTGCAACGTTGAATCTTAATCCTAAAAATTCAACAAACTTATACTTATCATCCAATAATAACCCTCCTTTCTTCGCTTATTGAAAACAATTGATACCACAAAATAATAACACTAAATTTTATATATTCAAACAACGAAATCGTTATTTTGTCCCAAATAATCTGTCTCCAGCATCACCTAATCCTGGGAAGATATATCCGCTGTCTGTAATTTTTTCGTCCAATGAAGCTGCATAGATATCAACATCTGGATGTGCTTCTTGAACAGCTTTAACACCTTCTGGTGCAGCTACTAATACAACTAAACGCATGTGTTTTGCACCACGTTTTTTAAGAGCTTCGATAGCCATATTAGCTGAACCACCAGTAGCAAGCATTGGATCAACGATAAATAATTCACGTTGATCGATGTCACTAGGAAGCTTTACAAAATATTCATGTGGCTTCAAAGTTTTTTCGTCACGATACATACCAATATGACCAACTTTAGCAGCTGGAATCAATTCAAGAACACCATCAACCATTCCAAGACCAGCACGCAAGATAGGAATAACAGCCAATTTCTTACCAGCTAAAACCTTTTGTGTTGATTTACCCATTGGTGTTTCAACTTCAACATTCTTCAATGGCAAGTCACGAGTAATTTCATAAACCATCAATTCACCAATTTCATTGGCAACTTCACGGAATACTTTAGTACCTGTGTGCTTGTTTCTAATAATAGTAAGTTTGTGTTGGATCAATGGGTGGTTCAATACTGTAAATTTAGACATGTTAAGTCTCCTTAGTTTTTATAATGTGTGTTGCCTGCTGATTTGTTCAAGCGGTTGCTATATGCTGCTCCATGACCTTCGTCAGGAAAACCTTGTGCCAAGATATATTCAACATGATCACCATCTAATTGACGTAGACCTGCAAATAAATCTCTAGATGCAGTAATTACATCCTGGCCAAGAGAATAAGTAGCAACTCCAGCTGGGACCTCTTTTAAGATCTCATCAGTTGCCATAATTCCTAAAGTAACATCTTTAGCTACATACTCAGCAATTGCTTGTGGAAAATCTTTTACATCATCAACAATGATGACTTGTGCGCTTGGTGCATAATGCTTGTACTTCATACCTGGTGCCTTTGGAACTTCACCGGCCGAAACCTTATGATGATCAGAATTAACATTATCAATAACTTTCAACAAGTCATCTGAATCAATCATTCCTGGTCTCAAAATTGTCGGTATATCTACTGATAAGTCAATTACCGTAGATTCAACACCAATTTTAGTTGGACCATCATCCAAAATAGCTGCAATCTTACCATGCAAATCATGATAGACATGCTTAGCTAAGGTTGGGCTTGGTTTACCACTAGTATTAGCCGATGGACCAACAATAGGTTTGCCAAAAGTCTTGATTAGATTCAAAGTAGCCTTATTATTGGGCATTCTAAAGGCAGCAGTCGTAAGTCCCCCTGTGACCGCCTTGGAAAGTTTCCCAGGTTGGATTGGCATAATAATCGTCAATGGACCTGGCCAAAATGCATTCATCAGCTTCTCTGCCAATGGTTTATAGCTGTTATCGGCATATTTCCAGACCATTTCAGGGCCAGAAACATGCACGATCAAAGGATTGTCACTTGGACGTCCCTTAGCAGCATAAACATCTTTGACTACATCAGGTCTAGTTGCGTCAGCTCCTAAGCCATAAACAGTTTCTGTTGGAAAAGCAACTAACTGTCCTTTGGCCAAGAAATCTGCAGCTTCTTGAATCTGTGTACTCTTGAGTATCTCAGTTTCCAATACTACATCTCCTTTTTAGCTTTTAGATATCGGTAATTCCCACTTATATCTTTATGAAATTCTACAACATAATCAGGTAAATTATCACAAAAAATCTGTTTTATTGCATTTTTTTGTCGAAAACCGAACTCCATATACAAAATACCATCGTCAGAAAGGTAATTATTTACTTCCTTCGTGATGTTCTCATAGAATTCTAACCCATTATCATGACCATATAAAGCTAAATCCGGCTCATATTTAATAACGCTTTGATCCATATCCTTTTTTTCATCTTCAGCAATATAAGGAGGATTGGAAACAATAATGTCAAATTGCTGCGGTTCGATACTTTTAAAAAGATCGCTCTGCTTAAAAAAAATGTTATTAGTTTGGTAATTATTAGCATTAAGTTCAGCAACTTTTAACGCTTCATCTGAAATATCCGTTGCCAAAATCTCATCTTCAGGAAACTCCAAACCAAGAGTTAAAGCAATAATTCCTGACCCCGTTCCAATATCACAAATACTTTTAGTTTCAGATCCATGCTCATCAATGATTTTTTGAACCATTTCTTCAGTATCTTGTCTAGGAATAAGTACATTCTCATTAACTGAAAAGTTTCGATTCATAAAATAGGCATAACCCAAAATATATTGAACTGGTTCATCCATTCCAAGTCTAGTTAAACCATCACGAAACTTTCGCATAATATCATTTGGAACATAATCATTTCGATGAAGTTGTAGTTGCGTATAATTGTATCCGCTTAATTCTTCCATTAAATACTCAGCATCTTCAGGAAATTTGTTTTGTTCCTTTAACATAGAAAAAGCCCCTTTCAGGGCATTAGAATAGTTTAGCTTCTCCACTTTGAATTTGCTCCAACTTCTTGGTTTGATCATCGACAATCAATGCATCAATGATTTCTTCCAGATCACCATTCATAATTCGATCTAGTTTGTTTAAAGACAAACCAATACGGTGATCAGTTACACGGTTTTGAGGATAATTATAAGTTCTGATACGTTCAGAACGATCACCTGTACCAACAGCTGATTTACGTTGTTCATCGTATTCGCTTTGGTTTTGTGATTCATAATAATCATAAACACGTGATTTCAAAATTTGCATAGCTTTTTGACGGTTTTGCTGTTGTGAACGTTGATCTTGCATAGCAACAACGATACCAGTTGGTAAATGGGTCATACGAACAGCTGATGAGGTCTTATTGATATGTTGACCACCAGCACCAGATGAACGGTAAACATCAGTACGAATATCTTTAGGATCAAGATCAATATCAACTTCATCATATTCAGGCATAACTGCAACTGTAGCAGTTGAAGTATGAACACGACCTTGTGATTCTGTAGATGGAATACGTTGAACACGATGTGCTCCATTTTCGTATTTTAATTTAGAGTAAACACTGGTACCTGTAATCATGACGGCAACATCTTTATAGCCACCAACTTCTGTATCAGTTTCATCAATGATATCAAAAGTCCAACCTTGCTTTTCAGCATACTTGCTATACATACTCAAAAGATCAGCTGCAAACAAACTGGCTTCATCACCACCAGCAGCTCCACGAATTTCCATGATAATATTCTTATCATCATTAGGGTCCTTAGGCAACATCAATAAAGTAATATTGTGTTCGACTTCATCAAGTTCCTTTTTAGAACTCTCCATCTCATCTTTAGCCATAGCTTGCATTTCAGCATCATCAGTTTCACGAAGAATCTCGTCACTATCACTGATGCTTTGTTTCAATTCCTTATAACGCTTAAAAGCAGCAACAACATCACGCATGTCAGCTTCTTCTTTAGAATAGGCCATGTAACGTTTTGTATCGTTGATAACTTCAGGATCACTCATTAATTCTTGGAGTTCCTGATATCTTTCAAGCAATGTTTCTAGTTGTTCAAATATTTTATCCAACTTTAACTATCCTTTCTTTTATTTATTAATCTTCGGTTTTTACTCAAGTTTGGTTACATAATATTAACTAAGTAGTTTGAATGATACCGTCGTCCGTAAAATCTCTGTGGACGCTGGAACGTGGTGGGCACAGATTTGAGCCAATTGAAGTTCACAATTGTCTTAAATACTGGCCTTGTTCTAAGTGGTTTCACCACTAAGAACAATTTCACCACTGAGCATCCACAGAGATTTCACTACCGACTAGTGTTTGGTTTCTAAAATTGTAATCAAAATTTCAAATATACAAATAAAGTTTCTGAATATTCAGATTTAAAAATGACTAAATTTCAAAACAATACACCAGTCCGGAACAACAAGAAAATGGGCTCAGTAGTGAAATTCTACTTAATTCGTGTACCTTGGGGATTTAGTAGAAGGCCGAGCTTGAAGACTGTTGGCATCGCCAAGAGGCTCCAAGTCGTGCCCACTACGTTCCAGCCCAATTTTATTGTTGTGGAGGACGGCAATTTTATACTATACCTAATTTGAGCAAGAGCTTAGTCTTCATTAAGCATTGGAGGATGGTTATAGTGTCGACGGCAGACTGGATAGTACATTGAATTACCACCAATTGAAATCTGTTCGCCGTCATAAACTGGTTTACCATTTGCCATACGCATATTCATTGTAGCTTTTTTTGTACAGAACCAGCAAATTGTCTTCATTTCTTCCAACTTGTCAGCGTACAACAAGAGATACTTAGTACCTTCAAACAATTCATTTTTAAAATCATTTTTCAGGCCAAAGGCCATGACTGGAATTCCTAAATCATCGACGACCTTAGTAGCCTCTAAGACCTGATCTTTAGTCATAAACTCACATTCATCAATCAAAACACAAGCCGCATTAGGGTTTTCTGCTTTTACAATGTCAAAAACGTTCGAGTCATCTTCCAAGGCAATTGCCTCTCTAGTTAATCCCATACGACTCTTTATTTTTCCAGCACCGGAACGAGTGTCTAAAATACTAGTCATCAAAATAACTGACTTACCTTGTTCTTCATAGTTATGGGCTACCTTTAAAATCTCGATAGATTTTCCACTATTCATAGCACCATATTTAAAAAATAATTGAGCCAAATTTACGCCTCCAAAAATATGTCCTTCAAGATTATAACGAAAAAATTGGCTCTTGAACATATCAAACATTTCCCAATTTCAAACAAAATCAACTAAAATGTAGGTTAGGTGTGATAATATTATTTTAATTAATTCAATTTGGGGTTTTTATTAATGACATTCAAATCAGGTATTGCAACATTAACAGGAAAAACATCGTACTTTATTTTAAGCAAGTTCTTCAATGGCGGTTCTTCATATCCCGGCAAAATTGCTTACAAAATTGATCCAGATATTTTAAAAAGTCTGGGTAAAGATTACGATTTAATCGTCGTTACCGGTACAAACGGTAAAACTTTGACAACATCTTTGATCAATAAAATGTTGATTCAAAAGTATGACGACGTTTTAACTAATCCAACCGGATCAAATATGATCCAAGGTATCGTCACTAGTTTTGTGACACACCATAAGAAAAGCAAGAAACCATTAGCTGTTTTAGAAGTTGATGAAGCTAACGTTCCTATCATCTGTAAATATATCAAGCCAAAGTATTTTGTGCTAACAAATATTTTCCGTGATCAAATGGATCGCTATGGCGAAATTTATACCACCTATCAAAAGATCCTTGATGGAATTAAACTAGCTCCTGACGCTACAATTATTGCCAATGGTGACGCTGCTATCTTTTCATCTAAGAAATTACCAAATAAAGTTGTCTATTATGGATTCTCAGATAAGGGTCATGAAAAAGAAGACTTTAAGGCACCTACTAATACAGATGGCGTGCTTTGTCCTAACTGTAACCACATCATTCATTACCACATGATTTCATACGCTAACTTGGGTAGTTATTTCTGCCCTAATTGTGGATTTAAACGCCACGAATTAAAGTACCAAGTAACAAATATTTCAACTCTTTTACCTAACAAAACTGAATTTGAAATTGATGGCAATAAATTTACGATGAATATCGGTGGTAAGTATAATGTCTATAATGCCCTTGCCGCTTATGCAATTGCTTCGGAAATGGGTATCAGTGTTGCTCAAATGCAAAAAGCCTTCGCTTATGACGAAAAAGTCTTTGGTCGTCAAGAAACAATCAATGTTGATGGCAAAGATGTTAATATCATCTTGGTTAAAAATCCAGTTGGTTTAAATCAAGTTATCGAAACTGTTCTTAGCGATAAAAAGCCATATTCGTTGGCTTTTCTACTGAATGCTAACTATGCTGACGGAATTGATACAAGTTGGATCTGGGACGCTAATTTTGAAGACTTCGACTATGATAAATTACCATTAGTTATCACTGGTGGAAAACGTGTCAAAGACGTTACTTATCGTTTCAAGATTGCTGGATTAGATATGAAAAAGAATATCGAAACAGTTGAAATTGAAGATTTTGTTAAACAAATTCCTAAGATTCCAACTGATCGTATTTATGTTTTAGCTACTTATACCGCTATGTTGGGATTACGTAAGGCACTTAGTGATAAAGGTTATATAAAACAAAAATAAAGACAGCCTAACGGCTGTCTTTTTATTTGCTCTCATTTAAAAAAGAATTCAAAATTGTTTCTCGACGTTCCAAGAATAATTGGTTATTTTGAATTGGATGAACACGGTTAGTCATCACAACCATAGCAGTTTGATGTTGATAATCTAAAGCAATAAACTCACCCGTATAACCGGTGTGAAATAAAACATGTCCTGAACCATCAGGTTTCACATCCCAGCCTAGTGAACGACCTGGGTCTAATTCTGTAAAGTTATGATATAGGAATTTTTTATCCGATTTCAACATATCTTTTGCAAATTGCATTACATCATCAAGTGTTGCAAACATTCCTGCAGAACCACAGTGTTTTCCCAATTGACGAGCCTTAGGATCATTGGCAATTCCTTGCAACATCTCTCCATTGACTTCATACGTTGGCACACAACGCTTAGGATCTGGTTCAAAAGTAGCATCTTTTAAACCCTCCGGTTCAATAATATATTTCATAATTGCGTCTTGCACTGGCATTTTATAGTATTTTTCAATTACTAAACCTAAAAAAATCAAGCCTGTATCCGTATAAACGACCTTCTTATTAAAAGAATCGGTTACAGGTAATTTTAACAACGCTTGAATCAATTGATCACTATCTAAACTGTCACGATTAGGAATATAGCCATGAATTCCTGAAGTATGAGTTATCAAGTGAAACAATTCTACTCGATCATCAGAAAATTCGGGTAGATATTTTTTTATTGGATCATGCAAATTGATTAGTTTCTCATCAAGCATCTTTAAAATCAGGGGTACGGTTCCCATTACTTTTGTTAATGATGCTAAATCGTGCAATTCATCGCCTCTGAGCGGTAAAATTTTCGGAACCCATGACTTATTCCCATAAGTACACTCTTGGCTCTGTAATCCATTTATGAAGCCAAAACTAGCTCCAGGAACGATTCTTCTATTAACTAAATCTATGATTTGTGCTTTAGTTTCTTCAAAATTTGCCATAAATCTACCCTTCATAAAGTTAAAATAAATGAAAAACAGAACGTAATTCCTGGCGTATAAAAACAAATCCCCATGTGACAACCACATTCAATGGTCATCACACGGGGATTATTATTCAGAAATTGAGCGATACTTTGTCCCGCTCTTTAATTATATATCTTAATATTTTACAAAGCGACATTCCCAGCAAATTGTGAATTATAAAGATCAGCATAGAAACCATTCTTGGCCATGAGTTCCTCATGGTTACCTGTTTCGACAATTGATCCATGATTCATAACGATGATCTTATCTGCTCCTTGAATAGTTGACAATCTGTGGGCAACCACGAAACTAGTTCTATTCTTCAAAAGACGTTCCATCGCATGTTGAATATGTAGTTCAGTTCTAGTATCGACTGAAGATGTAGCTTCATCAAGAATCAAGATCTCAGGGTTAGCTACGAAAGCTCTAGCAATTGTAATCAATTGTCTTTGACCTTGAGAAATATTAGATGCTTCTTCATTCAAGACTGTGTCATAACCATCTGGCAATTGACGAACGAAATTATCCACATGAGCCGCCTTAGCTGCTTCTATAATTTCATCTCGAGTAGCATCTTCACGACTGTACTTCAAATTATCATAAATTGAACCGGTAAAGAGCCAAGTATCCTGCAAAACCATTGCATAGTGACTTCTAACCTGTTCTCTACTCATATTACGAATATCCTTGCCATCAAGTTTAATTGAACCGCCACTAACATCATAGAAACGTTCAAGTAAATTAATGATAGTTGTTTTACCAGCACCAGTTGGTCCAACAATAGCAACCATCTCTCCTGGTTTGACATTCAGATTATAGTCTTCCAATAAGATTGGATTACCTTCGTAACCAAACTTAACATGATCCAACGTTACTTTGTCGTCAGTTTGAACGTCAGGTACATCTACTTTAGTATTTTCCATTTCAGGTTCATCTAAAATTTCAAAAACACGTTCAGCAGATGCAACTGTAGCTTGAATAGTATTAGTTAAATTGGCTAATTGAGCAATTGGTTGTGAAAATTGATTCATATATTGCAAGAAAGCTTGAATATCACCTAAAGCAATTCCACCATTAGCAACTTGAATACCACCATACATGGCTACAAAAACATAACCCAAGTTATTTAAAAAGTTCATCATCGGCATAACAATACCAGAGATCAATTGAGCTTTCCAAGAAGCTTTGTATAGCTTAGCATTTTCTTTTTCAAATTCATCAATTGATTCTTGTTCATGATTAAAACTCTTTACAACTACGTGTCCTGAATAATTTTCTTCGACTTGATTATTCAAAAGTCCTAAAGAAGCTTGTTGACGTTTAAAGAATTTCTGTGATTGCGGTGCAATAAGACCAACAACAATCAAACTTAAAGGCACAGTTGCTAACGCAATCAAAGTCAACTTCCAGCTAATTGTAAACATCATCCAAATAATACCAACAAAGGTAACCGAACTAGTAACTAATTGAGTCAAACTTTGTTGCAATGTTCCAGCAATATTATCCATATCATTGATAGCACGTGACATAATATCACCATTAGAATGTGAATCATAATAGCTAATTGGTAATCTTTCCATCTTACCTTTAAGATCACGTCTTAACTTATAAACTGTTCGTTGTGAAATACGTGTCATTACAAATTGTTGAATAAAATTAAAGGCAGCAGAAGCCAAATACATCATAATAACGATGAAAATAATATGTTCAATTTTATCGAAATTGATAGGCAATCCATTAATTTTAATACCAGCTTTTTGCTGAGCAACACCAGTCATCAAGCCTTTATAAATTTCAGTTGTAGCCTGACCCAAAATCTTAGGAGTTTTAATTTGGAAAACTGCTGAAGCAATCGCTAAAGCCAATACAACTACAATTCCGACCACATAAGTCGACATATATTTAGCCAAACGACCACTAGTCTTCCAAAAATTCTTTGGTTTAACGACAATTGCTGGTCCACGACCTGGACCATGTCCATGACCCATTGAAGGAGATTCAGTCTTTTTCTCAGCCATTACTTACCCTCCTTTAATTGAGACTCAATTATTTCTTGGTAAGTCTTATTATTTTCTTTTAATTCTTGATGAGTTCCCAAACCAACCATCTTACCATTATCAAGTACGACGATTTGATCAGCATCAGCTACAGTTGAGATACGTTGACCAACAATAACTACAACTGCCTGACTGATTTTTTCATCATTCTTTAAAGCCGTTCTCAAATTCAAATCAGTCTTGAAATCAAGTGCTGAGAAAGAATCATCGAAGACATAAATTGAAGCATCTTTGACTAAGGCACGAGCAATAGCTAGACGTTGTTTTTGTCCACCAGAGAAATTATCCCCGCCTTGTTCAACTTCACCGTCTAATTGACCATCAAGTTCCTTAACAAAATCAGCAGCTTGAGCAATTTCCAAAGCATGCCAAATCTCATCGTCGGTTGCTCCTTCTTTACCATAAGCCATATTATCTCGAATTGTACCTTTGAATAAAATAGCCTTTTGAGGGACCATCGAAACCCGACTGTTAATATCTTCAGTACTCAATGCTTTAACATCAGTCCCATTTAAACTAACAACACCTGTTTCAGCATCATAGAAACGTGGAATCAAGTTAATCAAAGTACTTTTACCAGAACCAGTTCCACCAATAATAGCTAATGCTTGTCCTTTGGTAACCTTGAAATTCAAATTAGCTAAGGCCAATCTTTCGGCACCATGATATCTAAAATTAACATCATTGAAACTTAATGATGGTTCGTCCTTGACCTTAGCTGGTTTAGCAACTACATCAATCTTACTTTCTGTTTCAAAGACTTCCTGAATACGTGCAGCTGAAGCTGAAGCACGAGGAACAAAAACGAAAACCATTGATAAAATCATAAAACTCATCAAAATTTGCATAGCATAAGTCATGAAAGCAATCATATTACCAATTTGCATTGATTGATTAGCAATATAATGAGCTCCAAGCCAAGTGATACCAACATTAGTACCACTCATAACTAAGGTAACAACTGGAAACATAATCGCTACGATACTAAATACTTTGACCGCGTTATTTGTATAGTCTGCATTAGCATCTTTAAAACGATCCTGCTCAAAAGTATCTTGTCTAAAAGCACGGATAACACGAACACCAGTCAAACCTTCACGAAAGACCAAATTCAAACGATCAGTTTTCTTCTGCATAGCTTTGAAAAGCGGTACCGCAAAGAACATCACTAAACCAACGATTACAATTAAAATAGGAATTGAAACCAAGAAGATTTTAGTCATTTCAGCATTCTTCTGATAAGCCATAAAACTAGCACCAATTAACATAATTGGCGCCATGATCATCATTCTAAGCATCATGATCATAACGTTTTGTATTTGAATAACATCATTAGTTGTTCTGGTTGTTAATGATGAAGTCTCGAACTTGTCGAATTCATCGTGTGTAAAGTATAATATTTTCTTGAACAAATCGGATCTTAATTTTCGACCTAATCCCTGCGACGCTTGTGACGCCATCAAAACATTTCCAAAAGCCGCAATTGCCGTTATAAACGAAACTACGACCATCTCGATACCAGCATGAATGATATAGTTAGTATCACCAGTGATAACACCTTTGTTAACAATGTCTGACGTTAGATTAGGAATGTATAACGTTGCAATAACTTGAAAAATCATAAAAATGACCGCACCAAGTACTTGCCAACTATTGATCCTACCTCGAGCAATCTTGAACATTTATTCACTCCCTTTAAAACTCACTTATAGCATTATAGTATTAAAGCACTAATCACTAAAAAATTCTAATAATTATCATAAAAAAGGCGGTATTTTAATGAATAATACAAAAGATACTTATCATCCTATAAAAGTTATACTTCATATTATAGCCTTTTTAGTTTTATTTTTAATGGAACAACTACCATTAAGTATTTTAACTTTAACAAAAAAAGAACTTGGGACCAAATATGAATCTTATTTAAAAATTGCTCCGATTATTACTATTATATTGTTGATCATATCGGCAACAGTAATAATTTGGACCTTCAAAAAAGCTCAAAACTTCCCTACACAAAAATTTACTAAGGGAACATGGAGTATCATTATCGTTGCAACTTTATTAACTTTACTGATCAACTTTGCTACGGTACCTTTCATGCGAAATTCTAACGCTAACGTTGATGCCTTGAAACTAGTTGCTAACAACAGCATGATAATATTAATATTCTTTACCATCTTCGTAGCACCAATCCTTGAAGAAATACTTTTCAGAGGAATTTTCATGAACTGGTTTTTTGTTAATAACCCAATATTGTCAATCATAGTCAGTGGAGTTATTTTTGGATATGTTCATGCACCCTTCGGTGCAGGTACCGACTGGATCTACGCCCTTTCAAAAGTACTATTAGGAGTAGTTTTAGCTGGCGTGTATTATAGAACTAAAAATATCAAAGCCGATATTACCGTTCACTTTTTAAATAACTTTTTGGCAATATTAGCTGGAGCAATAGCTTCAGGAGTTATCTTACTATGAAAAACAATCAAAAAAAATTCAATGAAGTCTATCAAGATTTATTACGAAGAATCGTTATGTTTGGCGTTCTTTCAATGCTTCTAATCGCTAGTGCCCGTGTAACTGGTTGGATCATTATGGAATATGCTGGATTCGCCAGTGCCATTTATACGATTGTTTTAATTGGTATGTTGATTTACGTTTTAATAATTAAAACTAAAGATGCAAATAATAATCGAAAATAATTAAAATAAAAACAACAATTCATATTGACAGAATCACTTGTTTACAGGTAAAATTATGGGTGTTGTTTAATTGCCCGTTGGTCAAATGGTTTAAGACGCCACCCTCTCAAGGTGGAGTTATGGGTTCGATTCCCATACGGGTGATTTTTTTGTACCCAAAATATTTTATACAGGCTCTAAGTCCTGATAAATCAATGTTTTAAGAATTCATAATTTTATTAAGTTTGACCAAATGCTTAGTCAAACTTAGTCAAAAAAAATATTACTATTGGGGCTGATAGCTATCACAAATATGTGGTAGCTTTTTTCTTGCAATAATGGAACCATTGATAATAAAATTTCAAATAATAAAATATCATTATGAAAGGACTAAAAAATTGGCATTCAAAACACCTTTAGCCGACCAAATGCGTCCACAAACGTTATCTCAAATGGTCGGTCAACAAGAATTATTAAAACCAGGACAGCCATTAAGACAAATAATTGATCAACATGTAAATATTCCTTTACTGCTGTGGGGACCTCCTGGGACTGGAAAAACTAGTCTGGCTCAAATCATAGCTAAAGAAAATAATTACCCGTTCGAGTCATTCAACGCTTCAACTGATAACAAAGCCAAATTAACCAAATTAATCGACAAATATCCTGACGATTCATTCGTACTACTAATAGATGAAATTCATCGTATGACTAAAACCTTGCAAGACTTCTTATTACCTTATTTGGAAAATGGGCACGTTATGTTGATTGGCTCTACCACAGAAAATCCGATCATGTCGATTGTTCCAGCAATTAGATCTCGATCACAAATTTTTGAATTTCAATCTCTTAGTGATGAAGATATCGTCACCATGTTAAAAAGAGCTACAACTGAAATTTATAAATTGGATGAACAAAAGATTGAAGATAATGCCCTAAATCTAATTGCAATTTCAGCTGATGGTGATTTAAGAATTGCTTTGAATACTTTGGAAACACTTCATGCTCTGAATCAAACTGAATTAACTGTTGAAGATGTGAAAAGATTTGCCCAACAGCAAAACTTTAACTATGACAAAAAAGCCACTAAACATTATGACTATCTTTCGGCCTATTCTGATTCAATGGCTGGTTCTGATACTGATGCAGCGTTATATTATTTAGCAATATTATTAAAGAATAATGACTTGCCATCAGTCGTACGAAGATTACGTGAAATACCATATACTTATATCGGTCTGGCTAATCCTCAACAAGTTACTCAAATTGTCACTGCTGCCAATCAAGCTGAAAAAATCGGTATGCCCAAGGCAAAATATCCGCTTATGTTTGCCACAATGTTAATGTGTATCTCTCCTAAATCTGGATCATTTGATGAAACTTGGGAAAAACTGGATAAAGATACCGAACACCCCAACGAACATCCGATGCCAAGAGGATTACGCGACATGCATTACAAACACTCCGAAGAAATTACCGGTGGTGGATTAATAGATTCACCTTTTGAAGCTCCCTATCAAATTGCCCAACAGAATTACATGCCTAAAGGTCTGAAGGGACGACGCTATTACTATTCTAAAAACAACAGTAACGAAAGAAGATTGGAAAAACAGTATTTGAAATTACATCGCTATATTTATCAAGAAGATTATCATGAAAATTAATCTAAATCATGATATTTTCAAAAAAGGAAGCTAAGAAATTTCGTACATGAATTTCTTAGCTTCCTTTTATACTAAACCCTTTATAATTCCAATCGTCTGCTGTGCCATTGTTTCGGGTGACTCTTCACAACCAGTAGCAATCCAATAAAGAATAACATTTAAAAAACCATAAAAAACAAAGTGAACACCAATCTGTTTTTGCAAAGGTGTTTGCCATCGTCTCCAACTTTGAGTGTCATTTTTAATTCCTTCAACAAATTGCCGTGTTAATTTATCTGCTAAATAACCGGTTAAATGGGCACCTACCATAATTGCGATATAATCATGGTTCGTCTCGAAATATTTAAAACAATAAAAAAGTAAATCATGTAAATTAGTAACATGCCTCTGAACGATATTTTTCTTATAATCCAACATAATATCAGTAATGGTATCATCAAGAACCTCTTTTTTAGACGAATAATTTCGATAAAATGTTGGGCGAGATATTTTAGCAGTTAAAACAATCTGCTTAACAGTTACTTCCTCAAATGGATACATCTTTAACAATTGCATGAGTGCATCTTTGATCCACAATCTAGTTTGCAATTGCATTCGTGTTACATTTTTACAACTTATGTCTCTAGTCATTACATTCACTTCCAATGTATTAAAAACGAGGAGTTTAAATATATTTAGAGCTCTAAATATTTAATAATACCCTTGTTGATACAAGTGTATCAAAAAAATACATAAGTTACAGTTAGAAGGTAGAAATATTGACAACGCTAAAAAAGAGATTAAGTATTTTTACATTATCATTTATAGGTTTTTTGGTTATTTTGGATACGAACATTATGAATATTGCTATTCCAGAGATACAAACAGGATTACACGCATCTCTAACGGACTTATCTTGGGCCATTAATATTTATACGATTTTATTTGCTTCATTTTTAATTCCCTTTGGCCGGATAGGAGATATTGTTGGACATGTAAAATTATTAAATATGGCTTTAATAGTTTTTGCAGTAGGTTCAATAACCAGTGGTTTGGCCACATCCTTAAATATCTTATTAATCGGTCGTGCCATTCAAAGTATTGGTGCAGCAATAATGTTGCCATCAGGAATGATTCTAGGATTTAAACAAGTTGAAAAAAGTAAACGTAATAGAATAATTGCAATATTTGCCGCTACACAGGCTCTAGGCGCTGCTCTTGGACCTACAATTGGCGGATTTGTTTCTCAATATTTTGGCTGGCACTGGGTTTTTCTTATCAATATCCCATTAATAATAATTGTTCTAATATTGAATTTACTACTACTCTCAATGAAAAATGAAATGATTAATAGAGTCCAAATTGATTTTGGTGGAACAATCGTAATTGCCAGTGCTTTATTTTTACTAACTTTATCTCTAGTAGAAGGTAGGAACTGGAACTGGCTTAGCTTTAAGACTATTAGTTGTTCTATAGCATCTCTGCTGCTATTTTTAATTTTTCTTTATCATGAACATCGTAGTAGTGATCCAATTATTCCTTTAAAATTATTCAAGAATCGTAATTATATTGGGGCTAACATAGTAATATTAATTACTTTTGTCGTCTTAGCAGGTTTTATCGGTATTATTCCAACCTTCTTGACTAAAGTGATTGGTATTTCTGAATTACATGCAGCCCTATTAATCACTCCTATGTCAATTACATTACTATTTTCAACACCTATCGCTACTAAGCTAGTAGGAAAAATCAATAGTAGAATATTGATTGGATTCGGTATTATCATTTTAAGTACTTCTGTCTATCTATCTAGTCGATTAAATCTAGAAAACAGTTATAATCAACTTTATTTAATTGATATATTATTGGGACTAGGTATTGGTTCAATAGCCGGACCAACAATGTCCATTGCAGTTGGACGCTTAGAAGGAACAGAATTAACAGCAGCTCAAAACGTTTTGAACGTTATCAGAAACATTGGTGTAATCATTGGTATTGCACTCTTCCTTTCATTATTAGATGGTAATATAGATTCAGCTAAACAAAATATTTACACCTATTCAACAAATAGAATAGAAAATTCACAGCTACCTAAAGAACTACAAATCAAAATGATCACTAAAATCAAAAATACTCATAAAAAAAATCAAATCAATTCACAAAGTATCTCACTTCCACAAATAAATCCCAATCAAACAATCAAAATGGCAAAAGCTAAAACAAATAGTATTATTATTGCTAAATCCAAAGATGGTGTAACTTTACCTATAAAAATGAGACGGCAATTATATCAAAAGGTCTTAGTGAATACTCAAAAGAAAGTTACAAATATTAATCGCAATTTAACAAATATTTTTAAAGATATAAAGAGACACATTCATAATCAATTAACGAACGCATTTTTAAAATTGTATAAGTGGGAATTACCCTTTATTATATTGAGTTTCTTAGCCATATTTATTTTTAATAAAAATATCGAATCATAACTTCAAGGACAATTCGATTTCTTTACTGAAAATCATTTTTCAAAGTTAAAACATACAAATAAGATAATTAAGACAAAAGAACTATTCAACCTAGTTTAATAAATAAACTTAATTTCAGTTAACAATTTATCAGATCACTCTTTAAATAGGTGATCTTTTTATTTCACTCAATTGTGCCAAAATTATTAATAAACTGTTCCATATCAGTTTGAGAATTATTCAAAGCATTACTCATCTCATCAGTCACACCTAGCAACTGCTTATAAAAATCACGTTTCTTTTGAAATTCAATTCTTTTGGTCCTAATAAAATTTGCAGTATCAATATGACAATCATCAGTCACAGGTTTATCTCGTAATTCCAAAACCATTTTTATTTCCCCTAAAGTCAAACTAGCTTTTTGTAAATTACGGATAATCGCAAAAGTCTTCTGATCTTCAATACTAAAATTTCGATAATTATTCTGATTTCTCTTGGGCTTCAACAAACCCATTTGATCGTACAATCTCAACGTATCTCTAGTAGTTCCAACCTTTTGGCAAAACTCTGCAACATTCATTTTAATATCTCCCACACTATTTGACTTGGGGGTTAAGCCCCATGATACTGTCTGATTACTTAATAAAGAAACCAGGTAATATCAAATGAATCTATTTAACGCGTAGTGCTAGCTTTGTAATATAGAAATATTAAGTGATTTTCAAGCCACTATTTCCGGTCAAAATCTGTTTA